>JBBRWX010000017.1:0-44777 GCA_038248935.1 Actinomycetales bacterium
ATGGGGTGGGAGGTGGCGGGGACGTCGGCGGCCGCGACTTCGGCCACGAGCGCGACGGCATCGACGATGGCGGCCAGTTGCCCGGAAAGCCTGTCGAGGTCCTCGTCGGTCATGTCGATGCGCGCAAGTGCGGCCAGTCGCGCGACGTCTGCGCGGCTAAGGGTGGACATGCCCCCGAGTCTACTGGGCGGGCTCCCACGCATAGCCCAGCAGTTTGACGCCGTCCTGGGCACTGCTCGGGTCCTCGGCGAGGTTCACCTGACGCACCGTGCCGTCGGGGTTGTCCACGACCACCCAGTCGAGGTCCTCACGCCGCACAAAGCCCATCCGCTCATACAGCCGATGCGCGACGTGCATCGTTTCCATCGTCGAAAGGACCACGCGGCGAGCGCCGCGCTGTACCGCCATCTCGAGCGCGGCACGGGTCAGCTCCGCTCCAAGGCCTCGACCGCGCTCCATGGGAGACACCGCCAGCATCCTCAACTCGAACTCGTCGTCTTGAGCGAGTTCCGCGAACAGGGAACCCGGCGGGACAAGGGTGATCGTCCCCACGATCTTGCCCTCTCCTCGCTCTCCATCGACCATCGCCAACAGAAGTGCGTGCTGCGCGCGAGCCGACGCATCACGCAATTGCGGCACGTAAGGGTGGGCGTTGTCGATCAGCCCGTCCGCCAGATAGGCAAGTGCAGTGAGTTCGCCAATCTCTTGGAGCCTGCCCAGTTCGGACGGTTCCACGACGCGTACCGCTTGAGTCATCGGCCACCCTTCAGTTTGTCGGTGAGTGTCTTGAACTCCGCCCACTTGCCGTCTGCCAACAGCCCTGCCTGACGGGGCCACGAGGCGGGGTTCTGCATCTTGTAACGCGGACCGGCCGCGTCCAGAACGCCTTGCAAGCGTTCAACGTTGGCCCTGGAGAGATCGCGCCACGTCGCGATGCCGTCGGCCTTGAACAGGGACTCGATTCTGGGGCCGATGCCATCGATCAGCTTGAGGTCGTCCAGCTTGACGGTGGCGCCCACCGCGGTCTTCGCTGCCACCAGGTCGAGCACGGCGGCCTTCGCGGCGGGCTTGCTACGGGTGGCGGTCTTCGCGGCGGGCTTGCGGGTGGAGGTCTTCTTGGTGGCGGCCTTCTTGGTGGCTGCAGGCACCTTGGCGGTGGCCGTCGCGACCGGAGTCGCCAGCGCCGCCGGAGCGCTCGCGGCGCGAACAGCAACACCAACGGCGGCGGTCTTCGAGGCGCTCGCGTCGGTGGTTGCGGCGTCGCTGGCGCTATCTGCGGTGGCGCTATCTGCGGTGTTTCGGTCGCGCACCATGCGCGCTTTGAGGAAGTACCCGATCACTAGACCGAGCGCGAACGCGAGCAGAAGCCACAACCAGGCCTCGCGTAATGCTGCACCCATGGGGACTTCTTACCTTTCCGTTGCGCCGATGTCGACCCGACGGTTCGCCACGCTGCCGTCGGCAATGTGATTGGCCGAAATGGCCGCCTTCAGGATCGTGGCCTTCAATCTACGTCCTTCAACGCGAGACGCGCCAGGCCGAGCTTGGCCGGGCCGCTCGAACGTGTCGGCATACCCTACAGGGGATGTGTGGGGTTCTGGACCGCCCCAACGCCGCTCGCGAGAAGCGCCTCAAAGGCGGATTCATCGAGCACTGGGACCCCGAGTTCCTCCGCCTTCGCGGCCTTGCTTCCTGCGTTGGCGCCCACCACCACATAGTGCGTGTTCTTGGAAACGGAAGATGCCGCCTTGCCTCCGTGAGAGATGATCGCTTCCTTCACGCCGTCCCTGCTAAACCGCTCAAGAGAGCCCGTGGCGACGAGCGTGAGCCCCGCGAGGGTCTGCGGAATCGACTCGTCCCTCTCGTCTTGCATCCGCACCCCCGCGACCGCCCAACCGTCGACGATCTCGACGTGCCACGGCTCGGCGAACCACGCCTTGACCGCATCGGCGATGATGGGGCCCACGCCTTCGACGCTCGCGAGTTCGTCATCGCTCGCCTCCCTGATCGCCGTCATGGAACCGAACGCGCCCGCGAGCGCGCGCGAAGCCGTGGGACCAACGTGCCTGATGCTGAGCCCCAGGAGCACGCGCCACAGCGGCTGGAACTTCGCCTTGGAGAGCTCCTCCAAAAGCTTGGATCCGTTGCGCGTGAGGTCGCCCGCTTGGCGCGGCTCCTCGCCCGCCTCCCGCTGCGTCTTGCTGAGCTTTTCGTCAACGTCGAGAGTGAAGAGCGTCGCGCGCTTGAGCGCGTCCTCGCCGATGTCGAACAGACCCGCCTCGTTGACAAGCACCTTGGCCTCGATCAGGGCGGCGGCCGCCTTCTCGCCCAGCACCTCGACATCGAGAACACCGCGCGAGCCGATGAACGCGATGCGGTCGATGATCTGCGCGGGGCAGGACTGGGCGTTGGGGCAACGCATGTCCTTGTCGCCCTCCTTCTGCTCCACCAGCTCCGTGCTGCACGACGGGCAGGCGGTGGGCGGAACCCACGCGTACTCGGCGCCGGTCCGAGCCGCCACCACAGGCCCCACGATCTCGGGGATCACATCGCCCGCCTTGCGCAGCACCACCGTGTCCCCGATGAGGACTCCCTTGCGCACCACCTCGTGGAAGTTGTGGAGTGTCGCGTACGTGACCGTGGACCCCGCGACAGTGACGGGGGTCATCACGCCGTATGGCGTCACGCGCCCCGTCCTGCCGACGCCCACCTCGATCGCCTCGAGCGTCGTGTGGACCTCTTCGGGAGGGAACTTGTACGCGATCGCCCAGCGCGGGGCCCTGCTGGTCGAGCCCAGCTCGGCCTGGACCGCGCGATCGTCGACCTTGAGCACGGCGCCATCGATCTCGTGCGACATCGAGTGTCGCTTCGCCTCGAGTTCCCGCAGGAAGTCCTCGACCTCGCCCACGCCGTTGACCACAGCGGCGTGCCCGCTCACCGGCAGTCCCCAGTCACGTAGCACCTCGTAGATACCGTGTTGGGTCCCGATGCGTTGGTCGGGCGCCGCGTTCCCCCAGTCGAGGATCCCCAGCGCATAGGTGGTGAGGGCCAGGGGCCGCGTGGCCGTGACCGACGCGTCCTTTTGCCTGAGCGAGCCCGCCGCGGTGTTGCGCGGGTTGGCGTAAGGCGCCTTACCCTCGGCAAGCAGCGCCTCGTTGAGCCGCTCGAACTCCTTGACAGGCAAGAACACCTCGCCCCTGATCTCGACCAGCGCTGGTATCACGCCTGTGAGCGTCTCCGGGACCGCCGCGATGGTGCGCACGTTCGCCGTCACCACCTCACCCGTAGTGCCATCCCCCCTGGTGAGCGCGCGCTCCAGACGGCCATCCACATACGTGAGCGAGATGGACAGGCCGTCGATCTTGGGCTCGCACACCACGGATTGCTTCCCTGCGTCGCGCGTCACGCGCTCCCACCACGCGGTGACGTCGTCGATCGAGAATGCGTTGTCGAGGCTCATCATCCGTTCGCGGTGGCGCTCGGACGCGAAGCCCGTCCGCCCGCCCGCGCTACCCACGGTCTGGGTGGGAGACTCCGGCTCAACCAACTCAGGGAACTGCGCCTCGATCTCACGCGCCTCTCGCTCGAGGGCGTCGTACTCGCCGTCCGAGATCGTGGGGGCGTCCTCGCCGTAATAGCGGGCACGATGCTCCTCGATCTCGGCGACGAGGGCGGCGTGGCGGGCGCGGGCTGCGGCGGCATCGGCCAGGAGATCGGTCACTCCCCCATTCCACCACGGGCCTACGACGCCGGGGCTTGGACTCACGGGCTTGGACTCACGGGCTTGGACTCACGGGCTTGGACTCAGGGGCGCACCCCCGCCCAGATCGAGGCCTACGACGACCCGATCGTGATGACGTGCGCCGCGCCGGTTGGGCGCGAGTTCGAGGCCGCCGGCGTTGGCGAGGATGGACATCCGATCCACGCGGGAGAGCCCTCCTCAGCACCCATCTCCAGGGTTGCGGCCGACCACTTGGGCGCCCAAACAGGCCGTGCTCCATGGGCGACGCTTTTGGCACATCACGTCGAATCCGCCGTCGTCAATGACGATGAGGTTCTCGAGGCTGAGTCTCGGTTGTGGCGATTGGTGCGCGTGGCGGTCGAGCCGGGAGTTGCCGCCGCGTTCGCCGCGTTCTTGACCGGCCACTGGGTGCCCGAGCCCGAGGCACGCATCGGCGTCGTCCCGAGTGGTGCAATCGTCGCAAACCCACGCTCGCCCCGACGGAGGTGCCGCTCTAGAAACCCTCACGGCCCTGTAGGCGCTTCTCACGTACCCGAATTCGGCCTTCGCCCATTCCTGTGGGCACCTCAGGTACTCGCCAAACATCGACGAATGACCCCATCCCGTTGAGCGGCACCCTCGCACTCCCGCGTTCGCAACCGCACCGCGTGAGGTCTCAGCGTGCGGGCACGCCTTCGCACGCGAAGCGGACCGCCACGCCCGATCTCAACTAACCTCAGTCTCAACGAACCCCCACCCACGTTGGCGTATATCTCAACTCGTTCCGGAGGGCGCTCCATGCGCAAGTGGTTGCTCTTGTCCGCCACCATCGTGTCCGAGGTCACCGGCTCGCTTGCGCTGAGCGCAGCGCAACAGCAACCTGCCTGGTATGCACTCACTATCGCGGGGTACGTTGGCTCGTTCTGGCTACTTGGCCTGGTGCTCAGAGCGGGGATGCCGCTGGGCGTCGCGTACGGGATCTGGAGCGCATGCGGGGTCGCGCTGACCGCGCTGGGCGGGGCGGTTCTGTTCGCGGATCCACTGACCCGAACGATGCTCGCGGGAATGGCGCTAATCGTCGTCGGCGTACTGCTGGTGCAAGTGGGATCCGAGCGCGCTCGGGCCAAGCTCGGAGGGACGCCCAACTCAGGGACGCCCACCACGGCGCGGTCGACCTCCGCGCAGCCGACCTCCGCTAGGGAGACCCCATGAGCTGGCTCGCCCTGGCGTCGGCGATTCTCGTGGAGGTCGCCGCGAGTCTGTCGATGCGCATGCTGGCCACGGGGCGCCGCATCTGGCTCCTTCCGGTGGCGATCGGCTACTCGGCGTCGTTCGTGTTGCTGTCGCTCACACTCCGGTGGGGCCTCACGATCGGGGTGGCGTACGGGGTGTGGGCCGCGGTGGGCGTGTGCCTCACCGCAGTGGCCACGCGGGTGCTCTTCAAGGAGCCACTCACGTGGCTCATGGGTGCGGGCATTGCGCTGATCGCGGGCGGCGTGCTGCTGCTCGAACTGGGCGCGACGGCGCACTGAGCGCCGGTCCAGACCGGACGATCTCTCCCTCACTCGACGACGCGCCCCGCCCGCTTCATACTGGCGGTGCTAACGTGAAAATCCGTTCGGCATGCCGCCGTGGCCTGCCGCGTTCGAGGGGGGTTTCCATGCATCCTGTAGCCGTCACATGCGTCAAGTGGGCCGTTGGCCTGTTCGTCGTCGGCGCTCTCGCGATGGCGTTCGGGACCGAGGTCTTCTTTAGAATCGCGGACTACGCCGGCGCAAACGCGGAGGCTGGGGTGCGGCTGATGGACCTGCTGATCACCCTTGTGAGGTGGACCACGATGCCGCTCGGAGCGTCTCTCGTGGGTGCGGCAGTGGTGATCCAAACGCTTGCGCCGCACGTGCGCGAGGTCGAAGACGGCGAGCGCGAGCGCGACTAGCAATAGCGCTCACCACCACTGGAAGTGGCACATGAGGTACCCGCTTCGGCGCTGAAACTCCCGCAGTGGGTCATGAGGTACCCGCCTATCCTCGGAAGATGAGCGAGCCACAGATCAGCAGCGCAGGGATCAGCAGCGCAGGGATCAGCAGCGCACGGATCAGCAGCGCACGGATCAGCAGCGCAGGGATCAGCAGCGTCGGCATACTCGGCGCAGGGCGCGTCGGCACCGCGCTGGCGAGGCTGGCGCGCGACGCGGGGCTCGACGTGGTGGTGGCCGGCTCGACGGACACGCAGGGCATCGCCGACGCGACCCACGCCGATGTGGTCATCCTGGCCATTCCCCTGGGCAAGTACCGGACTCTCCCCGCCGATGCTCTGGCCGGAAAGCTGGTGATCGACGCCTTGAACTACTGGTGGGAACTCGACGGCCTCCGCCCCGAGTTTTCGGACCCGCTGACGTCCACATCGGAGATTGTGCAGGCCTTTTTGAACGGTTCGCGGACGGCGAAAACGTTCAATCATGCGAGCGTGTGGGAGCTCGAGAACCTGGCACGGCCCGCAGGCCACCCTGACCGTCGTGCGCTGGCCGTAGCGGCAGACGCCGCTGCAGACGCCGATTACGCCTCGTCCCTGGTAGATGCCATGGGATTTGATCCCGTGCCCGCGGGGCCTCTCGCGAGTGGCGTGATGTTCGAACCCGGCACGGAGGCCTTCGGGGCCGACGCCACGGCCGCGGAATTGCGCACAATGCTGAACCGGTTTTGGACCTCGCAGAGGGGCCTCGTGGTGGCCAGGGCACGGGACATTGCAGTCCCTGAGTGGTAATATGTTTCACGTAACTCGTTATGGCAACGTCGACATCGACGGACAGCCATGGCGAGTTTTTTAGTTCCCAACGTGGGGCACCGGTAGCCCGGAACCACGTTCAGGCTCCCGGTGCACCACACCAGCACAAGGAGAGCCCCATGATCGCCAAGTTCCTTTCAGCGTTCACCACCAAGAACGACCCCGACCGCTTCTCGCATCTTCCCGAGCCGATCCAGGCCGAGATCCGTGCCGCCAACGAGGCGACCACCGTTTACGACATCCCTTAGTCCGCGCAGGCGCCGGGTGCGTGACGATGCTGGAATGCATCGGCGAACCACACCGTTGACCACGGTGTGCGCACGATTTTTGTAGGCACAAACTCGTTATGGCAACGTCGCCTTTCTCAACGGCCATGGCGAGTTTTTCATTTTCCCAACGAGGGGCCCCGGTAGCCCGGACTCCGCGTTCAGGCTCCTGGTGCACCACACCACCAAGCAACACCCCAGCACCAAGGAGAGTCCCCATGATTAACAAATTCCTGACCGTGTTCTCGTCCAAGAACAACACCAACCTGTACGCGCACCTCCCGGAGAAGATTCAGGCGGAGATCAAGGCCGCCGACGAGGCGACCTCTGTCTACGACATCCGCTAGCCAGCCGTGTGCCGCCTCCGCGCAGTACGACACCACGCGAAACCCCGTCGAGGAATTTACCTCGGCGGGGTTTTGTGTATCCGGCCGACGCTGCCCGGCCGACGCTGCCCGGCCGACACGGCCCGGCCGACGTTGCCCGTCGGCATCGGCCCCGCACCACCGCGCGTAGTGGTCGCACGGCCTACGTGGGGGCGGGACAATGACATCGATGACTTCGACACGGATGAGTGAGACACCGATGACTTCCACCGCCGCGCTGCCACTCAACAGCCCACTCAACAGCCCACTCAACAGCCTGCTTGACCGCTTGCTCGAAACCGCGGCCGGCGCTAGCCCCGATCCGGACGCCCTCTACGAGGCGTTTTCCGGCTGGGCGGCGGACCAGGGCCTGACGCTGTACCCGCATCAGGACGAGGCGCTCATCGAGATCGTCTCCGGCGCGCATGTAATCCTCGCGACGCCCACTGGCTCGGGCAAGTCGCTGGTGGCCACGGGTGCGCACTTCGCGGCCCTCGCGGCGAATCGTGCGGGCACCGGCGGCCGCACCTATTACACGGCGCCGCTCAAGGCTCTGGTGAGCGAGAAGTTCTTCGCGCTGATCGAGCTGTTTGGCACGCACAACGTGGGCCTCATGACAGGCGACTCGGCGGTAAACCCCGACGCACCGATCATCTGCTGCACGGCCGAGATCCTGGCGAACCTGGCACTGCGCGACGGCGCTGCGACCGACGCCTCGCTCGTGGTGATGGACGAGTTCCACTTCTACGCGGATCCGCAGCGCGGCTGGGCGTGGCAGGTGCCTCTACTTGAGCTGCCGAACGCGCAGTTTGTGCTCATGTCGGCCACGCTTGGCGACACCGCGTGGCTAGTCGAGGACCTCCTAAGTCGCGGCACCCGTGCCGTCGCCCAGGTCACCACCACCGAACGCCCCGTGCCGCTGACTTTCGACTACATCATCGAGCCGCTGCCCGAGGTGATCGAGCGGCTGGTCCAGACGGGCCAGGCTCCCGTGTACGTGGTGCACTTCACCCAAAAGGACGCCGTGGACCGAGCGCAGGCGCTGCTCAGCACCAAGGTCGCGTCTAAGGAGGAGCGGGCTCTCATCGCCAATGCCCTGGCAGACACCCGATTTGGCACTGGATTTGGCAAGACCCTCAGCAAGTTCCTGCGGGCTGGCATTGGCGTCCATCACGCCGGGATGCTGCCCAAGTATCGCCGCGTGGTCGAGCGCCTCACCCAGCAGGGGCTGCTCAAGGTGGTGTGCGGCACCGACACGCTGGGCGTTGGCATCAACGTCCCGATCCGCACAGTCCTCTTTACCTCCCTGGTCAAATATGACGGCGAGCGCATGCGCCACCTCAGCGCGCGCGAGTTTCACCAAATCGCGGGTCGCGCGGGGCGAGCAGGCTTCGATACCGAGGGCGACGTGATCGTCATGGCGCCAGAACACGTCATCGCGAACCGCAAGGCGCTGGCCAAGGCGGGGGACGACCCCAAGCTGCGCAAGAAGATCGTGCGCAAGAGCGCACCGTCTGGCGCCGTGAATTGGACCGACGCGACGTTCGAGCGCCTGCGGGACGCTCCCCCCGAGGCGCTCGTGAGCCGTTTCGCAGTGACCCATGCGATGGTGCTGAACATTTTGGCGCGCGGGATCGCGAACCCGTGGCTCGACCGCGAGCCGCAGGATCCGGTGCTCGCGATGCGCGACCTGCTCGCGGCGGTTCACGACACCCCTGCGCAGAAGTCCACACATGTGCGCCAGGCGCTCAGGATAGCCAGATCACTGCGCATCGCTGGAGTGGTGGAGCGCATCAGGGTGCCCGACACCACGCATCCTCGCGGTGAGCGGCCCTCGTTGCGCCTCACCATCGACGTGCCGCGCGGCTTCGCGCTCAACCAACCGTTGTCCCCCTTCGCTCTGGCCGCGATGGATCTGCTGAATGTCGAGGCGCCCGACCATGCGCTCGACGTGGTCTCCGTGATCGAATCGACCCTGTCTGACCCGCGCCAGATCCTCATGGCGCAGCAGTATCAGGCGCGCGGCGAGGCGGTCGCCGCGATGAAGGCCGACGGGATCGAGTATGAGGAGCGCTTGGCCCTGCTCGACGACATCACGTGGCCGCGGCCGCTGGCGGACCTTCTCGAGCCGGCGTTTATCGCCTATCGCCGCACTAACCCGTGGATCCTAGACGCCGAGCTGTCCCCCAAATCCGTGGTCCGCGACATGCTCGAGAAGGCCATGACGTTCGGCGAACTCGTCTCGGTCTACGGCCTGGAGCGCACAGAGGGTGTGGTGCTGCGCTATCTCGCCGAGGCCTACCGCGCGTTACGGCAGACCGTGCCTGAGGAGCACCGCACGGACGAGGTGCTCGCGATCACCACCTGGCTGGGCGACCTGGTGCGCGCGACCGACTCGTCGCTGCTGGAGGAGTGGGAACGCCTCATGAATCCCGATGCGTTGCTCGTCGACGATGTCGACCCCACCTCAGCCGTTGCCGCGCCAGGACCGGCCCGCCCGATGTCAGGTAACCCCCGGATGCTGCGACGCCTGGTGCGCAACGTGATGTTCCGCCGCGTAGAGCTCGCCGCGCGCGAGAACTACCCCGCCCTTGGCGCGCTCGACGCATCCTCTGGATGGGACGGAGTGGCGTGGCGTCAGGCCCTCGATCCGCTATTTGAGGCGCAAGGAGACCATGCCATCGGCATCGGCCCCGATGCGCGCTCGGCGGCGCTCGTGACCTTCGTCGAGCCCGGAGGGAACCACGACGGCGGCGCCTCACGCGCGGCCCTCGCGGCCACGCCGGAAGGCACGCTGCCGGAGGGCACGTGGGTGGTGCGCCAGGTGTTCGACGACCCTGCGGCAGACCACGACTGGGCGATCGTCGCCTCGGTGGACCTCGACGCCTCCGACGAGGCTGGCGCCCCGGTGCTCCGGGTGCTGCACGTCGGCCCTCAGTAAGAACGGACCCCACCCCGGTCACCGGCCCGTCGCCCACCGGGGCCCGCACCCCCAACCCACGGTGCCCACGGTCCCGGAGACACATCCTGGCGACGGCACTACCCTGGTAACCGTGAATGCACCCATCGACGCAACGACCACCTCCGCCTGGGCCGAGCTTGAGGCCCACAAGTCCGCCTTCGCGCCCGACCTGCGTGGCTGGTTTGCCGCCGACGCTGGCCGCGTTGAGCGAATGAGCCTTCCGTTGGGCGACCTCCACGTCGACCTGTCGAAGAACCTGGTGACCGATGAGATTCTCGGCAGCCTCGTGAAGCTTGCCGAGCAGACGGGCGTGGCGCAGCGCTACGCCGCGATGCTCGCCGGCGAGCACATCAACACCACCGAGAACCGAGCCGTGCTCCACACCGCGCTACGCCGCCCCGCGGGCGCCACGCCCAAACTCGTGGTCGACGGCCAGGACATCGACGCCGACGTTCAGGCCGTTCTCGCCGAAGTGTCAGCCTTCGCCGAGCGCGTCCGCGCGGGCGACTGGAAGGGTGTCACCGGAAAGCGCGTAGAAACGATCGTCAACATCGGCATCGGCGGCTCGGACCTGGGCCCAGTGATGGTCTACGAGGCACTCAAGCCCTACGCCAACGCGGGCATCACCGCGCGCTTTGTGTCCAACATCGACCCCACTGACATCGCGCAAAAGACGCAAGGACTCGACCCAGAGACCACCCTGTTCATCGTGGCGTCCAAGACGTTCACGACGCTCGAGACCCTCACCAACGCCCGGCTGGCGCGCGACTGGATGTGGGCCGCGCTCACCGAGGCCGGCGCCATCTCCGGTGACGAGGCCTCCAAGACCGACGCCGTGGCACACCACTTTGTCGCGGTCTCGACCGCGCTCGACAAGGTCGCCGCGTTCGGCATCGACCCCGTCAATGCGTTCGGCTTCTGGGACTGGGTGGGAGGCCGTTACTCGGTGGATTCGGCCATCGGCCTGTCGCTGTCGATCGCGCTTGGCCCGGACGTGTTCAAGGAGCTGCTCGCGGGCTTCCACACGGTGGACCGCCACGTCGCTGAAACCCCGTTCGACAAGAACGTGCCCGTCCTCATGGGCCTGCTCAACGTCTGGTACGTCAACTTCTTGGACTCGCAGTCACACGCCGTGCTGCCTTACGCCCAGCAGCTCAGCCGCTTTGCTGCCTATTTGCAGCAGCTCACCATGGAGTCAAACGGCAAGTCCGTGCGCTGGGACGGCACTCCCGTCACGTCGGACACTGGCGAGATCTTCTGGGGCGAGCCAGGCACCAACGGCCAGCACGCGTTCTACCAGCTGATTCACCAGGGAACGCGCCTGATTCCCGCCGACTTCATCGCCGTGGTCAACCCCGCCTATCCGCTGGCGGATGCCGGTCAGGACGTCCACGCCCTGTTCCTCGCCAACTTCCTGGCGCAGACAAAGGCGCTCGCGTTCGGCAAGACCGCCGCCGAGGTCGAGGCCGAGGGCACCACGGGCGCGCTGGTCGCGGCCCGCACGTTTGCGGGCAACAAGCCCACCACGTCGATCTTCGCGCCGTCGCTTACCCCCGCCGTGGTCGGCCAACTCATCGCGCTGTACGAACACATCACGTTCACGCAGGGTGTCATCTGGGGCATCAACAGCTTTGACCAGTGGGGCGTGGAGCTTGGCAAGCAGCTCGCGCTTCAGATCACCCCCGCCGTCGAGGGAGACGACGCCGCACTAGCCGCGCAGGACGCCTCGACCCAGGCGCTCATCGCGTACTACAAGGCGAACCGCAAGTAGCCGCCTGACGACGAATTCTGACCGCGAAAGGGGCTAGGCGCTGAGGCGCTCGGCCCCTTTCGTCGTCTGTGGATGCGGCCGACGGCGAGGCGTCTCGAGACCTGAGGCTCAGCTACCCAACTGCGTGCACAGCACGCCGTCGACCACGAAGACCCCGTCCTTGATGAACCCACCATCGCTATCCGGCGGAGCCTCGGTGTCCAAGGGTGCCAATGGGAACCAGTCACCGTCGCTGCCTCGGACCACGAGATACCCCGCTCCGTAGATTTCGGTCTTCAGCGTTGACGATGTGCCGGCAGCCACTTCGATCGCCGCACCCTCAGCCACTTCGATCGCATATCCGGATGGGTTACTGGCGTCTGGCGACTCCTCGAACACGAAGGTCGAGTAGCTCGCCTTGATCGCCCTGTCACAGTAGTTCTCAATCCGCACCTGCTGGCTGCCCGCATCGCAAGCGGTGACGAGCGCGAGGATACCTACCGAGCAGACGGCTCCGATGGCACGGGCCGCGTACGCCTCATATCTCGCCCCAGAGGGATATTTCATCGCACAGTCCCCCGCCCGCAGTCCACCTTGAAGCGTCTGCATCGACGCACGACTCGCTCGCCGAGATGACCATACTCGCGAGGTCGAAGTTCGAGCAACAGGTGGCCGATGCGACGACGCCAAAGGCCCACGCCGCGCTGAGGCGCAAGCCACGCGTCGTCCGTAGGATGAACCGTATGGATGTGACCGGAGTCGTGCTCGCCGCAGGAGAATCGAGCGGCGCGGGTGGACCACACTCCCTGGGCAGGACCGCCGACGGGACACCTTGGCTCGAGATCGCATGTGCCGCACTGCGCGACGCGGGTTGCCGCGAGGTGATCGTGGTGCTGGGGGCAGGGGCCGAAGCGGCAGCGGCTCTGATTCCCCACGGTGCATTGCCTGTGGTCGCCACGGACTGGCAGGGCGGGCAGTCGGCGGCACTGCGCGTGGGCCTTGCGGCCGCAGCCACGTCGAGCACCGACGCCGTGCTGCTGACGGTGGTCAACTTACCCAAGCAGACAGGGGCTGCCGGCCGACGCGTGCTCGAGTCCGGCGCGGACGATCCGCGCGGCACGCTTGCTCGCGCGCACTACGACGGCAAGCCCGGCCATCCAGTACTGGCGGGCCGCGATCATTGGAGCGATATTGCCGCGATGGTGGTGGGCGACATGGGCATCGGCGACTACCTGGACGGTCATCTCACTGCCGACGTCGACTGCACGGATCTGGGCGGCGGCGAAGTCGTCGAGGACTAGTCTGGGCGACGATTCGGCCTTGGGCCGACGCCGCAGCCCCCTCAAGCGCATACTTACAGATATGCAACTTTGCCCTACTTGAATACTGCTAGGTATGCAAACATGGGCACAGATGATAACCTGCAGGTATGCAAATGCAACGCGTGGCACGCCGCCAGATCGACCGGCGCACCGCTCTTCTGCAGACGGTGCCCTCGGAGGCATTCACGCGCCCGCAGGCTGGCTGGCTCCGCGCCGTGCGTGACGCCCTAGGCATGTCAACACGTGACATGGCCGCCCGACTAGGCATCACCAGCATGGCGATCAGCAAGCTCGAGTCGAGCGAACGCGCAGGCACCATCGGCCTCGACACCCTCACCCGCGCGGCCGATGCGCTCGGCTGTGACGTGATCTACACGCTCGTGCCAAGGGTGCCCCTGGAACAGCAGGTACACCTCCGGGCCGACGCCGTGGCTCGCGCCGAGCTGGGTCCCGTGGCGACCACCATGGCACTCGAGAACCAGTCGGTGGACACCCAGACCACGCAGAGCCTGGTGGAGGATCGCATCGCCCAACTGATCGACTCGCGCGGCCTGTGGCGCACCGAAAAGTAAGCCGTGACTTAGTCGCGACAGATTCCCTGCCCGACGGCGCAACGCCCGTCGACGACGACGAGGCGATGGGCCTCATCCCCACCTTTATCGCCACACGGGCGGATCTCAACCTGGTGGAGCAGGTGGGCATAGCATCTGCCCGCACCTGGGCTACCCGCTCCCCCGCGGCCCGCACCGCCGAGAACATCCTGAGTGAGCCGTTCGTGCGCCATCTTCACCGGCAAATGTACGGCGCGGTGTGGGTTTGGGCGGGGACGTACCGACTGACTGAGCGCAACCTCGGCGTGGATCCCGGGCGGATCCCAGTGGCCGTTCGCGACCTCACGGACAATGCGCGGCACTGGCTTGCACCCGACGCCACGTGGATCACCCCGGAGTCGGCATGCGTGCGTGTGCACCATCAGATGGTTGCGGTTCACCCATTCCCCAACGGAAACGGTCGTCACGCGCGCCTGTACGCCGACCTGCTGGCCAGGAGTCTGGGGATACCGACCTTCACGTGGGGCAGCGCCGACCTGAACGGCTCGGGCCCGGACCGCGCCGCGTATCTGGCCGCACTTCGCCGAGCCGACCGCGACCCAGACGACCTCGGCGACCTGTTGAGGTTCGCCCGGTCCTGATGGTCGCCGCGCCCCTACTGCCGTCACCGCATTACGATGCACTCATGACCGTGCAGCGTCCCGCGGCGGAGACAGACGCCCCTCACAACGCGCTCCCGACAAGCGACGACGCCACCGCACGGACCAGGCCCAGGCGGGCGCTGCAGGTCGCGCTCTGGGGCACCGCCGTCGTCGCCTCCGGGGCGCTCGCGGCCTGGCTACTCGCGGGACTCAACCCCTCCCTCACTCCGACCGGCTTGTCCTGGCAAGGCCCCAAGTTCACGGAGCAGCCACAAGTCGCCGGAGCCGGCGTCAACGACCAAGGCAAGACCTGGACCGCCTGGGACCAAGAGTCAGGGGCGTGGGCCAGCGTGCTCGTCCGCAACACGCGCCCGTACCCGGTCACGGTGTCTCCCGCGTCGGCGGGGAATGTGGTCGACGTGCGGGTGGCTCGGGGCGAGTCCCCCGAACAGGGTGGGTACATCCGCCCTGAGGACGTCACGCCGGTGGCTCACCTCAAGGTTCCGTCGGGCGGCTACGTGGTGGTACTCCTCCACGTGAGCGACCGATGCGTCGAGATGTCGGCGGGAAGCGCGACAGGAGGCAGTAACTCCGCGACCGTGAATGTCACGAGCCTGGGCTTGACGCACAGCCTGGACGTGCCCTTCCCCGCCACCTACCTGGCAGGCACCACCACCGGCCACGCTGCCGACCCGTCGTGCGCCACGGGGTAGGGATCACGGAATAGGGAGACGGGATGAAGACCCTGGCGCGGGGCCGCCGACACGCGGCATGAGCCGCGCCAGCACGCACTCTCCGCTCCTTCGGGGCCCCTATCAATCATCACCACCGTGCAGTGCACGCTACCTGTTGCAGTCACGCCATGGACAGCCCCGACGACGCAGTCCTCACCCATGGACGCAAGGGTGTGCCCGAGTACGGCGTGCTCGTATGCCTGCGCAGCGGCACGCCGACGGCCTCGAGCGGGTCACCCAACTCACCGCCTCGCGCCTCCTCACCAGCGAGGGCACCTTGTACCCCCTTGGTGTCGCGGCTGCACAAGCAGGGAATGGCGGAAAGCACCTGGCAGGAGTCCCCTTCCGGCCCCCGCGCCGCGGAGTTCTTCGTGCTACCATCTGGGTGTCTGGCGCGACGCTCGTACTCACCGCACTGCTGGCCCTATTGCTGGTCGGAACGCTCGTGTTCCGCACCTCGGTCTCGACCACGACCGACTCGGGCGGCCCCATGGTGGTCACCAACGAGCCCGCCGATGTCACGGGTACCAACCCGTAGCCGAGGGCTCCAGCGCGCGCTCCCCCACCGGCGGTCACAACCCCACACCTCCGCGCGTTTAGGGTCGTGAGTAGCAACCACGACAAGGGAGAACAATGGTCGACGACTGGTTGGCGTTCGGGATCGCACTAGGGATTGGCGTCGGAACGGCCGTCCTGATCGCACTCGTCGTGCACCTGGTCATGCGCCTGGCCTCGCGCAGGCTCGCGTGGGCGCAGGCCCTCGTGACGTCGGCGCGGCGCCCGTTCTGGACGCTGCTGCTCCTGGGCGGCTTGTGGGCCGGCGCGGCCCCGTCGCTCAGGATGAAGGACTGGTGGCCGACGGCGTCACACCTCTTCACCATCGGCGCCATCGCGACGCTTGCGTGGTTCCTCGTCGCCTTGGTGAACTACGTCGCCAACCTCGCGCTGGGCCGCCACCGCCTGGACGTGCCCAACAACATCGTCGCGCGTCGCCTGCGCACCCAGACCCTCATCATGCGCCGCCTGGTCACGGCCCTCATCGTCGTGATCGCCATCGGCGCCGCGCTGTTCACGTTCAATGAAGTGCGGGCGCTCGGTGCGAGCATCCTGGCGTCGGCTGGCATCATCTCGGTGGTTGCAGGCCTCGCGGCGCAGTCCGTGCTGGCCAACATGTTCGCTGGTATCCAGCTGGTGTTCAGCAACGCGTTGCGCGTGGACGACGTGATCGTCGCCGAGGACGAATGGGGCAGGGTCGAGGAGATCACCCTGAGCTACGTGGTGCTGCGTCTGTGGGACGACCGTCGCCTGGTGCTGCCCTGCACCTACTTCACCACCACCCCGTACCAAAACTGGACGCGGCAGGGCTCGGAGCTGCTGGGCTCGGTGGAATTCGACCTCGACTGGCGGGTGTCGCCCCAGCGCATGCGCGAGCACCTCAAGGCCGTGCTGGCGGAGACCCCACTGTTCGACGGCCGCACCTCCGTGTTACAGGTCACGGACGCGACAGGGGGTTCCGTGCGCGTGCGCATCCTCGTCACCGCGCACGACGCCCCCACCCTGTGGGACCTGCGCTGCTATGTGCGCGAGGCAATGCTGCTGTGGATCCAGAGCGAGATGCCCGACGCTGCACCGGCGCAACGCATCCTGTTGGCCGACGGGCCGACGGATCCGGAGCGGCCTGCGCGCCGAGGCAAGCGGAACCCTCCCGCGGAGCACGCCAGCGATGAGGGACTCTTCACCGGCAGCATCCAGGCCGTGGAGCGCGCAAGCCTGTTTATGCGCGGTGAGCCGCGGGGGGCGAAGGGTGCTGGTGCCGAGGCCGGTGCCGGTGAGCCCGTTCAGGACGCCGACGCGGAAGAGTCCCCCGCCCGCGACTGATCCCCGACTTCGCGCGGGCGTCTGCCCGGCCGACGCTTGGGCTAGGTCTTGCTGATGTGTCGCCTTGGGTGTGCGGCAAGAAGTCGCTCCCTCACGGTTGTCGCGGCTTGCCCTCGGAAGCGACTTCTTGCCGCGTTGCGTGGTCGGGTGGTGACACGCAGGCCGGGTTGCAGGGATTCCTCTCACCTCACCGAGCAAGCGCCCCCAGCGCCACGCCCACCATCACGGCGAACGTCTTCTCGCGTTCCTCTGACGGGAGCGAGTCGCCGCGCACCACGTGGTCGGACACCGTCCCCACCATGAGCGCCTCGACGCCCTCGGCCGCGGCCACCGCATACAACCCCGCCGCCTCCATCTCCACGGCCAACGTGCCGTAGGCCGCCAGGCGTGGCACCAGCGTCGCGTCCGGGTGATAGAACGCGTCCGACGTGAGCACAGGGCCTACGCGCAACGTCACCCCGGCCTCGTCCGCAAAATCGGCGGCAGCGCGCAGCAACGAGAACGACGGCGCATGCGAATAGTGAACTCCAGGCAGGCGGTGCGCGGTCATGGCCGAGTCGGTGTGTGCGGCCGACGCCGCCACCACGTCGCCTAGCGCGAGGTCCGGGTGGATGCCACCGACGGTCCCCACACGCACCAACCGCTTCACGCCGTAGTGCCTGATCAGCTCAGTTATGTAGATGGTCGCCGACGGCATCCCCATGCCGGTGGCCATCACGGACAGGGGTCGCCCCTGGTAGGTGCCCGTGTAGCCGACGATGCCGCGCACCTCGGTCACCAGGCGGGCGTCGTCCAGATACATCTCGGCGATGCGGGTGGCGCGGCGAGGATCGCCGGGAAGCAGGATGTCGGGCGCGAAGTCGCCGTCGGCGGCGGAAATGTGTGGCGTAGGCATAAGAGCGAGCGTATCCCTCGCCGGGCATCGTGCGGCGGACTAACGTGTGGGGATAGGCGGTAGACCTGCAGACGCCGCGGCGTCGGAGGCTGGCAGCGGGGAAGGGAGAACCCATGAAGGTGGTCGTCCTTGGCGCGAGCGGTAACGTCGGCACGGCGGTGCTCCGCGCCTTGCGCGAGGCGGATGACGTCACCGAGGTGGTGGGCGTGGCGCGACGAACACCGCGACGCACCCCCCCACCCGCGCCCTACGATGTGGCGACGTGGACCAGCGTTGACATCGGCGCCTACGACGGCGACGCGGTCACCCGCACCCTCGCCAACGCGATGGACGGCGCTGCCGCCGTAATCCACCTCGCATGGGCGATTCAGCCCAACCACGACAGGGACCGCCTGCGCCGCACGAATATCCTCGGCACGTCCCGAGTGCTTGCAGCGGCTCGTGCTGCGGGTGTCGATCACGTGGTGGTGGCGTCCTCCGTGGGCGCGTACTCGCCCAGCCACGACGATGTGTTTCACGACGAAGCCTGGCCAACCAAGGGCATCCCGTCGAGCGAATACAGCGTGGACAAGGCTGACCTGGAGCAACTGCTCAACGAGCACGAGCACGACCACCCCGAGGTGCTCATCACCCGCCTGCGGCCGGCCCTGATCTTTCAGCGAGACGCGGGCTCGGAGATCATGCGGTACTTCGTTGGCCGCTGGGTCCCCACGAGCGCTCTCAGTGGCCACCTTCCTCTGATCGGGTGGCCGCACGACACGAGAATTCAAAGCGTTCACGCGGACGATGTCGCCCAGGCCTATCTTGGCGCGGTCCGGGTCAGGCCCGGCGGGGCACTGAACGTCGCCGCCGACGACGTACTGGGCGGCCCCCAGATCGCAAGCCTGCTCTCTGGTGGGAGATTCCGGGAGGTGCCAACACTGGCGGTGCGCGCCGCGGTGTCCGCCGGATGGAACGCGCGCGTGCTTCCGGTCAGCCCCGGCTGGGTCGACATGGCCGCGAATATCACCCTGATGTCAACGGCCAGGGCACGTGCCGTACTCGGTTGGGAGCCGCGCCACACGGCACTGGACACCATCGCCGAGGTGCTCAACGGCATGGTCGATGGCGCGGGGACTGCGAGTCCGCCTCTCAGGCCTCGTAGAGGTCTGTACCTCCCTTGAGCGTTGGCCGTGAAGCGTCAGCGTCGTGGGGCAACCCCGACGCGTGACGCGTGACTTGCCCGCGTCTCCCCGGCCCTCAGGTGACCTCGCGCCGTCCCGCGCGCTCGGCGAAACGATCCATGGCTGCGAGCACGTCGTCTGCTCGCCAGAATGGGCCTAGCCGATGCTCATTCTTGGACTTCAGGATTCCCGACTCGGTCAGGGCACGCAGCGGTGGGTAGACGTTGGGCTGCTTGACGCCAAGTTCCTGTGCGGCGAGCGCCGCCGACAACACGGGGCGCTGTATCAGCACATCCAGTAGCCGCCACGCGTTTGAGTTCCGCCGCGCGTGCAGTTGCGCCTCCCACAACGCACGGACGTCATCAAGTTCCGCGACCAGGGTGCGGGTATTGCGAATTCCTCGCGCGATGGCGTGTGCGAATGCCAGCACGATGGGCTCGACATCACCACCCCGGTACGCGGTGAGCGCGCCGTGATAGCCCTCAAGGTCGGCCAGCAGGCCCGCCGACACGGGTAAGGCGATATTGCGAGTCACCCCGGTGCGCCGCAGCATCGCCTGTGCCAGAGCGCGGCCGGTACGTCCGTTGCCGTCGGTGAACGGGTGGATTGTCTCGAACTGAGCGTGCCCGATTGCCATGCTGACCAACGGCGACATGTCGTCGCGCGCGCAGAATGCGACCAGGTCATCGATGAGCGCGGGAACCCGGGAGTGGTGGGGCGCCACGAACTCCGCGCCGACGGGGCTCTGGGCGCTCGCGCCGATCCACACCGCCTCCTGCCGCCACGCGCCGGGTGAATGGTGGGGCTGGCCCTCCATGAGCGCGCGATGCATCTCGAGGATCGAGCCCGCGAACGGCTCGTGCGCCAATGCGATCGCGGCCTGCAGGCTCCTGGTGTTGGCCGTGATCTGCTCGGCATTGCGGCCGGCCTTCACTCCCAGCTCCGCGCTGAAAATGGCATGAGCCGAGGCGGTGAGGTTCTCGATCTGCGACGAGGACGCCGCCTCGGACCGCAACAGCACCGGCGCGAATGCGCTCATGCGCAAACCGAGTTCCGCGTCGAGCCGGCTGAGTTCCTGCTCCGCCATGCGCGCCGCGCCTGCGGTGGCCGTGCTCAGCGCGGGAGTGCGGTCAGCGATCAATGGCGGCACCGCGGCCTCATAGCGCATCGCGGCGCTGGCGTCGTCAGCCCGAACTCCCCACGACGCGGCCGAACGCCAGGTGTGCTGCTCCCATGCAAGGGCGGGCCACACTTCTGACGGCATAATGCCTCCTGCTTGGATTATGCGTTCAAGCGTAACTCATAATTCGCCTTCGTGGGAGTATGACTTCGCGATGCCGGAGTCACGCGCAGAAGGACTGGCGGGGCCTCCTGGACCGCACCGGTCTGGCCGACGACGCCTGGCAACGTGTGGTCGATACGGAGTCTGGCAACAATCCGCCCATCCCCCGCTCTGTCACAACACTACCGTTTTCGGTATAGTTGTGACATGGCCGCCGTGGCGAAGCACCGGAACATCGTGCGTGAGATCGCGCTCGATCACTACGGCTATGTCACAACGACGGCTGCCACCGAGGCCGGGGTCCCGGCCGCCGAGCTCCCCAAGCTTGCCGCACGGGGCGGACTGGAGAACGTCGCGTACGGGCTGTATCGGGTCCCGGACGTACCCCCGACCGAGTTTGACCAGTTCGCCGAGGCACTTCTGCGGGCCGGTCAGGGCGCGTACCTCCACGGAGAGTCCGTGCTGGCACTGTTCGGACTTGCCGACGTCAACCCGCGGCAGATCAAAGTGGCCGTCAGCAGAAGAGCTCGCCCCACGTTGCCTCCGTTCATCGAGCTGACCCAGGTCAAGGCAGATGTGCGCACCACGTTCTACGAGGGCTTGGCCGCGCAGCCGGTTGCTGAGGCCATTCTTGAGTGTCGCGGGCGCATCGAGACCGGGCGACTGCTGGATGCCGCGAAACAGGCGCGGGCAGAGGGGTTGTTGACCACGCCCGAGTGGCAGCGAGTGAAGAACGGACTGCAATCGTGAGCCACGACGACGCGCCCGCAAATGTGCGCTCGCTGGAGCAACGGATCCGCAACCTGGAAGGGGAAGGCGGCCTGGCCCAGCGTCGGCGGGTGGGAATGGCACTCGTTGTGGTGAGCCAGATGCTGACCGAGGGAGCCATCAAAGGAGGCAGCGCCATGGCTCTGCGCTACGGAAGCCAGACACGCTTCACGCAGGATCTCGACGCCGCAAGAATCCAGCCACTCGCCCGCTTCCGCAGCGACTTCGAGGCGTCGCTGGCCGCGGGATGGGCCGGCTTCACCGGGCGACTCATCGAGAAAGCGGTGCCGCGTCCGCCAGGGGTGCCCGGGGCGTACGTCATGCAGCCCTTCGAGGTGAAACTCGACTACCGAGGCCGGCCGTGGTGCACGGTGAAGTTCGAACTCGGGCACAACGAGATCGGCGACGCCGACCAACCGGAGTACCGGCTCGCCTCCGACCTTGCAGACCTGTTCACGGAGGTAGGGCTCGAAGCACCCCGGCCGGTGCCGGTGATGCGCGCCGATCACCAGGTCGCGCAGAAGATCCACGCGGTTTCAGGGGAAGGAGGCGAGCGGGCACGCGACCTCGTCGACCTCCAACTCCTCGACAGGGGCGAGAATCTCCATCTGGCGCAGGTCGCCGGGACGTGCGTGAGGGTCTTCGCCTACAGGCGGCAGCAGGCATGGCCGCCGACCATCGTCGCGGGTAAGCAGTGGGAGACGCTGTACGCGGAAGCCGCCGAAGGCCTCGACGTGCTGCCGACCGTCCAGGAGGCCGTCGGGTGGGCCAACGCCCTCGTCCAGCGAATCGCGGCAGCCGGCTCATGACCGGACGTCCTCCAGAAACGGCTCGGCGATGCGGCTACCGCGCCAGACTGCCGGTCATGGCCGTCCCCAGCCCCCGCATCGCAGGGCGCGGGTCGCAGTATCCGACGCACGGACTCCGTGCTCTACGCGCAAACGCCGGACGGCCCGTGGGCCGTTGTGATCAGGAGTCCGGTGTTCGCCGATGCGCGTGAAGAGTCGGCACAGATCCTCAGCCATTACGGCGGCAACGTCGAAGGCCTGGGCTACGTGTTGCACAACGTTCCGATGCCGCTGCCCGCCGCACGAGTGAAGTGGAGCACCGAGCGCGACATGCCAGCGGCTGACATCGGGCCCGGCACGCCGGTGTTGATCGCTGTCAACGGCGCGGCCCAACTCGCGCTGTTCTGGGACTTCGAGTCCTCCCGTGCGTATGCGACAACGTACCGGGGAACCCATGTCACCCTCATCGCCCCGGCTCTTGTTGATCTGATCGAGTTGGTCAGTTGGGATGGTTCACAAGTCTGAAGTCACGCCGCATCCAGCAGACCGGCACTTAGCCCACACCGCCTACCTTGGACGCCCTCAACGCGTCACCTCGCCAGCGCCCCCAGCGCCACTCCCACCATCACGGCGAACGTCTTCTCGCGTTCCTCGGACGGGAGCGAGTCGCCGCGCACCACGTGGTCAGACACCGTTCCCAGCATGAGCGCCTCGACGCCCTCGGCCGACGCCACCGCATACAGCCCCGCAGCCTCCATCTCCACGGCCAACGTGCCATAGGCCGCCAGGCGCGGCACCAACGTCGCGTCCGGGTGATAGAACGCGTCCGACGTCAGCACGGGTCCCACGCGTAATGTCACCCCGGCCTCGTCCGCATAGTCGGCGGCCGCGCGCAGCAACGAGAACGACGGCGCATGCGAGTAATGAACTCCAGGGAGGCGGTTCGCCGTCATGGCCGAATCGGTGTGTGCGGCCGACGCCGCCACCACGTCGCCCAGCGCGAGGTCGGGGTGAATGCCGCCCACTGTCCCCACGCGCACCAGCCGCCTCACTCCGTAATAGCGGATCAGCTCGGTCATGTAGATGGTCGCCGACGGCATCCCCATGCCGGTGGCCATCACGGACATCGGTCGCCCCTGGTAGGTGCCCGTATAGCCGACGATGCCGCGCACCTCGGTCACCAGTCGGGCATCGTCTAAAAACGTCTCGGCGATGCGGGTAGCGCGGCGGGGGTCACCGGGCAGCAGGATATCGGGCGCGAAGTCGCCATCGGCAGCAGAAATGTGAGGTGTGGGCATAAGAGCGAGCCTATGCGCCATCCGGCATCGGGCGTCGGGCGTCGGGCGTCCGACATCGTGCCGCTGACATGCCAGACTGCCGGTCATGGCCGTGCCGAGTCCCCGCATCGCAGAGCGTCTCGCCGCCGACTTTGGGGCCGCCGCGCCCGGCATGCTAAGCACGCTGGAGCGGCTGGAGGTCTCGCAGCTGGTGGGCCCCGAGCGCATCCACGCCGCCATTTTGTTGGCCGCGCACGGCAACCAGACCCTATTTCAGGATGCGCTTGAACACGCACAAGAGGACTGGCGGGACCTTCTGGACCGCGCAGGACTGGCCGACGACGGCTGGAGCGGTGTGGTTGACGCGGAGTTTGGCGAGAACCCACCCGCCTAGGTTCGTTCCAATGCGGCGACAGAGGTCGCACGGCGCGGTTCACGACGACAGTCACGGGTGCAACATCGCGCCAGCGCGCGGCGACGTAGCCTTGATGGATCATGATCAAGTCACGCAATACACACGCGCGGGGAGCGACGAGCGCACAATGCCCAGACCTGCGCCCAGGGGCCGCGGGAGACCGATGAATCGCATCGCGATATCTCACGAGGAGTTCGAGGACCTCGTAAGGGATGCATTGGACACGCTCCCCGAATGGACCGTGCCAATGCTTGAGGAGCTCGCGGTTCTCGTGGAGGACTCGCCGCCGCAAGGCAGCACCCGTCCAGGGACCACCCTGCTGGGCGTGTATCGAGGGATCCCCGTGACGGCCCACGGAGGCCGCGTCCCTGGCTCGATGCCAGGCACCATCACTCTGTACAGGTTGCCTATCCTGTCGGCATGTGAGACCCGCGAGGCCGTACCGGCACGCGTACTCAAGGTGCTCGGCCACGAGGTGGGCCACGCCATGGGAATCTCGGAAGCTCAGTTGCGCGAGCTCGGCTGGTTCTAGGCGCTCCCAACGCGGCCGTGGCGACGAATCCCCCGATTGGCAGGGTGATTGAGGCGAGCCAGGGTGGGCGGATTGAGGCTTGAGCGCCCTCGTAGTATCGTCCGAGCCATGGACGCAAGGGTAAGAGTACCCCGCACAGGGATCACATTTGGGGGCTGGAAAGGTCGCCTGGAGGTTGAAGGCGACCTCATACGCGTCTTCGGTGACGATCCCGCCAACCACCTGGAAATCGATCCCGCGCAGGTGAGGCGCTGCTCATTCAACTCCAGAAATGGCCTGTGGGCGTTCCGCATCAAGGACGGCCAGAAGCTCTACCTCCAGACCTCAGGGCGGATTCTTTCGGCCGATAGGAGCCCTGCGGGACAGGCCGCGAACGAGTGGATCGACGAGTTGCTCGCCACGCACCATGTCCTGGTCTACTCGGCCTGAACTACTCAGCCAGAACTACTCGGCCTGAACGCCCGTCCGGCGGGTGCACGGTGGGCGTAGCATCCAAGAGTGTCTGTCGACTTTGACGAACCCACCGCCCGTGACCCGACTTGAGGTAGTTCACTACATATGAATTTGTACTTGCGCCTGATCTTCTTTCGCCTCGTGTCGCGCCGCCGCAGCCGGCTCTCCATGTGGGACACCGCCGTCACGCCGTTCCGCGTGACGCCCAGCGACCTGGACCTGCTGGGCCACGTCAACAACTCCAAGTACCTGGCGATCATGGACCTGGCTCGCATCGACCTGATGATGAGGTCCGGCTGGTGGGACAAGTTCAGACGGCAGGGATGGTATCCGGTGGTCGCTGGGCAGACCATCACCTACCGCAAGTCACTCACGCTGGGCCAACGCTTCGAGGTGGAGAGCCGCGTGCTCGGCATGGACGAGCGCTGGTTCTACGTCCAGCAGGTATTCCACACCGAAGGCGCGGTCTGCGCCCATGCGCTGGTACGGACGCGATTCCTTAAGAAAAGCGGCGGCAGCGTGGAGCACGACGAGATGGGCGAGTTCCTGGGCGGATTCCCCGACTGGCTCGACGTCCCGGAGTGGATCGGCCCGTGGACTGCGGCCACCAAGGACGCCTTCTAGAGTTCCAAGCTCCCGGTCACGGTCACCACGGCGGTCCCGCCTATCCACAGTTCACCTTCTGCCGCGCTCACGCTCACCCTTCCATCACGGCCCACCCGTGCACCCTGCCGGGCCACATACGGCGTCGTCACCCGACCCGTCGAAGTCAGCCACTGCGCGACCGAAGCGTTGAGGCTTCCCGTCACAGGGTCCTCCCGCAACGGTCCCCCGCCGTCGTTGAAGAAGCCACGGACCTCGAGCGCGGCATCGGCGCTGGCGTCGTCAAAGCGGGGCCTATACAGGCCCACCACGCCGATGCTGTGCTGACCCGAGCGCGGGCCCAAGTCGTGCTCCACCGCAAGGACGGCGCCAGCATCGGCCAGGAGCACGCCCATCCACCCGGGACCGTTGTCTATCCACGCGGCATCCACCACGTCGGCCGCGCTCACGCCAAGCACGGACAGCGCCACATCCAGGTCGGCGGCCTCGACGGGACCCGAGCGGACCAGAGGAGGCGCCGCGAACGCGAGCGTCTCGCCATCAATCCGCACCGGCACCAGGCCCACGCCGCATTCCTGCACCACCCGGCCGGGGGTGCGGGGCACTCCCCCTGCGTCTAGCCACGCGCGAGCAGTGCCCAACGTGGGGTGGCCCGCGAACGGCAGCTCCGTGGTGAGCGAGAAGATGCGCACCCTGTAGTCGGCCCGCGGGTCAGTGGGCGGCAGCGCGAACGTGCACTCCGACAGGTTGGTCCACGCAGAGAACGCCGCCATCTGCTCCGTGGTGAGGCCCTCCGCGGTCGAATCGCCAGCGTCGAGGACCACCGCGAGGGGGTTGCCCGACTGCGGCTTGCTGGAAGGGAACACGTCGATCATGCGGAACGGGCGAGAGGCCATGATCCCGACGCTACCCGAGGCCTCGATGGCCAGTCAGGCGCGGGGTGGCACTTGCCGCCGTGATCGACCCTCTCGGTACACCCCGAGAGCGAAGGCAAACGGGGTTTGACCGCTGTCGAGGCAGTCAGCCAGTCACCAGAGCAAGCGGGCGGCCTCAAGTTCCACATTTCCCGGCCCGTAGTGCTTCAAGCACACGAGAGGCTCGACGTCGGATGTGTTGCGGATCTCCACGCCACGGCTCGCGGCCTCCGCGGTCACGAAGTACTCGTCATTTGTCAGATCGCTCACCTTGATCATCGTGACTGTCTCAAGCGGCAGGCCAGCAAGTGTTCCTCGACCTTGGACACAGACAATCCCGTAGGCATCGGAGTCCGGGATGGTCACCGCGGCTCCTGGGCGCAGCGTGAGTTCCTTGGCACTGAAGGCAGGCGACTTGTAGGCGACCCACTTCTCGCTGAAGGAGTTGTCGCCCGAAACCGAGTAGGAGGTTTCCTGAGGCGAGAGCACTCGTCGAGTCGCGAAGTCGGGATCGACATTCTCATTCCATGCCAACATGTCGACCAGGAAGTCGAAGTCTCCGACGTATTCGGGGGGAACATCCCTCCACAGCGCGTTGGTCTCGATCTCGGCGTTATTGGACCACGATTCGAAGAGCGTCATGACGTCGCTCGCGGCCTGGGGCTCGTAGGTGCACACGCTTGCGGGAGCGTGCAGCACGCCAGCAGGGACGTCCCAACCGCCGGTCAGTCGCGTCCGATACCCGACAGAGAGGTCGCTGATGCGGTTGTCTCCCCCGGCCGAATGCTCCTTGAGCCGCTCGATGACTTGGGCCCTCGTCGTTCCGGGCCGCAGACCGAGATAGGTGATCGATTGCATGCCCAAATGATTGTTCATCTGGGGGCTGTAGTAATACGCCTCCGACTTGCCGTGTTGCCCAATGAGCGCGGCATCCCGCTCTTGAGAGTGCACGTGGAACGGCAGGGGATACAAGCTGTCGAAGAACTTCGCGAAGGCCGTCAACCCCCCGTAGGCATTCCATTGGCGATCCCCAATGACCGACGCGCCCAACTCGGCCACGACGGCGTCGAAGGGCAAGAGCGCGCCCTTGGGTGTGACGACCATGCTCACGCCTTCGTAGGGACCCGTGTCCGGGCCGTTGTCGGCATGCACTGTGGAACCAAGCCAGCGCGTGTTCACTCCCCCACGTCCCTTACCGAAGGGGTAAAGATGGGACGGGTCCACGCGCAACCGCCCACCCGGGATGAAGGACCTGCGCGCCACCCAAGCGGGAGCGAGCCTCAGGATGCCTTCACCGTGGTTGAGGGCACCGTCCATTGAACTCCGGTCGCGTTCGACACGCATATCGAAAGTTGTTTCGGATCCCATCGTCATCTCCCTTTTCGCGCTCAGATATCCAGATGCTTAGGTGGCTCGATCAGGGAGCACTTGCTGAGACCCACTTCTGCGTGTGCCGAGGCTTGTCGCCGTCGGCCACACTCGGGAGGTCGGTCATAGCGTCGCATGCCGCCATGACCGACCTGCCGAGCGTCAAGCGTCAAGCGCGTTAGCGAATGGCAATCGGATTGACGGGCGCACCCGATGCTCCGACGACCTTGAGCGGTGCCGCGGTGTAGAGGAAGTCCCAACGGTTGTCGGCCTCGCAAGCCTCGGCGAGATCGTCAAGCCAAACCACTTCGGTGAACGCCACGCCCAGGTTGCGCATCAGCGCGCAGTGCAATGGCAACTCAATGACCGGAGAGTGCGGGTAGTGAGTCGCCTCGTTGGCGATCAGATCTGTCACGAGGTTGGGGATTTCCATCGTCTGGAACCACTCGACCAATTCCTGCGACCACGTGAGGCCGGGCTCGTTGAATCCCTGGTAGAACTCGCCGCGCGAAACTCGGAAGAAGTGTCCGAGACGCCCGGTGCGGAGAACCAAGATGTCTCGAGGCTTGATCTCGACACCCTGCTCCTCGGCCGCGTTCAACACGTCGACGTGGCTGAAGTACTCGCCCGTCTCGAGCGTTTCCTTCTTGAAGTGGCGCGCCATGTCAATGAGGACGCCGTGTCCGACAACTCCTCGCTCTGCGATGGCGAGGACCGAGGCCTTCTTGAGCGAGCCGGTGGTGGTGCTTGCGTCGTAGCCGTTCCATATCTTGCCGTCATACCAGAGGTGACCCAGCGCATCATATTGAGTTGACCCTTGCAGGTACATGTCGATGCGGTCGTCTGCCCAGCGATGCCCGTCGGACGGCTTCTCTGCCTCACCACGCTCGAAGAACCCATCATCCATTGTCGCCGTCCGTACGGCCGATTGGCGGCCTGGGTAGACAGGGTCGCCATCCGCGTCCGGAGAACCAATGGGTGTCTGAAGAGTGAACACCTCACCGGTCTTGATGGCGGCGATGCCGCGCATGACCTCATCCGGTGTCAAGTAGTTGAGACTGCCGACTTCGTCGTCAGGGCCCCATTTGCCCCAATTGAGCGGTGGGTTGGGTCCGAAGAGTTGGGCCATCGTGATTGGAATTGCCATGATATCTTCCTCTGGACTTGAACTGCTTGGTCAAGAATTTCGCGTAATCTGCCGTGCGACGGAGCTGAAAGACACCGCGGCGAGAAGAATGACGCCTTGGAAAAGGAATTGCCAGAAGGACTCGACGCCGGCAAGAGCCAACCCATTGAATCCCACTGCAACCGTAATGACACCTACAAGGGTTCCCATTATGTGGAATTGACCCTCCCGGAGAACCGCGGTTCCCAAGAAGGCGGCTGCGAAAGCCTGCATGGTATAACCATCGCCACCGGTGGGCTGCCCGCTTCCCACGACGGCGACCAATAGGATCCCTGTGATCGCAGACAGCACCGCACCGATGATGAACGCGACGCTTGTGACACCCTTGACGTTGACGCCGGACAGTCGGGCCGCTTCCGCATTGCCACCAACAGCCTTGATGTTGCGGCCAAGATCCGTGCGCTCCAACAGGAACCACATGAGTGCCACGACAAGGACCATGTAGTAGACGTTCTTTGGAACGCCGAACCACGTACCAACCGAAACCGAGACAAACTCCGGCACTTTCACGCCGAACGGCTGCGCTGCGCCCTTCGAGATGAAGTAGTTGACACCCACCGCGACGCTTCCTACTCCGAGGGTGGCGACGAGGGCGTTCACCCCGATTCTGGTAACCAGGATTGAGTTGAGCACCCCGATCATCACGCCCATCAGCAAGCCGACCACGACCGCGATCAAGATCGAGTGACCGTGCAGCAACAGCCATGCGAGGGTGATGCCTGCAAGGCTCGCTGTGGGCCCGACGGACAGATCGAATTGGTTGGCCGCGAGTACCAGGGTCAGGCCCGATGCCGCGATGGCGACCAGTGCAGACTGGTTGAGGATCTGTAGCAGGTTGTTCGGTGTGAGGAAGTACTGAGGCGACAGCGCCGTGAAGATGCCGATGAGCAGCACAAGCACGATAAGCGCTCCGTACTTGCCGACGAACAGAGTGGCTTTCTGCCCCGGGGCAGGCCCGACCTTGGCGGTCGCAGTGGAACTAGACACAGAGGTCATGCCTCTTCCTCCATTTTGTAGTTGTAAATCTCGTCGAGCATCTGCTTTTCGGTCACTCCGGGCCCTTGGATTTCCGCCACCGTCTTGCCCTCTACGATCACGACGACACGATGACACAGGGCCAATTCCGCAAGTTCAGAACTGGCGACCACCACGGCGTTCCCTTCAGCGGCCAAACTCTCCACGTTCTCCCAGATGTGCTGACGTGCACCGATATCCACGCCTCGGGTCGGCTCGTCCAGGAGAAGCAACTTCGAGTTCCGAGCGACCCATCGCCCAAAGACGACCTTCTGCTGATTACCGCCACTCAGAGTGCTCACCGCGACATCGGTGGTCGAAGCTTTGATGCTGAGCCTTTCGACCATCGCGTCCGCAAGGCGGTCTGCTTTTCGATCGCTGATCATCCCAAAACCTCTCAGGACTCTCATGCGTCTCCAATTGCCTAGCGAGATGTTGTCCTTGACGCTGTCAGACATCACCAAGGCTTGCGAACGTCGTTCCTCCGGAACCAATGCCACTCCCGCCGCGACCGCCTTCTTCACTGACGTGGGTCGGTACGGCTTGCCACTCAGGGTCATCGCACCGCTCAGCGACTTGGTCGCACCAAGAATCTGAGTGAAGGTTTCACTCCTGCCTGATCCCACGAGGCCAGCCAGACCCAGAATCTCCCCACGCCTGACGTTGAAACTCACATCATGAACATTGATGCCGTTACTCAGGTGCTCAACCTCGAAGGTGACGGGCGCTTCGACGTCGACCGCCACCGGAGGCAACCTCGGGGCGAGACTCTCACTCCCCGTGATTCCTAGAACCAGATCGCGACGTTCGTAGCTGCCCCTGTCGAAGCGGCCCGCCACTTCCCCGTCTTTGAACACGGTGACTCGATCGCTGAGCGCTTCGATCTCATCGAGCCGGTGGCTGACGTAAGCGATCGCCACGCCGCTCTGTGCCAACTCGCGGATGACCTTGAATAGCCGCTCGCACTCGGTCTCCGAAAGCGCGGCAGTTGGCTCGTCCATCGCGATGAACCGTGCGTCTACGACCAGAGCTTGGGCGATACTGACGAGACCTCTCTCAGCGGAACTCAGCTCTCGCACCGCTTTGCGCAGGCTAAAAGTGGCCCCGATGCGGTCCGCCGCTGCCTTCGCGACCCTCAGGTGCTCCCGACGATCGGTGATTCCGAATCTGGATCGCATGGCGAGGGTCATGTTTTCGACTGCCGAGAATTCTGGAACCAAAGGGAGCTCTTGGTGAATAAAAGCGAAGCCCAGTTCCTCGACATCCCGCGGGCTCTGAAAGGATTTCTCCTGTCCGTCCACCCGGATGGTGCCGCTCGTTGGAAGAACGACACCCCCGACGATATCCAGGAAGGTGGACTTGCCCGCACCGTTGGCGCCGACCAGTCCATGCACCTCGCCGCGCTTGAAGCTCAGCGACACCCCTTTCAGCGCCCGCACGGCGCCGAAAGTCTTAGAGATGTCGAAAGCCTCGATCAAGGGCGCCTCCACTGCACTTGACTGCAGAGGCGCCCCTCCCTCCGATGTCGTTTCCATAATTGATTAGCCTGTCACCAAAACGTCCGGGTGGTCCGTCATGAATTGCTCGACGGTGTCCTGCGTGACCATGGTCGTAGCAGGAGTCCCCTCTGCCGGAACACCTGTCTTCTGGTATTCAAGGATGAGGTCCTTAACTGTGTTGGCCACATCCGCTGGGCTGTAGTACACGGTGGCCACTTGGCCGCTCTCAATCGCTGGAAGGATCGACCCACTGAAGTCCCACGTGAAGATCGGCAAGGGGTCGGTGCGGCCCGCTTGGGCGATCGCTGCAAGGGCACCCTGTGTGGAATCTGCGTAGCAGGACCAGATTGCGTAATTTCCTGCCCCCGCGGGGTTTGCCTGGAGCCATGCTGCGGTGCCGTTCGTGGACTCCACGACTTGACCGGGGATGTGGAACTGGAACGAGTACTCCTTCGCCGTGATGCTCGCATCCTTGATGGCCTGCTCGCGATATTCGGCGCGCAACCTACATGGGGTTCCAGGAGTGAAGTCGAGCGCCAGGAAACTCGTGACGTCGTTGTCCTTCATGTACTGGATGAAGAGGTCGTTCGGTGGTGCCGGGATGACGTATGAAACCGAGCCTGCCATTCCATCGAGCAATGGGCCTCCGAGGAAGAACACGGGGATATCGGCCGCGTTCGCCTGAGACATGCACTGCGCCATCTGGTCCATCGCGTAAGTGACGACCACCAAGACGTCAACCTTCTTGGTCACCCACTGGGTGCAAATGGCGTTGGCCTGTCCCAAGTCGCCCTTCGGGTCCTGAGTGGAGACTTCCCAACCCAAACCTTCGAAGATGCTCTTTGCGTTGGTGGCGTACAGATTGTCGATCGGCGACGTGGCATCGAACTCGACGATGCCCAGAGACTGTGCCGCGGCACTACCCGTTGCACCGCCCGCGGTCGGGGTAGGAGTGGAGGTGCCGGAACACCCGGAGAGGAACAGGGCGCCCGACAATGCCAGTGCCGTCACACCCTTAAGCTTCGTTGCTTTCATCTCTATTTTCCTTCAGTGTCGTGTTGGCCGACTCTCCGTCCAGGGCGACATCAGCCAACTTGAGCGTTTGCGTGTGCGCCATTGCTCACGCTGTGATTATGCGCTATAAATGTAAGTGGTCACGTACGCGTATGTCAAGGGACACCGAAAGAAGGAGAGTGCATGAGCCGCTCAAGTCGCCAGGATCTCCTGGTGAAGGTCGCGACCCTGTATCACAAACACGGTATGAACCAGGACGAGATCGCCAGCAGTGTGAAGGTCTCGAGACAGACCGTGTCCCGACTCCTCAGAGAGGCCGAGGAGGTTGGCATTCTCACCTTCGAAATCCGGGACCCCTCCAGCCAGGTCAAGGAACTGGGCGAGCGAGTGCGCAGTCGATTCAATCTCTCAGCGGCCACCGTCGTGGACGTAAGCGGGCTCGATGCAGACCGTGCACTCAGAGAGACAACGAGGGTGGCGGCGGTCGCGTGTTATGAGCGCATCGCGGCCAGTTCCATCATCGGAATGCTCTGGGGACCCACAGTTCTTCTCTTCTCACACAGCCTGCCCAGGGGGCGGCACCCTGAGCTCACGATTGCTCAGATGGGCGGAATGATCCCGACCATTCCCGGGCGCAACGCAATCGACCCAGCCGTGACAGCCGCCGCCGACAGCCTCGGCGCCAAGGCCGACCTCATTGCGGCGCCTCTCTTCGTGGACACGCCGGCGATCAGAGACGCGATTATGAGCGACTCTCGGATTGCCGCGGCACTGGAGAACGCGCGCAGGGCCGACATGTACATCTTCAGTGTCGGCAAGGCCGCCATCGACGGAGGCCTCTATCAATCTGGGTATGTGACAACGACGGAGATCGAGAAGCTCGAGCGCGAGGAGGCGGTCGGTGAATTGTGCGGTCTCTTCTACTCGATTACGGGCGAATCCTGTGGCTCCGAATTGGAGTCGCGCACCATCGCCCTCACCCGAGACGAGATCCGAGCGATCCCCGAGCGGGTGCTGGTCGCAGCCGGCACAAGCAAAGCCCCCGCCGTCGCCGGTGCACTTGCGGGTGGGTACCCGACCGAGGTGTTCCTCGATTCCGAGCTCGCAACGGCACTGCTGCAACTCACGGAGCCCGAACCCTCAGGCCACGTTCACCTGTCCTGCCCAGCCTGCCAGGCGAACCTCCAGTACGTGAATGGGTCGCTCGTGCAGACAGATCATCCCTGAGAGGTGCGGTCACTGGCGACCACCGCTCGCAACAAAAAACCCGTACAACACGGGGCCACATCGTGAAAGTCATGTACCGAACTTGCACCCCGCCCGCCCAACTTACAAAGGAAGAAAGCTCATGACCCGGCTATTCGACGATCCCGCCACCTTCATGGAAGACATGCTGGCCGGATTCCTTGACGCAAACTCCACCTACGTTGTCGGTGTGCCTGGCGGCGTTGTCCGTGCTGAAGAGACCCGCGCTGGCAAGGTCGCCGTCATTGTCGGGGGCGGCTCTGGTCACTATCCGGCGTTCGCCGGCATCGTGGGCCCTGGCTTCGCGGATGGAGCGATCGTGGGCAACATCTTCACCGCACCGTCTGCGGAGGACGCGCACTCGGTGGCCCTGGCGGCAAGCGGAGGTGGCGGCGTTGTCATCACGAGCGGGAACTATGCGGGTGACGTCATGCACTTCACGGCCGCGGTGGAGCGCCTCAACCGGGAGGGCGTCGAAGCCCGTGCCGTTTTCGTCACCGATGATGTTGCCAGCGCACCCGTGACCGAGATCGAGAAGCGCCGCGGAATCGCCGGGGACTTCGTCGTCTTCAAGGTGATGGGCGCGGCGGCCGAGGCCGGCTACTCTCTCGACGAGGTGGTGAGGGTCGGGGTCCTGGCAAACAACCGCACACGCACGCTGGGGGTGGCATTCAGCGGTTGCACATTGCCGGGCGCCGACCACCCATTGTTCACCGTTCCCGCGGGCAAGATGGGCGTGGGCCTCGGCATCCACGGGGAGCCCGGCGTATCCGAGGACGACATGCCAACCGCTGGCGAACTCGCCGTCCGCCTCGTCGACGGAGCGTTGGCCGAGCTCGACGTCGAGGAAGGTTCTCGCGTCGGAGCCATTCTCAACGGACTCGGCGCCACGAAGTACGAGGAGTTGTTCGTCGTCTGGTCCACCGTGTCCCGGCTACTCGCAGAGCGTGGGCTGACAGTCGTCGACCCCGAGGTTGGCGAGCTCGTCACAAGCCTCGACATGGCTGGCTGCTCGCTGACTGTTGTCGATCTGGACGACGAGCTCGAGACCTTCTGGCGCGCAGGCGCCGACTCCCCCGCATATCGCAAGGGCAGCACCACGCAGGTGGTGGGCGAGGGCACCCGCCGCAGCGCCACCGTGCAGGTTGCCGAACACACGACGGCCCCCCACGTCGACGCCTCCCCCGCCTCCCGCGCATGCGCGGCACGAGCCCTCGCCGGGCTTGAGGCGATGAAGGTGGCGATCGTCAATGCTGAGGATCAACTCGGCCGCATGGACGCGGTAGCAGGCGACGGCGATCACGGGCGCGGCATGGTCAAGGGCATCACCGCAGCATGCGAGGGCGCATCGCTTGCAATGGAAGACTCCGCAGGCGTGGCGTCACTGCTCACGGCGGCCGGTGACAACTGGGCGGCCAAGGCAGGCGGCACCTCCGGCGCGTTGTGGGGCGCCGCCCTCAAGGCGGTCGGAGCCCGGTTGGGCGACGGGACTGAGGAGATCACCCCGACGGACGTCGCGGCCTCGATTCGGGAGGGGCTCGGCGCCCTCGTAAGCCTGGGCAAGGCGTCTGTCGGAGACAAGACCATGCTCGACGCCCTCGTGCCCTTCATCGACTCACTCGACGCCGAACTCGTGCGAGGTGCAGGCCTCGTCGAGGCCTGGACCATCGCCGCGGACGGTGCCCAGGCGGCCGCCGACGCGACGTCAAGCATGCGGCCGCGCATCGGTCGAGCTCGCCCGTTGGCCGATCGCAGCGTCGGCACGCCAGACCCAGGCGCCATCTCCCTCGCGCTGTGCCTGCGAACCGTCATTCCCGCGCTGGGCCTCGCCTCAGCGGAAAACAATCCGAGTGGAAACGAGCCGAAATGAACGAGCCCTGGAAAATCGTCGTCGGAAGCGACGAGGCCGGAGTGCAGTACAAGGACCAGATCAAGGCCGACCTGGAGAACGATCCCCGCGTAGCCTCCGTCATCGACGTGGGAGTCTCGGCAGACGACCAAACGGCGTACGCGCATGTCGCAGTTGCGGCCGCGCGCATGGTTGCTTCCGGCGAGGCTGAGCGCGCGATTCTCGTGTGCGGCACGGGCTTAGGCATGGCGATCTCAGCGAACAAGGTGGCGGGCATCCGCGCCGTTACCGCTCACGACAGTTACTCGGTCGAGCGATCGGTGCTGAGCAACAACGCCCAGGTGCTGTGCTTTGGCCAGCGGGTCGTCGGCATCGAACTTGCCCGGAGGCTGGCGCGGGAATGGGTCGGATACCGATTTGACCCGACCTCGCCCTCGGCCGCCAAGGTGCAGGTCATCGACGACTACGACAACGCATCGCCCGAGACCTTCGACACAGGCACCTGCTAGTGCCGGTCCATCACACCACCGAACACAACTTTGGAGCAAACCATGGCTGAATACAATGCACCGCTTGACCTCACCTTCTCGCTTGAGGGCCGTATCGCACTCGTGACCGGCGGGGCGTCGGGCATCGGCGCTGCCATCGCCGAGATGTTCGCCGCCAAGGGCGCGCGTATCGCGGTCGTCGATCTACTCCAGGAGGCGGCGACCGCCAAGGCCAGCGCAATCGGTGGAGACAGTCAGGCATTCGCGTGCGACGTATCCGACCCAGCAGCCGTGGACGCCACGGTCGCGGCGGTCATCGACGCTTACGGGCGAATCGACATCCTTGTCAATAGCGCCGGGGTCGTGGCGCTCGCCCCGGCCGAGGACCTGACGTTCTCTGCCTGGCAGACCACAATGAACGTCAACCTCACCGGCACCTTCCTCATGTCCCAAGCGGTCGGGCGTCAGATGCTCGCTGCGCGCGGCGGCAAGATCATCAACCTTGCCTCTCAGGCCGGGTCGGTTGCTCTCGATGAGCACGCGGCTTACTGCGCCTCGAAGTTCGCGGTTATCGGGCTCACCAAGGTTCTTGCATCCGAGTGGGCAGGGCGCGGAGTGACGGCGAACACGATCTCCCCGACCGTCGTCATGACCGAGCTTGGCCACCGGGCGTGGGACGGCCCCAAGGGCGAAGCCCTCAAGGCCCTCATTCCCACCGGCCGATTCGCCGAGCCCGAGGAGATCGCCGCCACCGCGCTCTTCCTGGCGTCACACGCTGCAGACATGATCAACGGCACCGACATCCTCGTCGACGGGGGCTACACCATCCGTTGACGCAACGAACCCCCAGTCCTTCGCTCTGCGGTCTTGCTTGTCGGCCACATCGGCTCTCTCGTCGTGCAAACCAGCCACCCCGACAGCCCGTTGCCCGGAGCGATCCCGTCGATGTTTAACAGGGCGATCAGATTCTCGTCGGGTTTGTCAGCGAAAAGGGAATGGTCCTGTTGCCGTCGGCGTGGAACGAGTCCCACCACGCCGATCCACGCTGAGCGGCGCTGCGACCGAGTCCCGAGCGAACCGACCATCCATGAGGTCGAGAAGGCCCGCGACGAACCGGATATTGCGCGTTCGCCCTGCATCGTGGTTCACTGCGCACTTCTACATCAAATTACCTGATAGAGCCAAGTATTTGCCTGAAGCCTCGATGGCCAGTCAGGTGGGTGGTGGCGCCGGTGCGTGCGCCGCGCGAGACTCGCTCACCGAGGTTCCGATCATTCATTAGTACCTTGCACCGCACGTTACCTGTTACGCTCTCCATATGGACAGCCCCGCAGACGCCGTGCTCACCCAGTTGCGCAAGGGTGTGTTGGAGTATTGCGTGCTCGCGTGCCTAAGGGAACGACCGGCGTACGGCCTGGAATTGGCCACTCAACTCACCGACGGGCGACTCCTCACCAGCGAGGGCACGCTCTACCCACTCCTATCGCGACTGCGCAAGCAGGGCCTGGTGGAAAGCACCTGGCAAGAGTCAACATCTGGCCCCCCGCGCCGCTACTACCAACTCACCGACCATGGCACCAACGCCTTGGCCGCCTTCGCTCAGACCTGGAGACCGTTCAGTGAGGACGTCTCCGCCATCCTGGAGGACTCCCGATGAACACGACACCGCGTAATGGGCTCTCTCACCCCTTGGTGGCGGCCTACCTCAATGACCTCGAAAGGGCGCTGTCGTCCGCCGACCAGCAGGAACGCATCGACACCATCACGGCAGTCAGGGAGCACCTGACGGATGCGCTCGCCGTCGATGATGCACAGGGCGGCAATACCGAAGCCACCACCGAGCAGGTGCGGGCCGCGTTGGACGAGTTGGGCTCCGTCGAGCAGATCGCATCGGCGGCAACCCCTGCGTCCGCGACCGTCGCGCTCGCGCCACCCGCCGAGCAAAAGCAAGAAGGAGGGTGGGCGGCACCTGCGCTTCTCGCGACGTCGATCGTGTCGCTCGTGCTCCCAATATTCGGAGCGCTGCTGGCGATCGGGTGCCTCGTGACCGCCGTGGTGCTCTTGCGCGGCGACGCGCCACGCCGCGGAATGCTGCAGGCGACCGTTGCTGTCTCCATCGTCACCTTGCTGATTACCGCTGTTCTGTTGGCGGGCACGTTGTTTTTCAATATCGCCACCTCCACCACGTCCGAGGGCCCTGTCATCTCGAGCAACGCCGCCCCTGCACCGTCCGCCTTCGCACCCACCCCCAGCCAGCCATAGCTGTCGGATGGCGCATCGGCGCCCGGAGGTCTGCTTGAAGTCGGCGGGCGTCGGTCGCGCCCTGCATCGCGCATCGGGAATCGGGCGGCCCCCTTGGTGGTTAGGTATGGTCAGAACACCAGTTCATCGCCGAACGACTGAGGAGACATCGTGGATGCCGCTCTAGCCAAGCTCCGACCATTCAACCTGGTAGCCGCCCTGCTTCACCTCGCATCGATGGTCGGGATCCTGGCGCTAGCGAACAACGCGTCGCTGCCGGTGACCGCCACGTACCTGACCGATGCACCGGGGACCGGCTCGTTCTCGGCCCCCGTGCCCCTGTTTGACATCAACATCGGCTACGCCGTCGCGGCGTTCCTGGCGCTCTCCGCGTTCTTCCACTTCCTGGTGATCTCTCCCAGGGTCTTCCCGCGCTACACGGCGGGGCTGCGCCGGAACCAGAACATCTTCCGTTGGGTCGAGTACTCGCTCTCGTCATCGATCATGATCGTGGTGATCCTGCAGCTCAACGGCATCGACAACATCGTCGCGCTCGCGGCCCTGTTCATGATCAACGCGAGCATGATCCTCTTCGGCTGGCTCCAAGAGAAGTACACGACCCCAGGAGACGGCGACCTGCTGCCGTTCATCTTTGGAAGCATCGTCGGCTCCGTGCCGTGGCTCGTGATCCTCTTCAACGTGATCTCGCCCAAGGGCCCCGCAGAGGCGTCCATTCCGGGCTTCGTGTACGGCATCATCATCTCGCTGTTCGTGCTATTTAACGGCTTCGCGATCGTGCAGTGGAAGCAGTACCGCGCCAAGGGCAAGTGGGCCGATTACCTCCGTGGCGAGCGCGTGTACATCGTGCTGAGCCTGGTCGCCAAGACGGTTCTCGCGTGGCAGATCTTCGCTGGAGCGCTCGCGGCGTCGTCGTCGTAGGCAAGGGCCGACGCCCTAGCTTGGCGGCGCAGCAACCGGCCGATGTCCTAGTCGGGGGCGCCTCGAAGGCGGCATCGCCAAGCGCCTCCGTCAGGAGCCAAAGCGCCTCTGCACGTCGGCGTACCCAATCGCACCGTCGAGAAAGCCGAGCGTGCCGGATTCGAGAAGCTCATGGCCGGCCCGGTCTAGCAGGCTCAGCGCGGCACGGGCCAGGCCCCCACCCACGCTCACGCGCTTGACGCCCAGCGAGAACAGCGCGGGCGCGTCGATGACGTTCGCGAGACCTGCCACGATATTGAGCGGGCCAGGGATGGCCGCGGCGAGCCGACGGATCGTGTCCGCGTCGACAACTCCTGGCACAAAGATGCAGTCGGCCCCCGCTGCGAGGTAGCGGGCTGCGCGCTCGACCGTCTCGTGGAACGGATCACCTGCCGCGCCAGTTGCTCCCGCGAAGTAAGTGTCGGTGCGCGCGTTGAGCACAAAGGTGCCGCTGGGCGCCGCGGCCCTGGCGGCCGCGAGGCGGTCGACGGCCTCGTCGATGCCGAACAGCCCTTCCTTGCCTGCGTCCTCGAGGTTGCACCCCACCACCCCGAGCTCAACGGCCAAGGCGATGGTGCGACCTACGTCGTCAGGGCTGTCGCCATATCCGGCCTCGAGGTCCGCAGTCACTGGCACACCCACGGCGGCGACGATGCGACCCACGGACTCGAGCATCGCGTCGCGATCAAGCAATTCGCCGTCGGGGATTCCGCACGACCACGCGATCCCCGCGCTGGTGGTCGCGATGGCAGGGAAGCCCACCTGCTCAAGGATGCGAGCGGACCCTGCGTCCCAGGCGTTGGGAAGCACGAAACCGGGGCCCGTGTGCAGGGCGAGGAGCGCCGCCGCCTTCTCATAAGACAGCGAGTCGTCGTTCGGATTTTCTGTGATCATCTCTACATCGTCGGGGATCGCGGCCCCGCGCGCCACCCCTACGAGTCGAGGGTCGCCTGTTCCGCCGAATGTGATTCTGTCGAACGGCGCTCTGTCGAACGGCGCTCTGTCGAACGGCGCTCTGTCGAACGGCGCAGTGCCTCCGCAAACGTTCTCACAGGCTGCGCGCCGGACACCGCGAACTTCCGGTCGAACACGAAGAACGGCACGCCGGTTGCGCCAAGCGCGGCGGCCTCGTCGATGTCGGCCTGGACGGCGTCGTCGTACTTGTCCGACGCGAGCACGGCGCGCACCTCGTCGGCGTCCAGGCCCACCTCGGTCGCCATGGCGACAAGCGTGTCCGCATCATCCACGATCGCGCCCTCGGTGAACTGGCCTCGCATCAGGCGATCCTTCATCTCGTTGCCAAGCCCGTGTTCCTGCGCGAGGTGCAGCACGCGGTGGGCGTCGCGAGTGTTGGCCTGCATATAGAGGTCAAAGCGATACTCGAGGCCCTCGGCGGCGCCCAGGTCGATGAGCCGCTGGTTCATCTCGCCCACCCGCTCGGGCGTCGCATGGAACTTCTTGGCGAGCGCCTCGGCGTGCGGGGTGTGCTGGCCGTGCGGGATCGTGGGGTCCAGCTGGAAGCTGTGCCACGTCACCTGGACCTCCTGGCCCGACGCCTCAATCGCGGATTCGAGGCGGTGTTTGCCGAGGTAGCACCAGGGACAAGCCACATCGGACCAGACATCAACGGTGATCATGGAACCTCCACGCGGTGCGGCCCCTGCGCCTGCATTCAGGCCTGCCGGGGGCAAAAGTTAAGGAGGTTCGCCAGGGACATCGCGAACCTCCTGCACGCTCCAACCGTGACGTGAGTCATGCTATTCCCGATATGGGTCGAATCCGCTTGGATGCGCATGGCGCGCTGCGGGTCCGATGGACCGCAGCGCATCCACATCACCCCACGGCTTTCGTTAACGCGTTAATCAAGTTGGGAAAGAGAATGCCGCTCCTCCGACGTGTGGGTCCGTGTGGGCACCGCGCGAATGGCTAGGAGCGCACCGCGTAGTGCAGCATCACCGCACCGTTGCCAAACCGGCGCTCCTCCAGCAACTCAAGGGCGAGCCGCACGTCTTGCGGGTAGCAGGAATTGCCGCCGCCCACCACGAGGGGGCACACATACATCGTCAGCTCGTCCACCAGGCCCGCACTGAGGGCCTGCGCTGCAAGAGCGGGTCCGTTGACTGCGAGGTCCATGGGTGACGCGGCCTTGAGCGCCCGCACGGCCTCGGGGTCAAAAGAGCGCTCGATCCTGGTGCGTTCGCTCGCCACCTCGGTCAGCGTCTTGGAGTACATGACTTTGTCGGACAAACGCCAGACGCGGCCGTACTCGAGCGTCGTGGCATCCATGCCAGGCAGAGTGTCGGCCGTCTCCCAGAACACCATCGTCTGATACATTTTGCGCCCCAGCAGGTATGTGCCAATCGAGCGCGAGACGTCATTGATGTAGGTGTGGAGCTCCTCGTCGGGCATGCTCCAGTCGAAGCCACCAGTCGCATCGGACACGTAGCCGTCAAGCGACGTCAGCATCGAATAGACGAGTTTGCCCATGCGCGCGCCTCCTTGCTGCCCCTGGGGGTCAGAGCCTCAGGGGTTCAGAGCCTCAGGGGTCAGGGTTCAGGGTGCGCGAGGCGCCTCAGGTGGCAGCGAAGTCGGCAGCATAGAGCTCGCGCAATCGCACCAGCGCGATGCCGCGCAACTGATTGGCGACCTCGGCGAGCTCTGCTGCGGGGCCATTTGCTAGCCGACGCTCGAGCTCTGTCACCATCTGTTCGACGGAGCGACCATCGGTCGCAATCACGAAGACCCGGCCGTACCGCTCGCCATACGCGGCGCAACCGATCTTGCCGCGGCCGACTAGATCGGCGTCGTCGATCGCGTCAGCCGCAAGTAGGGTCTCGGACAGCCGCGGGACGCCCACGAGCGCCTCATCCACCTCGGCCTCGGTGAGCGGCGTCGCGGCTGCCACCGCGGAGCGCTCTAGGCCAAGCATCGTGTCGAAGGGATGCCCCGCGAGGGCATCGGCCCAGCGCTCGATGCGCATGCAGGTCAGCAAGGACTCACGATCGGGTTTCACCACGCAGACAGCCTAGACCCTTGCGCGGTGGCTCAATCTGTACCGGATCTTGCGCCCACCTGTCCCCCAGTGGCTCAATCCGTACCGCCGCGAGCGCGACGTCGTCCGCGTCGGCTCCAATCCGGAGGGCCCAACCACATGAAAGGGCCGAGCGCCCGACTCTCGTCGAAGCGCCCGGCCCCAGCGCGTCGATCAGTTCTTGATGAGTTCTCCGGCGGGCGTAAGCACCCACCACACGCCGCCAACACCCTGGCCATTCGTGTCCCCGGCGGCCTTGTCGCCTGCAAAGTAATACAACGGCCAGCCGTTGAGGGTCAGCTGAGGCTGCCCGTCGATGCCTGTGATGGTTCCCACGGGGCCGGTCACGCCGTCGAGCGTCGGCGCTGAAGCCCCTCCAGGAACGGCAGGCCAGTTCGTGGCACACGTTCCCGTGCAGGTGGACGAGTCGCCGCCCTGAGTGTCGGTGTCGAACTCGTAGACGACCATGCCCTTTCCGTCGACGACGATGGTGCCTAGCGTGGTGTCCGCCGTGCCCAGCGAGGCTCCGGCGTCACCTGCCGCGGGCGTCATGACGGCAGCGGAGGTTGCGGGAGCGGCGACGTCCTTCTTCGCATCCGAGGAGCAGGCAGACAGACCGAGTATTGCGACGGAGGCGATGGCTACGCCGATGCCGATCTTCACATTCATGGGGGGCTTCCTCTCGTTTAACGCGACCGCGGGCACGGTCACTCTGAAAACGAGGCCGCCGCAATTCGAGTTCAACGAATCACCAAAGAGCGCCTTTTGCCAGGTGCATTATTCGCTGATCGCAGCGGCGAGGATCGTCACGCCGCTCCCGGAACGCACCTCGACGGATGCGATCTGGCTCAGTGGAACGGCGGTCGCCGCGTCCAAGTGGATCGTCTTGCCTGGGACAGCATTCCACGTCGATACCTGGCTCACGTTCCCCGCAAGGTCCGTCACCACCAGTTGGTACGACAACGGGCCGTAGGCGTCGTTCCACGTGCTACCCACCGGATAGTCACACGTCATGTCGATGCGAGTTCCCCACGCGACGGGACTGAAGCCGATCGTCGCCGTCATCGTCGAATCGGCCACGGCCGCCAAGGCCACCGTCGTCTCGGGCACCGTCGTGTCGGGCACCGTCGTGTCGGGCACCGCGGGGTGTGTGAGGGCAATCGGCACGGCGATCGCGAGACCGATAGCGGCGGCAATACCGGCGACGCCGCCGATGATGCGGTTGCGGACCGTGCGGCGACGCCTGACTTCGCGATGGACTACCAGCTCCACCAGGTTGGCAGGAGGCGCATCTTCTTGCGCGTCGTCCCGCAGGTCAGCCACCGGACGGGCGCGGGCAAGCAAGCCAGGCATGGAAGCGAGCTCCCCAACGGCGGCACGGCAACGCTCGCATTCCTCGAGATGCGCCTCGTAGTCGCGACGATCCCCCGGCGTCAGGGCGCCAAGCACGTAACTTGCGTCCCACTGTACGAAGGTCGCGTGGTCGCGGATCATCGGGTCACACCTTTCTCTTGCAATGCCAAACGAAGCGCACGGAGCCCGTAATGGAGGCGGGACTTCACCGTGCCCTCCGCGATGTTCAACTCTGCGGCGAGCTCGACCGTGTTCTGACCGCCAAAATGCGCACGGACGATGACGGCGCGGTGTTCCTCGCTCAGTTCCTTGAGCGCCTCCCCCACGAGCAGCGCGTCAAAAAGGCCGTCGGTGCGATCATCGGCCTGCCTCTCAGGAATCGACTCGACCGGGTTCTCGTGCCTTCGGCGGGCGCTGCGCGCATCGTCGATGACGAGATTGCGAGCCACCGTGAAGAGCCATGCGCGAGCCGTGGTCGGATCCTGATCGAGGATCTTTGGCGTTCGCCATGCTCTCAGCAGGGTCTCCTGCACAATGTCGTCGGCGATCGACTGGTTGCCGGTGAGGTGAACGGCGTAACGCCAGATCACCGCCGCGTGCAGATCGTGGAGCTCGCGGAGCACCGAAGCCTTGTCGACCGCCACGCTCCACCCTTCCCGTTGAGTGCCACCTCTATCGATGACCAGTCCCGTGCCGGCCACTTGTCGCCACGCCGAATGCCCCCATCATTGGTTAACGAGACAGGTATGTCCACGGTTCAGTTCGATGTGGCGATTCGATCGAGTGAACCAAAACGGCCTCGCCCTCGTGTCTTGGTTATGGAAACGACGCTGCAAGTCTCCGGGCTCCCGCTTCACCCGCTGCTGGTCCACGCCGTGGTGGTCCTCATCCCCCTCACGGTGATTGCGGTGTTCCTCGCCCAGTTCTGGCCCGCCGCCAGACGACGCCTGGGCATGGTGACTCCACTGGCGGCACTCGGCGTGATGGTGCTCGTCCCCATCACCATCGCCGCGGGGAAGTCCCTGGCCGAGGTGGTCGGCCCGCTGCCAGCCGTTCAGACCCACCAGTACTACGGACAGATGCTCTTGCCGTGGGTGATCGCGCTGTTCTTGGTCGCCGGCGCCCAATGGATGTGGTTTCGCTGGGGTGTCGTTCGGTATCGCCAGCCGGGCAGCTCGCTCGCCACCGCCGCCTCCCTGCTACTTGCGGCGGCGACCGTTGTGGTGGGGCTTGGCACGCTCATCACGGTGGTCTTGGCAGGGGACACTGGGGCACGCGCCGTGTGGGGCAGCCTGCTCGCCTAGCCGCGCGTCGCGCCTAGCCTCGATCTTTCATGGGTTGGTGGGTGGGGGTTGGTGTGCGGCTCGGGGGGTCGCGTTGGGGTGATTGTGTCATTTGGGTGTGACGGGGGCCCGAGTGTCGTCTCGGGTGGGCGCCGGTTCCAGGG
>JBBRWX010000018.1:0-44653 GCA_038248935.1 Actinomycetales bacterium
GTCTCGCACTGCGTGAAGACCTGCGTGACTATCTCGCCACCAACGTGGTGCTGCTCAGCGTCGGCGGCGTCGCGGCGCTTATCTCTGGAGCGGGCATCGGCGCGTTGGCGCTGCTTGCCGCGCCCGTTGTCTCCGCCCACCTCTTCGCCGCCGCAGCGGCACGCCACGCCCACGCCGCGACGCATGACGCGCTTACGGGCCTCGGCAATCGCGGCAAGCTCTACTACGAGCTCGCCCGCGCGCTCGACGAAGCGAAGGAATCGGCAGGCGGCGGCCCAGGCCTCGTGTTGCTCGACCTTGACCACTTCAAGGACATCAACGACACCCTCGGACACCCGGTGGGTGACCAGATCCTTCGCCAGGTTGCCGAGAGGCTCGTCGCCGCCGCCCCGGAAGGCGCATCGGTACACCGCCTCGGAGGTGACGAGTTCGCGGTGGTTGTCCGCGGCGGGCTGTCGGAATCGCGGCTCGTCGCCCGCGACCTTCTCGCCTCGCTCGACACCGCGATTCCCATTGAGACCCTCGAACTGCTCGTGAGGGCGAGCGTCGGCGTAGCCGTCGCGCCAGTGCACGGCGCCGACGGTGAGACCCTCATGAAGAACGTCGACATTGCGCTCTATCACGCCAAGCTCGAGCGCGACCGCATCAGTATGTACTCGCCAAAGTTCGATGTGAACACGGTCGAACGGCTCAGGTTGCTCTCGGATCTGCGCACCGCACTCGATGCGCGCCAACTCCACGTCGTCTACCAGCCCCAGGTTGACCTGAGGAATGGCCGCACAGTGGGCGTCGAAGCGCTCGTGCGGTGGCGTCATCCCGTGCGCGGCCTCGTCGTGCCCGATGAATTCATCCCGCTCGCCGAAAACTCGGGTCTCATCTTCCCACTCACGGACTTCGTGCTCGACGCGGCGCTCAGCCAACTCGCGAAGTGGCGCGAGGCGGGTTACAACCTGCGCATGGCCGTCAACCTCTCGGCGCGGCACCTCTCCGACCTCGGCCTGCCCGACCAGGTGGCCGAGACTGCGGCGCGCCACAACGTGCCTCTGGACTTGCTCGTGCTTGAGGTGACAGAGACCGCGATCCTGTCTGACCCGATCCGAGCGGACGCGGTCATCAAGACCCTGCGCGGTCTTGGAGTCGAGATCTCGATCGACGACTATGGCACTGGCAATGCCTCGCTCAGCTATCTCAAGCGCCTCGAGATCGACGAACTCAAGATTGACCGCTCCTTCGTCAGCAATATTCGCAACGACGACCACGACCTGATCATCGTGCGGTCCACGATCGGCCTTGCCCTCGCGCTCGGTTTGCGCGTGGTGGCCGAGGGAATCGAAGACGGACCGACAACGGCCGCGCTGCGCGAACTCGGGGGAGTTGTCGGCCAGGGGTTTCACCTCGGGCGCCCCGCTCCGGCCGAGCAGATCGGAATACGGTTGGCCGATGAGAAGAACGCTGCAGCGCGGGAAGCGGCCGCGCGGGTCGCGAAGGCGAGCGAGTAGTCATGTTGTTGGTCGCATTGTGCGCAGTGGGCCTCCTATCGCCGTTGCTCGCCCTCAGATGGCCCGCACGGCTCCTGCTCCACTCGTGGCGCTTGCCGCTGCTCATTTGGGCCGCGCTCGCTTTGCAAGTGGTGGCCCTTGAGGTCCCGATGCCCGACGCCCTCGCGGCCAGTCTCCACGTGCTTACCTACGGCGTCGCATTTGCGTTCCTGTGGCTCAATAGGCGCGTCACAGGCGTGTTGATTGTCGCCGCGGGGGCGACCACCAACGGCGTTGTCATCGCGCTCAATGGTGGGACGCTGCCGGCCAGCGCATCTGCGGTCAAGGCCGCGGGTCTCGATGGGGATATTGCATTCGCCAACTCTGGAGTGCTTGAGAACCCGGTGCTGCTGTGGCTTGGCGATGTGTTCGCGTGGCCGGCGCCCTTGCCGCTCGCGAACACCTTCAGCATCGGCGATGTTTTGATCGTTGTGGGCGTTTTTGTGGCCGCGTGGGCCGGCTCCCGCAGGCTCGGCGCCACACGACCGGCGCCCGAGTCGGCATCGGCCGTCATGACCGACAACTAGGCCGCCCGCGGTGGGGTCGCTACCGCCCGCTCCCGTGTGAGCGCATCTACCCGCACGTCGTCTCGCCAGAAGCGCGCTCGCCGCTAGATCTTTCGGATGATGCGTGCGGGGTTGCCGCCGAACACGACGTCTGGCGGCACGTCCTTTGTCACCACGGAGCCCGCACCAACGACAGACCTGGCGCCGATGGTCACGCCGGGGCAGATCACCACGGAGCCGCCCAGCCAGACGTCGTCTTCGATGGTGATGGGCAGGCCGATTTCCCAGCCGGCGTGGCGAAGTTCCAGGTCCATCGAGTGGTTGGGCGTGTACAGGCGCGCGCCTGGGCCGATCAGCACGTTGTTGCCGATCGTAATCTTGCCGCTTCCCAGCGCCATGAAGTCCGTGTTAATGAACACGTTATCGCCGAACGACACGCGCTCCCCGTACTCGACCATCACCGGCGGACGGATATCGAGCCCTGTGCCGCATGAGGCCACCAGGCCCGCGAACATCGCGGTGGCAAGCTCCGGCTCGTCGAGATAGCGGGCGTTGACCTCTCGACATACGCCGAGCGTCTCGCGTTGCATCGCCGCGAGCTCTGGTCCGAGGCGGTACTTGAACCAATCGTCGGCCCGCAGCTTCTCCAGCTCGGTGCGGGTGGGGTCCTCTTGCGGGCGCTCGTTCTTGCGCTCGCGCCAAATGGCATCGGTCATGGGGCGGCCTTCCTTCGCGGTCTCTGCCTCTATCCTCGCCGATGCTGGTGCGGATCGTGACGACTCAGGTCCCTGGGTGTCTGGCGGAGAGCAGGGCCGCGAGTTGTCGAGAGAAGTCGGGAACCGTGGCGCCGAGCGTCCCGAAGAACCTTCGGTCGACGGACTCCACATCAATGACCGCGGCGTTGGCGGATTCAATCCCCGCAGGCGTCGCGGAGATGGAGAACGCGCGCCGATCCGTGGGGTGGGCCGTGCGGCCAACGAGGCCCTTACGTTCAAGAGCGCGAAGAACCTGTGACGTCATCATTGGATCGGTACCGGCATGGTAGGCGAGGTCCGCTTGGGAAACCGGATGATCCGTGTTGAGCCAGGCGAGAGAGGCTAGCAACACAAACTGAACGTGGGTGAGGTTGTGGGGAGCGAGGGCCGCTCTCTGGGAGGCCTGCCACGTTTGAGTGACCCTCCACAGCAGCAGCCCTGGGCTGTTGTCGGCTTGATCGAAGCCGGTCGCGAGGGCGCGCGTATTAGTCACCTGCGTGCTCGACGAGGGCGATGAGTCGTGCAAGGTCCTCGGGGGCGCTTTGAGAGAAGCCCTTGCCGAGGATTGAAGCCCAAAGACGCGCGAGCGGGCCGTCGACGGTCACGCGTACGGTGAGGTCACTTCCAAATGGGGTGGCCTCGACGAGGTGTTGGAACACCAACCTCGCGCCAGGGAACGTGGACATATCCGAGTATTCGCGGCCAGGCTCGAAAGCGGAGATGATGAACCGCACCTTCGGTCCGCCCGTGGGCTTGAGGGTTCCTGTGGCGCCTAGCGTCGCGGGGGAGTCGAGGCGCACCCAGTCCATGTCGGGGGACCACTCGTCCCACGTGTCGTGGTCTGCCCAACGGGCAAAGAAGTCGGAGCGGCTAGCGGTTGAAGATGCCGAGGCGGCTGCGAGTTCGATCATGGAAAGTAGTATGCGCGCATACTAAAAACTCGTCAAGTGCCGTCGTCGCGCCGCCTTCCAGGGCCCCGTCACGGGGCCCGACCGGCTAACCTCGGGCCATGAAAGCTGTGACAGATCTCCAGCCGCTGATCGCATCGATGCGCCCGCAGTTGGACCTCACCACGCACGTGTGGGTGTGCCTTGCGAAGGGTTCCGCATCGGCTCGCGCGCTCGCAGGTGACGCTGTCGCGACTGTGCGCGAGGCGGAGGGGCTCACGCTTGTGGTGCATCACGAGCGGGCTGAGGCATTGGGCCTTGACGGCGAGGTCCTAAGCGCACCCATCACGCTAGAAGTGCACTCCGCACTTGAGGCGGTGGGGCTCACAGCTGCTTTTGCCGCGGCACTCACCGAAGTGGGGATCGGAGCAAACGTCGTGGCTGGGGTCCACCACGACCACATCTTGGTTCCCTTGGACCGTGCCGCCGAGGCCATGGCCGCATTCGAGCGCCTGGCGGCTTCGGCCGGATAGTGGCGATCGCGTCGGAGGTGACGAGTCCCAGGCCTGCGATACTCGAGGCATGGATCTGCCCCTGATCGGTACCGTCGACCTCACGCCTTCCGGAATCTTCCTCTTCTTCGCCGCGCTCGTAGCGGTCGGCTATTTAGTGTGGCTCATCGTCGAGGCGCGCAGGAAGGCCGGGCGAGCCGCGACGTTCGAGGACTCTCCGGGTGACGAACTCGTTGCAGACCCCGTGCAGGACACTGCTCCTGACGGCGACGGCCCCGAGAGGTAGTTAGCGGCCGATCGCCGGAGCGTCAGGCTCGACGCCAAGTTCGACCAGCAGGGCGCGCACCCTGATCTCGATCTGATCGCGCACGTTGCGGATCGCGTCGAGCCCCTCGAGTCCCTCCGGCACTTCAAAGCTCCAGTCCTCATAGCGCGTGCCTGGGTAGCACGGGCACGTGCCGCCGCGGCCCATCGTGACCACCACGTCGGCCATGCGAATGCGCTCATCTGTCCAGGGCTTGGGGAATTCGCCAGTGATGTCGATGCCCCTTTCCGCCATGGCCTCGACGGCGGTCGCGCTGAGCGACTTGCCTGGCTCTGAGCCTCCCGACCACGCGATCGCGCGGTCGCCCGCGAGGGCCTTGAACCAGCCGAGCGCCATTTGGGACTTGCCGCCGTTTTTGACACACAGGAAGAGCGCGGCGGGCTTGCCCGCCTTGAGGGTGGGGGTTGCGTCTGTCATGAGTCCTATCCGTGGGTGAGGGCGTCGGCCAGTCGCTCGACGCGGGGGGCAAGTTCAGCGAATACCCTCCTCAAGGCGTCTTCGCTGGCCGTGCTTGGATCCGGAACGGACGAATGGAGGTCAATGGGAAAGCCCCGCATTCGTTCATAGGCGTTGTCGCACACGGCCACGATGAGGTCGCCGGGCGCGAGTACCTCTGCGGCCGATGCGGGGGCCCGCGCCAGGGGGGCGAGACTGTCACGAGCGAGTTCCGCGAGAGCGAACGGGTGGATGGCGCTCGCTGGGGAGGTGCCTGCCGACGCGACGCGGGCCGCACCCGCGCGGTCCAGGAGGCTCGCCGCCATCTGGGATCGGGCGGAGTTCGCCGAGCACACGAGCACAACGCGCGGCGCGCGGTGCGTCGAGCGTGCCGATGCGGCCCTCGCCGCAACGACTGGGTTTTCCCACGCGAGGGTGAGGTAGGTGCGTCTGTCATCTGCGTCCGAGCGGCGCCGGCGGATCTCGCCCGCGCGTTCCAAGGTTCCGAGGTGATGGGCGAGAAGGTTCGGGGCCTCGCCGGTCTTCGCTGCGAGTTCGGTGGGGGAGAGATCTCCGAGCGCGAGCGTTTCGACGATTGCGAGCCGGTGTGGCTCGGCGAGTGCCGCATGCAGGTGCGCGCGAGATGCCTCAGTCACGATTGAGACAATTTCACGCCGCTTCGTGAGAGTTCGGCGGGCGCCGACGCATGAGCGCGACGGTGACCACCACGAGGGGGATGCCGATGAGGGCGAACAGTCCCGCCTCGAGCGGCCAGTCCTCGGCCGATGCGCCGATCCCTGCCGTTCCCAGAACTACGCGGGTCAGCGCGCCGAGCACGGCGAGGGTCCCAGCGATGCCGGTCGCCCACGCCATCCGCACGTCCCGTGCGCGGCGGGTGGGTCGATCCGTGAACGCCTCCGGCCGCGCGCCCTTGTACCGGCGACTCCACACCTGAAGGCTCGAGAGTTCCCCTACGTACTTCCAGCCCGCGTCCTCATACGTGGCGCGATAGGAGCCGTCCGGCTTTTGTTGCGGATCCACGACGTAGCGCACGGCGGCCGGCGTGGAATTCTGTAAGTGCATGCGGATGGCGCTCATGTCGTCGAGCTGCCGGGGCTCCCACCCCTGCGCGGCCTGACGCTCAAGCCAGTCCTCAAGCCTCGTGGGCGTGGGGTGAGTGAAGGCGGAGAACCAGGCGGTGCGGCGGGTCATGCGACTCCCCTTCCGTAGGCGTAGAGACGTTCGATGCGGCGAGTCTGTTCGGCAAGCGCCCGGACACCTCGCTCGGTGAGCACGTAGTAGTGCCGACGCTCCTCGGTGCGGGTGCGGTCGATCCATCCGGCGCGCCCGAGCTTCTTCAGGCTCGTGTAGATGGTGCCCGCACCGATCTGCACGTCGCCCGCGGTGAAGTCGGCGACGTGTTGAAGAATGCCGTAGCCGTGCCTCTCCTCGCGGAGTGACAGCAGGATGCAATACATCGTCTCGCTGAGTTCTTCCTTGAGGTCCGCCATGTGGCAAATGTATCACAGTACGATGTATCTTGCAGCGATAGAGTCCGGCGCGATCCTGCGGACCTCTGCCGCGACCTTGGTCCCGTTCTCGCGGCGCCGCGGCTGGCTTATAGTTCGATGGTGATCGAAATGACGATGCCCCGCTGGGCGCCCGCGGTCGATGCGGACGCGGTGACGCTCCTCGCCGTGGTGGCCGAGCCCGCGCGTTGGCGCACCCTCGCCTCTCTTGCCGCCAATGGCACCCAGTGCGCGTGCGAGCTTGAGTCCGTCGCGGGCGTCGCGGCAAACGTGCTCAGCTACCACCTGAAGGCGCTGCGAGAGGCAGGCCTCATCACGTCGCAGAGGCGCGGGCGGTGGATCGACTACACGCTAGCCCCTGATGCCGCAGCCCGGCTCGCGAGAGCGCTACCCACCGCTTTGCCAGGTGCGATGCGAGACATCCCATGACCGTCGTCGAGCGGCTCCCTGAGACCAAGACCGGCATCGGCGTCGTCGCGGCGGCCGCCGTAGGCGCCTGGGTGGGCGCCTATGCGCTCAACGAGCGCATGTGGGACTGGCTGTTGTACGACAGCATCGGCCTTGATCCGGAAACCCGCGCCGCGAGCGCGCTTCACTTCTTCCTGTACGACACCACCAAGATCGCGCTACTCCTCACCGGCATCATCTTTGTGGTGGGAGTGCTCCGCACGTTCATCACGATCGAGCGCACCCGCGCCCTTCTGGGCGGCAAGCGAGAGGGCGTCGGCAACGTCATGGCCGCAGGCCTCGGCGTGGCCACCCCGTTCTGTTCATGCTCGGCCGTTCCCGCGTTCATCGGTTTCGTTGGCGCGGGCGTACCCATCGGCGTGACGCTCAGCTTCCTCATCGCCTCGCCGCTTGTGAACGAGATCGCGGTGGGCCTGTTGTGGACCACCTTCGGGTGGAACATTGCGCTGATGTACGTGGGGGCGGGCCTGACGATTGCGATTGTGGCTGGCTGGGTGCTTGGCCGGATGGGCGTCGAGCGCTGGGTCGAACCCTTCGTGTTGCGCCCGCTCACCGCGCGGGCCAACCTGCTCGGCGACGCGAGCGGTGCAGGTGGTGGCGGGGGAGTCGCGGTCGAGACCAAGTTCTCCGCTCAGATGCGCGTGCGCATCGGCTTGCAGGAGGTACGTGAAATCTTGGCCAAGGTGTGGCCCTACTTGCTCGTGGGAGTCGCCCTCGGAGGGGTCATTCACGGCTGGGTGCCCTCCGACTTCTTCGCGGCGCACGCGGGGCCCGACAACCCCTTTGGCGTGCTCGTCGCGGTGGGGATCGGCGTGCCGCTGTACTCGAACGCCGCGGGCGCGCTGCCGCTCGTCGAGGCGCTCGCGGACAAGGGCGTGCCGATGGGCACCCTCCTCGCGTTCATGATGAGCGTCGTCGCCCTGTCGCTTCCCGAAATGATCCTGCTCAAGCGCGTGCTCAAGCTGCCGCTGCTGGGAGCCTTTACCGCCGTCGTGGCCACCGGCATCGTCGCCGTCGGCTATCTCTTCAATGCCATCCTCACGTAAGGAAAACGACATGAACATCAAGGTTCTTGGCTCCGGTTGTGCCAACTGCGTTCGTCTCGAGGCAAACGTCAAGGAGGCCCTCGCGGCCACGGGCATCGCCGATGCCACGGTCGAGAAGGTCACCGACTACGCCGACATCGCGGCATGGGGAATCATGTCGACTCCCGGCCTGGTCATCGACGGCGCGGTCTTGGTGAGCGGGCGTGTGCCCGACGCGGCGGAGATCGCTCACTTCATTGCTTCGGCTCGCTAGGGTTGCCTCGTACGGGCGCGCTGTACCTGAAGTGCCCGAGGTGCCCTGAGGAGAGTCATGTCCGTCGTCGACTGTGCGGTGTACGTCAAGGGGTCTCGTGTTCACGACGCCGTGAGCGTCAAGGATGCGGTGGCGCGCGCCAAGCGATCGAGCGGCTTCGCGTGGGTGGGCCTCTTGCGGCCGAGCGACGACGAACTCGACGCTGTTGGTGAGGCCTTTGGGGTGCACGCCCTGGCGATCGAGGATGCCATGAAGGGCCAGCAGCGATCCAAGTTGGAGCGGTACGGCGACGACCTCGCGCTCGTGGTGCGCTCGGCCCGTTACCTCGAGTCCACTGAGACGGTCGAGTTTGGCGACATCCACCTGTTCGTGACGCCCAAGGCCGTGGTATCGGTGAGGCTTGCGGAGGAGCCCGATCTTGGCGAGGTGCGCACACGTCTTGAGGGGGAGCCTCAGCTTCTTGCGCTCGGCCCGCGCGCGGTTCTCTATGCGGTGCTCGACCACGTTGCTGACTCGTATGGACCGGTGGTCGCGGGCCTTGAAAACGACATCGACGAGGTGGAAGACCAGATCTTTGCGGAGCAGATCACCACGAGCGTGTCCAAGCGCATCTATGCGCTTCACCGCGAGGTCATCGGCTTTCAGCGCGCAGTGCAGCCCCTTGCCGGCATACTCGACGAGCTCCGGATGTTGGCGGCGGCCGACGAGACGGACATCGAATTACGACGACTTTTCCGCGACGTGCACGACCACGTCATCCGGGTGGGGGACCGCGTCGATAACTTCCGTTCCTTGCTCGACAACGCGCTGTCGACGCACTTGGCACTCGTGGCTCAGCGGCAAACGGAGGCGAGCCTCGACCAAAATGAGCAGACCAAGAAGATCTCCGCGTGGGCCGCAATCCTGTTCGCGCCGTCGCTCGTCGGCACCATCTACGGAATGAACTTTCGCCACATGCCCGAACTGCGGTGGGTGTGGGGCTATCCGTTCGCGCTCGGTCTCATGGCGACGCTCGGCGGCGTGCTCTTCTGGGTGTTCAAGCGCGTGAAGTGGATTTAGGCGCCCACGTTCTTCGCGCGGCGCGTCGTCCTTGACGTCAAATCGAACGCGTGTTCGAATGTCCCCATGAGATGGGAAGGTCAAACACTGGAGGCGACGGAGCCCGACGCGCTTCCAGGTCTCGCCAAGATCAGCAACCTGATCCGCTCGGTGCAGACCCCTGAGTTCGCGGGTGTGACGTTTCACGAGGTCGCGGCCAAGTCGGCCCTGAATCGGGTGCAGCCGGGAGGTCCCGTCCCGTTCGCGTGGACCATTAACCCTTACAGGGGATGTTCGCACGCTTGCGTGTATTGCTTCGCAAGGCCCAGCCACACGTATCTCGAGTTGGACTCAGGCACGGACTTCGACACTCAGGTGATCGTCAAGGTCAATGTGGCACAGGCGCTCAGGCGGGAGCTTGCCAGGCCGTCGTGGGCGGGGGAGCACGTGGCGCTCGGCACCAACACGGATCCGTACCAGCGAGCCGAGGGTCGCTACCGGCTGATGCCTGGAATCATCGCGGCGCTTGCGGAGGCGAGCACACCGTTCTCGATCCTGACGAAGGGCACCTTGTTGCGTCGAGACCTGCCGTTGATCGTGGATGCGGCGAAGTCGGTCGACGTCCAATTGGCCATGTCAATAGCGATCTTCGACGACGAGTTGCAGTCCACGATGGAACCGGGAACCCCCACCACGGCCGCACGCTTGGCCACGGTCGCGGCCGCCGCAAGCGCGGGGTTTCAGGTGTCCGTCTTCATGATGCCGATCCTGCCGTTCCTCACAGACGGCGAGGAACACCTCAATGAGGCGCTCGGCCGGATCAAGGCTGCGGGTGCCTCTCACGTCACCTACGCGGGCCTGCATCTGCGACCAGGCGTGAAGGAGTGGTTCGCGCGGTGGCTCAATACGTACCGCCCCGACCTCACACCCCGGTACCGCAGGCTTTACGGCGACGGCGCGTACGCGCCAAAGGACTACCGCCGTCACCTCGCATCGGTCATCAAGCCGCTGATCGCGGCACACGGTCTCGCGCGGGCTGAGCCGGAGCCTGCGACTCGAGAGGACGCGTCGCGCGCCGAGGCACGCGACGCAGACGGGGAGTGGAGGAGGGCACGCACGGCGTCGGCATCGGCATCGTCAGCGCGCGCGTCAGGCAGTTGCGAGGCGGCGCTCTTCTAGAAACGCTGCAGGCACGGGTCATGTCACGGTCTCGTGCCTGCGCGCTTAGCCCCATTTGGCGGCAAGAAGTGCCGGTCTTTCGACCGCAAGCACCTGCGGTTCTTGGTTGCTACGTTTCCTAAAAAAGGGTGTTGCGTGGGCCGGACACTGCATTGCGCCCGGCGGACTTGGCGATGTACAAGGCCTCATCGGCGCGGGCGAGAACGAGCCCGGACGCATCCTCCACTCCGTTCCAGCACGCGATGCCGATGCTGATAGTGATGGGGAAGGCGGTCTTCCATGACGCGTTGTAGATGGCCCGCCGCATTCTTTCGGCGATGACCTGCGCGCCGCTTGCGTTCGTGGCAGGCAGAATCGCCACGAACTCGTCGCCGCCAAGCCGCCCCACGAAATCGTTGGGCCGGAGGCACTTTCGCACCAGCCTGCACGCCGTGGCGAGCACGGCGTCGCCCCGGATGTGGCCGTGCAGGTCGTTCACGTCCTTGAAGTTGTCGAGGTCGATCATGAGTAGCGCGTACGGCGCGCCATAACGAATGGCCCGTTGATGTTCGTCCTCAAGATGAATCTCGCATGCGCGCCTATTTGGAGCGTTTGTGACGGGGTCGATCAACGACTCTTGCCTGTACCTCGTCGAGGCCTCCTCGAGTGCAAGCCGGTGGCCCTCGAGTTCCTCAACGTGAGCGTCCGTTTCGAGCAGGAGGTGCTCGAGGTCAACGATATGTCGACGTTGTTCCAGATGAGACGCGACGGTTCGTGACAGCGCCTCAAGCGCACTCAACTGCTCGGCGGCAATCTCGCGAGCGACGGTGTCGATGACGCACAGGGTGCCAAGCGCGTGGCCCTCCGGCGTCACCAACGGCGCCCCGGCATAGAAGCGAATGTGCGGTTCTGCGGTCACCAGCGCGCTGTCCTTGAATCGTTCGTCGACCAGGGCATCCGCCACCACGAGTGGCGCGTCGGGAGTCATGATCACGTGCGCGCAGAAGGCGTCCTTGCGGTGAGTCTCGGTCGTGTCGACGCCCACCTTCGACTTGTACCACTGGCGTTCGTTGTCGATGAGCGACACCATTGCAATGGGAGTTCCGCAGATGGCCGCAGCCAGCATCGCCGCGTCGTCGTAGAACCGCTCAGGAGGTGAATCGAGCACGTGGTAGCGCTCGAGTGCCTTCTGTCTCGCGGCCTCATTCGGGGGCATGGGGTAGTCGCGTTCGTGCAAGCGCTCTACTCCTTCCGTCACGGAGCAATCCAGTCAGCTGGGCCTCAACAGGCGAACTGTCCCTCTATTGTCATCCTCGATGGTCAAGAAGGCATCACGTCGGGCAGTTGAGGGACGCTTGGAAGCGGCTCTCAGCGCGGCAAATGCGGCTCATCCCGTTGACCTGATACCCTAGGGAGTACTTGCAGGGTCACCCCGGCCCTCCTGCGTCGCAGATTGCTTCTTCTTCTCGCCAGCGCATAAGCCCTTGTGGTAGCGCGGCTCGTAGAATTTCTCTTCGGCGAACGAGCGCGAACACCTTCGCGATTCGCCACCAATGCCGGTGCCGTGACAGTCACGGTGATGCGCACGTGCGCGTCCGGCACCATGCCTGAAAGGCAAACCCTCTTGACTAGCTCTTTCGCCGAACTCGGCGTCCCCACTCAACTCACCGACGTGCTCGAACGCGAAGGCAAGACCAAGGCGTTCCCCATCCAGGAGGACACCCTTCCGGACACGCTCGCCGGTCGCGACGTGCTTGGCCGCGGCAAGACGGGCTCTGGCAAGACGCTCGCGTTCGCGTTGCCGATGGCCGCGCGTCTGGGTCGCAGCGGCGGCAAGTCCCGCCCTGGTCACCCCCGTGCCCTCGTCCTTGCGCCGACGCGCGAGCTCGCCACCCAGATCGACGCGGTCATCGCGCCGCTCGCCAAGGCCTACGGGCTCACGACCGCCACGATCTTCGGTGGAGTGAGCCAGCAGCGTCAGGAGCGCGCCTTGCGTGCCGGCGTCGACATCGTCGTGGCGTGCCCCGGCCGCCTCGAGGACCTCATGAAGCAGCGCCACGTGACTCTGGACGCCGTCGAGATCACCGTGCTCGATGAGGCAGACCACATGGCCGACCTCGGCTTCCTTCCAGGTGTCACGCGCATCATGACGGCCACGCCTGTGCGCGGGCAGCGTCTGCTGTTCTCCGCCACTCTTGACAATGGTGTTGACAAGCTTGTGCGCCAGTTCCTCACCAACCCGATCACGCACTCGGTTGACAACGAGGACAGCCACGTCGAGGCGATGACGCACCACGTGTTCCACGTCAACGGCGTCGACGCCAAGCGCCAGGTCGTTCTGGCCCTTGCCTCAGGCACCGGCCGCCGCATCCTGTTCATGCGCACCAAGCACCAGGCGAAGAAGCTTGCCAAGCAGCTCAATGAGGCGGGAATCCCGTCCGTGGATCTGCACGGTAACCTTTCTCAGGGTCAGCGCGACCGCAACCTCGCCTTGTTCCAGGGCGACTCGCACCGCGTGCTCGTTGCGACGGACGTTGCCGCCCGTGGTGTCCACGTCGACGACGTTGAGCTCGTTGTTCACGTTGACCCGCCGGCCGAGCACAAGGCGTACCTGCACCGTTCGGGCCGTACGGCTCGCGCCGGTTCCTCTGGAGACGTCGTCACCGTGGTTCTGCCTGAGCAGCGTCGTGAGACGGATCAGCTTTTGCGCCGCGCCAACATCCAGGTGCGTCCGCAGGCAGTGAGTGCCGATTCCTCTCAGGTGACGAACCTCGTCGGTGAGGTCGCCGCCTATGTGCGTCCCGCAGAGGTCGCAATTCGCCCGTCCGGTCAGGGCCCGCGCCGTGGAGCAGGTCCGCGCCAGGGTCAGGGCCAGGGCCAGGGCCAGGGCCAACGCCGCGGCCAGGGTCGCCCAGGCCAGGAGCGTCACTCACGGCCCGAGGGCGAACACGGTCAGTACCGTGCGGCAGGAGACCACTCCTCATCCGGTCGCCCGGCATCGGATCGTGCGGGCACCGGTCGTCCCGCCGCGGCGCGAAACACCGCCGGTCGCACCTCGGATCAGCGGTCGAGCACGACTCGTGGGGCCCGATCGGGCACCGGCTATGCCAGCGCCGCATCGTTCTCCGCGAACAGCGGCTCGAACCGCCGCACCCGCTAACGCATAGCGATTTCGGAGCGCCGCGCTCACCCCGTGCCTTCGCACTGGTGGGGCGCGGTGCTTTCTTGTCTGGGGCCACGGTGCTAAATTGTTCGGCGTGTCGAACACTGGCGTGACACCGATCCAGGAGCGAGTCACGGCCCGCCCCGAAAGGGGTTTGTGGCGCCTTCTTGGCCCCGCCTTTGTGGCGTCGATCGCCTACGTTGACCCCGGCAATGTCGCCGCGAACCTCACCGCTGGCGCGGAATACGGCTACCTGCTTGTGTGGGTGCTGGTGGCATCGAATGCCATGGCAGTGCTTGTCCAATACTTCAGCGCCAAGCTGGGTCTGGTGACGGGACGATCCCTTCCGGAACTCCTGGCCGTACGCATGGGGCGCGGCAAGAGGCTCTCCTTCTGGCTACAGGCCGAGGTCGTGGCGGCCGCCACTGACCTGGCCGAAGTGGTCGGCGGCGCGATCGCGCTTAGCCTGTTGTTCCACATTCCGCTCGTGTGGGGCGGAGTCATCACAGGAGTGGTGTCGATGGCGCTCCTTGCCATCCAATCGCGACGAGGACAACAGCCCTTCGAATTCGTCATCATCGCTCTCCTGATGGTCATCGCCTTCGGCTTCCTGGCAGGGTTGTTCGTGAGCCCCGTTGACTGGGTCGGCGCCGCAGGCGGACTGTTGCCTCAATTTGCGGGCTCGGGCACCGTGGTGCTCGCGGCATCCATGCTGGGGGCCACCGTGATGCCCCATGCCATCTACTTGCACTCTGCGTTGGCTCGCGATCGCCACTTGCCGCACTTCGGCCCCGAGGGCACCCGCCCAGTGGGCAGTCTCGAGCCATCGACGCTTGCCGGGGCGACGTCGGGAGAGGCGGAGGAGCACCGTGCCCGACTGCCGCAACTGCTGAGGGCCACCAAGGTCGACGTCATCTGGTCGCTCGTGATCGCCGGTTCGGTGAACATCGCCATGTTGCTGCTCGCCGCAAGCTCGCTTCGGGGAGTGGCGGGGACGGACACGATCGCTGGTGCCCACAGGGCGATTGTCGATGCGCTCGGCCCTGCCGTCGGCGTGATCTTCGCCATTGGGCTGTTGGCGTCGGGGCTTGCGGCCACGTCCGTGGGCGCCTACGCGGGCGCGGTCGTGATGGGGGGGCTCATCAAGCGGCGAATTCCCTTGCTTGTGCGACGGCTCGTCACCCTGGTGCCGGCTCTCGTGGTCCTCGGCATCGGGACCAACCCCACCCAGGCGCTGGTGATCAGCCAGGTGGTGTTGAGCTTGGGAATCCCGTTCGCGCTCATTCCGCTCGTGAGACTCACGTCCTCCCGCGACGTGATGGGAGGGCACGCGACCGCAACGGGGTTGCGCGCGCTCTCGTGGGTCGTCGTGGCGTTGATCGTGGCGCTCAACGTGGCGCTTCTTGCGATTACCTTCACGGGAGCGTGGTGACCCGCGGGACGACTGGCGTCCTCTACTCGCGCGGAACTTGAGCCGCGCCGCCTTGAGCCGCGCCGCCTTGAGCCGCGCCGTCCCTTAGTCGCGCGTCCCTCGAGGTCGCGCCGCCGTTCAGTCCCGCGTCCACGTGACCCACACGGCCGCAGCGTCGTCTGGATCGAGGGTGACGGTCGTGGCGCCGACGCGCACGGCCCCAGCGGACGCCACTTCAACGGGCACGTCGGGCACGATTCCAGCCAGAGCGAAGCGCCGCAACCTTTCGGGATCCGCATCGGAGACGCGCACCACAATGGCGATGCCAGGCGGCGCCTGCGTCAGCGGGATCGCATCGGGCAAGTGGGCGGCTCCGTCTGCCGACGGAATGGGGTCGCCATGAGGGTCTCGCGTGGGGTGGCCTAGCAGCGCGTCAATCGCGTCCAGCATGCGATCTGACACTGCGTGTTCCAGAACCTCTGCCTCGTCGTGAACCTCGTCCCATCCGTATCCCAGGGCGCTTACCAGGTACGATTCAAGCAAGCGATGGCGTCGGACCATGGCAATTGCGTGAGCGCTTCCCGCGCGCGTCAGGGTGATGCCGCCGTACGCGATGTGCTCCACGAGGCCTTGCTCGGCGAGCTTTTTGACGCCGTCAGACGCAGTGGATGTGCGCACTCCCAGGCGGTCGGCGAGCGCGGTCATCGACACCGACCCGCCCGCCCATTCCTGCAATGTCCAGACGCACTTGAGATAGTCCTGTGTCGCTTGACTGAGGTCTGTGACGGCCATGGAGTCAGTGTAGGGCGAGCGTCGACGGGGGGCTGGAGGTCACGTCGTGACGCCTATGCTGACTGCATGTTAGGCGCACCCAGGATCGCGGTTGCCAGCGGGGTGTTGGCCTTGATGGTGCTGGCCACGACCGCTTGCGGGAACTTCAGTGGGGGTCGCCACACGGACGCGGTCACCGTGACCGTGACGGCGGAGCCCTCGCGCGCGGCCGTCGCGGCCCCCACGGTCATTCCGCTGCCCGCGGTCGACTGGCGCATCGTCGATCATGCGGGGAATCGGTACAAGGTCGTGACGCTGCCGCTCGATCAATGGGACGTGCGGGTCGACTGGGACACCCAGACGCCCGGGACTTCGCTCTCCGATGTGGTGGCGGACCCGCGGGTCGCTGTGGCGACGAATGCGGGAATCTTCACCCCGGAATTCGTGCCAGGTGGGCTGCTTGCGAGCGACGGCGTCGAACTCCACGCGCTCAATCTGAACGATGGAGGGGGCAACTTCCACCTCAAGCCAAACGGGGTCTTCGAAATCAGGTCCGATGGAAGGGCGGCCGTGGTCGACTCCACCGCCTACGACCCGACGGGGGTTGAGTTCGCGACGCAGTCTGGCCCCGCGCTGGTGCTCGGGGGAGTCGTTCACCCTGAGTTCAGGGCTGGGTCGACCAACCTCGCATTCCGTTCTGGAGTCGGCGTGAGCCCCGACGGCAAGACGGTGTACCTCGCGATGTCGTCGTCACTGACCAACTTTTACGACTTCGCGACGCTCTTTACCGAAACACTCGGGTGCGCCGATGCCTTATACCTGGACGGCGACATTTCGAGATTGTGGGTCGCGGGAGACGGGGAGCCCACCCTCGCGGGTCCCTACGCCGGCATCATCTCGGCGCGGCCACGAACGGTCACGTGACGACCCGCCGCCGACGAAGATTGCACCGGGGGCTATGGGATGTCGACTACAGGTACATCGGCGTGAGCGCCTCGTAGTCCTCGAGTTTGCCATCACGCATGCACGCGTCAATGATCTGGCGGCCCAAAGGGTCCAGGTCGTCGGTGAGGAATTGCACGAGCTCCGCCTTGAAGAAGCCCGTCAGGATCGCGCAGCCCTTGTCGTAGGCTTCCGTGCCTACGGCGGACTGGGTCTCGGGGCGAAGCAGCGTGCGCCGCACGGGCTGGCCGTCCAGGGTGATCTCCTTGGGCGCGTAGCCAAACAGGGAACAACGCGCGGGCTCAAGCTGGCCAGCACGCATGCGGCCTGCACCCTTGCGCGCGATCCACTCGCGGGTGAGCCACTCGGCCGAGAACCCCACCTGGTAGGAGCCGATGTGCTGGTTGGGAGTGAGCACGTAGCGGGTGCGGTTGAACTCGAGGAGCTGCTTGAGTAGCAGGTTCGCGGCGGCCACCTTGGTTCCCGTGGAGAACGGCCAATACGATCCGACGCCCTCCGCCACCATGCCGCCGTGTTCGAACGTGTCCACCGCGTCGGACGCCTCGCCGATCGAGGGGTTCTTGTCGCCGCGAGGTGCGATGAGGCGCCACAACCATGCGATCGACGGCGGCACAAAGTGCGTCATGCCCATGATGCCGTATGTCGGATTCTCCCTCGTACATGGTGGCATGCGCACTCCAAAGGTGCGAACGTCGACGGCCTCAGGCTCGTTAATGATCCGGCGAATGTTGGATCTGGGAATCACGATGCGCGGGTTGGGGCACGGCTTGCCGTTCGAGTCAAGCGTGTGCTCCCACGGCAGGGCAGTTGCGTCCGGAGCGCCGTTGATGTTGAAGAAAACGAGCGGCGATTCGGGGTGGATGACGGCCCGCTCGAAGTAGATGTCCTCGCCATACTGCTTGAGGTTGTCTACCCGCACAAACCAGCCGTCCTCGGCATCGGCAACGACCATGCGCCCATCGCCCGTCTGCACCGATGGGTGGCACAACGTCATGTCGTCCGTGACGGGGTCGAGCTCGCAAGACTCGCTCAAGGTGATGTAATACGGCTCACCATTGACCACGTTGGTGCCCAGCAGGATGCGCCCATCGTCTTGGCGGCGAAGGTCCTGGCACATCTCGGACTTGCCGCCACCTGAGGCTCCCTCGTGCATCACGATGGTCTCGTTGTCGTACGGCGTGGTGACGCGCACGCTCGAGGCGTGGGCGGTGATCCATCCCTCTTGCTCGCCGATGTCCAGCAAGACCGAGAACACGCCCTTCTTGGCGCTCGGGCCCGGGTACAAGTTGTACGCGAAGATCTCATGCAGGCTCTCGGTGCGGTCGTGGACGACGACCTGCTTGCCCTCGTAGTGCGTCTGGCGGAACGGGGGAGCGACGTAGAGAATCGAGCGTGCTGTGAAGGCGCCCAGCTCGTCGAACGTGACCCATCCTTGGAGGTCTACGAGGGTCAACGCGAAGAACGCCGAGTTGAGCGGCATGACGGCAAGCGAGGGCGAGCCGAAGGCAAGGCCGCCCGCCTTGAACGGCACCACCACGAGTTCCTGGGTGGCGAGCCAATCGAGCGTCTCTTGCTTGACGCGATCAAAGGTCTCTCCGAAGCGGTCGACGTAGCGGTCCTTGTCGGTGGGGCGTTCGTCGGCGATGAGCATGCAGCGAGGGTCGCGCCTGCGCATGTAGTCCTCGGGGTAGTTCACCGCGATGCCGTTACGGCAACGCGTCACCGTTGCCTCGGTGACCGTCGCGCCATTCGCCTCGTAGTCGACCGAGAACACGGGCCCGCCCTCGGGGCCGAGGGCGAGCTGATAGAGCTCCGCACGCGTCGCAGGGATCACCACTCGAGGGCTCGCGTCTATCGCAGCGCGGACGGCCGCTGGCATATCGACGAAGAGTGGGACGGCTGTCTCGGTGGTGGTGCTCACATGCGCTCCCTTGCAAAGTGGGCGCGTCTCCGCCCCCAAACCCAGACTTTACCCAGATTTTGCCGTTGCAAGTGCGCGATGAGGCAGGACGTTTGTCTTGACGGGCCCGAACTACTCGCCCGTTGGCTTGCTTTCCGCGTGGCCGCCGAAGCCCTTGCGCATCGCGCTGAGCACCTTTTCCGCGTAGGCATCGAGGTCTCGTGACGCGAAGCGCGAGAACAGGGCCGTCGTCAGCACCGGCGTGGGCACTCCCTCGTCGATCGCGGCGATCGACGTCCACCGACCCTCACCCGAGTCGGCGACGTGGCCGGAGAACTCCGTGAGATCGGGCGACGCGTGCAGAGCCTCCGCGGTGAGGTCGAGCAGCCATGAGCCCACGACCGACCCTCGCCGCCAGACCTCGGCGATGCGGTCGACGTTGAGGTCGTATTGGTAGAACTCCGGGTTGGACATCGGCGCCGTCTGCGCTTCGAACGCGGGAGTGCCTGGAATGCCGGCATTGGCGGCCTTCAGCAGGTTGAATCCCTCTGCGTACGCTGCCATGAGCCCGTACTCGATGCCGTTGTGGACCATCTTGACGAAGTGCCCCGAGCCGACGGGCCCACAGTGAAGCCAACCCTCTTCACCAGGCAGCGGGTCGCCCGACTTGCCAGGGGTGCGCGCCTCGGCGTCGATACCGGGGGCGATCGTGCGGAATATCGGGGTGAGGCGGTCCACCTCGGCGTCGTCTCCGCCGATCATGAGGCTGAATCCGCGCTCGAATCCCCAGACGCCACCCGATGTCCCCACATCAACCAGGCCGATGCCCGCCTCGGCAAGCTCGCTCGCGTGCCGCAAGTCGTCGCGGTAGTAGGTGTTGCCTCCGTCGATGATGGTGTCGCCAGCGGAGAGAACCTTCGCCAGCGCCGCGATTACCTTGTCCGTGATCTCGCCCGCGGGCACCATGACCCACACCGTGCGCGGCGCCTCGAGCGCCGCGGCGAAGTCAGCGACCTCGTGAACGGCAACCGCGCCCTCCTTCGCAAGGCCGTCGACAGCCGCAGCGCTCACGTCGTTGACCGCGACGGTGTGGCCGCCCTTCATGAGGCGCCTGGTCAGCCCTGCTCCCATGCGGCCGAGTCCCACCATGCCGATCTGCATGGGCGTGTCCGTTGTCATTTCTTCTCCTCGGTTGTGGTGGTGCCCGATGGGGTGCCCGCTACCGAGTCATCGGCGACAGGTTCGCGCCAGCCACCCCACTCTGACGCGAGCGCGTTGGCGGCTTCAGGGCCCCAGGTTCCTGGGGCGTAAGGCAGTGCCGCATCGTGGTCTGTGAGCACGTCGTTGACGACTCTCCATGCGGCCTCTACCGAGCCCCTGGACGTGAAGAGCGCCCTATCGCCCTCCATCGCGCCGGCCAATAGCCGCTCGTAGGGCGCGCGCTCAAGCGGGCTCTCGGTGTGGAGCACGAACTCCTGCTGGGTTCCAGAGAATTCCTGTCCGGGGGTCTTGACGCGAGCCGCCAAGGCGATCTCCGAAATGGGAGACAAGCGAAAGCGCAGGTAGTTAGGCATGTCGTCCGCCTCGGCGTCTTCGAAAAGAACCTGCGGAGGTCGCTTGAAGAACACGATGACTTCTCCCGCTGTTGCGGTGAGTTTCTTGCCGGTTCGCAAGAGCCACGGCACCCCCGCCCAGCGCCATGAGTCGATAAAGAGGCGGACCGCAGCAAAGGTCTCGACGTCCGAGTCGGGCGACACTCCCTCCTCGTCCTTGTAACCGTCAAACTGCCCGCGCACGAGGTCTTCTCGCGTGAGCGGCCTCATCGAGCGGAACACGGCCTCTTTGGCCTGCTGTACCGCGGCGTAGCCCTGGTACGAGGGCGGCTCCATCGCGAGCAGGGCGATGATTTGGAAGATGTGGTTCTCCACAACGTCGCGCAGCGCGCCCGCCGACTCGTAAAACGTGCCGCGACCCTGAACCCCGAAGTCCTCGGCAATGGTGATCTCGATGTGGTCGACGTGGTCTCGATTCCACACGGGCTCGAGGATCGAGTTCGCGAACCTGAAGTACAGCAGGTTCATGATCTCGTCCTTGCCCAGGTAGTGGTCGATGCGGAAGATCGAGTCTTCGGGGAAGGCCCTCTCCACCACCTCGTCGAGCTCACCGGCGGAGGCGAGGTCTCGACCGAACGGCTTTTCCACGATCACGCGGGCACCCTCGTGAAGCCCCGCGCCCCGTAGGCCGTCGATGACGGTGCCGAAGAGCGACGGCGGGATGGCAAGGTAGTGCGCTGGCCGGGAGGTGCCCTTGAGCGCCTTCTTTAGCGCGTCGAACGTCCCAGCGTCTTTGTAGTCGCCGTCGACGTAGTCAAGGAGCTTGAGCAACTTCTTGAGGCTCTTGTCGTCCTTCATGCCGTGTTCCAGGCACGACTCCTTGGCCCTGTCACGCAGGTCGTCGACCGTCCAACCCGAGTGAGCAACGCCGACCACGGGAACGTCGAGTTCGCCCGCCGCCACCATGGCGTGCAGGGAAGGGAAGATCTGCTTGCGAGCGAGATCGCCGCTCGCACCAAAGAAGACAAATGCGTCAGCATGAACGTTGGTGGCGCTCATGGGCCTCCTTTCGAGGGGTGCTGGCTTACCAGCACACCGTGGGGACTGTGCTGCTGGGGACTGTGCTGCTGGGGACTGTGCTGCTGGGGACTGTGCTGCTGGGGACTGTGCTGCTGGGGACCGTGCTTGTATGGACGACGCCGGGGCGCCAAGCGCCCACCTCGACATTAGGTGCCACGCAGCGCCCACCTCGACATTAGGTGCCACGCGCCGGGTTTGCCACTCATTTCATCCGCGGCTTGACGGTCTGCGGCCATCCAGGCGAGGAATCATTTGCGCGGCGCTGTTCGTTGCCGCTATGAAGGACTTGCGGGGCAACGTGCCTGGACGACACGCAATCCCTGATCACACGCCCTCGGTCGACATAAGGAGCACACGATGGCCACTGCAACGGTGAACAACTCTCCCCTCCAGGCGCTCGCGCAAGCGGGGGTGTCAATCTGGCTCGACGAATTGAGCAGGGACAGGCTGCGCTCGGGAGAACTCGCCACGGATGTCGCGGATCGACACGTCGTTGGCGTCACGACCAACCCCAGCATCTTCGCAAAGTCGGTCTCGGGCTCGGACACGTACGACGATCAGATCCGAGACCTCGCCGCGCGCGGTGTTTCCGTCGACGAGGCGGTGCGGATGATCACCACGGCCGATGTGCGCGACGCTTGCGACGCGCTGCGTCCCGCATACGACGCTTCGGGCGGCATGGACGGCAGGGTCTCGATCGAGGTCGACCCCCGGCTTGCTCGCAATACCGAAGCGACGATCGCGGAGGCCCGCCAACTGTGGTGGCTCGTGGATCGGCCAAACGTCATGATCAAGATTCCAGCGACGCGCGAGGGCCTCCCGGCCATTACCGCGGCGATCGCGGAGGGCATTAGCGTCAACGTGACCCTCATCTTCGCCCTCGACAGGTACCGCGAGGTGATCGACGCGTACCTCTCCGGCCTCGAACTGGCGCACAAGGAGGGACGAGACCTCGGTTCGATCCGTTCAGTCGCGTCGTTCTTCATCAGCAGGGTGGATACCAAGGTCGACAAGGCCCTCGGCGAGGGGCACCCAGCGCGCGGAAAGGCTGCAATAGCCAACGCAAGGCTCGCGATGGAGATCAACGAGCAGACTCTGGCAGGCGCACGATTTGTGGCGCTTGAGAAGGAGGGTGCGCACGCGCAGCGGCCGCTGTGGGCATCGACGTCCGTGAAGGACCCCGCCTACCCAGACACGATGTACGTGGATGAACTCGTGACCCGCGGAGTCGTCAACACGATGCCGATGGCGACGCTCGAGGCGGAGGCCGACCACGGCGACGCTCACGAGGGCACGTGGGACACGGTGTCGGGCACATACGACGCGGCGAGGGCCTCGCTCAAGGCCGTCGCGGATGCGGGAGTTTCCATCGATGCCGTCACCAAGCAGCTCGAGGACGAGGGCGTCGACTCCTTTGTCGAGGCGTGGGAGAAGCTCCTGGACTACGTCGCCTCGGCGATGAAGCGTGAGGACCGCTGAGCGCGTCAAGACGGCTGAGCGCGCCAGAACGGCTCACCCTGGTAGGAGAACTACGAGAACATCGTCCCCACGCCGTGAAGGAAGCGTGCGGAGACATCGTCGTACAAGGCGTTTGCCGCGGCGTCGAGGCCGCGCCGCTCTGGCTGGTTCATGAACCAGGCGATCGACTCATGGATTGAGTCTTCGAAGCGGTGCTGCGTGCGGAAGTCGGGCACGAGGGAGCGCACCTTGGAGTTGTCGAAGATCGCGGCATTCGCCTTGTCGCCCTTGATGGGTCCCTCGAAGGCGTCCTTGTCGAAGCGGACCAAGAGGTCGGTGGGGACGAACACGGTCTGCTGATAGACACGCTCGGGGTCAAGGCCCGCTGCGCTCGCGATGAACGAGTGGATCTGATTCCAACTCAGCACGTCGTCGGACGTGATGTGGAACTCGTCAGCGATTGCCTTGTCGTTGCCAACGAGGCCCGCGAAGGCATGCGCGAAGTCGCGGTGATCCGTGAGCGTCCACAGGCTCGTGCCGTCGCCGTGAACCAGGATTGGTGCGCCACGCTCCATGCGGTCGACAATCGTCCACGGCTCGGTCCATGAGTTGATCGCGGCCGGGATGTCACATTTCGCATACGTGTGTGAGGGCCGGACGACGGTGTATGGGAATCCGGACTCGCCGTAGGCGATCCGAAGTCGAGTTTCCGATTCGGCCTTGTCCCTGCTGTATTGCCAATAGGGGTTCGTGAGCGGGGTCGCGTGTTCGCGGGTGATATAGAAGCCGGGAGGGGTCTCGTATGCCGACGCGGACGAGATGAAGACGTATTGCTTGGTGATCCCCGCGAAGGTCTCGATGTCGCGGCTGATGTGGTCGGGGTCGAAGCCGATCCACTGGACCACGGAGTCGTATTCGCCGTTGGCGGCAACGTCGGCCTTGATCGCCGCCCGGAACGCAGCGGTGTCATTGACGTCGGCCACGATGGTGTGAGCGCCTTCGGGGGCCTTTGCCTTGAGCGACGTGCCCCTATTGATCAGGGTGAGGTCGTCTCCTCGCGAGACAATCAGCGGCGACACGGCCGAAGAAATCAGTCCGGTTCCCCCGACAAACAACACGCGCACGGCGAGCTCCCTTAGTGATCTTCACAATCAATCGAAACGATTCGACCTTTTGGTACAGTATCCCATTTTTGGGGGCGCGTGAAGAGCTCAATCGGTGTGACGAGGGATGCCGCTATCACGTCCCTCCCGCGCGCCTCAAGCGCGAGAAGACGGTCAGCGCGGGCCTCCTACAAGGCGCAGAGCTCGCCGGCGGCGCCTTGTGAAAGCCCAGTGCCCCAATAGATGTCAGTGACGAACCCATCGGTGACGTCGAAGACGAAAGAAGCACCGTCGGGTTCGGCAACGACGATCTGGGTGCGCTGGCCCCGCGAGGGGTCGTTGACGTTGACGACCGTCGCGTTCGAGTAGGCGGCCGTCACCTCTGCCGTTGTGGAACCGACCGTGATTCCGGCCGGGGTCGCTGGCGGGTCGAACGCGACGGCCGTTGCTTGATCCGATTGCCACGTCATGCGGAACATGAAGATTGCCGTGCCTGGGTCATCAACACTGGAAACGGCGGCGACGTAGAGGCCCGGGTCGGCGATCTCCAGCACCGTGGCGTACCAAGGGCAGGCGGCGTCGCCTGCGATGGTGGGACCTTGCATCGCGCCGGACGCCTGCGCGAACGACATGCCGAGGCAAATGTTCGCGTACCTGTCGAAGTCGATTCCAGCGAGGCCCACCAGGCTCACGCTGGGGTCCTTGCATGGGTCGCCTTGAGCGGTGGCGGGGGTGAGTGTTTGTGTCGGGGCCGACGCCGACGGTTGCGGCGTCGGTGAAGGCGAAGCGGTCTCGGAGGCAGGCGCTGCGGTGATGGACGGGCGCGCGGTCGGCGAACTCGAGGGGGTGTCGTCGCTCGAGGCGCCCGAACATCCCACGAGCGCGAGGCCAACGAGGACCACGAGGGTCCGTCTCAATGAGTGCATGCGCTTAGGTTCCCACAACACGGGAGGGCGTGCCAGGGGCGATTCGACTTAGTCGGTCGCCGCGTTCAGAAGTGCTTGTCGGTAGATCGCGGCGAGCCTGTCGAACATGGCGTTTGCCTCGTCGTCGATTGTTTGCCGCTCGGGGTTCGCCTCGAAAGCCTTGATCGCGGCTTCTATCCCCAGGGCAAAGGGAGTCGCCGCTTCCCAGCTAGGTACCAGCGACCGCAACAGCGACGTGTCGTACACGGCGCAATGCATCTTGTCGCCCCTGATTGAGCCTGTGTGGGAGGGCGTGGCCGCGATGAGCGCGTCCGACGGGACGTGCACCACTTGAGACTCGAACTGGGCGTCGCTCAGGCCCGCCGCGCGCGCAACTGCGCGATAGAGCCCCGTCCAGGTGAGGGCCTCGTTCGACACGACGTGGACCGCCAGCCCTCGCGAGGCATCGGTGTCCAAGAGGCCCCTAATGCCCGACGCGACATCCGAGTCGTGGGTGACGGTCCACAGCGAGGTCCCGTCGCCTGGAATGACGATGTCGGCGCCGCGTCGCATCCTGTCGACGAGCGTCCACGGGTGGAGCGCGTTGCCAGTGAAGGCGGGAATTCGGGAGTCCCCATAGGTGTGCGCTGGACGCACAATCGTGAAGTCGAGGCTGGCCGCTCGCGCGTCTGTACGCAACACGTTTTCGCACGCAATCTTGTCGTGCGCGTAGTCCCATTCGTTGTTTTCGAGCCTGGTGTCCTCGGTCAGCATGTGGAAACGCTCGAACGAGGCGTAGGCGGCCGATGTCGCAACGAGGACGTAGCGGTCCGTGAGCGTCGCAAACGTGACCACGTCTTCGGCGACGTGCTCGGGTGTGAAGGCCACGAACTGCACCACCGCGTCCCACCGTTCGCGCCGCAGACGCGCACCCTGCAACGCCGAGCGGAGAGCTTCTGCGTCCGTCGCGTCGGCGTGAATGACCTTTGCCGACGCGGGGCTCCCTGCCGAGCTGCGCACTCCCCGCGTGATCAGTGTGATGTCGTCGCCGCGTGCTTCGCACTCGCGAGCAAAGGCCGATGAGATGAGTCCGGTGCCGCCAACAATGAGGATACGCATGACGCGATCGTATGTCCGGACGCCGCAGAAACGGACCCGACGCCGCCTCAGTAGGCGGTTCGCGCGGCCTCAGTACACGGAGCGAGCGAGTAGCGCGACCCTAATACTGCCGCCCTTTGTCTCTTGCTCGGACAGTCTCTGAAAGCCCAGGCGCTCATGAAACGCCATCGATCCTGGGTTGGCGGGGCGCACATTGATTTCGGCGGTGACCTCATTCGCTCCGCATTGGCGCGCGTGTTCAAACACGGATTCGTAGAGCGCCCTTCCGATACCGGTTCCCTTGGCCGAGGGGCTGACAACCACGCGGTCGATGTATTGGTGGCGAACGCCCCGCTCCTCAAACCAGCGGTAGTTTTCCGATGCATAGGGCTTGCCCATGTTGATGCTCAACAGAAATGCGGTGATCTGCTTGTCCCTGTTGGTCGCGACGAGCGAGATGTCGCACAGGGCAAAGAGATCGGCCATCTCCTCCTCGGTGAGGATCGTGACGGCGGGATAGGCCGAGTTGTTGAGCACGGTGACGGCGGGTACGTCGCTCGCTCGCATGATGCGCATCCTCAGGTTCTGCATAGAACCATTGTGGCTGAGACGTGTGTCCGCCGCGTGACGCGCGCATGAAAAGTGCGCGAAAGCGCGCCTGATCTGTCCTTGTTGACGGGCGCCCTACACCGCGGCGGGGCACCTGTCGGTGATGTACGCGGCGACGCGTTGAGCGGCCGCGGGGCCAGTGGTGATGGCCGCCTGGACCTCGGGCGTCTGGACGAAGGCGCCCACCTCGGTGAGGAAGGCCTGGCCGTCAGTAGCGTCGCGAGCCATCGCGGCGAGAGGTATCGAGTACGCGGTCACAAAGCCCTTCATCTCGACGAAGTCGGACTCGGCATCCGTGCCGGCGACGTACGGTGCCGCATCGTCGTAGAAGGTCATCGAACTATTGGCGATGTCGTACAGCGTGGAGCCCCACGCATTGAGATCCGAGACCGGCGCGGTGCCGCCGACGACGCTCGTCATGAGCGTGTTGAACTCGCTTGAGGTCGAGTCAAGCTGGCGTGCATCCGCCTGAGCTTGGACGGCGAGGTCGCAAAACGGGTCGCCATTCGCGGCGATCGAGGGGGTCGCGAAGCCGTCGGTCGCGGTGGCCGTCGCGGTGGCCGTCGCGGGCGAGAGCGAGCCTGCCGCTGCGCTCGAGTCGCTGGAGCCGGAGTCCGAGGAGCACGCCGCCAGGAGCGGCAGCGCGAGACCGATCACGGCAACGGTGAGCAACCGGTGGGTGGTGGCTTCTCGGCGAGCGGCGTTTCGGCGGTGGAGGGGGGCGAATGAGGGCGGGGCCTGGTGAGTCACAGTGTTCATGTGAGGTCAACGAACGCGAGGGCCTGCGCGGTTGACGAGGCCGGTTAGAAATCTTCATTCAGGATCGCGTATAGTTATGCATATGGTGATCAGGGTGGCAGTCGCGGGGGCTTCCGGCTACGTGGGCGGTGAGGTGTTGCGCGTGTTCAGCGCGCATCCCGACGTCGAGTTCGGGGCGCTGACGGCGCACTCGTCGGCGGGCGACACGATCGGCGTCCACCACCCGCACGTGGTGGCACTCGCGTCTCGCGTCATCCAGCCCACGACGGTGGAGGCCCTGTCCGGGCACGACGTGGTCGTGCTCGCGTTGCCTCATGGCGCGTCGGCGTCCATTGCCGCCCAGCTCGCAGATGACGTCCTCGTCATCGATTGCGGAGCCGACTATCGGCTCTCCTCGGCGGACGCATGGGCGGAGTATTACGGCGGCGAGCACTCTGGCACGTGGCCCTATGGAATGCCGGAACTCGCGACTCCGAACGGACTGCAGAGAGCCCTGCTTCCTGGTAGTAAGCGCATTGCTGTTCCTGGTTGCAATGTCACCGCCGTGACTCTGGCACTGCAACCGGGGATCGCGGCGGGAGTCGTCGATGCGTCCGACGTGGTGGCTACCCTCGCGGTGGGTTACTCGGGTGCGGGCAAGAAGCTTGCGGCGAACCTGCTGGCGGCAGAGGCCATTGGCTCCGCGGTGCCGTACGCCGTCGGCGGGACGCATCGTCACGTCCCCGAGATCCTCCAAAACTTCGCGTCGGCAGGCGCGACTGACGCCCGGATCAGCTTCACCCCCGTGCTCGTCCCGATGTCGCGCGGCATTCTCGCTTCGGTGACGGCGCCGCTCGCGCCGGGCGCGGATGTCCAGTCCGTGCGCGCCGCCTGGGTGAACGCGTACGCGGACGAACCCTTTGTGCATGTGCTCCCCGAGGGGCAGTGGCCCGCCACCGCATCCACAGTTGGCGCCAACACGGCACTGATTCAAGTGACGGTCGACGCCAAGGCGGGCAGGGTGGTTGCCATATGTGCGATCGACAACCTGGTGAAGGGTACGGCGGGTGCCGCCTTGCAATCCATGAACGTCGCCCTGGGCCTGCCCGAGACGACTGGTTTGACGACGATGGGGCTCGCGCCCTAGGGGTTCGCAAGAGGCCGACACACCGTGCTCGAGGCGACTGTATCTAATTGCATGATGATGTATGCTTATGCACATGACCGTTACGCACCCACGCGGCTTCATCGCCGCCGGCATCACCGCAGGCCTCAAGGCGTCAGGGAAGAAGGACATTGCCCTCGTCGTCAACGAGGGCCCCGACTTCGTGGGAGCGGGAGTCTTCACGTCTAACCGCGTCGTCGCCGCACCCGTCGTGTGGAGCCGCCAAGTGGTCGCCGACGGTCGCATCGACGCCGTGGTGCTTAACTCGGGCGGCGCGAATGCCGCGACAGGACCAGAGGGCTTCATCGACACCCACTCCACCGCCGAGCACGTCGCCGTCGCGCTCCAGGCACAGGGCAGGGACGTGTCGCCGGGCGACGTGGCCGTGTGCTCGACGGGACTCATCGGCGAGCGCTTGCCGATGGCCACGCTCCTCGCGGGAGTTGACGCCGCGGTGACGAGCCTTTCTCCCGACGGGGGAGCGCTCGCGGCGGAGGCGATCATGACGACCGATGCGGTCCCCAAGACGACGGTTGTCAAGGGCGACGGATGGAGCATCGGCGGGATGGCCAAGGGCGCGGGCATGCTCGCGCCTGGAATGGCGACGATGTTGTGCGTCCTCACCACCGACGCCGTGATCGATCCCGCGCAGGCGCGTCTGTCACTGACGGAGGCGGTCCGCACCACGTTCAATCGGCTCGATTCTGACGGTTGCATGTCAACGAACGACACCGTCGTGCTCCTGTCGTCAGGCGCGTCGGGAGCTCAACCGTCACCTTCCGAATTCCAGAGCGCGCTCAATGCCGCCGCCAATAACATCGCACAGCAGCTCCTGCGCGATGCCGAGGGCGCCCAGCACGACATCGCCATCACGGTGGTGAATGCCACGAGCGAGCTCGCCGCCGAGAAGGTCGCGAGGGCCGTGTCGAGGTCCAACCTGTTCAAGGCGGCCATCTTTGGCAAGGACCCCAACTGGGGTCGCATCATCTCTGCGGTCGGCACCGTGCCGGAGGCCGATGCGCCGTTCGACGCGACGGCCCTCGATGTGTGGGTCAACGGCGTTCACGCGTGCAAGGCGTCTTCAGTGGGCGAGGATCGCTCGCTCATCGACCTGAGCCCGCGGGACGTGGACATCGTGATCGATCTCCACGCGGGCGACTCGACCGCGACCGTGTGGACCAATGACCTGACCCACGACTACGTCCACGAGAACAGCGCGTACAGCTCATGAGCGAATTGATTGAGACCCCGGACCTCAGCCCGCAGCAAAAGGTCAGCGTCCTCATCGACGCGATGCCGTGGATCGAGCAGTTCAAGGACGCCGTCGTGGTCATCAAGTACGGCGGCAACGCCATGGTCGACGATGTCTTGAAGCGCGCGTTCGCCCAAGACATCGTCCACTTGCGCCTGTTGGGTCTCAAGCCGGTCGTTGTCCATGGCGGCGGGCCGCAAATCTCCGACATGCTCAACCGCCTTGGCATCGAATCCGAGTTCAAGGGCGGCCTGCGCGTCACGACCCCCGAGGCGATGGACGTGGTGCGCATGGTGCTGACCGGCCAGGTGTCTCGCGAGCTTGTCGGCCTCATCAACGACCACGGCCCGCTCGCTGTGGGCCTCTCGGGCGAGGACGCAGGGCTGCTTCAGGCCAAGCGTCGCGATGCCGTCGTCGAGGGCGAGAAGATCGACGTTGGTCTCGTTGGCGACGTGGTCAAGGTCAACCCCGCGGCCGTTCAGGACATCATCGCGGCCGGGCGGATCCCCGTGGTGAGCACGGTGGCTCCCGACATTGACGACCCAACGACAGTTCTCAACGTCAACGCCGACACGGCGGCGGCGTCGATCGCCGTGGCCCTGAGGGCGCGCAAGCTGATCGTCCTCACCGACGTCGAGGGGCTCTACGCAAACTGGCCGGACAAGTCGACCCTCGTTCGCCGCATGCACGCGAGCGACGTCGACAGGCTGCTCCCGAGCCTCGTCGCGGGAATGGTCCCCAAGATGGAGGCGTGCCTCCGGGCCGTGCGTGGCGGCGTTGGCCAGGCCCACATCATCGACGGCAGGGTTCCACACTCGATCCTCACCGAGATCTTCACGTCCTCCGGCATCGGCACGATGGTCAGGCCAGACGATGTGGAGTTGTGGGGATGACCGGCCCGCTCGTCGACCAGGGCCTCGACCGCTACGCGAACTCCGTCATGGCGACTTTTGGGCGACCCTTGCGCGTGCTTACCAAGGGCGAGGGCTCGTACGTGTGGGACGCGGACGGCAACCGCTACCTCGACCTGCTTGGCGGCATCGCCGTCAACGCGCTGGGACACGCGGACCCCGAATGGGTCGCCGCGATCACGGCGCAGGCATCGACGCTCGCGCACACCTCCAACTTCTTTGCGACAGTGCCGCAAATCGCTCTCGCGGAGAGGTTGATCGATATCTGTGGGGCCCCCGAGGGCTCCCGAGTGTTCCTGGCAAACTCAGGAACCGAGGCGAACGAGGCCGCGTTCAAGATGTCTCGCCGCACGGGGCGCACCCGCATCCTGTCGCTCGAGAACTCCTTTCACGGCCGCTCGACTGGCGCACTCGCGCTGACGCACAACGCCTCCTATCGCGAGCCCTTCGCACCTTTGGTTCCAGGAGTTGAGTTCTTGCCACCCAACGATATCGCGGCGCTCCAGGCGGCGATGGGCGACGACGTGGCGGCCCTCGTCATCGAGCCGATCCAGGGCGAGGCGGGCGTGGTGCCTTTGACCCATGAGTACCTTCAAGCAGCGCGCGACGCGACGGCGCGGTACGGCTCCCTGTTCATCGTCGACGAGGTACAGACGGGCATCGCCCGCACGGGGCATTGGCTCGCGATGCACGCTCACGGGATCGCTCCCGACGTCGTCACGCTTGCAAAGGGCCTTGGGGGAGGCTTCCCGATCGGCGCGGTCGTCGCCTTTGGGCCGCGGGCCGCCACCCTGCTCACCGCTGGCCAGCACGGCAGCACCTTTGGCGGCAACGCGCTCGCCTCCGCCGCTGCGCTCGCGACCCTCGACGCGATCGAGTCACGCGGGCTCCTCGCGCACGTGAAGGCGATGGGCGAGTGGCTGAAGGAGACGATCGGCGCCCTTCCTGGCGTCGCAGAGGTGCGTGGCGAGGGGCTCTTGCTCGGCATCAGGCTCGAGTCCGAGATCTCGGCAGAGGTTGCCGCCGCGGGCATGGAGGCGGGTTTCATCATCAACCCTCCAAACCCAGACACGATTCGCCTCGCGCCCTCCCTCACGCTTACTCGCGAGGAGGCCGCCCCGTTTGTCGCGTGGCTTTCCGGCTACCTAGCCGCTCGGCCAGTCTCAAACCCGGTCTCAAACCCGGTCTCAAAACCGGTCTCAAACCCGGTCTCAAACCCGGTCTCAAACCCGGTCTCAAACACGGTCTCAAACACGGTCTCAAACACGGTCTCAAAACCGGTCTCAAACCCGACCATCGTAAAGGAGGCGTAATGGTGCGCCATTTCTTGAGGGACGACGACCTCACCGCTGCCGAGCAGCGCGAGGTACTCGAGCTTGCCCTGACGTTCCGTGAAGATCGCTACTTGCACCAGCCATTCACGGGTCCGCAAGCGGTCGCGATCATCTTTGACAAGCCGTCGACCAGGACGCGCGTTTCATTTGCGACCGGCGTGGCAGAACTGGGCGGCTATCCGCTCGTTCTCGACGCCGCATCGTCCCAAATGGGACGCGGAGAGTCGGTCGCGGACACCGCGCGTGTGCTCGGGCGACAGGTGAGCGCGATCGTGTGGCGCACCTTTGGCCAGGATCGCGTCGAGGAGATGGCGGCTCATGCGGGTGTGCCCGTTGTCAACGCGCTCACCGATTCGTTCCACCCGTGCCAGATCCTCGCGGACCTTGCGGCGATAGCCGACGCTCGCGGCGGGGTTGACGCGCTCGCGGGGCTGACGCTGTCCTACGTGGGCGACGGCGCCAACAACATGGCGCACTCGTACCTGTTAGGCGGCGCGCTCGCGGGAATGCACGTGCGCATCGGCGCCCCCTCCGACTACCTGCCAGACGAGCGCATCGTGCTCGACGCCAAGAAGCTCGCGGCCGAACACGGCGGCTCGATTCAGGTGACCACCGACCACGACGACGCCGTCACAGGAGCCGACATCATCGCAACCGACACGTGGGTGTCGATGGGAAACGAGGCGCAATCGGGGGACCGCAGCGGTCACTTCGACGCATACCAAGTGAACGCCAGGACCCTTGAGTTGGCCGCACCAGGCGCGCACGTGCTGCACTGCTTGCCCGCCTATCGCGGCAAGGAGATCACCGCTGACGTGATTGACGGGCCCCAAAGCATCGTATGGCTCGAGGCAGAGTACCGCCTCCATGCTCAGAAGGCGCTGCTCACGTGGCTCGCCGCGCGAGCAGGGCAGTGATGATGAGCCCCACGATTCCTGCCACGAAGGCCGCTCGCCAGGCGCTGATCGCCAAGATCATCGAGACCGAGGGCATCGGCTCTCAGGGCGACCTCGCGCAGCGCCTCGAGTCCGAGGACATATCGGTGACCCAGGCCACACTCTCACGCGACCTCGTCGAGGTGCGCGCCGTCAAGGTGAGGGACGCGCACGGCCGCATGGTCTACACGACCCAAGCGGCCATGGAGGAGTCCCAGGACACGGGCGTGCGCCTCAACCGTATGTGCTCCGAGCTGGTTCACGCGACAGATGGCTCGGGCAACATCGCGATTCTGCGCACGCCCTCCGGAGCGGCTCAGTTCCTCGCGAGCGCGATCGACGGCCACGACGACCCGGATGTGGTCGGCACCGTTGCAGGCGACGACACGGTGTTCGTGATCTCTCGCGACGTTGACGGGGGCATCCGCCTCGCTCAGAAGTTTCTCGACCGCGCCAGCGGCGCACTGAACTAGTACACAGACACCACAGAAAGCGACTCATCACATGACCGAACGCATCGTCCTGGCCTACTCAGGCGGCCTCGACACCTCCGTAGCCATCGGCTGGATCGCCGACGCGACAGGCGCCGAGGTGGTGGCCGTCGCGGTCGACGTTGGCCAGGGAGGAGAAGACCTCGAGGTCATCCGCCAGCGCGCGCTCGACTGCGGCGCGGTCGAGGCCTATGTGGCCGACGCCCGCGACGAGTTCGCGAACGAGTACTGCATGCCTGCCCTCAAGGCGAACGCGCTGTACCACGACAAGTACCCGCTCGTCTCGGCGCTGAGCCGCCCCGTCATCGTCAAGCACATCGTGAAGGCAGCGCGTGAATTCGGCGCCACCACGATGGCTCACGGCTGCACCGGCAAGGGAAACGACCAGGTGCGCTTCGAGGTGGGAATCGCGTCGCTCGCGCCCGAGCTCAAGTGCATCGCACCCGTGCGCGACCTCGCCCTGACGCGTGACAAGGCGATCGACTATGCGGAGCGTAACAACCTGCCGATCGCGACCACCAAGAAGAACCCCTTCAGCATTGACCAAAACGTGTGGGGCCGCGCAGTCGAGACGGGCTTCCTCGAGGACATCTGGAACGCACCAACCAAGGACGTCTACGACTACACCGACGACCCCTCCTTCCCTCCGGTGCCAGACGAGGTCATCATCCGCTTCGAGCGAGGCATTCCCGTCGCGATCGACGGCCAGGCCGTGACGCCGCTGCAGGCGATAGTGGAGATGAACAGGCGGGCGGGCGCCCACGGCATCGGCCGTATCGACATCGTCGAAGACAGGCTTGTGGGCATCAAGAGCCGCGAGATCTACGAGGCTCCTGGCGCGATTGCGCTCATCGAGGCGCACCGCGAGATGGAGAATGTGACGATCGAGCGCGAGCAGGCGCGTTACAAGCGCGTCATTGGTGAGAAGTGGACCGAGCTTGTCTACGACGGCATGTGGTCGAGCCCGCTCAAGAAGTCGCTCGACGCGTTCATCGAGTCCACGCAGGAGTACGTCACTGGAGAGATTCGCATGGTGCTGCACGGCGGCACTGCAGTCGTCACCGGCCGCCGCTCCGATGTCGGACTTTACGACTTCAACCTCGCCACGTACGACGAGGGCGATACCTTTGACCAGAGCGCCGCTCGCGGCTTCATCGAGATCTACGGCCTTGCCGCCAAGCAGGCGGCGGCTCGCGAGGCAAGGGTTCTGGGGCTCTAAGTCCCGCGACCACGACCACTGTGTGATGCGGCCTCCGCCCTTGGTATTCCAGGGCGGGGCCGCTGTCGTTATTGAGAGGACATCATGGCCAACGCATCGGGCACCAATGAGGGCGCACTGTGGGGCGCCCGCTTCGACGGCGGGCCTGCCGAGGTGCTCGCACGGCTCAGCGTGTCGACGCACTTCGACTGGCGCTACGCCGACGACGACCTGACCGCGTCGATAGCGCACGCTCACGCCCTCGAGCGCGCGGGCTTGCTGACGGCCGACGAGACCTCGCAGATGGTCGGGGCGCTCGCCTTGCTTCGGGACCGCGTTGCGTCAGGCTCCGTCGCGCCCGCGCCGTCCGACGAGGACGTGCACGGCGCCTTGGAGCGCCTGCTGATCGAGGCCGTCGGGCCCGCGCTTGGTGGCAAGCTGCGCGCAGGCCGTTCGCGAAATGACCAGATCGCCACGCTGCCGCGCATGTACTTGCGCAGGCACGCGCGCTTGATCGCGGGGCAGGTGCTCGACGTGGTCGAGGCGCTGCTGGCTCAGGCCGATCACCACATCGACGCGCCGATGCCAGGGCGCACGCACTTTCAGCACGCCCAGCCCGTCACGCTGGGCCACCACCTCATGGCGCATGCGTGGCCGCTCCTTCGTGACGTGGAGAGGCTCACTGACTGGGACGCCCGAGCGGCCTGGTCTCCCTATGGCGCTGGCGCCCTGGCCGGATCGACCCTGGGCCTTGACCCAGTGGCCGTGGCCGCCGAACTGGGCTTCGCCGGGCCCACGGAAAACTCGATCGACGCGACCGCCTCGCGCGACGTCGTCGCCGAGTTCGCGTGGGTCGCGGCGATGGTCGGCATCGACCTGTCGCGCCTTGCGGAGGAGATCATCGCGTGGGCGACGGTCGAGTTCGGCTTCGTGTCGTTGGACGATGCCTACTCGACCGGTTCGAGCATCATGCCCCAGAAGAAGAACCCCGACATTGCCGAGCTTGCCCGCGGAAAGGCAGGGAGGCTCATCGGCGACCTCACGGGACTGCTGGCGACGCTCAAGGGACTGCCGCTCGCGTACAACAGGGACCTTCAAGAGGTACACGAGCCCGTGCTCGACGCCGTGGACACGCTCGAGGTGCTGCTGCCTGCGTTTGGCGGGATGGTGCGCACGCTGGTGTTCAAGGTGGACCGGATGGCCGCGCTGGCACCGGCGGGCTTCTCACTTGCGACAGACATCGCCGAATGGCTGGTCAAGAAGGGCGTGCCGTTCCGCGACGCCCACGAGGTGTCTGGTGCGTGCGTGCGCTTGTGCGAGACGCGCGGCAAGGAGCTTCACGAGATGACTGTGGAGGAGATGGCAGCGGTGCACCCGGCGCTGACCGCGGATGTGCTTGCCGTGCTGACCGTTGATGGCTCGCTCGCAGCGCGAGACGGTGCGGGCGGCACCGCCCCGGCGAGAGTGATTGAGCAGGGCATTGCGGCGCGTGCGAGGGTCAAGTACTTCCGTCCGTGGGCTCGGGCCTAGCTTGTCCCTAGGGTGCCTACCCTCCCGCTCTTGCGATGACCACGTGCAGGCTCCCGTCCGTCGACCTCGACCTCGGTCGCACCCGTCACACGCAGCAGGTCCGCGTATGTGATGGGAAAGAGCGACGCGGCGATGCCCGCGGCTGCCCACAGTTCGTCGTGGCCACGTAGCGCCACGTCCAGGTACGTCCTGACGGGCGCCGGGTGGCCAACGGGCGCCACACCCCCGATGACCTGGCCCGTCGCGGCCTTGACATCGTCCGGCTTGGCCCGGGTGATCGCGGTCGCGCCGATGCGCGCGGCAAGCAGGGCAGTATCCACCCGATGAGCCCCCGACGTCAGCACCAGGATCGGCTCGCCGTCGGCCAGGAAGATGAGCGAATTTGCGATTGCGCCCACCTCGCAACCGAGGTACTCGGCCGCCGCCGCCGCAGTGGGGGTCGCCTCATCGATCTGGCGTACCGTCACGTCAATTCCCGCCGCGTGAAGGGCCGCCTGGACCTGGGCCACCTTCGGATGGAGCTCTGTCATGCCGCCACCGTATCGCCGTACCCTTAGCGACGTGCGCAATCCGTCCCTTGCCGAGCTTGTCGCGGCCGTCCATTCCGCCGAGCCGGGTGCAGGCAACACCAGAATCGTGCTGGTCGACGGTCCGGCAGGCTCAGGTAAGACGACGCTCGGCGATCGCCTGGGCGCCGCCCTCACCGCGCAGGTCCTCCACGCCGACGACATGTACGAGGGATGGGATGGATTGCCCGTGTTGCGAAACGTTCTGGTGACCCGCGTCCTGGAGCCCCTCTGGCGTGGCGAGCAAGCGGGCTTCGAGCGCTGGAACTGGGTGGCATCGGCGCGAGCCGAACACATCGAGGTCCCCGCGGCCGATGCTTTGGTGATCGAGGGAGTCGGAGTGGCACAACGCGCCGCTCGCCCCTATGCGAGCCTCGTGATCTACGTTGGCGCGCCGTGGGAAACCCGCCTCAGTAGGGGAGTCAACCGTGATGGCGAGTCGATGCGCCCCGAGTGGGAACGTTGGCAAGCCGCCGAACAGCCCTTCCTTGAGCGCGAGGCCACCCGCGCGTCGGCCGACGTCGTCATTGACGGAACACAACCTGTACCTGACTAACCGCGCGCTATTCCATTAATCTATGGAATAATGTACCCATGACCACCAAGCCAGAGGTCCTCGCGCTCATCGCCCGCACCGGAAAGGCGCTGGCCAATGGCAATCGCCTCGAGATTCTCGAACTCGTCGCTCAGCGCGAACGAGGCGTCAACGATCTCGCTCGCATCGCGAAGTTGAACGTCACCAGCGTATCGGCGCACCTCCAGGTGTTGCGAGATGCGGGCTTGGTGACCTCGCGGCGCCACGGCACCCATGTGGAGTACCAACTGGCAGGTGACGATGTCGCCCAACTGCTCGTGGTCCTCGAGTCAGTCGCCGAGCGCCACCGCCCGGATGTTCAGTCTGCGCGCAGGGACTACTTGCCTGCCACCGAAGGGTCGGTGACGCGCGCTGAACTCGCCGATCTCCCACAGACGGGTCACGTGTTCGTGCTCGACGTGCGGCCCTCAGATGAGTACCACGCGGGCCACGTGCCCGGCTCCGTCAACGTGCCCGTCGATGAGTTGCCCGAGCGGCTCCACGAGATCCCTCAAGGCGTCACCGTTGTCACCTATTGTCGCGGGCGCTACTGCATGCTCGCCTATCGAGCATCAGCGGTGCTTCGCGAAAACGGGTGGGACACGCGGGTGCTCGACAAAGGCGTAGTGGAGTGGCGAGCGTTGGCTGCGACGCGAGTCGCGTCGTGACGTCCGCGACAGGGGCCTCTCGCGCACCACTCGAGCATGACGCCCCCGAGCAGCGGCGTGTGATCGCGGTGTTGGTGGGGGCACAGATCTTGAGCGGCGCGGGGCTCGCTGCGGGAATTGCCGTTGGCGCTCTCCTTGCGCGGGACATGCTGGCTTCAACTGCGCTTGCGGGCATGCCCGCGATGCTGTTCACGGTGGGTGCCGCGGCATCCGCGATCGCGGTGGGGCGCTTGTCCCAAAGGTTCGGTCGGCGTATCGGGTTGTCGTTTGGCTATCTTGCGGGCGCGGTTGGTGCTGGAGGGGTCGTCGTGGCGGCGGTGCTCGACGCGGTGCCGTTGCTCTTCGCGGCGCTCTTTGTGTACGGAGCGGGCTCCGCGGCAAATCTGCAGGCCCGCTATGCGGGCGCTGACCTCGCGGCTCCCCATCGTCGAGGCAGAGCGGTTGCGATCGTGCTCCTCGCCACCACAGCAGGGGCGGTCGCCGGTCCCAACCTCACAGGTGCGATGGGGGACCTCGCGAGGTCGTGGTCCATCCCGCCGCTCGCGGGGCCCTTCATGCTCGCTGGCGTCGCGTACGCGCTTGGCGCGATGGTCCTGTGGGTTGCGTTGCGTCCGGATCCGCTCGTCGTCGCCCGTGAGCGGCGGCTGGCCGAGGCTCGCGGCGGCCCATTAGCGACCGTTCGCGCCGCATCTGAGTCAAGTCGGCGCGGCATCGTTGTGGGCGCGGTCGTGATGATCGTCGCGCAATTTGTGATGTTCGCCGTCATGACCATGACGCCTGTGCACATGGTCCTTCACGGTCACCGCGTGGGTGCGGTTGGAGTCGTCATCGGTATTCACGTCGCGGCGATGTATCTTCCCTCGCCGTTGTCAGGATGGCTTGTGGACCGCATCGGCGCGAGCAAGGTCGCCGCGCTGTCGGCGGCCGTATTTGTCGCGGCTGGAGTGGTTGGCGCAACTAGCCCGCCGGCCTCCGTTGCCTTGCTCACCCTCACCCTGGCGCTCCTTGGACTTGGATGGAGCCTGGGCCTGATCTCGGGTACCGCGATGGTGACCGATGCCGCCCCTTTCGAACACAGGGCGCGGATCCAAGGCAATGTCGACTTCCTGATGGCGCTCGCAGGCGCGACCGGGGGCGCGGTGTCGGGCCCCATCGTGGCTTACGCGAGTTTCGCTACCTTGGCGCTAGGAGGCGGCGCAATCGGACTGCTACTTGCGTCTGTCCTCACCGCCAGCCACGTCTGGAGTGAGAGAACGCATCGGCCCGGCACGAGGTTGGCATCATGACTCATCTCTTGGATGACCTCGCGTAGCGGGGGCTCATATCGCACACGACTTGCTACGACGAGTTGCGGACCGCCATCGACTCGGGGCCGATCATGCTGTATCGCGGATTTGACCCGTCGGCACTTAGCCTGCACATCGACCACCAGGCGCAGATCCTGGCCGAGCGTCGCACTAGGTTCGGTCGCGTGGGAGAGGCGATGAGGGCACAATGGGAGGTGTGGCAGTGTGCGGAAGAGGAGTTCCTCAACGCCGAGGGCACCTTGCAGGCATCTAGCTTCGTGGTCGACGGCATGGCCCAAGTGCCGGATGCCTGGTAATTCCCGCGAAACGAGGCGCTTGGAAGGATGGCGAAGTAGCCATGTTGAAGTCCTGCACTGATCGCCTTGGGGCGATCATCGCCGACGCCGCGCGACTCATGGCCTGCGAGTCACCTTCGGACGATCTCGAGGCGATTGCGCGCAGCGCAGACGTGGTGGCCGACGTGGTCGGCGCGCGCCTCGCCGAGGTCGGGTTACCGGCCACTCCGGAACGCATCGTCCTTGTGGGACGGACACATCTGAGGTGGCGCTTTGGCGGTGGTGGACGGGTGGTCCTCCTGACCCACCACGACACGGTGTGGCCAATCGGCACCCTCGCGAGGCTTCCGATCCGCAGCATTGAGGGCATCCTCACGGGACCTGGTTGCTTTGACATGAAGGTGGGCCTCGCCCAGGCGGTGCACGCCATTGCGGCGCTCGCCCAAGCGGGAGGCCCCTCGGCTGTGGACGGAGTCACGTTGCTCGTGACAGGCGATGAGGAGGTCGGCTCGCCCACATCGCGCTGGCTGGTCGAGGATGAGTGCCGGCGCAGCAAGGCGGTGCTCGTTCTCGAAGCCGCAGGCCCGGATGGCTCACTCAAGACGGCGCGAAAGGGAGCGTCTGTTTACGGCGTCGAGGTGATCGGCCGTGCCGCGCATGCAGGCCTCGAGCCGGAGCAGGGTGTCAATGCCGTCGTCGAGATGGCGGCGCAGATCGCGGTGATCGCCGCACTGGCCGACGAGGCGCTGGGCACCACAGTCACGCCCACTCGACTGCACGCGGACACGACGGTGAACACGGTCCCGGCTCGCGCATATCTCGACGTCGATGTGCGCGTCACGACAGCGGCCGAGCAAAAGCGCGTCGACCACGCGATGGGTTCGCTCACTCCCACGGTTTCGGGATCGCGAATTGACGTTTCCGGCGGCATCAGCCGCCCGGTCATGGATCGCGCGCACACCGCGCACCTCTTCGCGAGGGCGACTGCGCTCGCCGGACCCGCCGGTATCCACCCCCTCCACGCGATCGCCGTGGGTGGGGCGTCGGACGGAAACCTCACGGCGGGCATGGGACTGGCGACGCTCGACGGCCTAGGGGCCGTCGGCGGCGGGGCCCACTCCGATGATGAACACGTCGTGATCGAACACATTCCTCACCGCACGGCGCTCCTGGCTTTGCTCATCGAGGACACCCTTGCCGGCGGGGGCCGATGAGTCTGCACGCCTGGAGTGATTATGTGCGCGCTTGTGAGACCGCGGGCGTCGTCGTCCGCAACCTCCGACCACAAGAATGCGTGACCGCAGCCGACATCCTCACCGAGTTGTGGGGAGGCTCTCCGATGGGCGCCCCGCTTCTGGTGGCGATGGAGCACGCGGGTACGTATGTCGCGGGCGCCTTCAGGGCCGACGAGCTCGTCGGCGTGTGTGCCGGCTTCTTTGGCCCACCCGCAGCGCAGTTGATGCATTCGCATGTTGCGGCCGTGAGGGGTGCGAGCGTGGCCACTGGCGTGGGCACCGCGATGAAGTTGCACCAGCGCGCATGGTGCCTCGATCACGGAGTGGCCGAGATGACGTGGACCTTCGATCCTCTCGTGGCGCGCAACGCGGCGTTCAACGTGCGAAGGCTGGGCGCGACTCTTGACGAGTACTTGGTCGAGTTCTACGGGCAGATGACAGATGGCGTGAACGACGGGCAAGGATCGGACAGGATCCTGGCGCGCTGGCACCTCGACGCTCCGATCCCGACCCAGCCGCGAGAGCCTGGAGACGCGCCGCTTGTCCTCGCGGTAGGCGACGACGGCAGTCCCGTCGCGACGGCCGCCCCTGCGGGCGCCGATGCCATCGCCATCGTGGTCCCTTCCGATATCGCCTCCTTGAGAGCCACGGACGGCGCTTTGGCTGCCGCATGGAGACACGCATTGCGCGATGCCATGGCGCCACGGTGGGCCCAGGGTTGGCGTCCCACCGCAGTCGGCCGGGATGGTCGCTACCTGATGGAGAAAAGATGAGGGTCCTCGAGTTTGCCCTGCACACGATCGAGTTGCCGCTCGTCACGCCCTTCACAACGAGCTTCTGGACCCAGACCGAAAGGCGGGTGCTCATCCTCGAGCTCACTGCCGAGGTCGACGGCGCGCTCGTGATCGGTTGGGGCGAGTGCGGGGCGCTCACGGAGCCCGTGTACTCCTCGGAATACCTCGACGGCGTGATCGCGGTGACGACCGAGCACCTGTTACCGCGTCTCGAGCCCGCATTGGCGGCGGATGGACTCACTGCCGAATCGGTCGCTGAGTTGCTCGGCAAGGTCGTCGGCCACCGCATGGCCAAGGCCGCCATCGAGATGGCGGTGCTCGACGCCCAGCTGCGAGCAGCAGGCATGAGCTTCAAGAACTACTTGGGGGTTACGCGCGACCGAGTCCCTTCAGGGGTGTCCGTGGGGATCCAGGATTCGATCCCGCAATTGCTCGCTACGGTCGACGGATACCTCGCCGAGGGCTATCAGCGCATCAAGCTCAAGATCCGGCCAGGTTGGGACATCGAACCCGTGCGGGCGGTGCGAGAAGCCCACCCCGATACACCGCTTCAGGTCGACGCGAATGCGGCTTATACGCTCGCCGACGCCGAACACCTGGCACGGCTCGACGCGTTCGATCTGGTGCTCATCGAGCAGCCGCTTGGCGAGGAGGAGGTGCGCCACCACAGCCTTCTTGCCCAGCGCATGACGACGCCGATGTGCCTCGACGAATCCATCGTGTCCGCGGCAGCGGCCGAGGACGCGATTCTCTGGGGCGCGGCGGCGATCATCAACATCAAGCCGTCTCGGGTAGGCGGCTACCTCGAGGCGAGGCGCATCCACGACATCGCCCTCGCTCACGGCACGCCGGCGTGGTGCGGCGGGATGCTTGAAACGGGCATCGGCAGGGGGGCGAATGCGGCGCTCGCCGGGATGCCCGGCTTCACAATCACGGGAGACATCTCCGCGTCGGGCCGCTTCTACAAGCAGGACATCACCGATCCGTTTGAACTGGTCGACGGCCACATCCTCATTCCCGATGTCCCAGGCCTGGCGCCGCAGCCACGTAGGCAGAGGCTCGCGGAGGCCACGCTCTCGACGGTGCGCATCGGCTTCTAGCTGCGGGCTGTTCGGCGGACTTTGCGCCGCGCCGCGCGGTGGCGACCAGCGCACGCTGGGATAATGGCCGCACTATGGCTGACCAAAAACTTACGGCTGAGCAAAAACTTACGGCTGAGCAAAAACTTACGGCTGAGCAAAAACTTACGGCTGAGCAAAAACTGACGGCTGACCAGAACCCGACGGCCGAACACATCCTTGACGACCTCGCGTGGCGGGGATTGATTTCGCAGACCACCGGCGACGAAGAGTTGCGCGCCGCGATCGACGCGGGACCGATCACGTTGTATTGCGGGTTCGACCCCACCGCGCCGAGCCTGCACATCGGCAACCTGGTGCAAATCCTGACCCAGCGCCGCTTCCAGGACGCGGGTCACTACCCACTCCTTCTTGTGGGAGGTGCCACGGGACTCATCGGCGATCCCAAGATGGCGGGGGAGCGCACTCTCAATCCGGTGGACGTTGTCCTCGAGTGGGTCGAGCGCATTCGCGCGCAGATCGAGCCCTTCATGAGCTTCGAAGGCGAAAACGCCGCCCGCATGGTCAACAACTACGACTGGACCAAGGACCTCAGCGCGATTGAACTGCTGCGCGACATCGGTAGGTACTACCGGCTCGGCACGATGATCGCGAAGGACACCGTCGCGCGCCGCCTCAATTCCGACGAGGGCATCTCGTACACGGAGTTCTCTTACCAGTTGCTCCAAGGAATGGACTTCCTCGAGTTGTACCGACGCTATGGCTGCACCCTGCAGACGGGTGGTTCGGATCAGTGGGGAAACCTGACGTCGGGCACCGAACTGACACGCAAGGCCGAAGGGGTGTCCGTGCATGCGCTTGCGACGCCTCTCATTACCAAGGCCGACGGCACCAAGTTTGGAAAGACCGAGTCGGGCACGGTGTGGCTTGACCCCGCGCTCACGAGTCCCTACGCGTTCTACCAGTTCTGGCTCAACCAGGCCGATTCCGACGTGGTGGGCTACCTCAAGGTGTTCACCTTCCTTTCGCGAGAACAGATTGCCCGCCTCGAAGCGGCGGTCGCCGCTGAGCCCTTCAAGCGCGAGGCGCAGCGCACTCTTGCTTGGGAAGTGACCGTGCTGGTGCATGGCGGAGGGGCAGCACAAGGGGCGGTGGATGCGTCCGAGGCGCTCTTCGGTAGGGGAGAGTTGTTGAGCCTCGATGCAGCCACCCTGGCGGGCTGTGCAACGGAGCTGGGCGGGGCCGTCGTCTCGCCGAGCCTCAGCGTCGTCGACGCACTCGTCGAGGCTGGCGTCGTCGACTCGAAGTCGGCCGCTCGTAGGGCCGTCCAGGAGGGCGGTGCGTTCGTCAATAACCTCAAGGTTGTCGATGGAGGCGCGGCGCTCGCCTCGCTGGGCGCCCTGGAAGGCGGATGGTTCGTGCTCCGACGGGGAAAAAAGACGATCGGAATTGTCAGGACATCCACGTAAGCCGTGCGGTTGGTGACCCATCAACAGGCTACCTACCAGGCATATTAGGTGCGACACGCCCGAGATCCCAGCGATTTGACTCGGGGCGTAACCAGCCCGTAATGTCTTCCTTGTTGCCGCAGACGGAGACAACGCGCAGGGACTGAAAAGGCCCCGCGAACTCCACGAGGTAGCCACCCTTCATCGCACTGAATTTGGCTCGCGATTGCGTGCCGGAAGATGTACGATGGAAACCCCCTCCGACCTGGAGACACGCCGATGAGGCAAGTTGACAGGGAAGATCACGGGGAGTAAGTTAGAACGGTTGCCCCAAATCAGACCCGAGAGGGAACGATGAGGTGCGCGTCCGAACCTTGAGAACTCAACAGTGTGCCACATGTCGATGCCAAAAAACTCCGGCGTCGTGAAGGCTTATGCCCGATCGATGACGGATTCCTTTGGTAAACGAAACAAATGTCAGTGACATTTTGTTCATTTGCTAGAGATTAAACTGGTCCCTTCGGGGGCCGCTTCGTAAGACTGTGACTCGCTTCGGCGAATTGCTAACAAACATTTACGGAGAGTTTGATCCTGGCTCAGGACGAACGCTGGCGGCGTGCTTAACACATGCAAGTCGAACGGTGACCTCGGAGCTTGCTCCGGGCGATCAGTGGCGAACGGGTGAGTAA
>JBBRWX010000019.1:0-43279 GCA_038248935.1 Actinomycetales bacterium
CGAGTTTCCCGAACCGCTGATGAGCGGTCCGATGACCAGTGACGAGACCAGGAACATCGCGGTGAACACGGCAAGTGCGATCGCGGGCGCCCACCAATTGCTGAACCGGCGGTGGAGCCTGAGCAGCATGGGTACCGAGAGCGCGAGGCCGAGGATACCGAAGAGGGCGGTGCCTCCCGCTCCGGCGACCAGCGCCGTCCCGACCAAGGGCCCGACGTGGTGCAGCACGTGCGGGGCAAGTCCGCCGAGGGCGCCGAGGGCGCCAGTGACGACCGTCCACGCCGTCCGTCGCGGCTTCGCAACGGCAACAGGACTTTGGTCGATCGCAAAGGTATCAGCGTGCGGGGGATCTGCGGTGAGCGGCATGTCCATAGCCTTGCAACTGTTCTTGGACCGCCGATAGAGGATTGATGAAGAGTGGATCAAGACGTCAGGCAGGCAAGGGCCGCTGCCCATGCGCTCGGACGGCCCAGGGAAGTGGGTCTGTTGTCATCGTGCGACGGGTCCGCCGCCGCTCGCCACCGTGCGGTCCCAGCGCGCGCGGTGGCGTAGCCGTCCACGCCAGGCTCTTGATCAAGACTTCATGGAGACGACACGCGATCCCCACCGTTGCGGAGTTGACTGAAGGCGTCGGAGAGGCCATTTCCGTAGACGGAGGGAAACGACATGATGAACTGGGGAACTTGGGGCGGCGGCTGGACCCATGGAGCCTGGGGTTTCATGATGCTGTTCTGGGTGATCACTGTCGGCCTGGCAGTGTGGGGTCTCACACGTCTATTCCCTCGCGGGACGTCGGGCACCAACGCGACCGAACCGTTGGAGGCACGGCTGGCGCGAGGTGACATTTCGGCCGACGACTACCGAACGATTTGCGCCGAACTCGCGAAGGGCAACAATGGTGGTGCAGATCAGAAGTAGGGCTGTTACCTGCCCGCCGCGAGCCCGGCGATCGTTGATCCCGCCGCAAGGACAGCCATGCTTGCGGCCGCGAGCCACGAGCCACGAGCCACGAATTAATCGGGTAGGCGACCGCGAATCCTGCGGTGAGCGCGAGAGACATGACAAAACAGAAGCTCGCGCGCGTGGTTGATTCCGCGGCGGGCGCCGCCGCGATCCAGATGGCGCTTACTGGCATCATGTTGGCCATGAGGCTGTTCATGGATAGGAATTCCGGCAGAAACTTCCGCCGCAGGGAACGCCCGTAAGAGCTGGCCATGTCGCGCATGAATAGCGCCTGAAAGATCGTCCAGCCAAAGATGAAGCCGTCTCCGTATTCGAGGGCGAAATCCACGGTCTTCGTAAGCCCGAGGGGAGCGACGACGGCGGCGGTCACGAGGATGCCGATCCCGTCGCCCGCGACGCAGTGCATGGTCGAACCCACCACTTGGCGCCACCGCACGGCTATGTAGCGCTCGTGTGTGCCAGGAAGGGGCTCGCGGCACGCAAGGACGTAGAGGAGCGCTCCAGCTAGGCCGCTGTATGCCGTGAAGATCACGAAGGCCCACTTCATGACCCGCGACTGCGGCGATGTGCGCGCGTCCCACGCAACGTAGGCGACGGCCATGACAGTCTGGACCGTCCAGAGGGCTACCGAGCCTTCTCGCAGGGCCCCCATCTCGTCACGTCAGGAATTCGCCCCGCTAGAGGGTTCGGCCCGAAGGGGGAGCACCACGCGGAATAGGGCGCCTGCCCCGAGACCTTCTGATTGTGCTTCCACGCTGCCTCCGTGGGCCGCGACGAGGCCCCTGACGATTGCCAAGCCAATTCCTGAACCGCCGTGATCTCGGTCGCGCGCGTTGTCGCAACGGTAGAACCGATCAAAGACGTGTGACAGGTGGATGGGCTCGATGCCGTCGCCGTCGTCAGCTACGTCGATCACGGCGTTGACGCGCGCCGAGCGCGCCGTCATCGTCACGTGTCCACCTGGCGAAGTGTGACGCAACGCGTTGTTAAGGAGGTTTCCGAGGACCTGTCCTAAACGTTCAGGGTCGGCGTCGATCCAAAGGTCATTCTCCGCGTGTGCGATCAACTCCACACCCTTGTCGGCGAAGGCTGGGGCCGCGCCGGCCCGTGCGGCCTCGATGGCGACCCAGGTATCCACTTTCGTGACGCGCAGGGATCGCGGGCCGGCCTCGGCCGACGTGACATCCGTGAGGTCTTCGGCGAGACGGGCCAGACGCGCGGTCGCACTACGAAGGACCGCGACGGTTGAAGGATCCGCCTCGCGGACACCATCTTCAATGCCCTCAAGGTAGCCGCTCAGCGTCGCTACGGGTGTGCGCAACTCATGTGCTACGTCGGAGATCAGCCTTCGCCGGAGCTCCTCTGCGGCAGCCAACTGATTCGCCATCGTCGTGAAGTCGCGTGCCAGCGCGTCAAACTCACGCCCGGCGCCAGTTGACGGGAGCGGTTCCATTCGCTCACCTTTCGCGACCCGCGCCGCGGCTTGGGACAGCCGAGTGAGGGAGAGTCCGATCCTGCGTGCAACAAATACGCTGACTCCAAGTGACGCAACGAATGAAGCTAGGAGCGCGATCGCGAGAGAGGAACCGCTCGCAGCGGCGAATGCTTTGCGAGCGTGCGTGACCACTTCGGAGGTCGGAGAGAGGCCAGCCCGCGCCAAGTGCGCATCGAACGCCGCCGGCCCAATTGCCCCGACGACAAGCCACGCCGTCGAGCCGCCAACGGCAACGACGAGGCCGAATGCGAGCACAAGGCGTGTGGTGAGGCCCGGTCGAAACCCGGAGAGCATGCTCATGTGCTAGCCATCGCCCATGCGGTAGCCAACTCCGCGCAGAGTCTTGACGAATGTCTGAACCTCGGCGCTGTCGCCAAGCTTCTGCCGCACGTGCAACACGTGTGCATCGACTAGGTGTTCGTCTCCCACCCACGACGTGCCCCAGACAGCCTCGATGAGTGTGCGGCGGGTGAACACCTGGCGCGGTCTGGACGCGAGCGTCGCGAGGAGGTCAAATTCGATCTTGGTGAGTTCAACCCGAGCGCCGTCGATCCACACCTCGCGCGCTTCGGTATCTAGGCTCAGCGCTCCGACGCGCAACACGGTCGCGTCCACACCGATTCTGGAATCCTCCGTGCGCGGCCGACGCATCAGCACTTGCGCGCGGGCGGCAAGTTCCCGCGGGCTGAAGGGCTTCGTCATATAGTCGTCGGCGCCGGCTGAGAGGCCAATCAGCGTGTCGACTTCCTCCGATCGCGCAGTCACCATGAGGATGTAGCACGAGCTGAAGGTCCGCAGCGTTCGGCACACCTCAATCCCGTTGAGTCCGGGCAAACCCAGGTCAAGGATGACGAGGTCGGGTGCCCAGTCGCGCGCTCGGTTAACGGCGGTATTGCCGTCGTACGCGACGCTCACCTCAAAGCCATCGCGCGCCAGATAGTCGCCGATCAGTGCCGCGAGGTCACGTTCGTCGTCTACGACCAAGGCGCGCGGCGCCGAGCCGCCTGCATCATCCATGGCGCCAACCTAGTTCAGGGTGAGCGTCATTTCGCGGCCAGAACTCGTATGGCGGCGTTCTTCATTGTTTCTTGATCGGGAGTTCATCGGGCCCCCATGGCACGACGGTGAGACTTGAGTCCGATTCCTCGACGAGAACGGATGGACATGGCGATACCGACATCAGACGCTGCGCTCGCGCACATCACGCTTGTACATGCGGAAGCGTGCCACTTTTGCACGGACGCCAGCGAGACGCTGGGGGAAATGGCCACCGAATTCGCGCTTGACGTCCATGCCGTGAACGCTGCATCGGACGAGGGCCGGGCACTCATCGCCGAGCACAGACCAGCCATGAGTCCCCTGGTGTTGCTGGACGGCGCATTCTTCAGCCACGGGAGGCTTCCGCGCAAGAAGCTCAGCAAACTGCTCACTGAACGCGCATCGACCATGCAAGGCGCACGCCATGGGATCTGAACTTCTTACGACAGGGAGCGTCCTTGCCGCCTTCTTCGCAGGCGGAGTCGCGCTCTTTGCGCCGTGCTGCATTGTCTTTCTTGCCCCGAGTTACATCGCCGGCGCCACGCGCAACCGCCGCTGGCGCCTGCTGCCGTTGACGTTCATTTTTGCGGCGGGCCTCTCAGTCGTGCTCATCCCATTGACGCTCGGCGCCAGTTTGTTGGCCGGAGCCATCGCCCGCTATCACGCCCCGCTGTACGTTGCGGGTGGCCTGCTGATGTACGTCCTTGCGTATCTCACGATCAAGGGCAAGATGTGGTCGCTCCCAAGCGTCATTCGCATGCCCGACACGAGCAAGGGTGACACCGGATCGTTCTTTGCTCTCGGGGTGTTCTCCGGAATTGCGTCGAGTTGTTGCGCGCCCGTCCTTGTGGGCGTCATGACGTTGTCCGCACTCTCAGGATCGGTCGGGGGCGGAATTCTTCTCGGAGTGGCCTACGTGTTCGGAATGGTATTCCCACTGTTCATCATGGCGCTGGTGTGGGACAAGGCGCGACTCGCAGACCACAAGTTCGCCAAGAGCCGGCCCGTGAAGTGGACCTTCCGAGGCAAGCAGCGGACGCTCGACGCCGTGAACCTGGCGGTCGCGGCGACCTTTGTCGCCATGGGAACCGGGATCATCTGGCTCGCGCAAAGCACGGAAATGACCGGTGGCTCAGCGCTCCAGGACTGGTTTAGCCGAAACCTCGTTCGGGTCTTTTCCTCGGTCGAAGGCTGGCTCAGCCCAGTGCCCGAGCCGGTTCTCGGCCTCATGCTCTTTGCCGTGGTGGGCGGAATCGTCTTCGCAACCCTGGCCGATCGGAAGAGACGAACTGCCGCCCGCGACCACGTCGCCGACGAAAACGAAAGGATCCCATCATGAGTAGCACGTCGAACTCGGAACCCGCGAAGGCCGCGAACACACCTGGGCTCCCGCCACGACGTTCCCCAGGAAGGCTCCACCTTCGAGCGCTGATCATCTGGGCGGTGGGCCTCGGCGTGGTCGCCGCCATCGTTGTACCAGCCCTTCTCTCCGCCCGGCCTACAGTTTCCGACGAGGCTCGATTGGCGCCCGACTTCACACTCACGGACACCAGCGGCAAGTCCGTGTCGCTGTCTGCCTACCGGGGGCAACCGGTCATTCTCTACTTCAATGAGGGCGCCGGATGCGAGGCGTGCATCATTCAAATGAAGGCGATCGAGTCCGAACCAGCATTTGCTGCTCAAGGAATCGCCGTGCTCCCCATCGTCATGGACTCCCCCGACTACATCCGTGCAGCGATGGATGCGGTGCACATCAGCACCCCGTTCCTCATTGACGACGGCTCCGTGTCGAAGGAATACGGAACGCTGGGCACCGGAATGCATGCAGATCTCCCCGGACACGGCTTCATTCTGATCAATGCGGTAGGCGAACAAGTGTGGTCAGGCAATTACCCGTCCATGTGGCTGGAGCCCAAAACTTTGCTCGCGGAGGTCACCAAGCGGCTCTAGCTCTCGTCGGTCGGGAAAGACGCGCGCGCTGTGCGCGCGGGAAGAGGGCACCGCGTACCCCATGCGTGGTGCCCTTTTCGCACCCCGGACACAGAACCGTTCGCCCACGCCACCGCGTGCGTACCTTTGCGATCTCGCGGTCACCGCTGCCAACCGTGTATGCCGTCGGGCGATATCCCTTGCGCGCCGACCCATCCGCGCCGGTGGTTGCCTCGAATCAGCCTTTGAACGGCGGACGCCGTCACGCGTGTGTCCCACGCCGCCCCGCGAAAGGAACCCCATGAAGACCCGCACGTTTGCTCCCCTTGCCCTTGGCGTCGCCGCCGCGCTCGCCCTGGCGGGCTGTGCCGCATCGGACGCTCCGAAGGCCTCCATCGAGGACGCGATGATGACCGACGGCGCGTCGGCAACAGCCAAGCCGTTGCCCGGTGACGTCATGAACCAGCCCGAGAAGGCGGATCCTGCAGACCCGCGCCTTAACTTCACGGTCGCGACCCTCAAAGGCGAATCGTTCACGGGCTCAAGCCTGGCGGGCCATGACTCGATCCTGTGGTTCTGGGCGTCGTGGTGCCCCACGTGCCAGGGCGAGGCTCCCGACGTCGCCGAGGCCGCGGCCCAGCTGCCCGAGGGCGTCACGCTCTACGGCGTCCCTGGAAAGTCTGACCAGGCGGGCATGGAGAAGTTCGTCAAGGACTACGGCCTGGCCGACCTGACGCAGATCGTCGACCCAGACGGCGGCTTGTGGAGCACGTTTGGCGTGCCTGCGCAGCCCGCGTTCGTGCTCATCAACGACAACGGCGAAATCACAACGGTCCAGGGTGGCCTGGGGAAGCAGGGCATCCTCGACGCAGCCGCGGATCTCGCCTCCTCGTAGTCCTCGTACTCGTAGTCTTCGCAGGTACGCAGAAGCGCCGCAGTGCTCTAGGGCACCGCGGCGTTTTTGCGTCTTCTTTGCCTGGGCGTCTCCTTTGTGGGGGAGCCGTCTATGTGGGGGAGCCGTCTATGTGGGGGAGCCAGCCATGAGTGGGCGCCGCTTTGAGTGGGCGCCGGCTAGCGGCCCGATGCCGCGCGTTTCATCGCCTCGAGCACGTCGGCGCTTGCGGTGCGCGGCAGAGCGGCAACGTTTGGGGCGGCAGCGTTTGGGGCTACAGCGCCAGCACCAACTGTAGACCCGGCGCCCGTACTGGGCAGCCGAGCAGCCACGGCGTCACCACGCCGCGCGTCACGACGGGCGAGCACGAAGATGGCGGCCACGGCCACAACCACGAGCACGAGCACCGTCACGAGCACGGGCGTGCCCCAATCGGTGATGACCTGCGAGATGTTGCCTTGTGCTCGCGACGAGCTCAGCAGCACCCTGTTGAGGGCGCGCACGCCGTAGCGCGGCAGGATCTCCGCGAGTCCGTAGACGATGACCCAGGCGCCGGCCAGCAGCATGACCACGCCGCCGATGCGCAGGATGAGCCCCGTGCGCTCGCGCAGCGCGCGGCCCACCGCGGATCCCGCGAGCGCTGCGGCGAGCGAGATGAGCAGCACCGACGTGCCCATCCCTGCTCCGTAGATCACGAAGGGCGCGATGGCGCCCACCGGTCCGGACGCATCGAGCGACTGCGTGACGACAGCGAAGAACGGCGCGATGGTGCACGACATCGATGCCAAGGCGAAGGACACGCCATAGAGCACTTGCGACCAGGCATCGGCGCGGGGAGCGCGTCCCGTCATCGGCCGCACGCGAAGCCCTGGAACCTCGTGCCCCAGCGCCATCGCGATGCCAAAGCCGATCAGCACGATGCCAAGGGAAACCGTGACGTAGGGCAGGTACGGCAACACCGAACCTTGCAGCGCCACGTTGACGGCGCCGAAGAGGAGCCCAAAGCCGGTAAACACCGCGACGAAGCCTGCTGTCATCGCGAGCCCAAAGATCACCCCGCGGCGCAGTGCCTGCGGCCGGGTCATGCTTGCGTCAGAGCTGCCGGTGACGATCGCCGTGATGTACGCGGGCAGCAGTGCAAACCCGCACGGATTGAAGGCGGCGACCGCACCCAAGAGGAGTGCGAAGGCCGCCGCAGTAGCGTCTATCACTAAAGTTCACCCTTTCGTTGGAGGAACCTCATCGCGAGGTACCCCAAGGGGATTCGTGCCCGACAGCTCAATGGACGGTAGAGAACCACAACTCATGCGGCGCTCTCAAGACCGAACCCTTTCCAAGGACCGCCTTGCTGCACTCACCACACCGTCGACCGTGACGCCAAAACGCTCAAAGAGCTCGGGACCGCTGGCGGACGCTCCGTACTCGTCGATCGAGACGATCTCACCCGCATCGCCCGTGAACTCGCGCCAGCCGCCCGCCGATCCCGCCTCGATCGAGACCCGTGCCGCCACGTCGGGGGGCAACACCGCGTCGCGGTAGTCGGGCGTCTGTTCGGCGAACCACTCAAGGCACGGAGCGGAGATGACGCGCACGCCAACCCCCTCGCTAGCGAGGATGTCGCGAGCCGCGAGGGCGAGTTGGACCTCGGATCCTGTGGCGATGAGGAGGAGCTCAGGTTTGCCCTGGGGCGCGTCGGCGAGCACGTAGGCACCCTTCGAGGTGAGATGTGCGGGAGCAAGGCCCTGGGTACCGGGCCCCGTGGCGCGGTCTAAGACGGGGACCGCCTGGCGAGTCAGCACGATGCCAGTGGGGCCGCTGGTCCTACGCAAGGCCTCGACCCACACCGCGCCAACTTCGTCGGCGTCGGCTGGCCTCGCGACGGCGAGGTGGGGGATGAGGCGCAGTGCAGCGAGCTGCTCCACTGGTTGGTGGGTTGGCCCGTCCTCACCCAGCCCCACTGAGTCGTGAGTCCACACAAAGATGCTCGGGATTCCCATGAGCGCAGCGAGCCGCACCGCCGGCCGCATGTAGTCGCTGAAAATGAGGAACGTTCCACCAAAGACCCGTGTGGGTCCGTGAAGGACGATTCCGTTGAGGATCGCCGCCATCGCATGCTCGCGAATTCCGAAGTGAAGGACCCGCCCGTACGGATCTGCGGGCCACGCCTTTGTTCCACGGCGGGTCGGGTTGAACGACGCGGCGCCGTGAATTGTCGTGAGATTCGAATCGGCCAGGTCAGCAGATCCTCCCCAGAGCTCGGGAAGTCGAGTCGCGAGCGCATTGATCACGGCCCCGGATGCGGCGCGCGTTGCCATCGAGGTGCCCGGCTCAAACCGCGGAAGCGCGTCCTCGACGTGCTCGGGCAGTTGCCCGCTCGTCAGACGATCGAGCAGGCGTTTGCGAGCGGGATGACGCACCGCCCAAGCGTCGAACTCCGACTGCCATTGGTCTCGGGCGGCGCGTGACCGCTGTGCGAGGCCGCGAGTGTGGGTTAGGACCGCGTCATCAACCGCAAACGATTGGTCAGGATCCCATCCCAGCGCTAGCTTGGTTGCCTTCAGTTCGTCGGCTCCGAGTGCCGCTCCGTGTACGCCTCCCGTGTTTTGCTTGCCTGGCGAGGGCCAGCCGATAATTGTCTGGAGGATGATGATCGACGGTCGCGCAGTGTCGGCCTTGGCGGTCGCGATGGCGTCGTTGAGGCCGCGCACATCCTCTGCATAGGCGCCGTCAGTGCGCCAACTCACGGTCTGGACGTCCCAACCGTACGATTCGTAGCGCTTCGCCACGTCCTCCGTGAAGGCCACGTCCGTGTCGTCTTCGATCGAGATCTGATTGGCGTCATAGATGGCAATGAGATTGCCCAGTTCTTGGTGTCCAGCGAAGGAGGAGGCTTCGGAGGTGATGCCTTCCTGGAGGTCTCCGTCCGATGCAATGACGTAGATATGGTGGTCGAATGGCGACTCACCCCCGGCTGCGTCTGGGTCGAAGAGTCCGCGCTCGTAGCGTGCGGCGCAGGCGAAGCCCACGGCAGAGGCCAGGCCCTGTCCGAGTGGTCCGGTGGTGATCTCCACGCCGAGGGTGTGACCATATTCGGGGTGGCCGGGAGTCAAAGACCTCGCTGTCCGTAGTGCGCGCAGATCGTCGAGCTCAAGACCAAAGCCGCCCAAGAACAGTTGCACATACTGTGTGAGTGAGGCGTGACCGGCGCTGAGTACGAAGCGGTCGCGACCCAACCACCGCACATCGGCCGGGTCGTGTCGCATGATTCGCTGGTAGAGCAAGTAAGCGACTGGGGCGAGTGTCATGGCCGTGCCGGGGTGCCCATGGCCCGCTTTCTCCACCGCGTCGGCCGCGAGTACCCGAGCCGTGTCAATGGCCATATCGTCGAGTTCGTCCCACGTAAGTTCGGCCATTTTGTTGCTCCTTTGTATCGATTCGGTCTCTGTCTTGACATCGGCGTCGTGCTAGATCTACGGTGTTTCTAACGTGAACCGCAACCAAGTTCACACAAAGATAACATGGAGGTATCCGCCTCCAGCGGTCACATGAGGCAACGTCGCGCCGGAGCGACGTTAACTTTGGCGGCCAACTATCACCCAGCGTCGGGTGAGCATCCCAGCGCTGACTTACGAACGGGAGCAGTCATGCGAGCCATCGTTTTCACTGACGAGAAACAGCTCAGCCTTGAAGAGCGGCCGACGCCGGAGCCGGGGCACAAAGAGATTCTGATCGAGACCGCCGCTGTTGGCATGTGCGGCACCGATACCCACGTATTCGACGGCGAGTTCGAGGGAACCGTGTTTCCGCTCGTCCCCGGGCACGAGGCGACAGGGACGATCGTCGCCCTCGGCCCCAACGTCAACGATGGTGTCTTCGACTTCAAGATTGGTGACCACGTCGCAGTGAACCCGAGCACAACCTGTGGCGAGTGCGAGTTCTGCATCAACGGTCACGCGAACCTGTGTTCGGCCTGGAACGGCCTCGGTGTCGTCGCGTCCGACGGCGCCTGCCAGCAACTGTTCACTGCGCCCTCGCGCAATGTGTACAAGCTCAAGCCGGAGACCGATCTCTATTTGGCCGCCCTCATCGAGCCACTCGGCTGTGCGATCCGAGGCTGGGACGTGTTGCCTCGCCGTATCGGCGATCACGTGCTCGTGTACGGCTCGGGCACGATGGGACTGATCATGGCCCAACTCGCGACCCGGGCAGGTGCGGCCTCGGTTACGATCGTCGACCTCAACAACGAGCGCCTCAAGACCGCCGCGGAATGCGGGATCGAGCTACGGTACACAAGCGCCGACGATGCCGATCGCGACAAGTGGGACGTCGTCATCGACTGCACCGGAAATATCAAGGCGATCGAGGACGCGCTGACCCGCGTTAAGCCGGCTGGGTACTTCCAGGACTTCGGTGTTGCGCCCGCAGACAAGATGGCCCAGTTCTCGCCATTCCGCGTGTACCGCGGCGAGATCACGATTGTCGGCTCGATGGCCGTGCATAACTCGTTCGGCCGTGCGGTCGAGATGTTCGAGATGGGCGCCATCAACGCGAAGGCCATGACGAGCCACTCCTTCACGCTGGACGACTATGAGACGGCGCTCCAGATGTTCCGCAAGGGCGAGGGCCGTAAGCTGCAGATCCGTCCCAACGACTCCGAGTCTCGAGTCCTGCTATGACAGCCGAGCCCGAAATTCGGCAACAGCCGAGACCGATTTTGTCTCGATCCGGATTGCGCGGCCGCTGGATGTGGGTGGCTGTCGGCGTCGTCATTGTCGCATTCATCGGATTCGGGTCCAAGTTCGTACCGAGCAATGACACTCGCGTCTCGGTGGTTGCCGCCTTCGACCCGGTCAAGTTCGGCGCCGACAACTTCGCCCAAGTGCAGTCAGCGGTCGTGGCACAGGCGGTCGATGCGGTCACACTGGCCGACGCCCTCAGTGCCGACTCCGCGACGGCGACCACTAAGTACGCCGTGCCCAGCTCGGGCGGCCCGGTGTTCAGCGTCACCTTCACTGGTGTCGCGGGCGTGGGCCAGTCGGGTGTCTACCCCATCACGGTCAGCGGTCTCGACCCAAACTTGTTGGTGCGCGTCCAGACGGGCCCGGCCATCAATGGAACCGAGTTGCGTGACGCCACGAACAAGTTTCCCTTCGGCGACTTCACCAACCAGATCGCCTACCAAAACGCCGCCTCGGCCTTGAACAGCGAGCTCAAGACGGCGGTGCTCGCGCCGTATGCCCCCATGGACCTGGCGGGAAAGACCGTGACGGTGACAGGCGCGTTCACACTCATCAATCCTGAAGCGTGGTTCGTCACCCCGGTGCAGTTGGACGTCAAGTCATGACGGGTTCCTTCGATGCGGTTGTGCTTGAGGCGCGCAACATCGTCAAGAACTATGGCGGCGTTGAAGCACTCAAGGGCGTGAATTTTGAGATCCGCCAAGGCACCGTGACGACGCTCTTCGGAGAGAATGGCGCCGGCAAGTCGACGCTTATGAAGATTCTGTCGGGAGTCGAGAAGCCCACATCGGGCCAGATTGTGCTCGACGGCGAGCCAGTAGAGTTCGGTTCCACAACGGAGGCGACCGCGCGAGGCATCTCGATCATTCACCAGGAGTTGAGCCTCGCGCCGAACCTTTCGGTGCGCGACAACATCTTCATGGGGCGTGAGCTTCACGGCGCGTTTGGCGTGGACTTCGCGACGGAGGCTAAAGCGGCGCGTGAGTTGTTGATTGGGCTACAACTCGACATCGACCCGGCCACGCTCGTGTCAAACCTTCGCGTTGGTCAACAGCAGATCGTGGAGATCGCCCGCGCGCTTTCCGTGAATTCGCGGATCTTGATTATGGACGAGCCGACTTCGGCCTTGGCGGCGACGGAGGTAGAGGTGCTATTCGGCATCATTCGCGATCTCACCGCTCGCGGCGTGGCGATCGTCTACATTTCCCATCACCTCGAAGAGGCGCTCGAGATCGCTGATCATGCCGTGGTCCTCCGCGACGGAAGCGTGACCGCGAGAGGCGAGCGCAGCGAAATCGACCTCGAGTGGATCGTCCGCCACATGGTGGGAGACCACTTTGACTTGGGTACCCCCCCTGCAGGCTACGACTTTGGCGAACTGGTGCTCCAGGTGAGCAAGTTGCGCGTGATCGACGCCATGAACCACGAGCGAGCCGTTGTTGATGGTCTCGACCTGGAGGTTCGTGCCGGCGAGATCGTGTGCATCTACGGACTCATGGGCGCCGGTCGAACGGAGCTTCTCGAGGCGATCGCCGGCAAGGGAGTTGTAGAAAGCGGCGAGATCCGACTTTCAGGAGAGTCGCTGAAGGGCCACACGATCGCCGAACGCATCGAAATGGGTGTCGGCCTGGTCCCGGAGGATCGCCAACGAGACGGCCTGGTTCAAACGTTCGACGTCGGCAAAAATCTGACGCTATCGAGCCTTGGCGGAGTGATCGCAAACGGTCTACTGTCACGCAAGGCCGAGCACAATTTGTCGGTTGATCTCATCCGTCGTGTCACGGTCAAGACACCGGGACCGGGAGTCAATATCGGAGCACTGTCCGGAGGGAATCAGCAGAAGGTCGTCATCGGCAAGGTCGTCGGCACCAAGCCACGACTCATGCTGCTGGATGAACCAAGTCGCGGAATTGATGTGGGAGCGAAGGGCGAGGTGTTCAGGCTTCTCACCGAGCGCGCCCGCGAGGGCGTTGCCGTTGTCTACTCCACGTCCGAAGTCGCCGAATGCCTCAGCATCGCTCACCGCATCATCGTGATGCGCAAGGGACGTATATCCGCGGAATTCGGTTCCGACGCTACCAAAGCAACGATCATGGCCGCCTCCGGCGAAGCCGTGGCGGCCTGACCAGATAGGACCTTGGACAATGACGACGACACTCGCCCCGCCGGTGGGCAAGAAGACCTTCTCGCCAATCAACCTGCTTATTGAAGGGCGCGCTTTCCTCGCGCTCATCCTGATCATCGTCGTATTCTCGTCGCTCTCACCCAACTACCTCACGGCTGGCAACCTCCTTATCATGGCGTCGCACGTGGCCATTTACGCGATTCTGGGGATGGGGATGCTGCTGGTGATCCTCAACGGAGGGATTGACCTATCGGTCGGCTCCACCCTGGGATTCACGGGAATCATCGCCGGATTCTTGTTGCGCGGCGTCGAGATCAGTTTCTTGGGAATCACCTTCGTGCCGAGCGTGCCCGTCGTCGTGTTGCTGTCCTGCGGAATGGGAGCCGCTGTCGGGTTCCTGAACGGCGTTCTCATAGCGCGCTTCAAGGTCGCGCCGTTCGTCGCGACATTGGGAATGCTCTATGCGGTGCGCGGCATCGCCCTGCTGCTGACCAATGGATTGACGGTCAATGACCTGTCAGGCGATCCCGCCCTCGGCAACACGGGCTTTGACTGGCTGGGCTTCAACCGCATCCTCAATGTCCCCATCGGCGTCATCTTCATGATCTTGATCGCCGGGGCGCTCGGGCTGCTCCTGGGCCGTGCGCGGTTCGGTCGTTGGCTTTACGCATCTGGTGGAAACGAGCGCGCCGCGGAGCTCTCCGGTGTTCCCGTCGTGAAAGTCAAGATCTGGGTGTATGTGGTGTCTGGCACGTGTGCTGGCATCGCGGGGCTCGTGCTGTCGTCGACGTTGACGAGTGCCAGCCCGACAGCTGGCAATACCTATGAACTGACGGCCATCGCGGCCGTGGTGATCGGCGGCGCAGCCCTGAGCGGCGGGCGCGGCAACGTGCGCGGAACTCTTCTTGGTGCCTTCGTCATCGGCTTCCTGTCCGACGGGCTCGTGATCGTCGGGGTATCCGCCTACTGGCAGATGGTCTTCACAGGGGTCGTCATTGTCGGCGCGGTGCTGCTCAACGGACTTCAGTACGGGCGTCGACCCAAAAAATCCCCAACACAAACGGGCGGGGGTGGGCAAACCGCTCCCGCAGACAAGCGGGGAAACGACCCTGTCCCGAACTCGGATCACCAACCGGCGCAAACCGGTACATCGTCTCGGTGATTCAAAAAACGGGGTCCGCGAGAGCGGTACCTCCCTTCAAGAAAGGTAAAACAATGTTACTCAAGAAGAAGCTGGCGGCAATCGCCACGGTTGCGGCCGCGGTTTTGGCCCTCGGCGCATGCTCGAGCGGTGGGAGCACCGCAAGTACGTCGTCGGAGGGTGGTGGCGGAGGAGCAGTACAAGCAGGCGGCCTCATCACCATCATCGTGAACGACCCGGCAAACCCGTATTGGAAGACCGAGGGCGACGTTGCGGCTGCGACCGCGGAGTCCCTCGGCTACACCGCCACGGTCGGGGCGCACAAGGCTGACACCAACACCGAGAACACCCTGATCGACACGGCGATCGCCAACAAGTCTGTGGCGATCATCCTGGACCCCGCCAATGCTGACGGATCCATCGCTGCGGTGAAGAAGGCCAACGACGCTGGCATCCCGGTGTTCCTGGTTAACGCTGAAATCAACGAGACCGGCCTCGCGATGGCGCAGCTCGTGTCGAACAACGCCCAGGGCGCGGCCCTCGGTGCTGCCGAATGGGTCAAGCAGATGGGTGACACTGGCACCTACGTGGAGCTGTTCGGAGCACCCTCGGACAACAACGCGCAGACCCGTTCCAACGGCTACACGACCGTGATCGGCCAGTACCCGGGTCTCGTCCAGGTTGGCAAAGAGGTCGCCGACTGGGATCGCACCAAGGGCCACGACAAGATGCAGTCTTTGCTGCAGGCCAACCCTGACATCACCGGTGTGATTTCCGGAAACGACGAGATGGCGCTTGGCGCGATCGCGGCGCTCAAGGAAGCAGGAAAGCTCAGTGGCGTTCTCGTCGGTGGCTTTGATGGTTCGCCCGATGCGGTGGCTGCAGTCAAGTCCGGCGAGATGGCGTACACGGTGCTTCAGCCCGTAGCCGTGTTCTCGCAGAAGGCCGTCGAAATGGCGGATGACTTCCTCAAGAACGGCACGAAGCCGGCCACGGAGAAACTGTCGATCGATTGCATCCTCATCACGAAGGACAACGCGGACAAGATGACCGACCCGTTCGTGTACACCGGCTAAATACCGGGCCCCAGACAGCCGCGCGCTCCCGTGCGGTTGAGCGAGGGCGAATGCGATTCGCATTCGCCCTCGCGCTCGCCCTCGCCCTCGCCCCGAAAGAAGGATCATGAGTTACCTACAGAATGACCCGGCAGACTTTGCGGCCGAGTCGGCCGCCGGTTTCGTCGCGGCACATCGAGGCCTCGTTCGGCGGGTCGAGGGTGGAGTGGCGCGCGTTGGTGCGACACCTTCGGGCCAAGTCGCCGTTGTCATTGGTGGCGGTTCGGGTCACTACCCGGCGTTCGCCGGTCTCGTCGGCCCGGGTCTTGCGCACGGTGCCGCGATGGGAAACATCTTCGCCTCGCCCAGTGCGCAACAGGTCTATTCGGTCGCGCGCGCCGTGGCGACAGATGCCGGTGTGCTCCTTACTTACGGGAACTATGCGGGCGACGTCCTCAACTTTGACCAAGCGCAGGAGCGCCTGCGAGCCGAAGGCATTCCGTGCGAAACGGTCTGCGTGACCGACGACGTGGCAAGCGCAAGCAGACGAGAGCGGGAGAAGCGCCGTGGCATTGCCGGCGACCTGGCCGTCTTTCGCGCCGCAGGCTGGGCCGCAGAGTCAGGCTGGGATCTCACCCGCGTGACGGAACTCGCCGCTCGGGCCAACGAACGTACTCGCTCGCTCGGCGTCGCCTTTGACGGCTGCACGCTGCCGGGCGCGACTGAGCCGCTCTTCCACGTGCCCGCTCGCAAGATGGCCGTGGGAATGGGCATTCACGGCGAGCCGGGCATCGACACGGTCGACATGCCCGACGCCCGCGGACTCGCAGATTTGCTCGTGAGCACTGTGCTTGACGAACGCCCCGACGGAGTCGGCGATGGCGGTCGTGTCGCGGTGGTCGTCAACGGACTGGGAAGCGTGAAGGGCGAGGAACTCTTTGTGCTCTATGGCGCAATCGCAAGCCTTCTGAATGAGGCAGGGTTCACCATTGTGGAGCCCGAGGTGGGTGAGTTCGCGACCAGCTTTGAGATGGCGGGCGTCTCGCTCACGATGACCTGGCTCGACGAAGATCTTGAAGCGGCGTGGCGGTCACCCGCATACACGCCGGCCTATCGCAAAGGCTCCGTCACACTCGATGAGACTGCTGAAGTGGCTCCTGATGAGGCCGAGGCGAGGGACGAGGGCTTTGCCGACGCGAGCGACGAGTCGGCGAGCGCTGCGCCGACCGTGTTCCAGGCGCTGTCAGCGATTTCCGACGTGATCGACCATTCGTGTGACGAGCTGGGGCGGCTCGACGCGATCGCGGGTGATGGTGACCACGGAATCGGAATGCAACGTGGGGTTCATGCCGCGGTCGCGTGTGCTCGTGAAGCCGTTGAGGCGGGCGCGGGCGCGGGATCCGTCTTGACATCTGCTGGAGATGCTTGGGCGAACCGCGCAGGCGGAACGTCTGGCGCGCTGTGGGGCGGTGCCTTGCGCGCGGTCGGCGAAAGCCTGGGAGACACCGACGCACCCACGCGCAACGGGGTCGTGGCCGCCGCAAAGGCGGGCATCGAAGCCGTCCAAAGAAGCGGCGGAGCCGCTGTAGGCGACAAGACGATGGTCGATGCCATGGTGCCCTTTGGGGTGGCGCTCGAGCAAGCGGTTGCCGATGGAGCATCGCTCGCCGACGCGTGGACACAAGCGGCGGTTGAAGCAACGCGGGCTGCCCAGGCGACGTCCTCCTTGCTGCCGCGCATGGGCCGCGCCCGCCCGCATATGGAGAAGAGCCTCGGCACGCCGGACCCCGGAGCGGTGTCATTCGCGATGGCGATGACCGCAGCGGCGGTTGCGCTCATTGAGGCTCAAGACATGGGAGGAAAATCATGACGGCGAAACTTCGCATTGTCATCGGGAGCGACGAGGCAGGATTTGACTATAAGCAAGTGCTGCTCGAGGACCTGAGGACGGATCCGCGCGTCGCGTCAGTCACTGATGTGGGCGTGGACGCCACGGGCCACACCTCGTATCCGGCCGTTGCCATCGAGGCGGCGGAGATGGTCCGGCGTGGCGAAGCGGACAGGGCACTTCTGCTGTGTGGCACCGGCTTGGGCGTTGCGATCGCAGCGAACAAGGTCCCTGGCATTCGTGCGGTGACCGCTCACGACAGTTATAGCGTTGAGCGGAGCGTGCTCAGCAACAATGCCCAGGTACTGACCTTCGGCCAGCGCGTGGTCGGCCTCGAGTTGGCCCGCCGGCTGGCGCGCGAGTGGCTGGGATACGTGTTCGATCCGAGTTCCGGGTCTGCGGCGAAGGTCGCGATCATCGACGGATATGAAGCGACCGGGACCTGTGGATAACCACGACCCCGCTCACTCACAGCGCCCGGTGATCCTGGGCGTGAGCCTCAAGCTGTACTTCGACATCGCGGACACCGCGCGGTGGGCCGAAGCGTTCGGAGCCATCGCGGCGCGCCGCGAATCCGTGCGCGAAGGCAAGATCCTTTTGTTCCTTCTACCATCGGTGACTTCGCTCGACGTGGTGGCAAGGGCGTTGCGCGGCACCGCGGTGTCGTTTGGCGCGCAAGATCTCCACTGGGCCGACCGCGGTTCGTACACCGGTGGGGTGAGCGGAACCGACCTGCGCGAGTTCGGCTGCCGGTACGTCGAGGTGGGGCACGCGGAACGGGCGGCGATCTTTGGAGAATCGGTCGAGATCGCCCAGTCAAAATTTGTTGCAGCCGTGCGTAATGACCTCAACCCCGTCCTGTGCATAGGGGAACAAGAACCTATGGACGCGGCGGACGCCGCAGCGGAGTGCGTGCGCCAGCTCCAGGGGTACCTCAAGGGTGTGGGCCACGAGGCTGCCAACCTCGACCTCGTGGTCGCCTATGAGCCCGCCTGGGCCATCGGCAAAGATGAAGCAGCGCCCCCGGAGTACATCGGGGCCGTCACCTCGGGGTTGAGGCAAAGCCTGGACCACGACTGCCCGTTCCGAGAGTCCTCGGTAATATATGGCGGAAGCGCCGGCCAGGGTACGCTCTCCGCATTGGACGGCGCCGTGGATGGGCTGTTCCTTGGTCGATTCGCTCACGACATCAGTGCATTGGAAGGCATTCTCGACGAGGCCGAAGAACTTGTTGGAGTAAGGAGGCGGTAACGCGTGCGTAGTCACCCGACGAGCGCTCAGGTCTCCGACGTGGCCTACGGCGACTCCCGCCAGTCTCGACAGCAGGCTCGGCAACGCTCGATCTGTGATGCGGTGATGGCCGAGGGTGCGATTCGGATCGAGCAAGTCGCGGAGCGCTTCGGCATCTCCGTGATGACCGCGCACCGAGACCTTGACGAACTTGAGGGCCGCGGGCTCCTTCGTAAGAGTCGAGGTGTGGCGTCGGCGATGTCGACAGCCCTCGTGGAGTCGAGCGACGTGTACCGAGCGGGCCGCCAACTAGCCGAGAAGGCTGCGATCGCGCGCGCAGCGCTGGAATTCGTCGAGCCGGGTCAGGCGATCCTGATCGATGACTCGACCACGTCTTTGCGTCTCGCCGAGCAGTTGGACAGCAAGTCTCCGCTTACCGTGATCACGAACTGTCTTACGGTGATCGATGCGGTGCGGGGCGCGCGCGGCATCACCCTGCTCGGGCTGGGGGGCGACTACTACAACTGGTGCAGTGCGTTCATGGGCCGGCTGACCACCGAGGCGATCGGCCAGTTGAGGGCTGACCTCTTTGTGATGTCCACGTCCGCCATCTCGGACGACATCGCCTTCCATCAGACGCAAGAGACGGTGGACGTCAAGCGTGCCATGTTTGAGTCGGCGAGCAAGCGAATCCTGTTAGCCGACCACACCAAGTTCGACCACCGTGCCCTGCATGCGATGCTTCCGCTCGCCGACTTCGACGCCATCATCGTCGACTACGGCATCGACCCCGCGCACGTGAAGCGACTCAGGAGCATTGGGTGCACGGTTGTCGTGGCTGAGCGCCCCGCTTCAAAGCGTGCCGAGCCGTAACGTGCGCGGGAAGCAACGCAAACCCGCATGGGTTGAAGGCGGCCACCTTACGCAACAGGAGTGCGAAGGCCGCCGCGGCGGCATCGATCACTATGTCGGTTCCTTGTCGAGATGAGCACTGTGCTGGGATGTGCGCCCCCGGGAATCTTGAGGATTACGATTAGAACGAGGCACTCGAGCCGCGTGACGACGGATGGCTTCCCTTTCGCGGGCACATCCGCTTGGCCCCCCGCGGTCATCGCACCGAGATGGGCGACCGTACATTCGTGTGGCTAGGAGGCGCGGCATCGGTCGACCGAAAGTCTCGCCTAATTGCTGACTCGGCGTTCAAGCGGCAGTGGGAACACGACGGATCGTCCAAACGGCGCAAGACCTGGTGGGAGCAAGAAGCCATCACCGACGCCGATGCCGAACGCACCGTGGCGGGCGGGCATGCGGACGTCATCGTCGGGCACGAAGCCCCGAGCCGGGTCCAGACCATCACCTCGCGCCTGCGCAACAACCCCGGCGGATTCAGCGAGCACGACATCGAATATGCCGAAAGGGTGCGAGAGAAGCACATGGAAGCGTTCATCATGGTCGAGCCCCGGCTCGCGCTGCACGGGCAATACCACTTCCCTGTGAGCGAGACCGTTGACTACGGTTCGTTCACCACACACGTGTTCGGCCTCGCGAACGACGGCGAACGACGGTGAACGACACTCGACGGGTGTCCTCGACCTGGAGACCCTCGAGCCTTCGTTTATGGGGTGGCAACGATGACTAAGGGCGCTCAATTTCCACGGCACAACTGCGCCACATCCGGGCGCGTCGCCATGCTCGTGTCGAGTTCGCGCGATCACGGCAACGATCACGATGCGTCGTGGTCAGCGGGTTGAAATGGGCGGAGGTAGTTGCGGCGGAAGGAGGCCACGTCGAACACCCGGGAAAAGTCCACGAGGTGCGTGCCCTGCATCCGCGCAGTTCCGCGGCCGGCCTGATTCCGTCTCGAGAGTCAACTCCGGCAGCGATCCCCTACTCGTTCACTCTTGTGACGCTACGGCTACTGTCCGGGTCCAGATTGGCGTTGGGCGGAGCGACGGATTCGCGCAACAGAAGCGCGGTCGGCAAGCGCCGGTGCGGACGGTTGGGTGGGGCTTGCTGCGCGCCAATGGCCTCGACGAGGTACTCAGCGGCGAGACGACCTTTGGTCACGATTGGCTGGCGGATCGTCGTTAGCGCGGGGAACGTCCAACTTGCTTCGGGCAGATCGTCGAATCCCGTGACGGACAACTCGTCCGGCACGGAGACTCCTCGTTCCCGGGCCGCGTCGAGTACGCCGAGCGCAATGATGTCACTGAACGTCACGATCGCTGTTGGTCTGTCTTGCCTCGCCCAGAGTTCACGAAAAGCGGCTACGCCGCCGGCCCGAGTGCAGGCGACTTCCACCAGGCTGATGCCGTCTGATTCGGGTGTCAGCCCCTGGGATGCGAGCGCCGCGATCGCCCCGTCTGCTCGACGCCGGACGGGGCCACGCCAGTTCTTGTAGCCGCCGGTCGTACCGGTCTCGAACGCGACGATCGCAATTTTCCGGTGACCTATGTCGAGTAGGTGGCGAACAAGTTCTGCCACACCCTCACTGTCATCGATTTCTACGGACGGCACATCGTCGCGCAACTCGCTGTCAACCAGGACGAACGGGACCCCGCGCCGGCTCAACGCCGACACTTCGCCGCGGTCAAACTCCAGACCACTCACCACGAACCCGTCAACTGCGGCCGTCGGGATGGCCTTGAGCATTGACCCGCGCAGCGGCGGAACTAGCAGGAGTGAAAAACCCTCGGCGTGACAGGTTTGGCCAACACCCTGGAGGAACTGGTTGTAGTAGGGGTTCTCGAAGATGGTGTGAATTTGCTGGGGAAGTAGGATTCCCAGGCTGTTCGTCCGCCGTGTTCGGAGCATTCGCGCGGCTGGGTCAGATGAGTACCCCAGTTCTTGAGATATGTCCATGATCCGTCTGAGGGTTGGCTCCGACAATCGGCTCGGGTCGTTGAAGGCAAAGGACACAGACGCCTTCGACACCTTGGCCTTCTCTGCCACGTCCTGCATGGTGACGCGCTTCTTCACACTAAGTCTCCGTCCACTGCGCCCGTGATGATTAGGGTGCCACGTTTTCCTACCGCGTACCCTCCGGCTCCCGCATCCGAATTCCCCACGACCACTCTCACGTCGCGCTGGCGGTCAAGCGGAATCTCCTCATGGGCGATAGTCCTGCCGTTGCCACGGTGCACCACGGCGACGGTCCTCTCGTTGCCAAGGGTTCGGATGACGAGCACGGTGTCCGCGTCCAACGCTCGGTACTGCTGCCGTCCTCGACGCAAACTCACATTGGCGCCGCGCGCTTCGCCAAGTTCGCGGATCCCGTCAAGGAGCGGGTGCGACCACTTGGCTACGTCCCATTGCATGCCGCCGCGGCAACCGGGGTCGTTTTGTCCGACCATGCCAACTTCGTCACCGTAATAGATCATAGGAGCGCCTTCGGATGCGAACATCAGCGCGTACGCGAGCAATGAGTCTTCGACTTCCGCGTTGTGCCGGGTCAAGACGCGCTCGGTGTCGTGGCTACCGAGAAGGTTGAGCATGCCCTTATGGAACCCCACTGGGATGCGGTCCCGCAATTCGTTCATACCTTCCGCAAGCGCATAGGCGTCGACGGTCTTGTCGGCGGTGAAGCCGAGGGTTAGATCGCGCAACGTGTAGTTCATGGTGCCGTCTGCGATATCTCCCTGGAGCCACTCCTCCGGGGCGCGCCACTCTTCGGCGACGATATAGACGTCCTCGTCTACACCCTTCACGGTGTCGCGAAAGCCGCGCCAGAATTCGTGATTGATGAAGTAGGGGACGTCGAGTCGCCAGCCGTCTATGCCCTGGGTGATCCAGTATTTCGCGACGTCATAGTGGTGCGCGCGAACCTCGGGGTTGTATGAATTCCACTTCGGCAAGTAGTGGCATCCCGAGCAAGTCCGATAGTTTGGCACGGGCTGGGTGCGCACGGGGAAGCCCTCAACGGAGTACCAGTTCACATACTTGGACTTCTCCTCGTTCTCCACGACGTCTCGGAATGCCCAGTGGCCGTCGCCGCAGTGGTTGAGCACCGCGTCGAGCACGATCCGGAGTCCTTTCGCGTGGGCGGCTTCGACGAGTTTGTGGAACGTGGTTAGGTCTCCAAGACCGGCATCGATTTTGTAGTAGTCCTTGGCGTCGTAGCGGTGGTTGGTGTCAGCCTCAAATACTGGCGTCAGGTAAAGCGCGTTCACACCGAGCGATGCGATGTGGTCCAAGTGGTCGATGATGCCCTGGAGATCGCCGCCGAAGAAGTTGTCGGGGGTCGGTTCTGAGTCCCAAGGCACGACGTCGTCCGGGTCGAGCGATGAGTCGCCATTCGCAAACCGTTCAGGGAAGATCTGATAGAAGGTGGCGTCTGCCACCCAGTCGGGAATACTCAACTCGGTCCTCTCATTCCTTCAAGCCAGTGGTTGCGACGCCTCGAACGAGAGCGCGTTGGAAGAACATGAAGACAACCATGCTCGGAACCGTCGCTGTGAGCGTCCCTGCCATGAGATAGTTCCACGACGTTCCGTACCGTCCCACGAACGCCTGGAGTCCGATCTGAATCGTTCGGGACTCGTCAGTGTTGGTGACGAGCAGGGGCCAGAGAAAATCGTTCCACGCAAAGAGGAAACTGAAGATGCCGAGCGTGGCCAGTGCGGGCTTGGACAGCGGTACGATGATCCGGAAGAACGTGCCGATCCGGCTGCATCCGTCGAGACGGGCGGCCTCTTCCAGTTCGACGGGAATCGTCGAAAAGTACTGGCGGAGCAAGATGATCCCGAAGACGTCAGCCAATCTTGGGACGATGAGGCCCGCGTACGTGTCAATCCAGCCGAGGTTCGCCACGATTGCATACGTCGGGATTATCGTCACGAATGTGGGGATCATCAGGGCGGCCAGCAGCACCACGAAGATCGCATTCCTCCCTGGAAATCGCAGGCGAGCAAACGCGTATGCGGCGAAGGCGTCAAGAACGAGGTGGCCGGTCACGATTCCTACCGCCATGATGATGCTGTTGACGTAGTACTGGCTAAACGGAGCTGCCTGCCAGGCGTGCAGGTAGTTTTCCCAATGCCAGGAGGTCGGAACAATGGATGCGTTTGTGTACGTCTCGGCGCGCGTCTGAAGCGACGTAGTGAACATCCATAGGAACGGCACCACCACGAACAATGCGCCGGTCAAGAGTATGGCGTGACGACCGAGACTGGTCGCCCGTGAATGCTTCATCATTCGTCGTCCTTCCCGGCTCCGCTGGCTCGCCACTGCACGAGGCTGACGCCCAGGACTAGGCAGAGGGTGACGAAGGCGATAGCGGTTCCGTAGCCGAAGTTGCCCAGGCGGAAGGCTTCGCGGTACATGAGCATGCCAAGTACGTCCGTACCTCCACGCGGCCCACCGCCCGTAAGCACGTATACGAGGTCGAAGGCCTGAAAACTAGTGATCAGCGCCTGGAGAACGACGAAGAACGTCATGGGAGCCAGCAGCGGGACCGTAATGTGACGGACGCGCTGGCGGAAACTGGCTCCGTCGATTTGGGCCGCCTCAGATACTGAGTTTGGCAACGCCTGCAATGCGGTCAGATAGAGGATCGCGTTGAAGCCAATATTCTTCCAAACGGTGAGCAGGGTGAGAGCGCCGAGCGCCAGCCACCGATCTTGGAGCCAGTCGGGGCCCATAATGCCGAACTTGGCAAGGAACGCGTTCACAAAGCCTGCCGGGTCGAGCATGTACTTCCAAACGATGGCCGCAGCCACTGATGACGTCACCACGGGCAGGAAGTAGATGCCGCGGTAGAAGCCGCGGCCACGGAGCGGTGCATCGAGTAAGAGCGCGATGGCTAGACCAGAGACGACCGAAAGCACCGAGACGCCGAGCGCGTACAACAAGGTGACGAAGAGGCTGTTCCAGAACTCTGAACTCTGAGCCAATCGCCCGTAATTTTCGAGTCCTACAAAGGTCTTGACGGGATCAAAGCCGTTCCAGTCGGTGAGGCTGATATGTATGCCCGAAACGATCGGGTAGAAGACAAAGATGCCAAGTATTACGAGCGCGGGCGCGAGGAAGAAGGCGGCAGTGAGCACTTGGTCGCGCTCGTAGTTGCGCCACCAGCGTCGCCGGTTGCGTCGACCGACCCCGCCGGGGGCCACGTTTGGCCCCCGGCGGATGCCTGCGTCGTTGACGGTCACGATGAGACTTAGCCCTTCGCAATTACGTCGTTGACAGCCGACTCAGCGTTGGCGAGCGCCTCGTCAACGCTCACCTCTCCTGCAAACGCCCGCTCGAGTTCCTTCGCGAACGCAAACGAGATCTTGGGGTAGAGAGGGGTGTTCGGTCGTGCGTGCGCGTCCGCCATCTGCTCCACGTAGGGCAGGAGGCGAGGCTCTGTTGAGTTGACCCAGTCGAGGTATTCGCTGCTGGTGGCGACAGAGTTCGTCACGGGGAGCATTCCCGTGGCTTCACTCCACTCGATGACCTGCTTCTGCTCGAGGAACCATCCGAGGAAGTCCGCGGCGGCCGCGGCGGTCTCGGCTGAGTTGTCGAAGACCATGGCCTGCTCGCCCCCGAGGTTCGTGGCGGGCTTGCCGTCAGAAGGAGAGGGAACCTTCGCGACTCCAAAATCGAACGGCGGGTCGGCAGCCCAGATCCCAACCATCCACGAACCCTCTTGCGCAGATCCACCCTGACCCTTTTCGAACTCGCCCCACTTGGCGTACGGGCTCACCCCAGAGTCAATCAGATCCATCCAGTACTGCATCGCCTTCTTTCCCTGCGGGGTGTTGAACGCCGCGGCCGAGTTGTCCGCATTCAGAAACTCGCCACCGGCTTGCCACAGGTTGACCTGGAAGTTCCAGGTCAGGCCCTCGCCGTTGTCGCCAGCCTGGGTGAAGAGGTCGTAGCCGGGCTTTCCAGTCTTCTCGAGGATGATCTTCCCGTCTTTCAGGACCTCATCCCAGGTTGTCGGCGGCTTCTGGGGATCAAGTCCCGCCTCTGTGAAGAGCGTCTTGTTGTACATGAAGGCGAGGTTGTTCGCCGAGACGGGTACCGAGACTTGCTTGCCGTCGATGTTGCCGAACGAGGTCAGCGCCGGATTGATATCTGACAGGACCTCGCTAGGGAGCAGCGGAGTGAGATCGGCAAGCGTTCCGAGTTGGTTGATCTGCGGAACCCAGATGAGGTCACCGATCGCGATGTCGGGCAAAGTCTTCGATGTTGCAGATGCCCGGAGCTTGGTCAAGAAGTCGGCGTTTGGCACGTTCGTGGTCGAAACCTTGACCGCGGGGTGAGAAGCGTTGTACTCCTTCGCCATGGCATCGAAAGTGTCGGCATTGGTGCCGTCCCAGTAGTGCCAGACGGTGACGTCGGTGACTTTGGTCGCGGCAGGGGACTGACTGGTTTGGGTGCCTCCCGTGTCGGACGAGGTGCACCCGCTTAGGGCGAGTGTCGCGACACCAAGGGTCGCGATGAGGTATTTCCGGAACTGCATCATTTCTACTCCTTCGTAGATAATCGGTAGGCTATATCGCCTTGGTGCGCCGAGTTTGTGCAATAACGGCGTCAGCACGCGCCGCGTCTTGGGTGGTGGTCGCGAACCAAGTCGCGCTATTTGCGGGGACCAGCCCCGGTTCCGCCGCTGGCGCGGTAGAGACCACGGGCGAGGTGAGTGACCACTGCTCCGGGATCTGAATCGGGCCAGGGCTCAGATTCACAACGCATGCGCCATTGGCCCGCTTGAACGCGAGTACTTCATCACCTGCGCCATGAAGCCATTGCGGTTCGTCTGATCCCGCAAAGAGCGCTTGGCGCGCTCCAAGCAGGCTCTTGTAGGTCGAGAGCGTCGACTCGGCGAGAGTCTCCTGGACGCTGCGTGCGTACTTGGCAAAGAAAGTCGGCTGTGGGAGCCACGCGCGCACTGAGCCTGCTGGGCCGAAGCCAAACGTCGCGCCAGAAGGCTCCCACGGCAAGGGGACTCGGCATCCGTCACGACCGAGTTCCTTGCCCCCAGAACGGAACCAAATGGGGTCCTGCCGTGCGCTGGCTGGAAGGTTGAGGACTTCGGGTAGCCCGAGTTCCTCGCCTTGGTAGAGGAATGCTGCCCCGGGCAGGGCCAACAGCAGTGCCGCCGCTGCGGTCGCACGCCGGCCACCAAGTTCCATGTCGGCAGGGCCACGCCGCCGGGCAGCCGCGATCATGTCTGCCGGGTCCAGTGCTTCGGTCGGTTGATCTTGTCCGTAGCGGGTCGCAGTTCGGTGTACATCATGGTTCGAGAGAGCCCACGCCGGCGCGCCAGTAACGCGAGCAGCAGCCATGCCCCCTTCGATGGCCCGCTGCATGGCCTTCGCTTCCCACGGTTGTACTAGCAGTTCGAAGTTAAAGGCTTGGTGCAATTCGTCGGGTCGCAGATAGGCGGCCAGGCTCTGCGTCGAGGGCACCCAAATCTCACCTACAAAGTACTTCGGCTCGGGGTACGCATCGCCCAGCGAACGCCAGCGGCGATAGATCTCATGTACTTCGGGCTGGTCCCACATCGCGTAGTTGTGGCCACCGCTGCCGTGCTCCGCACCAGGCCAGTCGTTCATCTGGAGGGACTTGAAGAGGCCATGGGCGACATCGATTCGGAATCCATCGACACCGCGGTCAAACCAGAACCTGAGGACCTCGTCGAAGTAGTCCGCGACGGCCGGGTTGCGCCAGTTGAAGTCAGGCTGCGCTGGGTCGAATGCATGAAAGTACCACTGGCCGGTAGCGCCACTCGGTTCTTCAACGCGCGTCCACGCAGGACCGCCGAAGACACTCTGCCAATTGTTCGGGGGAAGTTCACCGTTGGGGCCGCGTCCGTTCCGGAATAAGAACCTCTCACGTTCCGCACTTCCGGGCTTCGAACCTAGCGCCTCCTGGAACCAAGCGTGATCGATGGAGCAGTGGTTCGCCACCATGTCCATCAGCACCCGAATACCGAGTTGATGCGCCTCGGACACGAGAGCATCGAAGTCCTCGAGGTCCCCATACGACGCGTCGATGGCCATGTAATCAGCGATGTCATAGCCGTGGTCGCGTTGTGGCGACACGTAGCAAGGATTGAGCCAGATCGCGTCGCATCCAAGCGCCGCAATCTTCCCAAGTCCGGCGCGAAGGCCGATCAAATCACCGACACCGTCGCCGTTGCCGTCGCGGAACGACCGTAGGTAGACCTGGTAGACAACCGCGCTCCTCCACCACCCGTGGGGGCCGTCCGCGCCGCTGGCGACGCGAGACGACACTTCCGTGTCAGCCCCCGCTCGACTCGTCATGGAACCTTCCTATCGCAGAATGGTGCTGGTTGCTTTAACCGGTTAACTAGATGGATAGTATGTATCCGTTCGGGCAAGCGCAAGTGGTGTGGAACGTACCGTGACGCAATCGTGACCAAAGCCGAGAGCACGGACCGATCAGTGCACTGTGGCGGCACGGCGGCACGGCGGCACGGCGGCACGGCGGCACGGCGGCACGGCGGCACGACGGCACGACGGCACGACGGCATTGCCGTACTCGACGAAAGCCGGACTCCTGAGGACGACGTCGGCCTGTTGCCGGAACTCTCGGAGGCTATGCAGTGACATCCGCGACCGCGCTCTAAGCGGCCGAGAACGACGCTTCGTTGTCCTCTCTTCTGCTGGGACTACGAAGGCTCGTACATCCCAGCAATTGCTGAACTAGGTCATCAAGATTGCTGAGTTAGCGTCAGTTGCTGAACTAGATCAACAACCCACAACACTAAAGTTCACCCTTTCCTTGGAGGAACCTCATCGCGAAGTACCCCAAGGGGATTCGTGCCCAATAGCTCAAAAGACGGTAAAGAACGACGACGGATGCGGCAATTTCCTTGGGAAGCCCCGCGGAGATGAGACCCGCCGTCAGCGCGCCCTCGACGGCGCCAAGGCCGCCTGGCGTGGGGACGATCGCGCCCACGGCGTTTCCGATGAGGAACAGCACGGTGACGTCGATGAGTGGCATCGATTGGCCGAAGGCCTTCAATGTCGAGTCAAACGCGCCGACATAGGCGACCGTGAGCAGCAGGTTGCCGCCGACGCCGAGCGCGAGGCGCCATGGCTGGCTGAGGATCTGCGCGAGCCGCGGCCAGGTCTGACGCACGAGGGGGCGCAGCCGATTCAGCAGCCAGTTGCGCACTCGGGGGACGACCATCGCGAGGGCCACCACCACGGCGGAAATGATCACTCCGATGAGTACGGAACTCGACGGAAGGGCCGCGAGAGTTCCCTCGGATCCGGTGATCAGGGACAACACGAGCAGGCCAACCACCGTCACAACGACCGCGCTCACCTGCACAAGTGCGACGGTGGCGACGGCGAGGGGTGCTGGCACCTTGCGGCGCGTCAGCAAGCGCATGTTGAGTGCGGCGGGGCCTACTCCCGCCGGGGCGGCGAGTGCCAAATAGGCGGCCGCGACCTGAGCGAGCAGCGCCCGGCTCCACGGCAAGCGAATCGGCGAGAACGCCATCAGGGCCACCGCGGCGCCCAGGAACGTTGAGAGCGCCCAGCCGAAGGCGGCGAGCAGCCACCAGGGGTTCGATTCACGCAGCGCGGAAAGTACGTTTTCTGTATTGAACGACGCGAAGATCACGTAGGCGGCGACGATGCCCGCGGCCAGCGTGAACACAGTACGGGGCCCAAAGCGGGCGATCTTCTCCGGCTCGACATCGGCATCGGGAAGGCGCTCGACGATCTCCTTACGTACGATGCCCAGGTTGGTTCCCGAGGCCCTCATCGCGTGCCGCGTGGAGCGGGGGATCGTGATCGACTGGAGCATCGGCGCAAAGGCCTCGACACCCTTGTCTCCCACGGCCCGGAACGCGGAGGCGACCGCGCGTTCGGCGCCGACGATGGGTGCGAGCATCGAAACAAGTTGGGCGCAGTCGATGCGCTTGGCCAGCTCGGTGGTGGCGACCTCGCCCAGTTCCCAACTGGTGAGCCACACGGTGGGAAGGCCCACGAGCTCATCTTGGCCAACGAGCACGGTGTCGGCGCTGAGCGAGCGGTGAGAGATGCCGGCGTCGTGCGCCTTGACAACCTGGTCCCAGATGGCGTCGACCGCGGCGTCAGTGACCTCCGCGGGGTCGATGTCCGCAAGCGGGTGCGCCGCGAGGGGGCGTTGGTAAACGACGATCATCGAGTCGCGGGCCTGCGCCATGCCAAGGACGCGTGCGGTGCGCACGCCAGCTCCGCGCGCGGCGTGGGATACGAGCGCCGTCGCCTCTGCGGAGTGGCGCAACGAGACATCGGCGCGCGCGTCGATTCCGCGCAACCGCGCCGATTGCCACAGCTTGGTGAGGAAGCCGACTGCGTGCTGGTCGGCGTCGAGCGTCACCACAATGAGGTGGTGGTTCTCCTTGGTCAGCAGCGAGTAGACGCGACCGTGGCGCGTGCGGCCAAGGGCGGTCGACACGTCGTCAAGGTCCTCAGTGGCCTGGCTCGATGAGGGGTCAGCGCGCACGAGCCGCTTGGGAGTGAAGCCCGCGCGCACGATGCCGTCGACCAGGGCCTCGCCATAGGCGCGGTCGGTGGTGGATCCGAGCGCGTAGCGGATCCCGAGTCCGGCGAGCCGGCCGATGAGCACCGTGAGAAGCGCCGCGGGGAGCGTGACGATGCTCGAAATGATGGCCACCGCGATCGCCATCCACAGCACGTTCCACGACATCGTGAGGGCGCGCCTTGTTCCCCGTCGCCCCGCGACGGTGAGCAGCGCCGCGACTCCAGCGATATACGCGGGCAGGGTGACGTGGGCGTTCTCGCCCACGCCGATCGTGAGGGAGCCCACCACGTCGGGCGAGCCGAAGTTCTGCACCAAGAGGACGGCAACGAGAGTGATCGCGAAGCCCATCCCGGCCGCGCCGAGCGCCTCCAGGATGCGACGGGGTTCCCTGCGCACGGCGAGGTCGACTACCACGGCGGCGGGAAGGATCAGGGTGACGATGCCGGAGAAAAGGTTGACTGGCGCGATCAGCAGGCGCTGGAGAATTCCGGAGATCCCGTGGACGTCAGCGGTAATTCCCTCGGTGGTGCCGCGCCCGTACGCGCCGAGTAGCAGCACGATGACGATGCTGAGCACGACCCCGAGAAGCGAGATGAGGTCCGCAACCCGGTGGACCCTGATCTCGGGGGTGTCGATCACCGTGGCCGTAGGGGTGTCGATCACCGTGGCCGTAGGGGTGCCGGCCGTAGGGGTGCCGGCCGTAGGGGTGCCGGCCGTAGGGGTGCCGGACCCGACGGCATCGGGCACATCGGTGCCAGCCGCGGGGGTGTCTGCTAGTTCGTCGGGTGCCATGTCGCCGCTCGTGGTGGGTGAAGCATCTGCGGACATGAGGTGAGTCTATGGTGGCGAATGCAACTGGGGGCGGTTACTCAGGCGCCGTTAATGGCGTCGATCCAGCTGGCGGGAACCAACTCGGGACCCACGAATGAGACGGCGTCGAGCGTCCAGTGCGCGAGTACGAGCGGACCGAGCCTTCCCGTGCGGATAAACACCCACGCAAACACGGCCCCCATCACGGCGTTGCCGACCGCCATGGGCCAGCCCTGGTACAGGTGATACGTGCCGCGCAGCAGGGCCGATGCGAGAATCGCCACCGGCAGGGACCACCGCATTTCACGGAGCCTCGTGATCAGGTAGCCGACCACGATGATCTCCTCGAGCATCCCAGCCACTCCCGCGGACGCGAGCAGGATCACGGCCGACCACCACTGGTTGGGTAGCCCGGAGGTGTCGATGCGCACCGTTTGGCCGATCGCGCGGCCTACGGCGTACAGGCCGAGGCCGGGAAGGCCGATGGTTGCCGCGAGCCCTGCGCCGAGCGCCACGTCGCGCCAGGGCGAGCGACCGTTGCGGTTGAGGCCCAGCCGTGCCTTCCAGGAGTGGCCGTGGCTCGAGAGTAGGTAGAGCGCGAGGGCCACCGGCACCAACGCGAACGCGATGTGCAGAACCTGATAGGTCAGGTCGAGGTAGTTGATGGTCGATCGGGACGGGTTCAGGGTGGCGGTCTGCTTGCCGATCGAGGGCTTGGCCATGTAGCGCTGAATGAGCGTCATGATCGCGTACACGGCGCTCTGGCCGAGGCTGAGGCCCAGCACGATGAGGACCTCGGCGCGCAGCCTTGGGAGCGACGGGGCGGCTGCAGTGGGGTTCACTGCGGTGGGGTTCACTGCGGTGGGGTTCGCCGCGCTCGTGCCCGTGTCTGGTGCGGTGGTTGCTCCGGTGGGAGCTGCTGAGGCGTCGGCGTTCATCACGCTCACTGTAACGAGCGGAGTGGCCTATGCACTCCCGTGCGTCACGACGACGACCCGGTCGCCCACGCGCGTCGATCCAGCGCGCGCGACATCGCAATACATGGCGAGCCTCAGGTCCCTGCGCTCGCCAAGCTGCTTGAGCCAGCGCGTCCGACCCGCGACACCGTCTTGAGCCAGGTCGATCGTGCGGCAGCGCTCGATTCGCTGGACGGGAGTCAGAAGGGCGGTCCCCATGTCGAGCGTGGACCCGATCCAGTCTTCCTCCTCGAAGGGCTTGGCGGTCTCGATCACGATGTTGACGCGCAGCCTGCGCGGGTCGGCGTCCGCGTTCAGTTCGCGTGCGCACCAGTCGAGGGTTGCCGTCCCGATGATTGAGACTGAGCCGCCGTCGAAGTGGCGCACGTCGGTCTCGGGGGCGACGCGAACGTCGGAACCGAGGGCGTCGGCGAGAAGCACGTCGAGCGCAGGGTTGCCCGCAGCGCCCAAGGCACCGGAGGCATCGACGATCATCACCCGGCCGGCGTCGGTGCTCGCCGCGAAATCGAACACGCCGTCCCTGCGCACCATGCGCCTGGTGTTCTTGCCGGAGGCGAGGCGATTGTCGCTGTCGCGCACCGCGTAGATGCGGTCGCCCACGATGCCGCGCGTGTCGAAGTCGGCGGTGGTGAGGGATTCCCCTCCCATCGACTTCACCGGATAGCGGCGGATGGACACGACGCGGAGAGGCCCGGCGGTTGCGGTCATGGTCTCAGGTTAGGGCCGGGCGCTCGGGTGGCGCGCGGGTGCGCGCGGGGACCCCAACGTTTTCTCACGCTCGCCTCGTTCTCAGGGGGACAATGCCGATGAGGGGGATGCACATGGCCCGATGGGAACCGCTGCTGGAGCAGGTGATGCGCGAGCGCGCGCCTCGACTGCTCGCCTACGCCGCGATGCTCACGGGCGACGATGCCGAGGCGCACGACGTGCTCCAGGACGCGTTGGTCCGTAGCTTCTCGCGTGGCAGGCGTTTTGACCACGTGAACCAGGCCGAGGCGTATGTGCGCAGGGCGATCCCCTCCGTCGTGATCGACCGGTCTCGTAAGCGCAGGCCGGTGCCGCGGGATCCGGCGGAGCAGCACCACGTGGCTGCGCAGGCCCCCGACGCGGACGCCGCCATGGATGTACGTAGCGCCCTGCGGGGGCTCGCCCCGCGCGAGCGGGCCTGCATCGTGCTGCGGTTCTACGACGACCTTACGGTCGCCCAAATCGCCGCTCACTTGGGCCTCGCTGACGGCACGGTGAAGCGCTACCTGTCCGATGCGTCGGCCAAGCTGGCGGGCCTCTTGGGGTCCCAAATCGACCTCCGCGAAGAAAACACGGTGCCCGTGACGGCGCCTCTGGTGAAGGGAAGGCGCTGACATGAACGGCGACCTGGGAAACCTGCTGACGGGCGAGATGGGCGAGGCCGAGGCCCGCTTCTCGCATGAGGACTTTGCCGGCGACTACGGCCGACGCGTGATGGGCAGGGTGCGTAGGCGCAGGGCCGTGCGCGCGGCGGGAGTGGGCGGTGGCGCGATGCTGACGGCCGGCGCGCTCGCGATCGGGGCGACGCAGGTGCCGTGGGGCGCGCTGGGCGTGGCTGGGCTCAGCGACGTGGGCGGTACTGACTGCGCCACTCCGTGGCCCTCAGTGGGTGTGCCCCGTTACTCGGCGATCATTGACACCGATCAGGGTTCGATTACGAATCTCTCCATTGTGGACGCCGCTACTGGCACGGTGATCGTGGACGGGGTCCGGCAAGCCGACGGCACGTACGTCTTCACGGACGGGTATGGCGACTCTCTTGACGCGGTGCAGGGATCGGCGGGCCATTACACAGTGGCACTGCCGCCCGGCGTCACCTCGCTCGAGTCCACGTCGACGCTCGCATTCCGCTCCGCCGCAGTGTCGACCAACTACTTGAGCGTTCGCCCCCCGACGCTGGTCGTCGACGATGGTGGCGCCGAGCGCCAGGCGCGGGGCGAGTGCTATACGCCAAGCCCCATGCCGCCGGGCGAACCGAGTCTTACCGCCAACCGCGACGCCGTCGTCAGCCCGTTCCAGTGCGGATTCGAGTTCCCAACGAACTTGCAAGCCACAAGTGAGCTCGGCGTCGTCGCACGAGTCGTGTCTGCTGACGATCTTCGCTCTGAATTTGATCGTCGTTTCGGGAACCAGTCGCCGACCACGGACGTGGGTGAGGGCGCCGCAGTCTGGGCCTCCGCGACCGGAATGCCCACGTCCACCGGTGATGTGATCGCGACGGTGAGCGTGACGGACCCTTCCGCAGGTTCGGGGAGTATCACCGGGTGGTCAGTATCTCGCGAGCCAGGGGTCTACCAGCTCCTGCCCGGGGGCCTGTCCTTCGTCGGCACGCGCGACGGAGTTGTTGTGGCGACGGTCGTACCCGGATATGACGGTGCGACGCCGGGGATGGTGCTGGACCGCGACGGCGTAGACGCCGATCCAGACGCCTTCCTAGTCGACCGCTCCGCACTGACGGCATGCACGTCGACCGCGGGCAGCCTCGACTCGCTGGACCTGTACGTCGTCGCCGGCTACGACGCCAACCCTGGGCTTGTCTACGCGTGGAACGAGGTGCCGGCGCCGTAGGGCGGCCGTGACCCAACGATCCTTGCAAGCACTCCCGTTGTGTGCATGACAGGCTGACATAGGGAGGCAAGCGTGGCGCGGTGGGAGCCCATCCTGGATGAGGTGATGCGGGAGCGTGGCTCGGGCCTGCTCGCATATGCGCGGCTGCTCACGGGCAGCGATGCCGATGCCGAGGACGTCCTCCAGGATGCCTTGGTGCGGTCCTTCTCTAGAGGCCGGTCTTTCACCCACGTCAATGCCGCAGAGGCCTACGTGAGGCGCGCGATCCCCTCGGTGTTCATCGACCGTCTCAGGGGCCGACGCACCCGCGATGGGGCCGACGAACGTCTGGCCCACACGCAGGACGGGGCCGTCGGCATGGGTGATCGCGACGCCGTCCTCGACGTGAGGGCCGCGCTCGCGGACCTGCCCCCGCGCGAGCGCGCCTGCACGGTTTTGCGTTACTACGACGACCTCACAGTTCCCCAGATCGCGGCCCAACTGGGGCTAGCGGAAGGCACGGTGAAGCGCTACCTGGCCGATGCGTCGGTCCGTTTGGCCGGGGTTCTCGGCGACCAAGATCAGGGCGACCGGGTTGCGGTCGTGACTCACTCAAGTAAGGGACGAGGCTGACATGGACAACGCATTGGGCTCGCTGATGGAGGACGTCGTTGCGGCCGACGCGGCCCGGCTTTCCGGGCGCGAGTTCGCCGATGCTCGTGGCGCGGGGGTCGCGCGGCGGGTGCGTACGCGTAGGACGGTGCGCGCGGCCGGAATGGGTGGGGCGTCGGCGGTCGCCGCCGGAGTTGTCGCGTTTGGTGCGACGCACGCACCTTGGGATGCGGTGAGTGTGCCCGGCGCTGGCGGCAATACTTGTGCGACTCCTTGGCCCTCGGACTCCGGCATCATGCTTATCACCGCTGGACCGAGGCCGCTCCCGACCGACACCACGTGGTGGATCGGCTACGAGAACGAGACTGGTATCGCAAAGTTCAAGTTCGCGCCTCTGGACGACGGCACATGGCTGATCGCCTACGCGTCGGGCGGATCGGACACCGTCACGCCCACGGGCGCGGGAACCGTGTCATTCGAGTTGCCCGATGGTGTGCGGGTCGTCCTTGAAGTCACCGCCGTCGACGGGCGAACTGAGGTGACCGTGGCAAAGCCGTCGTCCGTCGTGCTCGGGTCGGGAAGTCTGTCTTCCGACGACTGCTACATCTCGGACCCCGCCCCATCGACACGCCTGGCTCCCGCGCCCGGCTCCGTCGTGCCTGGCCAACATTCGCCGGCGCCATCGGTGTGGCTCACGGCCGGAACGGAACTGGTGCAGTTGTACGGGCTCTCTGAGGATGGGGCCCTCGTCACGCTTCGACGTTCGGAGGGCTTCGAACAACTACGACTCGACGAGTACACGGTGGTTGTGGCTGATGGCGTCGCGCGAGTGCGCGTGGGAGACAAGGTGGTGCGGATCCGGGTGGACTCTGAGGGGATTGTGACCGTCATCGACGTTGAGTCAGCTGGTTTCACGGCGCCGTTGGGCGAACCCACCTCGACGGCCATCGACCCTTGGTTTTGGATGGGTGACCCCGTCGATGTAGATGCCTTGGCGGGCTGGTGACGAACACCAGCGAACCGCAGGCAGGCGCGGCAGTTACGCCAGGTACTCGTCGACCAGCTTTTCGGCTAGCCCGACGTACGTCTCGGGCGTGAGGGCGATGAGGCGCTCGGTCGCATCGGCCGGTAGGCCCAGCCCCGCCACGAAGGTCCGCACGTCGTCGGCGCCGATGCGTCGGCCGCGGGTGAGGTCGCGCAGCGTCTCGTAGGGGTTGTCCATTCCGGGCACACCAGCGATGGCTGCGGCGCGCATGGCCGACTGGATGGGCTCGGCGAGCACTTCCCAGTTCGCGTCGAGGTCGGCCTCGAGCGCGGCGGGGTTCACGTCCAGCCCGGCAAGCCCGCGGCGCACGTTGCCGATCGCCAGCAGCGAGTGCCCGAACGCGACGCCGATGTTTCGCTGGCTGGTCGAGTCGGTCAGGTCGCGCTGCATGCGGCTGGTCACGAGCGTGGCGCCCAGGGTGTCCAGCAGGGCTGCGGAGATCTCGAGGTTCGCCTCGGCGTTCTCGAAGCGGATCGGGTTGACCTTGTGAGGCATCGCGCTGGACCCGATGGTCCCCTGGCCGCGCACCTGCGCAAAGAAGCCAAGGGAGATGTAGGTCCACATGTCGGTCGCCAGGTTGTGCAGGATGCGGCCAAAGCGGGCCACGTCCGCGTAGAGCTCGGCCTGCCAGTCGTGGCTTTCGATCTGCGTGGTGAGCGGGTTCCACGTGAGGCCAAGTCCCGTCACAAAGGAGCGAGAGACGGACACCCAGTCGGTGCCCGGCACCGCGGCGGCGTGCGCCCCAAACGTTCCGGTGGCGCCGTTGATCTTGCCCAAGTACTCGGCGGTTTCGATGCGCGTGAGCTGGCGGCGCAATCGGTGGGCCACCACCGCAAGCTCCTTGCCCAGCGTCGTGGGAGTGGCGGGCTGGCCGTGGGTGCGGGCTAGCATCGGCTGGGACTTCGAGGCGCGGGCCATCCCCGCCAGGTCATCCACCAACGCGGACGCGGCCGGCAGCCACACCTGGCGCACGGCGCCCTGGATCATGAGCGCGTACGACAGGTTGTTGATGTCCTCCGAGGTGCACGCGAAGTGGACCAGCTCGCGCAGCGGCTCGAGCGTCGTCCCTGAAATGCGGGCCTTGATGACGTACTCGATGGCCTTGACGTCGTGGACCGTCTCGCGCTCAAAGGCGGCGTGCTGGGAAATGGTTGCGGCGTCGAAGTCGGCGGGGATTGCGCGCAGCAGCGCAAGCTCAGGGCCCGCGAGGGGGCGCACCCCTGGAACTGCATCGGTCGCGCACAGGTGGATGAACCACTCGACCTCGACGTGGAGGCGCATGCGGTTGAGCGCGGGTTCGGACAGGTAGTTCACCAGACCTGCGACGGCGCCGCGGTAGCGGCCGTCGAGCGGGCCAAGCGCGATCGCCGGCTCCAACTCCGCCAACGACACCGTGGGCAGGAACGGATGGGCAGCGGAAGCAGTCGGCTCGGTCACGAGTTCATTGTTTCACGTACAACAACGAGCGCGTAGGTCCTACCGACGTGAGCGGTTGCGATCCCTCGCGAGTGGGTCGAGGATCCCTGTGATGATCGCGATGATGATCGCCGCCAGCAGCGTCTTCCAGAAGCCGCCCACTTCGAGGTGGATCCCGTCGATGTTGGACGTGATCCAAGCAACGAGCCACAGCATGAACCACGCGATCACGGCGGAGAACAGGCCGAGTGTCAGGATCAGCACTGGGAGCGCGATGAAGGTGATGATGGGCTTGATGACCGCGTTGAGCGCCACAAGCAGGGCGCCCAGCCCCAAGAAGATGAGCGGGCGGCTCCACCAATCCCCGTTGTTTCCACCTGTCACGGCGACGTCGAGCGGGAGTTTGGTGACAATCCACACGGCAAGTGCGGCGATGGCGGCCTTCAAGACAAACTTCATACCGAGATTGTTCCATGCGCTGGCATGATCGGTACATGACCACGCCCCAGCCCGTCGCAAACGTCGCCGCTCTTCCCCCTTACGTTCCCGGCGCTCGCGGCCTGGTAAACGGAGGGATGCCCATCAAGTCGTCGTCCAACGAGAACCCGCTGCCGCCGCTTCCCTCCGTTCTCGAAGCGCTCGCGACGGCCGGTGCCTCGATTCACCGCTACCCCGACATGTACGCGACGGACCTGGTCGAGCGGCTCGCGCAACGTCACGAAGTGACCCCGGCCGAGGTGGTCGTCGGCGGAGGCTCCGTCTCCGCTCTCGCCCACTTGCTGCAGGCGTATGCGGGCCCCGGCGACGAGGTGGTGTTTGCATGGCGCTCGTTCGAGGCATACCCGATCCTGACGCTGCTCACGGGCGCGGTTCCAGTGCGGGTTCCCCTGGATGCCGATGCGCGCCACGACCTATCCGGCATGGCCGCGGCCACCACGGAGCGCACCAAGGTGGTCCTGGTGTGCTCGCCCAACAACCCGACCGGCCCCAGCGTCCACACCGAGGAATTCGTGGCGTTCATGGGCGCAGTTCCCGAGCACGTGGTCGTGGTGCTCGACGAGGCGTACCTCGAATACGTGACCGACCCCCAGACGGTTCAGGGCCAGGACATGATTGGGCGCTGGCCCAACCTCGTGGTCCTCCGCACCTTCTCCAAGGCGTACGGCCTCGCCGGGCTGCGCGTCGGCTACGCGATCGCTCCCGCGGCGATCATCACCGCGGTGCGCGCTTGCGTCACGCCGTTCTCCGTGTCGGGGGCGGCCCAATTGGCCGCGCTCGCGTCCATCGACGCGATGCCCGAACTCATGGAGCGTGTCCAGGGCATCGTCGCCGAGCGCGCGCGTGTGGTCGCCGCCCTCACGGCCGACGGCTGGAATATGCCCGATGCTCAAGGCAACTTCGTGTGGATCGCGGCCGGGGACAGGACCGCAGAGCTCGTCTCTCACTTTGGCGCCCAGCCCCGTCCCATCCTGGTGCGGCCCTTCGCTGGGGAGGGCGTCCGCCTCACGATTGGCACCCCTGAAGAGAACGACGCCGCGCTCAGTGCCCTCGCGGGTCTAACCTGGAGAGTGTAGAAGCGGTCATCTGACCCAGGGCGGCACCGTCGCCGCGCACGGCATGGCCGCTCTCGAGAGGAATCGTCATGAATCCGAGCGCCTTTTACTGGAGCATCGACAACGTCGTTCCCATTGATCCAGACAAGGCAGGCAAGTCCGTAGCGGACTACCTCCACGACTTTGGGCAAATCACCTTCTTCTCACTGATCGCGTTCGCGATTCTCGCCCTGATCGCGGCCATCGTGGTGGCCAAGAAGGCCGGCTACTCGGGCTGGTGGGGCGCGATCGCCGTGCTCGTGCCGCCCGTGGGGCTGGTGCTCATGCTGCTCTTCGTGCTTCTGAAGTGGCCTTCGCTCAAGGAGCGCGACGAGGCCCTCGGCATCCTTGCCTCGAACGACCTGACACTTCCGAGCCACGAGCGCAAGGCCGTCAAGGAGGCCGAGCGCAAGCTCGCGGTGGAGGACGCGGCCCGAAAGCGCATGGAGAAGGCGCAGGCCGATCGCGAAAAGGCCGATGCCCAGCGCGAGCGGTTCGCCGCTGCCGAGGCAAAGCGTGCGGCCGACGCTTCCGCCGTAGCGGCAGCCGCAGTCGCAGCCAAGTCCGCGCCGGCCGCAGTCGCAGCCAAGTCCGCGCTGGCCGCAGACGCGGCGCCTGAAGGTGCGGCGCCTGAAGGTGCGGCGCCCGGCAGTGCGTCACACGAGAGTGCGTCACACGAGAGTGCGTCACACGAGAGTGCGTCACACGAGAGTGCGTCACACGAGAGTGCGGCATCGTCCATGGCCGCACCCTCAAGCGCTCGGGCGACCCCCGACGATTCTGAGGCGCCTCGTGACGGCGCCCCCGGCTCGGTTGCTCCCAAGGTGCCAACGGTTCGCCCCCGCACGTCGACCAACGAGACGACGGGAAATGCGGACACGGGACCGACGGCACGGCCCGAAATCTAGGAGGCCGCGTCTTGGGATCTGCCCCGGTTGCAAGACCGCCCAATGCGCAAAATTGCCTCTGTGCAAACCCGCTATCTTGCAAACCTACGGTTCCGTAGCCTACGCTTGCGTAAGTTACACCGGGGGGTCGTTCCCGGGCGCGCCACATAGCCCATCACGTCATGGCAAGGGAGTCGCATGGCCGGCATCGGACCGCTGTCAGAAGAGGGACTCGTCCGTCTTCTTGATCACACAGGCGCGAGCGTCGCCGACGAAAACTTTGGCCCCTTCGCGGAGCATCTGACCGTCGAGGACCTGCGCGGCTTTTGGCGCGACATGGTCATGACGCGAGCCTTTGACAATGAGGCCACGAGCCTTCAGCGTCAGGGCGAGCTGGGGCTGTGGGTGGCGTCGCTCGGTCAAGAGGCGGCACAGGTGGGCTCGGGGCGCGCACTTCGGGATCCCGACTACGCGTTCCCCAGCTACCGCGAGCACGGCGTCGCGTTCACGCGTGGAATCGACATGCCCTCGATCCTGCGCGTGTTCAGGGGCCTCGAGCACAGCACGTGGGACCCCGCCGCCTATAACTTCCACATCTACACGCTCGTCATTGGCGCGCACACGCTGCATGCGGTGGGCTATGCGCAGGCCATGGACTGGGACGGACTCGTCGGCTCGGGCGATCCCGACAAGGACGGTGCGGTCATCTGTTACTTCGGCGATGGAGCGACCAGCCAAGGCGACACCAACGAGGCCATGGTGTTCGCGGCCGTGAACAACGCGCCCATCGTTTTCTTCATCCAGAACAACCAGTTCGCCATCTCAGAGTCGACCACTCGCCAATCGACGGTTCCGCTCGCGCAGCGCGCGGTCGGCTTTGGGATCCCGAGCGTGCGCGTCGATGGGAACGACGTGGTCGCCGTCCACGCGGTGACCCGCTGGGCCATGGAGCACGCGCGGTCGGGGGCCGGTCCCGTCGTGATCGAGGCGCTCACGTACCGCATGGGCGCGCACACCACGTCGGACGACCCGACGCGCTATCGCTCCTCGGCGGACGAGGACTACTGGCGCGACCGTGACCCGATCGCCCGACTTGAGACTTACTTGCGCGCGCGCGGCGAGCTTCCCGAGGACTTCGAGGAGGCGGTGCGCGCCGAGGCGAAGGAGCTGGGTCGCGTGACGCGCGAGTCGGTCAAGTCGTGGAAGCCAGGCCCCACGGACACGATCTTTGAACACGTCTACGCGGAGCCGCACCCGCTCGTCGACGCAGAGCGTGCCTGGTTCGCACAGTACGACGCGTCCTTTACGGACAGGGAGGTGACTCGATGAGCGCCCCCACCCGCACCCTGACCCTGGGCGCCGCGATCAACGCCGGCCTGCGCGCCGCGATGGAACGCGACCCCAAGGTGGTCCTCATGGGCGAGGACATCGGCGCACTCGGCGGCGTGTTCCGAGTGACCGACGGCCTGCTTAAGGACTTCGGTGAGCGCCGCGTCATGGACACTCCCCTTGCCGAGTCGGGAATCGTCGGCACCGCGATCGGGATGGCGTTCCGCGGCTACCGGCCGGTGCTGGAGATCCAGTTCGACGGCTTCATCTTCCCTGCGTTCGACCAGATCACCACGTCGCTCGCCAAGCTTCACTACCGGACCAAGGGCAAGCTCACCGTGCCGCTCGTGATCCGCGTGCCCTTTGCGGGCCACATCGGCGCGGTCGAGCACCACTCCGAGAGCCCCGAGGCCCTGTTTGCCCACACCGCCGGGCTTCGCATCGTCTCGCCCGCGACCCCTCAAGACGGTTACGACATGATCCAGCAGGCGATCGCGAGCCCAGACCCCGTGCTGTTCCTCGAGCCCAAGGCCCGCTATTGGGACAAGGGCGAGGTGGACTCGACGCGCGTCGCGGCTCAGCTCGACCTTGCGGATGGCGCCTCGAAGGCCACGGCCGAGATGTCGAAGGCCCGCGTGGCCCGCGAAGGCACAGACGTGACGCTCATGGCGTACGGCCCCACGGTGCGGCTCGCGCTGCAAGTGGCCGTTGCCGCCGCCGAGGACGGCGTATCGGTCGAGGTTCTCGACCTGCGCTCGGTCTCGCCTTTCGACTACGAGACGATCCTGGCATCGGTCAAGAAGACGGGCCGAGGAGTCGTCGTCCACGAGGCGCCCGTCGCGTACGGCACCGGCGGCGAGCTCGCCGCCCACATCGCCGAGCACGCCTTCTTCCACCTGCACGCGCCGGTGTTGCGCGTGGGCGGCTTCCATACCCCTTACCCCGGCTCTAAATTTGAGCACGACTACCTGCCCAGCCTCGATCGCGTCCTCGACGCTGTCGACAAGGTCATGGCCCACTAGGAGCACTCATGCCTCAGTTCCAGCAGTTTCCGCTCCCCGATGCGGGCGAGGGCCTCACCGAGGCCGACGTCGTCACGTGGCGCGTCGCCGTGGGCGATCGCGTCGAGGTGAACCAGCCCCTTGTGGAGATCGAGACCGCGAAGTCCCTGGTCGAGTTGCCGTGCCCCGTCGATGGCGTGGTCACCAAACTCCTGGTGCATGAGGGTGACACCGTCGAGGTGGGCGCGCCCATTTGCGAGTTCGACATTGATCCCGACGGGCCCCCCGCGCCTCCCGCGACTCGTGGAAGTGGCGAGGTTTCGGACTCGGCGGGTGGGCCGCAAGCGGGGCACGTGGGTGCCGTGAACGACAACGTCGCCACTTCCTCGAGTGGTGGCGCGGGCGGTTCAGCGGGAGATGCCCCCAACGCCGCCGGTCCGTACGCGCCAGCGGGAGTCGCCGACTCCCCCGCCACGGCATCGGCCGCAGACTCTGGGGACGAGTCCGGAGCGGTGCTGGTGGGCTACGGCGTCAAGGAAGGCTCGGCACACCGGAGGCCCCGCAAGGATGGCTCGATCGAGTCCATCGGCGGATCGGGCGACTCCGAGTACCCCGTGCTCGCCATGCCCCCCGTGCGCAAACTTGCCAAGGAACTGGGCGTGGATCTCACCACCATCAACCCCTCTGGCCCCGGTGGCCTGGTGACGCGTGGCGACGTGGAGCAGAAGCTGAAGACGACCGCCGCGCAGGCCCTCGCCACCTACCCCACGGACGATCAGCCATGGCTGGAGACCGGGTACTCGAGCGACAACGGCCGCTCCACCCGCGTTCCCGTGAAGTCGGTACGCAAGCGCACGGCCGAGGCGATGGTGCAGTCGGCCTTCACCGCCCCGCACGTCACCGAGTTCCTCACAGTGGACGTCACCGAAACCATGAACCTGGTGGCCAAGCTCAAGGCCGACAAGGATTTTGCCGACGTGCGCGTCACGCCGTTGCTGCTGGTGGCCAAGGCGCTGCTGCTGGCCGTGCGCAGGCACCCCGAGGTCAACGC
>JBBRWX010000020.1:0-42195 GCA_038248935.1 Actinomycetales bacterium
CTCGCGTCGCCGCGAGCCCGACAGGGTGGTGACCACGTCCCGCAAGGCCCGGCGCAGGAAGGACGCGTTCGTCGGCTACCTCTTCGTGGCCCCACAGGTGCTCGGCATCGCGTTGTTCGTTCTCTTGCCTCTCGGGTTGGTCGTCTACTACTCGTTCCATGAGTGGAATGTGTTGGCTGGGACGTTCAACTTCGTCGGCGGCGAGAACTACGAGCGACTCGCGTCAGATCCAAACCTCCCCCGTGTGCTTGGCGCGACTGCGATCTTTTCCACTGGGCTCGTAGTCTTCAACCTTGCGCTTGCCCTTGCTCTTGCCGTGATGCTGAACCGCAAGTTCGTGGGAGTCACCTTCTTTCGTACGGCATTCTTCTCTCCAGTCGTTGTATCGCTCGTCGCCTGGACCATCGTTTGGGACTTTCTGCTGCAAAAGGACGGCGGCATCAACGGGACTCTTGCGGTGATGGGGATTGACGGCCCCAACTGGTTGCGTGAGGGTCCCACCGCCATAGCCGCCGTCATTGTCGTGCAGGTCTTCAAGAATGTCGGCCTGAATATGGTCCTATTCCTCGCTGCGCTGCAGTCGGTGCCGCGCGAGGTTCTTGAGGCGGCCAGGGTCGACGGAGCGGGTCCCGTCGCAGTCTTTTGGCGGATTATGTTCCCGCTGATCTCGCCGACCGTACTCCTGACGTCGATCATTACGATCGTCGGCTCGCTACAAGTGTTCGCCCAAGTCGCGATTCTCACAAGAGGAGGTCCCGGCACATCGACCACCGTGCTCGTGTACTACCTCTATCAACAAGCGTTTGAGTTCCATCAGTTCGGCTACGGATCCGCACTCGCGTTGGTGCTGTTCGCGATTGTCGCCGTGTTCACCATTGTCCAGTGGCAATTGCGCAGGAGGTTTGTGTTCTATGAAAACTGAGACAACCGCGGTCGGCAGTCCGGCTAACCCGGCGAGAGATCCGCATTCAGTGGCTCGGAACCGCGCGTCAACCCAGCAGGGACGGCGCGGGAAGATACTGCGGCGCGTGCTGCTGTACCTGGTGCTCGGTGTCGCGCTGCTGCCATTCCTCGTGCCGACGTGGTGGATGATCACGTCGTCGTTCAAACCGATTACGGATATCTTCGCCTTCCCGCCCGCTCTCCTGCCCGAGTCTCCGACGCTAGACGGGTACGTGGGAGCGTTCTCTGAGCAGCCATTCGTTCGCCAGTACTTCAACAGTGTCTACATCTCGTTGGTCGTAACCCTCGGAACCATGTTCGTGTCGTCCCTGGCAGGCTATGGCTTTGCGAAACTTCGTTTCCCGTTCAGCAACGCGCTGTTTGTCGTGGTGCTGTTGGGGCTGCTCATCCCCGCCGAGGTCACGATCGTGCCGCTGTTCCAACTGTTCAACCAGGTGGGCCTCATTAATACCCATTGGCCGCTGATCCTGGTCACGATGGTGGGCGCGCCGAGCGTGCTCGCAACCTTCATCATGCGGCAGTTCTTCGTGACTCTTCCCAAAGAGTTGGAGGAGGCCGCGCAGCTTGATGGGTTGGGTGCGCTCGCCACCTGGTGGCGCATCGCGATGCCCTTGGCCCGTTCGGCGCTCGGAGCCGTTGCGATCTTCACGTTCCTGCATTCGTGGAACCTCTACCTGGAGCCCACCGTCTATCTCCAATCTCCCGAGCTGTTCACGCTTCCCGTGGCGCTCACGCGCTACACAGACGCGTACGGCGGAGAGATGTGGAACATCCAGTTGGCAGCGGCCACCATGACCGCATTGCCGGTGCTGTTGGTCTTCATCTTCGCTCAGCGGCAGTTTGTGGAAGGGCTCGCCCACACGGGTCTGAAGGGTTAGGCGGGACCGGATTGGGCGCCGGTGATCGATGCCTAGGCCAGGATGTGGCCCTTCATGGCGTCCTTCAACCCGCCGAGTGTGAATCCTGGCTCGAGTGCGAGCGTTCCGTCGAGCGCGTAGACCGTGAAAACGTAGTGGTGGTTGGCGTCGGGCGGGCAGGGGCCGAAGTATTTGCCGTCGTACGCCGACGACAGCGCGCCCTCGCCACCGACGGCGCGCACCTCGTCGGACGCGCCGCGATCAATCGTCGTGGTCGAGGCGGGAATGTCGGCCAGCATCCAGTGCACGAAGTCGCCGGCGTCCGTGTCGATCACCGTCAGGGCGAATCCCGCCGTGCCGGTGGGCGGGGATTCCCATGAGAGCTGCGGATTCGTGTTGTCCCCGGCGCACTGACCGCCCAAGGCGTTGGCCGTGGTCCACTCGGGCATGGTCGCGCCGTCGGCGAAGTTCGCGCTTATGACCGTCAGGCCCGCAGCGTTGGGCTCCCGGACATCGGCAGGGGCGGTGCATCCCGCGAGCACGAGCGCGACAAGCGCGATCGATGCGGCGCAACGGATCATGCCTTCAGCGTGGCTCCGAGCGGGGCGATTCGCAAGTGGACGGCAAGTTCGGGCGCTAGGACGCCGCCTGTGCGCGCACCTTTGAGCGGTCTCGTTTGAGCAGGTAGTACGCGGCGGAGTGCGCCGCGGTGAGTGCCGCGGCACCGGCGAGGTGGGCACCGACGATGATTTCTGGGAGGCCAGTGAAGTACTGGATGTAGCCGATCGCGGCCTGGGCCAGCGTGATGCCTACGAGAACCATCCAAGCCTTGCGCACCTCGTCTCGATCGCCGTACGAACGGTCGCCCCGGACCCGCCACACCAGGTAGGCCAGCACCGCCACGAACGCCCACACGATCAGCGCGTGGGCGCGGGCGGCAAGGGCGGGGTCGATGCCCAGGCGGTTGGTTGCGTCGGCGTCGCCCGAGTGCGGGCCGGCTCCGGTGGTGACGGTGCCCAACACCATCAGTCCCACGAGCAGAATTGAGCTGACCCGGAGGGTGCTCTTGACGCACCGGCCGTCGCGGCGTGGAGCGTCCCGGTACTTGAGCGCGAGCCATACGGCTTGCCACACCAAGCCCATCGACAGGAGCAGGTGCGGGGCAACCACCACGGGGTTGAGCTGCGCCAGCACCGTGATTCCGCCCAGTACCGCTTGACCCAGGACGCCCACCAAGGGAACGAGGCCCCACCAGCGCAGGTCACGGCGCGTGTTCCATACGGCAACAGCCACTCCGATGGCCACGATCAACAGCACGAAGGTGAGCATGCGGTTGCCAAACTCGATGAACGGGTGGATTCCCAATTCACTCACTAGTTCGGGCGTGAACTTCCCTGGCTCGCATTGGGGCCACGTCGAACACCCAAGCCCGGAACCCGTGAGACGGACCGCTCCGCCGGTGACGATGATGCCGCCCTGAGTGAAGATGTTCGCGACCAGCAGGCCGCGCGCATGGCGGCCCAAGAAGGTGCGGAAGCGCTGGAGCGGATTGCCGGTACGGGTTGCGGAAGCCTCGGTGTTCACCCGAATAGTTTAGGCCTGCACCAGGGAGGTAAGGCTCGCCTTGCTTGCGCGCGGGCATTTTCGGCACAACACTGTTGTTTAATCTTTCAGACCCACCTGCGGGCGTTCGCCCGAGCACTCGCAGGTGGGCACTTACCGGCGGAAGGAGACGATCATGGCGACAGACACCACGCGCGAGCGAGTGCTCGGCCTGATCGTGTCCGCCGGCCCCATCAGCGCCGCGACCATCGCCGAGCAATTCGAGCTCACGCCCGCCGCGGTGCGCAGGCACCTGTCCGCACTGACCGATGACGGCCTGATCGCCGACCACGACGTCGCGGGCCCCATCGACCGCGGCCGCGGCAGGCCCGCCAAGTCCTTTGTCGCCACGCCCCAAGGCCAGCGCGCGCTCAAGTCCGCCTACTCCGCCGTCGCGCAAGAAGCGATGGACTTCCTCAAGGCCAGGGGAGACCTCGCCGCCTTCGTCGCCGACCACGGCTCGCGCCTCGAGACCAAGCTCACCCCGCACGTCGACCGGACAGCGTCAGTCGCCACACGCGTCGGCGCACTGTCCGAGGCCCTCGCGACGATGGGTTACGCCACCTCGGTCCGTCCGGGCCCAGGCGGATACACCCTCCAACTGTGCCAGGGACATTGCCCCGTCCAGGAGATCGCCCAGGCCACCCCCGAGTGGTGCGAAGAGGAGACCAAGGCCTTCTCGCGCGTGCTCGGAGTCCACGTTCAACGCTTGTCAACGCTCGCCCAGGGCGCGCACGTCTGCACCACCACCATCCCGCTCACACCCGCCCTCAAGGAAGGATGACGATGAGCACCCCCACTGAAACCCCCATCGCTACCCCCATGACTCAAGACGAGACCATCGCGTCGCTCGGAAATTACGAGTTCGGTTGGCACGACTCCGACGCGGCGGGCATGAGTGCCCAACGCGGGCTGAGCGAGGCCGTCGTTCGCAACATCTCGGCGCTCAAGTCCGAGCCGCAATGGATGCTCGACCTGCGCCTCAAGGGCCTGGGCCTCTTTGGCAAGAAGCCGATGCCAACGTGGGGCAGCGACCTCACCGGCATCGACTTCGACAACATCAAGTACTTTGTGCGCTCCACCGAAAAGCAGGCCACTAGCTGGGACGACCTGCCCGAGGACATCAAGCGCACGTACGACAAGTTGGGCATCCCAGAAGCCGAGAAGCAGCGCCTCGTCTCCGGCGTGGCCGCCCAGTACGAGTCCGAGGTGGTGTATCACCAGATCCGCGAGGACCTCGAGCAGCAGGGCGTCCTCTTCCTGGACACCGACACCGCGCTGCGCGAGCACCCCGAGATCTTTCAGGAGTACTTCGGCACGGTCATTCCCGTGGGGGACAACAAGTTCGCCGCGCTCAACACGGCAGTGTGGTCTGGCGGATCCTTCGTCTACGTCCCGCCGGGCGTGCACGTCGACATCCCGTTGCAGGCCTACTTCCGCATCAACACCGAGAACATGGGCCAGTTTGAGCGGACGCTCATTATCGCCGACGAGGGTAGCTACGTGCACTACGTCGAGGGCTGTACAGCGCCCATCTACTCGTCCGATTCGCTGCACAGCGCCGTCGTGGAGATCATCGTCAAGAAGGGCGCACGCGTGCGCTACACGACCATCCAAAACTGGTCGAACAACGTCTACAACCTTGTCACCAAGCGTGCCGTCGCCCACGAGGGCGCGACCATGGAATGGGTCGACGGAAACATCGGCTCCAAGGTCACGATGAAGTACCCTGCCATCTTCTTGGTGGGCGAACACGCCAAGGGCGAGACCCTATCGATCGCCTTCGCTGGCGCGGGCCAGCACCAAGACGCGGGCGCCAAGATGGTTCACGCAGCGCCGAACACGTCGTCGAGCATCGTCTCGAAGTCCGTCGCTCGTGGCGGGGGGCGCACCTCATACCGCGGACTTGTCCAGGTGCTCGAGGGTGCCAAGGGCTCCAAGTCAAACGTGCTGTGCGACGCACTGCTTGTCGACCAAATCAGCCGCTCAGACACGTACCCGTACGTGGACGTGCGTGAGGACGACGTGAGCATGGGCCACGAGGCCACCGTGTCCCGCGTGAGCGAAGACCAGCTGTTCTATCTCATGTCCCGAGGCATGGCCGAGACCGAGGCCATGGCAATGATCGTGCGCGGGTTCGTCGAACCCATCGCGCGCGAGCTGCCCATGGAGTACGCGCTCGAGCTGAACCGCCTCATCGAAATGCAAATGGAAGGATCAGTCGGTTGAGCATCACGACAGGTCAGTCAATCTCAACAGACCATTCGCAGGCCACGGCCGACGCTGCCCACGTCCACGGGCAGAAGTACAACGGCACCACGGTGCCTGACAAGTCACGCGCCGCACGCCTCACGTCCTTTGACCCAGAGGCCTTCGGCGTGCCGAATGGCCGCGAGGAAAACTGGCGCTACGCGCCGATGCGTGCGATCGCCCCGCTGCTGTCGCTCGACGGCGGCGACGGTCGGCTGACGTGGGACATCCCCACGCTTCCCCAGGGTGTGACCTTCACAGAGGTTCCCACGGGCGACGCATCTCTCCGTTCCGTGCGCGCCCCTGGCGATCGCGCGTCGGCCGTGGCCGTTGCCCGCTCGGGTGGGGCCATGTCTCTCAGCATTGCGCCTGGTACTCAGGTCGATGAGCCAATCGTCATCGGCATGTCCGGCAAGGGCGAGGACGCGCGCGGCCACGTGCTGTTCGAGATCGGGGCAGGTGCCGAGGCCACCGTCGTTGTGACCCGCACGGGCACCGCGACCTATGGCGAGTTCGTGTCGGTAGATGTGGGCGACAACGCGGGGCTCAACCTCGTGCTCGTCCAGCAGTGGGACTCCGACGCCATTCACGTCAGCGAAGTGGTCGCCAGGCTTGGCCGCGACGCGAGGCTACGCGGCTCCGTCGTGACCCTCGGCGGCAAGGTGGTGCGACTCAACACCTCCGCCGCGTTCGCGGGCGAGGGTGCAAGGATCGATCTGTTCGGACTGTACTTCGCGGACTCGGGTCAGCACCAAGAGCACCAGCTCTTCGTCGACCACGCGGCCCCGCGCTGCACGTCACGTGTGACGTACAAGGGCGCCCTCGCTGGGGCAAAGGCCCGCACCGTGTGGATCGGTGACGTACTGATCCGGGCGGTCGCAGAGGGAACCGACACGTACGAGCTCAACCGCAACCTGGTGCTCACAGACGGAGCTCGCGCGGACTCGGTGCCCAACCTCGAGATCGAGACGGGCGAGATCGCGGGCGCAGGTCACGCATCGGCCACCGGTCGCTTCGACGACGAGCAGATGTTCTACTTGCGTTCGCGCGGGATCAACGAGGACCAGGCGCGCAGGCTCGTTGTCCGCGGCTTCTTCGCCGACCTCGTCCGCGAGATCGGCGTGGCTTCCGTCGAACGCGGCCTGATGGCCGCGATCGAGGCCGAACTCGAGCAGGTGGCAGGCGAGCACGTTTCAGACGAACACGCGGCAAGCGAACACGTGTCAAGCAAGCACGTGTCAAGCAAGCACGTGTCAAGCAAGCACGTGTCAAGCAAGCACAGCGCGGTCGAGGGGGAGTGACGTGAGCGAACAATTCGCATGCAACGTCTCCGACCTCGAGCCTGGCACCCTGGTTCAGTCGTACCTCACGGCCGCAGATGGTAGCGAGGTGGCCGTCGCGGTCGCCCGTTCCGATGACGGCGAGTTCTATGCCATCAACGACATCTGCAGCCACGGCGAGGTGTCCCTCTCCGAAGGCGAAATCATCGGCTGCGAGGTCGAATGCTGGGCCCATGGCGCGCGATTCGACCTGCGCTCCGGTGAAGCGACCGAGCTTCCAGCGATCGACGCGGTCGACGCTTACCCCATCCGCATCGACGGCGAGCGCGTGCTCGTAGACGTCGACAACCCCATCACGTCTGGCATTAAGGAGAACGCATGAGCACCCTGGAGATCAAAAACCTGCACGTCACCGTCGACACCCCCGAAGGCGTCAAGGAGATCCTCAAGGGCGTCGACCTGACGATCTCTTCCGGAGAGACCCACGCGATCATGGGGCCAAACGGCTCAGGGAAGTCGACGCTGGCCTACTCGATCGCGGGTCACCCCAAGTACACCGTCACCGAGGGCTCAGTCACCCTTGACGGCGAGGACGTGCTGGCGATGACGGTTGACCAGCGCGCCCGCGCGGGACTGTTCCTCGCGATGCAGTACCCCGTCGAGGTCCCGGGTGTGTCCGTGTCCAACTTCTTGCGTACGGCCAAGACCGCCATCTCGGGAGAGGCGCCCAAGCTGCGCACCTGGGTCAAGGACATCAAGGTCTCGATGGAGGCCCTGCGCATGGGCCCCGAGTTTGCCGAGCGCAACGTCAACGAGGGATTCTCGGGCGGCGAGAAGAAGCGCCACGAGATCCTGCAGATGGAGCTGTTGAGCCCCAAGATCGCGATCCTGGACGAAACCGACTCCGGCCTCGACGTCGACGCGCTGCGCATCGTGAGCGAGGGCGTCAACCGCGTCAAGGAGGCCACCGGCCTTGGCGTCATGCTGATCACGCACTACACGCGCATTCTGAATTACATCAAGCCCGACTTCGTGCACGTGTTCGTCAATGGCCGCATTGCCGAGCAGGGCGGCCCTGAACTGGCCGACCGGCTCGAGGCAGAGGGCTACGACCGCTTCCTCGTGGAGGCGTAAACCTCACGATGCCCATGCTCACCGACATCAGGGCCGACTTCCCCATCCTCACTCGCACGGTGCGGAACGGGAAGCCCTTGGTCTACCTCGACTCGGCCGCCACTTCTCAGCGTCCTCAACAGGTTCTCGATGCCGTGGCCGACTTCGAGACGCGCCACAACGGGGCGGTCCAGCGCGGTGCGCATCTGCTCGCCGAGGAGGCTACCGAAGCCTTCGAGACGGCGCGGGCGTCTGTGGCGAGGCTCGTGGGTGCGCGGGAGGACCGCGAGATCGTGTGGACGGGAAACGCCACGGCCGCCATGAACCTCGTGGCAAACGGCATGGCGAACGCCTCGGCGGGCATCGGCGGCGCGGACTCCGCCCGCTTCCGTATCGGACCGGGCGACTCGATCGTCGTCACCGAGACCGAGCACCACGCGAACCTCATCCCTTGGCAGCAGTTATGCGCCCGCACGGGCGCGACGCTCAAGTGGATCGAGGTGGACGACCTGGGCCGCCTGCGGCTCGAGCAGCTCGCGACTGTCATTGACGAGACGACCAAGCTCGTCGCCTTCACACATGCCTCCAACGTGACGGGTCTCGTGACCGATGTGGCGCCCATCGTGGCGCGCGCCCGCGAGGTGGGTGCGTTCACGTTCCTGGACGCGTGCCAATCGGTGCCACACATCCCCGTGAACTTCAGGGCGCTCGGCGTCGACTTCGCCGCGTTTTCTGGGCACAAGATGCTTGGCCCCACCGGCATCGGCGCTCTGTGGGGGCGTGGGCCTCTCCTTGACCTGTTGCCTCCTTCGATCTTTGGCGGAGGCACCGTTCAGGTCGTCACGCTGGAGGAGACCACATGGATGGACGCCCCCAGCCGCTTCGAGGCGGGCTCTCAGCCCGTCGCACAGGCCGTGGGAATGGGCGTGGCCGCCGAATACCTGATGGCTTTGGGCATGGACAACGTCGCGGAACACGAGCGCCGCATCGGGCACATCCTGCGCGAGGGCGCGAGCGAGGTTCCAGGCGTGCGACTCCTGGGGCCGGTGGGCGACCCTAACGCCCGCGACGTACTTGGCCTCGCCGCGGTCTTTGTCGACGGTGTCCACTCGCACGATGTGGGCCAGTTGCTCGACGATGCAGGCATCGCGGTGCGAGTCGGCCATCACTGCAACCAGCCCCTTCACCGACGCTTGGGCGCGCCCAGTTCAACACGCGCGAGCGCCCACGTGTACACGACCGAGGACGAGGCTAGGCTCTTTGTCGAGATCCTCGCGACGGTGCGACCCTTCTTTGGAATGAGTTCATGAGCGACCTCGAACAGATGTACCAGCAGGTCATCCTGGACCATGCGAAGGTCCGTCACGGTAGCGGCCTGGTGGTGCTTGATGGCGCCGCAGTGGGGGAGTCGCACCAGGTCAACCCCACGTGCGGGGACGAGATCACACTGCGTGTCGGTCTTGACGGAGACAAGATTGCCTCCGTCTCGTGGGAGGGCCAAGGCTGTTCGATCTCCCAGGCCTCGGCGTCGATCCTCACGGAACTCATGGATGGCGCGGACCTGCGCCGAGCGGATGAGACCATGGAAGCCTTCATGGCACTCATGCACCACAGGGGCGAGTTGCTCGGTGACGACAGGGACGATCTCTTGGATGACGCCACGGCCTTTGTTGGCGTGGGAAAGTACCCGGCGCGCATCAAGTGCGCGCTGCTCAGTTGGGTGGCCTTGCGCGACGCGATCGCGCGAGCCACCGTCGGCACGGAAGGATCGTGACTATGGCAGCAACGACGACCCCCGCGAATGTGGCGGACATCGAGGAGGCGCTCCGCGATGTGATTGACCCCGAACTGGGCATCAACGTGGTGGACCTGGGGCTCGTGTACGGAGTGCAACTGGACGAAAACCAGCATGCCGTGATCGACATGACCCTGACGTCGGCCGCGTGCCCGCTCACGGACGTGCTCGAGGACCAGACGCGCGAGTGCCTTGAGGGGCTCGTCGACGGATTCCGCATCAACTGGGTGTGGATGCCGCCGTGGGGGCCCGACAAGATCACCGATGACGGCCGCGAGCAGTTGCGGGCGCTCGGGTTTAACGTATAGCGGCTTCAACGTCTGAGGCTGGCGGTGGCGTCGCACCATGACGATGCCGACGCACGTGGTGCTGATCCGCGGAATCAACGTGGGCGGCAAGAACCCCGTGCCGATGGCGCGCTTGCGCGCGGTCATCGAAGAACGCGGCTACGTCTCGGTGCGCACCTACATCCAGTCGGGAAACGTCGTTCTCGCCGCCCCAGGCGAGGACGAGACGGGTGTTTCGGACACCGTGGCGCGTGCTCTACAGGCCGAGTTCTCGGTGGTCACACCCGTGGTCACAGTCGCGGCAGACACCCTTCGTAAGGCCGTAGCCGACGCCCCCGACGGATTCGGCGACGCACCGTACCTCTTTCACTACGACGTGGCGTTCCTGGTGCCTGGCCTAGAGAGCGATGCCGCGCTCGCGGCGTTCGGAATCCGCGAGGGCGTCGATATCGCGTGGGCAGGTGAGGGCGTCGTGTACTTCCGACGCCTGTCCGCCGAGCGCACAAAGAGCAGGATGTCGAAGGTCATGAGCAGCCCCCACTACAAGAGAATGACGATCCGCAATTGGCGCACCGCCACCACACTCGCGCGGATGCTGGACGAGGGTTAGGAAACAACGGGGTTAGCAAACAACGGGGTTAGCAAACAACGGGGTTAGCAAACAACGGGGTTAGCAAACAACGGGGTTAGCGACCGATCACTCCAAAGGTGTCGCACGCGGCAACGGTGCCATTGCTGTACCCGGTCGTGAACGCGTCAGTGCGCTGCTGAGACGTCCCGTGCGTGAACGTGTGCGGGTCAACTTCGCCCTGGATCGCTTGCTGGATCCTGTCGTCGCCCACGGACGCTGCGGCCGCGAGGGCATTGTCGAGTTGCTCCTGGGTCACGGGCTTCAGGAACGGCACTCCTGTGTCCGGGTCTGGCGTCGTTGCCGCATGGCCAACCCACACCCCGGCGAGGCAATCGGCCATCAACTCGACCTTGACCGAGTCGGAGTTCGCGCCTGCGCCTGATCGGTCGGCAATGTCGAAGATCCCAAGCTCGTTCTCAATGTGGTGACCGTATTCGTGTGCCACGACGTATGCCTCGGCAAGATTGCCGTTTTGGTAGCCGAACTGGGACAGCGAATCGAAGAACGTCGTGTCGACGTACAGCGTCTGGTCGGGGGGACAGTAGAACGGGCCTGTGGACGACGTGGCGGTGCCGCATCCGGAGGCCGTGGACTGGTCGAAGACCACGATTCCAGGCAACTCGTGGGTGAAGCCGGCTGCGGGCATCGCATCGGCCCAATATGCGTCGAGCGACTCGATGACGGGGAGCACGCGGCAGTCGGCGTACTTTTCGGCAGCCGCCGCAGTGGCGCAGCGGTCGTTGTAGTCCTTCTGAGCGGTGTCGTCCTGGACGCTCGTGCCCGCGCCCTGAGCACTCGTGTCGAGGCCGCCAGTGAAAAAGCCCGAGTCCCCGGTGAGCACCCACAACAACAGACCGATCACCAGCGCGCCGATGCCTCCGCCAATCGCCACGCCCCCCCGTGCGCCGCCCGGTCCTCTGCGCTGAACGCGGTTGGGGTCGAGCCTGGTTCCCTCGTTGAAACTCATGTCGCCTCCTTGGCGCTCAACTTAGTCGGTTCGAGCGGGAGCCGCGAGGCTTACGCGTCGGTTCGGCGGAGCATCCGACGTGGCCTCGTCCCCAATACCGCGCGCGTGCAGAGCCGCGCCAAGGTCGAGCGCAAACCCGACGGTGCGAGTCGCGGTGGGGATCATGAGCGCGGTCATGTTGCGCCTGATTCCGCGCGCCCTGGCGGCGTCTCGTGACTCGCGCATGATGCGTGAGATCTCCGGAATGGTACGAAGCATGATGGCAAACATGAGGCCGGGAATCGTGGGCGGAAGGATGCGCCTGAAGGGGCGCGCTATCCGCGACGTGAAGTCAAGCATGTCGCTCATCGAGGTGGAACCCGTGACAGCGAGGGACAGCGCGAACAGGCCGACCAGGTCCGCGGCAATATCAATCCCGGCAGCGACGTAGCCCCGATACACCTGGTAGGAGGCGGTCGCAGCGGCAACGAGCAGAATGAACACGAGACCCTTGAGCGTCGGCTTTGGCGCGGGGAGAATGCTAATGAGCAGAAGAAGTGCCGCCGCGCACAGGCCGAGCGCGGTCACCGGATCCGTGATGATCATCGTCACGACCGCCCATACAAATAACACGAGCACCTTTGACCACGCGGGAAGGCGGTGCAGAGGTGAGGCCCCGGCGCGGTACGAACCGAGGGTGGGCTTCACGAGCGGGTTTCCTTGGTCTTGCGGTACATCAGGTCGCGATAGTGGGCGACCGCGTCGACAGGCGTTCCATCAAAGACGACCGAACCCTCATCGATCACGAGCGTGCGCTGCGCCTTGGTAGCGGCCTCGAGGTCGTGAGTCACCTCGATGAGCTGGATGGGAAGAGCCTGCAAAAGCGCGCCGACGTGGGCCTTCCAGCGCAGGTCGAGAAGCGTCGTCGGCTCGTCGGCGACCACCACAAGGGGGGTCGCGGTGAGAACGCCGGCGAGCGCGAGAAGCTGCCGCTGGCCGCCCGAAAGGGCATTGACAGACACGTCGCCCTTACCACCAAGGCCAATGTCCTCGAGTGCCGCGAGGGCGGCGTTGACGCGTTCGTTCTTGGATCGAATGACGCGCCTGAGTGACAGCATGATGTCCTCCAGTGCGGTCGGCATGATGAGCTGAGCCGAGGGATCCGTGAAGAGGAAGCCGACCTTGCGCCGCACGAGCGCTCCGTGTTTGCGGGTGTCGAGGCCATCGACGCGCACCGACCCTGATACGGGCAACGCCAACCCGTTGATCAGTCGAGCGAACGTGGACTTGCCCGAGCCGTTGGCGCCGATGATCGTGATTCGCTGTTCATCGAGTGAGAGCGTCGTCGGATGAAGAATCGGGACACCAGTCTCGGTCGCGACGACGGCAGCTTCCTTGAACTCGATCATGGGGTCAAGGCTAGGCGCTAAGAACCGGGCTGGCCGCCAGCGCTCGCGGCAACGGCCACTGGAGCCGACGATTCCATGGCGCCAACCGTCGAGCGCACGGTGCCGAGAAGCTGGGGGTAGGCGCGGTGAACCGCCGCGGCCGCGGTGCCTGCGATGAAGACCTTGATGATGTCGCCCGCCAGGAAGGGTGAGGCGATCGCGGCGGTGGCGGGGATCGAGGTGTGCAGGCGCAGCGTGAAGAAACCCCAGCCGATGAGGTTCAGCACCACAAGGGAGCCCACCGCGCACGCGCCGACGATTCCCGTGGTGGTGAGTTGCCCGCGAGCGCGCATGCGCCTCACAAGCCAGCCAGTCACGAAGGCGGCCACGACAAAACCGGCCAGGAAGCCGGCCGTGGGGCCTGTCCACGGTGAGAACCCGCCCGAACGTCCGGCGAAGATCGGCGCGCCAGCGGTGCCAACGACCAAATACAGGGTCACCGCCGCCGCTCCTCGCCACGGACCGAGGGCCGCACCCGCGAGCAGGACCGCAAGTGTTTGCAGCGTGATCGGCACTCCGGAGACGAGCTCAGCACCCGGCCACAACGTCGACGCGGCGATCAGTCCGGCAAAGACTGCAACAAGGGCAAGATTGGTGGTCGATAGGGCATGACGACTTGGCATGGGGACTCCCTGGGATAATGGTTTGGCGGCAACGATACTCGACCCGCCCTCCCGCTTCCCTCTGTCGTAAGGATTTATCGTGATTGTCGCCCAGCAGGTCGAGATGCGAATCGGCGCTCGCGTGCTGCTCCACCCAGCCACTTTCACCATAGGTAAGGGTGATCGCGTGGGCCTCGTTGGGCGTAACGGTGCAGGTAAGACCACCCTGACCAGGATTCTTGCGGGAGAGGGCCTCGCGTCCCACGGCTCGGTCACCCACAAGGGAACCGTGGGCTATCTTCCTCAAGATCCACGCACGGGAGATCTCGAACAACGAGCTCTCGACCGCATCCTGGCCGCGAGGGACCTTGAGGAGATCATCGCCAAATTGCGCGACGCCGAGAACGGCATGGCCAGCGGCGACCCGAAGGTTGCGCAGAAGGCGATGGATCGCTATCCGAAGGTCGAGGAGCGTTTTCGAGCCGCTGGCGGCTACGCGGCCGAGTCGGAGGCCGCGCGAATCGCCGCCAACCTCGGTCTCGACGAGCGCGTCCTCGGACAGCCGATTGGCACGCTGTCCGGTGGTCAGCGTCGGCGCGTGGAGCTCGCGAGAATCCTGTTCTCCGACGCCGAGACGCTGCTTCTGGACGAGCCGACGAACCACCTCGACGCTGACTCGGTCGTGTGGCTCAGAGGCTTCCTTTCGGGCTATCCAGGCGGCCTCATCGTGATCTCCCACGATGTTGAACTCGTGCGCCAAGTCGTCACCAAGGTCTTCCATCTCGACGCGAACAGGGGAGAGCTCGACCAATACGCCATGGGATGGGACCTGTACCTCAGGCAACGGGAGGACGACGAAAAGCGCAGGCATCGCGAGCGCGACAACGCCGAGAAGAAGGCGGCGGCGCTCATGGAGCAGGCCAACAAGATGCGCGCCAAGGCCACCAAGGCCGTGGCGGCACAGAACATGGCCAAGCGTGCCGAGCGGCTTCTCGCGGGCACCGAGGGGCAGCGTCAGCAGGATAAGGTCGCCGCCTTGCGCTTCCCCAAGCCAGCGCCCTGTGGAAAGACTCCGCTGCGCGCGGAGGGCCTGTCGAAGAATTACGGCTCGCTTGAGGTCTTCACCGATGTCGATCTGGCGATCGACAAGGGATCCCGCGTGGTGGTGCTTGGGCTCAACGGCGCAGGCAAGACGACGCTGCTCAAGCTCCTCTCCGGGGTGGAGGATCCCGACACGGGAGAGGTTCAGCCAGGTCACGGGCTCAAGCTCGGCTACTACGCGCAGGAACATGACACCTTGGATCTCGAGCACACGGTCCTGGAGAACATGCGGCACGCGGCGCCCGACCTCAACGACTCTCAGGTAAGAGGCGTTCTTGGCTCGTTCCTCTTCCAAGGCGACGATGTCGAGAAGCCCGCGCGCGTGTTGTCCGGTGGGGAGAAGACCAGGCTCGCGTTGGCGACCCTCGTGGTGAGCCAGGCAAACGTGCTCCTTCTGGACGAGCCGACGAACAACCTCGACCCGGCGAGCCGCAGGGAGATCCTGGGCGCCCTACAGACGTACGAGGGTGCCGTGGTGCTCGTGACCCACGACGAGGGCGCCGTCGAGGCGCTCCACCCAGACAGGGTGTTGCTCCTGCCCGATGCGGTCGAGGACCTGTGGAACCCGACCTACATGGAGCTCATCTCGCTCGCCTAGTTCCCGGGTGACGTCCGAGCGGGGAAGACCTTAGAGCGCATCCTCGATCTCTTCGTCACTCGGGCGCGCGCGCTTGGCTAAGGGGCGGCGAGTCGCACTCGCTGCGCTGTCGTTGTTCGCTGTGCTGTCGTTGTTCGCTGTGCTGTCGTTGTTCGCTGTGCTGTCGTTGTTCGCTGCGCTGTCGTTGTTCGCTGCGCTGTCGTTGTTCGCTGTGCTGTCGTTGCTGTGGTCTGGCCGGGGCGCAGTCGACAGGGCGAGGCGTTCACGTTCGAGGCGTGCGTCGCGGACCGTGAGCCACACGCCGAGGGGCGCCGCGGCCACAAGCAAGAGCCACCACTGCATGGCGTAGCTGAGGTGCGGGCCCGTGGACAACTCTGGCAATGGAACCGGCTCGACTCCCGTGAGGCACCCATCGGCGCCGCACGCAGAATCGACCATGAGGTACGCCTGGAAGACCTCGCCATCGGTGCCTCCCATCTGCGTGGGGTTGATGCGCGTCCCTTTCCGGCCGTTGTCGGTCTCGAACGAGCGCACGGTCCCCGTGATGGTCACGCGGCCCGTGGGAATGTGAGGCGCCTGCGGAGTGGCCCTAGGCGTCCACCCCAGGTTGAGAAGCACCGTGTGCCCGTCAAAGTCGTGAACCCACGCGATGTACTGGATCGACGCGGTGCCGTCGATGGACCTACCCCTCAGTTGCAGGACATCGCTGGGGTCGATCACGCCAAACTCGGTCACCGTGCGCCAGTCGGCGTCGCCCGGCGCGGGATCGTCCGTCGTGAGGACCGACGCGAGTGGAACCGTCGGCAGGCCCGCAGCGCGTTCCTGAGCGTCGAGAGCGTGCGACTTGGTCTCGTATCGGCCCCATTGCCACCGTCCGGCCACCAAGCCAAGCGCCATGAATGCCAGAACGAGCACCGCAGTCAGCGCGATTCGGCCTGGCGAGTACGCGGCGGGGCGCACGTGTGAGCGTGCCTCGCGGTCGGGTGTGGCGGTCACACTCCCGATGGTACGGGCGCTGCGGGGCGCTCCTTGCGCGGAGCATCCGCTAGTTTGGGCGCATGACACGACACGTGGTGGTGACAGGAGCGAACCGCGGTATCGGACGCGCGATTGCCGAGGCCTTTGTGGCAAACGGCGACGTGGTCTCGACGATCTACAGAGGCGGAGACCTTCCTGAGGGCGTCACGGGCGCCATTGCGGATGTGACGGACACCGATGCCGTCAACGCGGCCTTCGATGAGCTCGAGGCGGCTCACGGCCGCGTTCGCGTGCTCGTTGCGAACGCAGGAATCACGCGCGATGGCCTGTTGATGCGGATGTCTGACGAGGACTTCGAGTCCGTCATCGACGTCAACCTCACGGGCACATTCCGCACGGTGCGCCGCGCGGTGAACTCGATGATGCGCGAGAAGTACGGCCGCATCGTGCTGATCGGCTCGGTCGTTGGCCTCATGGGCAACCCTGGGCAGGTCAACTACTCATCATCCAAGTCCGCGCTCGTCGGCATGGCACGGTCGATCACTCGTGAGGTGGGATCCCGCGGGATCACCGCGAACGTCATCGCGCCCGGATTCATCGCGACCGACATGACGGCCGAGCTCGGCGAGGACGTCGTCAAGCAATATGAGGCGAGCATCCCAGCCAAGCGCTTCGGCGCCGCATCCGAAGTTGCCGCGGCTGCGGTGTTTTTGGCGTCCGATGCGGCAGGCTATGTCTCCGGTGCAGTGTTGCCGGTCGACGGCGGCCTGGGAATGGGCCACTGAGCTTCCTTCGCAGGGAGTCTGATCGCGTAGTCTTTCGCACGGAGGAATCATGGGCATTCTTGAAGGCAAGAACATTTTGGTCACCGGGGTACTCACCGAGGGATCGATCGCGTTTGATGTGGCGCGCTTGTGCCAAGAGCAAGGCGCGACGGTAGTGCTGACGGGCGTGGGGCGAACGCTCAAGGTCACCGAGGCGATGGGCCGCAGGCTTCCGGTCGAGGCGCAGACGGTCGAGCTCGACGTCACGAACCCCGAACAACTCGCAACTCTCGCCGACGCGATCCGCAAGCACGTGCCGCACCTCGACGGGGTGGTGCACTCGATCGGCTTCGCGCCACAGTCGGTCCTCGGCGGTAACTTCATGGCGGGCGAGTGGGAGGATGTCGCCACGGCGTTGCACATCTCCGCTTACTCCCTCAAGGCCTTGGCGGGTGCGACACTGCCGCTCATGACGAACGGCGGCTCCATCGTTGGTCTGACATTCGACGGACGCTACGCGTGGCCCGTGTACGACTGGATGGGTGTGGCCAAGTCGGCCTTCGAGGCGGTCAACCGCTACCTCGCGCGCGACCTCGGCCGCCAGGGAATCCGTTGCAACCTGGTCTCCGCCGGCCCGCTCAAGACGACGGCGGCCAAGCACATCCCAGGCTTTGACCAGATGGAAAGCAAGTGGAGCGACCGCGCGCCCCTCGGTTGGGACTCCGAAGACACCGTTCCCGCGGCCAAGGCCGTCACGGCGCTGCTGAGCGACTGGTTCCCTGCCACCACCGGCGAGATGGTTCACGTCGACGGCGGCGTGCACGCGATGGGCCAGTAGTGCCTTTGCTCGTGCTGGTGCGCCACGCGAAGGCGGAGGCTCCACAGGCCGGGCTGGACGACCATGGACGTGCCTTGACGCTTGAGGGCAGGGAAGCGTCCGCGCTTCTCGCCGAGCGGCTGCTCGCGGCCGGCATCGTGCCAGATCTCGCCTTGGTGTCTTCGTCGAATCGGACGCTACAGACCTTCAAGCGCATGGCGACCGTCCTGGGCGACACGCCCATGCGCGTCGAGGACGATCTGTATGAGTCGGCAGGGGAGCGCTACATGAGCGTGGTGGCGGGCGCGGGTGACGCCCACGTGGTCATGGTCGTCGGCCACGAGCCAACGACGTCCCACGTCGCCGCTTGGCTCGCCGGCCCTGGCTCGCTCAAGCGGCCGTTGCAGAAGGTGGCTCTAGGGTTGGGGACCTCGGGCGCGGCGATCCTCGAGTACGACGGTGCGTGGGCGGAACTCGACCACCGCTCGGCTCGACTCGTGGACGTCATCGACGGCAAACCCGCATAGGGCGCGGGCGCGATTTGGCCACGAATTCTCCCGCTTCGCGGGGCCGTCTCTGGCAGGCCCTGTTACGCATGCAGAGGCTTGCCTGGGAGCAGGGTGTGGCTTCTCACGCGGCTCTCGACGAGGGACTTGTCGAGGTTGCCCTGGCGATCGCAAGCGATGCGGTCACCCACCAAGACACGGATGGACGGTTGGGTGCCACGGGCGACGCGGGCCTGGTCAATGGGGGCTCCCTGCTCGAGACGGTCGCCTTTGCGGCGAGCAGGGGAGATGCCGCGGCCGCGGACGCGCTCGAGCGTCAGCGCTGGTGGCTCTTGCGCCACGCGCCGCGCGACGATTCGGGAGTGCTGCTCCACATCGCGGGTGCACACGAGGTGTGGATTGACACGCTCTACATGGTGATCCCTGCGCTCGCGACGACGGGGGACTTCGCCCCGGCAGACATGCAATATCGCATGCACCGTGAACACCTGTGGAACCGCGCGACCGGGCTGTATTCGCATCGAGCGAATCCCGCAACGGGCGTCGTGTTACGCGCCGATGCATGGGGTTCTGGAAACGGCTGGACGGCGGCGGGCCTGGCAAGGGCCCTGCGCATCGGAGGCGACAAGGTGCCCTCCGAGATGCGTGCGCGGTGGCAATTTCAGACGCGTGATCTCCTCGACGCGGTGGCGCGATGGGAGACCTCAGACGGCCGTTTCCACGACGTGCTCGACGACCCGCGGACGTTTACCGACGGGACGGCGGGGCTGATGCTCGCATACGCGGCCTTCACGGGCGTGGCCGACGGGTGGTTACCACACAGCTATGCGGCGGCAGCGTCGCGTTGGCTCGAAGCCGCGCTGGCGTTGGTCGAGGCCGACGGCGTTGTCCGTGGGGTGTGTGGCGCGCCGCATTTCAACCACGAGGGAGTCTCGGCCGAGGCACAGGCATTCGCGCTCATGGCGTTGACGGCGAGCGACGCGGTCATCGAGTCGAGGCCCGTCTCAACTGGGCGAGGCGCGGACACCTAGCCGCCCAGGGCGCGTCCTAGGAGGCCGAACGCGCCAGGATCAACGGCCAGGCGACGTCGAGCCGGGGACCATCAATCGTAATATCGGCCTGCTGCCTCACGATGGGCTTGGCCGAAAAGGCGACGGAGAGCCCAGCCAGGTCCATCATGTCGAGGTCATTTGCGCCATCGCCGATGGCAACGGTGTCCTCGATCGCGACGCGTGCGGCTCTGGCGAACGCCAACAGCGCGACGGCCTTGGCGTTTCGATCGATCACGGGACCCACAGTGCGCCCCGTGAGGGAGCCATTCACGACCTCGAGTCGATTCGCCACAAAGTGTGCGACGTTGACCTTGGCAGCGATCGTCGACACGACCTCTTCGAACCCGCCGGAGACAAGACCGACCGTCCAGCCGGCCCCCTGGGCGCTCGCCACGAGCTCCGCGGCGCCGGGCGTGAGCGTGACCTCTGCAGCGACGTCGGCGAAGACCGACTCGGCGAGACCCTTGAGCGTAGCGACACGTTCCTTGAGCGACTCGGCAAAATCGAGGTCACCGCGCATCGCCCTGTCGGTGATTGCCGCGACCTGGGCAAGCGAACCCGCCCTCGCGGCAAGCAACTCAATCACCTCGTGCTGAATGAGCGTCGAGTCGACGTCGAGCACGAGGAGGCGACCCCGACTCATCAAGCGATCACGGTGCCCTTGGCGACGACGGTCAGTCCCGATTCGGTCACGGTGTAGCCGCGGGCAATATCGGCCTCGCGGTCGATGCCCACTCGTGCGTTCTCCTCGACGTGGACGTTCTTGTCGAGAATCGCGCGGTGGACCTGAGCGTGCCGACCCACGATGACATCGTCGAGCAGGATGGAATCCGACACGGTGGACCACGAGTGCAACCGCACTCCGGGCGACAGGATCGACCCGGTCACGGTGGCACCCGACACGATCACGCCCGGCGAGACCACCGAATCGGCCGCGTGGCCCACGCGTCCCTCTTCGGAGTGGATGAACTTGGCGGGCGGTTGCGTGATGAGGCCCTGGTGGAGCGGCCACTCGTGGTTGTACACGTTAAAGATCGGCAACACGGCGATGAGGTCCATGTGCGCGTCGTAGTACGAGTCGATGGTTCCCACGTCGCGCCAGTAGTCGCGATCGCGATCGGTCGAACCGGGTACATCGTTGTAGACGAAGTCGTACAGGCCGCACGTGCCTTTGTTCACGAAGTAAGGGACGATGTCGCCGCCCATGTCGTGCACCGAGTCGTCATCGTCGGCATCGGCCGCGAGCGCCTCGAGCAAGGCGTCCGCAGAGGCGACGTAGTTGCCCATCGACGCGAGGATCTCGCCGGGGCTGTCGGGCAGGCCGTCGGGAGCATCGGGCTTCTCAAGGAACGCCCGCACGCGCGTGGGATCGGTCGGATCGACGTCGATCACGCCAAACTGATCCGACATCCCGATCGGCTGGCGAATCCCTGCGACCGTGAAGTCCGCGCCCGAAGCGATGTGCGCGTCGACCATTTGCGAGAAGTCCATGCGGTACACGTGGTCGGCGCCCACAATGACGATGATGTCGGGCTTCTCGTCCTCGATGATGTTGACGCACTGGTAGATAGCGTCCGCGCTGCCCAGGTACCAGTGCTTGCCGCGGCGCTGCTGAGCGGGCACTGGGGCGACGTAGTTGCCCAGAAGCGGCGACATGCGCCACGTGCGCGCGATGTGTCTGTCGAGGGAGTGCGACTTGTACTGGGTCAGCACCACGACCTGCAGATAGTCCGAGTTCACCAGGTTCGATAAGGCGAAGTCGACGAGCCTGAAGGTGCCACCGAAGGGCACAGACGGCTTGGCGCGGGCTGCGGTCAAGGGCATAAGACGCTTGCCCTCACCTCCCGCGAGGACGATGGCAAGTACCTTCGGCGCTGACATTTCTTCAGCATACGGGGCACGGACGTCACGTGGTAGGGGCACGCCACGCCCAAAGCGATTACGGTGGGGGTATGCGCGTCGACATCCTCACCCGTGAATACCCGCCCCACGTCTACGGGGGCGCTGGCGTCCACGTCACTGAGCTCGCCAAGGTGCTCCGTTCTCACCTTGATGTCCGCGTTCGCGCCTTCGACGGTCCTCGCGACGAAGAGGGCGTGATCGGCTATTGGGCCCTCGGCGGGGGAGTGGGAGACGCCTCTCTCGACGTACTCGCCCACAACCTGCCCATGGCAAAGGATTGCGAGGGTGCCGACCTGGTCCACTCGCATACCTGGTATGCGAATATGGCGGGTCACCTTGCGTCCCAGCTCCACGGCATCCCGCACGTGTTGAGTGCCCACTCCCTTGAGCCGTTGCGCCCGTGGAAGGCAGAACAGCTCGGCGGCGGCTACCGCGTGTCCAGCTGGATTGAGAAGACGGCTTACGAAAACGCTGCGGCCATCATCGCCGTGAGCGCAGGCATGAGGGCCGACGTGTTGCGTTGCTACCCACATGTTGACCCCAAGAAGGTTCTGGTCGTTCACAACGGCATCGACGTCGATGCGTGGTCAGCGCCACGCACGGACGAGGCACTCGCGGTTGCCGCCGTGACCGTCGCGCGTCACGGAATTGATCCCATGCGCCCCGCCGTGGTGTTTGTGGGCCGCATCACCAGGCAGAAGGGACTGCCGTACCTGCTCAGGGCCGTCGCCATGTTGCCCAAAGAGGTTCAAGTGGTCCTGTGTGCGGGCGCCCCCGACACCAAGGAGATCGCGGTCGAGGTCTCGTCCGCGGTCGCGGCACTGCAACAGACGCGCGAGGGCGTGATCTGGATCGAGCAGATGCTGCCCCGCGCCGAGTTGGTCGCCGTGCTCGACGCGTGTACAGCCTTTGTGTGCCCGTCGATCTACGAGCCGCTCGGCATCGTGAACCTCGAGGCCATGGCCGTGGGGCTGCCCGTCGTGGGCACCGCCACCGGAGGAATCCCCGAGGTCATCGTCGACGGTGTCACGGGTGCCCTGGTGCCGATTGACCAGGCCACTGACGGCACCGGAACTCCGACAAACCCGGAGGAGTACGTGTCCGACCTCGCGGCGGCGCTGGCGGCGATGGTGTCCGACCCGGACGTCGCCAAGGCGATGGGTGCTCGCGGCAAGGAGCGCGCCACCGAGCACTTCTCGTGGGGCGCGATTGCGGAGCGCACGCTCGCGGTGTACGACGGCGTTCTCCGTTAGGGTTAGCCGCTATGAACTCCGTCTTGCGACTTGACGACGTCACGCTTCGTCGAGGCGAGAACCAGGTACTCGACGGCATCACGTGGAGCGTTGCTTCCGCCGATAGGTGGGTCATCCTCGGGCCAAATGGAGCGGGAAAGACCTCGCTCATCACGCTGTGTTCCGCGAGAGCCCACCCCACGACTGGCAGCGTCGAGGTGCTCGGCGAACTTCTCGGCGAAGCGAACACGCAGGAGCTACGCATTCGCGTCGGCCTGGCGAGTGCCGCGCTTGCCGACAGGATCCCGCCAAGCGAAACCGTGCGCGACTTGGTGATGACAGCTACGTACGGGGTTACCGGGCGTTGGCGCGAAGAATACGAGAGTGTCGACGAGATCAGGGCCGACGATCTTCTCTCGGCCTTTGGAATGCACGCCTTTGCGGATCGCGCCTTCGAGACCCTGAGCGAGGGAGAACGCAAGCGCGTCCAGATCGCTCGGGCACTCATGTCCGATCCCGAGCTGCTGTTGCTCGACGAGCCCGCGGCGGGCCTGGACCTGGGTGGTCGCGAGGAGCTCTTGGGCGCGCTCACCGAGCTCGCGGGCGACCGCCGCTCACCCGCCATGGTCATGGTCACTCACCACGTCGAGGAGATCCCAGCGGGCTTCACTCACGTGTTGCTCCTGCGGGAAGGCAAGGTGGTCGCCCAGGGACGCCTCGCGGACACCTTGACCAGTGCCAACCTTGCAAAGACGTATGGGCTACCCCTTCAGCTTTTCGCTCAAGACGGCCGCTGGACCGCACGACGCGCGTAAACCGTCGTCGTCTCTACTCAGCGTCGGTGACCGTTGGGGCCGCGTCGTCCTTTGCGTAGGTCACCGTCCGAGTGACCTTCCCCTTCAGGTCGAACACGAGAACGGTCGTGCTCTGTGGAGGCAGATCCACGCTCGTGCTGCCGCCGACGGTCCCGTTCAGGTCCACCACGCATCCGTCGCCCGCCGTCTTTGCCACGCGCAGGTTGACCGTGCACGTTTGGGCGTCGGTGGTTCCGATGTTCATGAGCATGACCGAGACGCGCCGTCGATCGCGATCGATCGCTCCGTAGGACCGCACCGTGTCCACTGTGGATTGGCCTTCCAGGTAGGTGCCCGAGAAATAGTTGGCGACCATCTGCATGTGAAAGTAACTCGGGCGCGGATTCATGTTCATGTCGAGAAAGCCGAAGTCGGTGCCCCCGCAACTGCCGTTGCTCTCGGCGATCGACCAGGTGGCTCCCATCGTCGCGCCGTACTTCATGAGGTCGCCGTAGATGCTGGCGAACATCTGCCCGTTCTCGAACGAACACACGGCGCTACCGAGCGAATTGAACTCGGTGAGGCCCCATTGGAGGGCGTCGTCACCGGTGCGGCACCTCGCGGCATTCGTGGCGTCCACCAAGTCGCGTGCCTGCTCCATGCGAACGCGGAAGTCCTCGACGCCTGCCGTGGTGAGTCCGTCGGTCTTGATGTTCGCGGGCGCATAGCCCACATAGCGGTGCCAGGACACGCCGTCCACGTAGTACGTCTTCGTGCCTGGGATGAGGCCCGAGATGTCCGCAGGTCCGTCATCCCCCGCGAAGAGCGCGCCGTACATCAGTGTGTCCATGTCGCACGCATCGGGCGCATAGATCTTGATGGTGGGGTCGACGGCCTTCATGGCCGCGGCGATCGGCTTGATGTAGGCGGCGACATTGATGGCTGTTTGGTCGGTGGTCTTGCCACAGTCCGGCTCGTTGCCGATGCTCCAGTAGGTGATCGGCTTGTCGCCGTCGACGTTGTAGTGCGTGACGAGGTCCGCCGCCGCTTGAGGGCCCGCGAATTGTGACACCTGCAGGACTGGCTGAGCGCCCATGGCCTGTATCTCGTCGACCCAACCGTCGAGGAAGTTCGCGCCTGGCACTTGCTTGTCATACGCAGTTCCGCCGATGCGCATCATGGTGACGCCGGCCTTAGCGGTCTGCTCCCACGCCGTCGGGCTGGGCGCCATCCACACGTTGTTGCCCACCAGGATCGGGCTGATCGCGGGGCCCTTGTCTGCGGGGCCCGACGTGCACGCCGAGAGGGCAAACACAGACAGCATTGCAAGCGTCAAGAGGCGGGCACTCGCAGCGGAGGCGCGTTCGATTCCGGTCGTGCGACGGTGACGCATGCTGCTGACTTCCTTGTCGTTGTGGTGACCCCATACTTGACCCCGCCGTGTCGTTTCTCCAAACCCGCACATTGCACAAGCGGAACGTCGACACGTCTGCGGCAAGGTGGGATCCATCGCAAGGACTATTCGCGGGCGAGGGCCTCATTCGCACGGCCGATGCACACCCCTGATCCCCCTGATAGGTTCGTTGAGGAAGGGAGATCCCATGCAATTCATGTGGTGGTATATCGCAGCTGCGGCCCTGGGTGTTGTCGAAATCTTCACCCTCGATCTGACGTTGCTCATGCTCGCGGGAGGAGCGCTCGCCGGAGGCACGGTGATGTTACTCGACGGCCCTGTCATCCTCGCCGTCGTCGTTGCCGCAGTCGTGTCCTCGCTGTTGCTTTTTGCCTTGCGGCCGTGGCTTTTGCGCTCGATGCGCAAGAGGGGTGAGCCGCTCGTCGAAACCAACTCGGCGGCGCTCGTCGCGTTGCACGCAAGAACACTCGATGAGGTGACCGTCACTGGCGGTCGCGTCAAGTTGCGCGGAGAAGTGTGGAGCGCGCGCGTCGAAGAGGGGGCCCAGATCATTCACGAAGGCGCCGACGTTGTCGTCGTCAAGATCGAGGGTGCGACGGCCATCGTCGCCCCAGCAAAGGAGAACACGTCGTTATGACGCCAGTACAAATAGCAGGACTCGTCGTCCTGGGAATCGTCGGGATCTTTGTGATCTCGGCCATCGCCCGATCCATCGTGGTGGTGCGCCAGACCAAGGCCTACCTCGTTGAGCGCCTCGGCCGGTATAGCCGCACGCTCGACGCCGGACTTCACCTCTTGGTGCCGTTCTTCGACAGGGTGCGGGCACAGGTCGACCTCAAGGAGCAGGTCTACCCGACGCCGCCTCAGTCTGTGATTACGTCAGACAACCTTGTGGTCGATATCGACTCGGTGATCTACCTCCAGGTCACCGACCCTCGTGCGGCTGTTTACGAGATCCAGAACTACTGGGTGGGAGTCGAGCAACTCACGGCAACAACGCTTCGTAACATCGTCGGCACCATGGACCTGGAGCAGGCGCTCACCGGTCGTGACCACATCAACGGGCACTTGCGTGGAGTCCTCGATGAGGCGACGGGCAAGTGGGGCATTCGCGTGAACCGCGTCGAGATCAAGGCCATCGAGCCGCCCGTGTCCATCAAGGACTCGATGGAAAAGCAGATGCGTGCCGAGCGAGACCGTCGCGCGGCGATCCTGACCGCGGAGGGCGTCAAGCAGTCGGCCATCCTCACGGCCGAGGGCGAGAAGCAGTCCGCGATCCTCAAGGCGGAAGGTGACGCTCAATCCAAGATCCTGCGTGCCGAGGGTGAGGCCCGCGCCATCTTGCAGGTGTTCGACGCCATCCACGAGGGTGACGCGGACAGCAAGCTGCTCGCGTACCAGTACCTGCAGATGTTGCCGGAGATTGCCAAGACGGACTCGAACAAGATCTGGTTTGTGCCCACCGAGTTCACGGGCGCGCTCAAGTCGGTCAGCGCCGCCTTCGGTGGCGCGGAAGAGCCCGCACCCCTCGAGCGGGACCCCGAGCGCAAGAAGCGCAAGACCCCGCTCACGTCCGTTCTCACCGATCCACGTGTTGCGCTCGAAGAGGCGCGACGCATGGCGGAAAGTGTGAGCGCGGACGCCGAGTCGGCCGGATCAGCGAGCGGAAGCACGTTCGACCCGAACGTCTCCAAGGGCCAATAGCCAGGCTAGGCACCACAGCGAAGTGCGAGGGGCCCCGGAGAGATTCCAGGGGCCCTTCGTCGCTTTGCAGGGGCGAGTGTCGGCGCCCTGTGCGTGGGGGTGCGTGTGTCGGCGCGCCGTGCGCGACGGCGGGGATTCTCGCCGTGCGCGACGGCGGGGATTCTCGCCGTGCGCGACGGCGGGGATTCTCGCCGAGCCGCTTCGCCCCGCATCCTCACCACTGCGGATCCTCACCACTGCGGATCCTCACCACTGCGGATCCTCACCGCTGCGGATCCTCACCGTCCTGCGTCCTGTGAGGACATAAGTGCCGAATGGGAGCGTGTATGAGCACTCATGTCCTGCTGGGGCGCTGCGCTTCCGACAAACTGAGTTGGCGACAGGTCGTGCCTGCGACAATGGGGTCATGCCCGTGATCCCCGTGACCGATGCCACCGACGAGCGCCTCGCCGACTATCGCGGCCTCACCGACGTCGCGCTAAGGCGCCACATCGAGCCTGAGGGCGGGCTGTACATGGCCGAGGGCGCGAAGGTGATCGGCCGCGCGCTGGCCGCGGGGCATCGGCCGCGTTCGGTGCTCGCGAGCGAGAAGTGGCTCGACTCCATCGTGGGGATTGTCGGCCCTGAAACCCCCGTGTTTGTCGCTCCTGAGGCGGTGCTGGAGGCCGTCACCGGCTTCGAGGTCCACCGCGGCGCGCTCGCCGCGATGCATCGGCCGCCGCTCGCGCCCGTCGCGGACGTGGTGCGCGGGGCGCGGTTAGTCGTGGTGCTGGAGGGAATCGTTGACCACACCAACGTGGGCGCGATCTTCCGCTCGGTGGCCGGGCTCGGCGCCGATGCCGTTCTCGTCTCGCCCACGTGCGCAGACCCGCTCTACAGGCGATCCGTCAAGGTCTCCATGGGCACCGTGTTCCAAGTGCCGTGGACGCGCATCGAGCCCTGGCCCGAGGGCCTGGGCCAGTTGCGCGATGAGGGCTTCATCGTGGCGGCCCTGGCGCTTGCGGACGACGCCAAATCCCTCGCGGAGTTTGCAGACGCGAGCCACGAACGGATCGCACTCGTCATGGGGACCGAGGGCGACGGGCTGTCACGCGGCGCCCTCGCGGCAGCGGATCAGGTGGTCACGATCCCGATGGCAGGGGGAGTGGACTCGCTTAACGTGGCCGCGGCGTCGGCGGTCGCGATGTGGGCGTTGCGGGCCCGCTAGGCGCCGCCGGTCGCGTCAACGAGATGCGTCGCGTCGTCGTAGGTGAAGGTCACCGTGGAGTCTGCCGTGAGGCTCAGCGTGATGTTGGGGCCGTTCGGGACGCCCCCTGCGCCGTAGTTCAGGTCCCAAGAACGGTCGATCGCGATCTTGTACTGGTAGTCGCCGGCAGGCAGGTCCACGGTGATCGACCACGTGGACGTGGCCGGGTCGAGAACCATTTGCGCTTGGTCGCACGCAGGCGCCCAGTCCTCGCCGCAGCCCATGGCCGAATTCACGGTGCCGGGAAGCGCGACCTCGTCGGGTTGCGCGGCCGCGCCACCGCGGGCCGAGACCGCGGTCGACTGCACGGTGACGTCCCCCTGCGTGACGATGGCGCGGTAGAGCACGTCCGTCCCTGCGGCGATGCCAGAAGCGTCGTCCGTCATGGAGTACGCGGGCGCCGAGCTGTCTGTGCCGATCGTCTCCCACTCGCCGGCTGCCACGCGACGCTCAAACGACACCGAGGTTCCTGGTCGACCGGGCGACACGACGGCGGAGATGACGGGCGATGAGCCAAGCGTCGCGCCCACCTTCGGGCTGGACATCGAGATCGTCGGGTCGGCAACGACGCCGGTCAGGGTTGCCGACGTCGCGGAGTGGCCGTTGTTGTCTGCGACCACGGCGGCGTATTCGACTGTGGTTCCAGGATCCAGTGCGGACACGTCGTGATACACCTGGTAAGGCGCGTTGTCGTCGGTGCCGATGTACTCCCAGTTGTCGCCCGACTTGGCCCAGAACGACACCTCGGCGTATGCGTCGGCGCCCACGGCGGCGGTGACGCTCATCCGGTCGGGCGCGTCTGCGGCGGGAGCCGCGGCGGTCACCTCAATCGCGGGCGCGGCGTCGGACAACGGCATGAGATCGGCCGCCCGATAGGCGACGACTGACAGCGGCGGCACGGTGACGCTCACAGAGGAGGAGTCGTCGGTGGTGATGGCATGGGCAGTCCCGTACACCGCGTCGAAGCGAGTGGATGGCGACCAGGTGGGCACCTGTGCGGTCTTGGGCTCGGTCGCGTTGTTGACGACGACGAGGTACTCGCGATTGTCGGTGCGGTCGATGCGCGAGAACGCGTAAATGCCTGATCCCGAGTCCGCGTAGCGGGGCTGTTGTGCGCCGTCGCGCAGCGCGGGGTAGGCCGCGGTGACCGAGGCGAGCTCGTTGATCGTCTCGTACAGCGGTTGAGACGTGTCGTAGGTGTCTTGACCCTGGGTCGCGTCGGTGCCGATGAGATCCTGGGAGAGGTAGTCGGGAATCTGAGTGGCAAACATCGGCTGCCGCGCGGCCTTGTCGCCTCCCTCGCCTGTGAAGCCCTGCTCGTCGCCGTAGTAGACGACGGGGTTGCCGCGCGACAGGTACATCAGGGAGTGCGCGAGCTCGTCGCGGGCGAGCAACTCGCCGTCGGTGGCCTTCGGGTTGTCGGCCTCGATGAAGCCACCGATGCGGCCCATGTCGTGGTTGCCGAGGAACGTGGGCAGCTGATAGGCGTTCGAATCGGCGTCCGTGTACCAGTCGTCTCCGGCGAAGAAGTCGGCGAGAGACTGCGCAGAGCCTCCCTTGGAGGCATACGTGCGGGCTGCGTCCTGGAACGGGAAGTCGAGCACCGCCTGAATGTCGTCCGTGGTCGTGTAGTGCGAGGTCAGCGCGCGCGAGGTGTCGAACACCTCGCCGAACATGAAGAAGTCTTCCTTGCCGTTCTTGTGGGCGAAGTCAAGCACCTCGGGACCGAAGCGCTGCCAAAACGCGTCGTCGACGTGCTTCATCGTGTCGATGCGGAAGCCGTCGATGCCGAAGTCCTTGATCCAGGTCTCGTAGATCGAGATCATGCCGTCGACCACGACCGGGTTCTCCGTGAAGAGGTCGTCGAGCCCCGAGAAGTCGCCGTACTGACTGTCCTCCCCCGTAAACGTGCTGTTTCCACGGTTGTGATAGAGCGTCACGTCGTTGAGCCACGCGGGCGTCTTGGCGTTCTCCTCGCCGGGGACGAGCACGGGAACGTAGGGGAACGACGTGGCCGCATCGAGCGTCGGGAAGTCGCTGCCACCCGCGTAGGTGCGATCGTCGAACGGCTGGCCACTTGCGTCCGTGTAGGGCCGCTCGTCCTTCGACACGTAGGCCGTGCGGTCGCCCTCCTGGTAGCCGATGACGTCGGCCGTGTGGTTGGTGATGATGTCGAAGTAGACCTTCATCCCGCGGTCGTGCGCGGCGTTGACCAGCGCGGCGAGATCCTCGTTGGTGCCGAGGTGCGGGTCAACATGAGTGAAGTCGGTGATCCAGTAGCCGTGATATCCGGCGGACTGGTCCTCGACCTGCACGGCCTTATTGGTGAAGCTGGGCGTGAGCCAGATAGCGGTGGTGCCGAGGCCCTGGATGTAGTCGAGTTTGTTGCTGATGCCCTTGAGGTCGCCACCCTGGTAGAAGCCCGCATTGGTGGGATCGAAGCCGGACACCATCGGGTCCGAGCCCAGGCCGCCCTGATCGTTGGAGGTATCCCCGTTGGCAAACCGGTCGGCCATGACAAAGTAGAAGTTCTGGTCGGTTTCTGCGGCGCGAGTGGGCGCCATCGCGTGAGGGCTCTCGTGGCTCGTGGTGCCCAGGATGGTCGCGGTGGCGATGCCAGCGGCCGCCAGCACGATGGCTGCGATGGCGAGTGGGGCGCGGTTGCGGGTGCGCTGGTTCACGAGATCCTCCGTTGGGTCGTCTCGAGAAGTGTAAGCGCTTACATGCGATCGAGCCAAGCGCTCACGCCACTCGATGGCAATTGGCCCTGAGCCTCGATAGTCGCGCCGGTTACGGCCGCCAGTCCGAGGGAGGCTGTGCGCCAACATGCTGAACCGTCAGTGCGCTTGCGTCGATTCCGCTCCTGACCGCGTCGTCGAGCCCTGCGCCTGCGACGAGCGCCGCGGCGAGGGCTCCCGCGAAGGAGTCGCCTGCGCCGGTGGTATCGACAACGGGAACTGTCTTGCCAGGGAAGTGCCTAGCTGGGGAGCCGTCGGCGGCGATCGCGCCGTCCCCACCGAGCGTGACCACGACGGAACAGCAGCGCTTGGCAAGGGCATCGGCAGTGCTCTGCGCTTGCTCGCGGGTGTCGCACGGCGTGTGGGTGAGGGCGGCGGCCTCTCCCGCGTTCACGAGAAGGGGATCGCTAGCGGCGAGGAGGGCCTCGGATACCTCCGCGATCGGGGACAGATTCAGCACCACGCGGGCGCCCAACTCGTGAGCGGTCAGGCATGCCCGTTCGACCACGGCCAGCGGGAGCTCGAGCTGCGTCAGAACAACCGCGCCGGGCGTCACGAGATCGCCAACTGTCGCGCTCACACGGACGGCATCGAGAACTGCGCTCGCGCCCGGCGCCACGATGATCGAGTTCTCGCCGTCGGCCGAGACGGTAATGAGGGCGACACCGCTCGGCATCGAGTCGATACGCGCGGCGCGGGACACGTCGACGCCCTTGGTCTCAAGGTCGGCGAGCAATTCGGCACCTGCGGCGTCGTTCCCGACGGCGGAAACGAACATCACGGAAGCGCCTGCGCGGGCGGCGGCCACTGCCTGGTTCGACCCCTTGCCGCCGGTCCCTGTCTCGTACGAGTGGCCCAGGATCGTCTCGCCGGGGAGTGGGTGGTGGTCGACAAACACCACATGGTCGCGGTTGACCGTCCCGAGGACGATAAGTCGAACGGGGCCAGATCCCCTATCAGAAGGTCGATCGCTATCCATTCTCAACCCATTTTCGCTTGATCTGCGCCGCCCAACCTTGACACCGCCAAAATTAGCACGACGCGATAGCGCCAAAGCAGGCAGGCCTGAATAGGTGATCACGTGTCGCGTCGATGGAGATGAGTCTGACGCGGTCCGGAGAGTGGACACCAGATGCTTGGACAAGAAGTCAACGGCATCGAGGCCCCGCGTCGAGGCCAACACAGGTCCGCTCGGTGACGGGCCTCGCAACCGAGCAAAGGCGGATCGAAGACTAGGTGCAGGGGCGGCCTAGACGGCTTCTGGGAAGACGACGCCCTTGTGCAGGATGAAACAGCCGTACGGCTGATCCTCCAGCGTATGAACTACGGCGAAGGCGTCCGTGGCGCGTTCATAGAACGACAATCGTGGCACGATGCCGAACTCGAGGGGCTCGGGATGGTGAGCGCGTGCCACCTCAAGAACGGCGGCTTGTACGGGCGCGACGATTGAGGGGTCGCCGTCAACCTCCATGCGCTCAAGAGGGTGGTCACGAAACGTATCGAGAGGCATGACGCTCAAGATGGCGCGGGCCGCCCGCTCCACCCCAATTTCGCCGAGCCTTACGACGGGTTTGCCCGACGCGGCGGCCGGGTAATTGCGATCGACGAGCAGGAGTTGGTCCCCGTGACCCATGTCATCGAGGATGCGGAGAAGCTCTCCGCTGAGTACGGGATCGATTCCCTTGAGCATGCGAGCCTGCCTTGATAGCCGTCACCGTGGACGCTGCCTATTGTCCTCGCGTCGACGTCGCGGGGGGTGATGCCGTGCAGGGTTTCGCGAGGCTGAATATCTAGCCAGACGTTGCGACGATGCCGTCGCGTGCCGCGACGAGCCAGCCGACGAGGTCCTTAATCGTGATGACAACGACGTTGTCGCGCTCGCCAAGGTCAAGAAGCCCGTCGAGGCGAAGCGTCTCGCGCATGTCCGCCATTCATGGCAGAATCGAACACGTGTTCGAATGGCATGCGGGTTTTCCGCATCCCTGTCAACGACCGCTTGGGAGGTGATCGTGGAGACGCAGGGGACTCGCCTCGCCGCCGCCCGCGCCGCCTTGAGAGCCGTCGAAACCCGTATGGGTGCCGACCGCAAGGCGACGGAAGGGCCTGCGCTCGCGCTTGACGATGCCCTCGTTCCGCTCTTGCCTCGCGGCCTACGCAGGGGGCAGGTCATCGCGGTGGAGGGTTCCACGTCGCTCGTGCTTGCCCTGGTGGCGCGAGCCTCCCTGGATGGGGCGTGGACGGCGATGGTGGGGATGCCGAATGTGGGCCTGCTTGCGGCGGCGCGGCGCGGCATCGACCTGGCGCGAGTGGCGCTCATCCCTTACCCAGGAGTTCAAGCACCCGCCGCTCTTGGTGCGTGCATCGACGACATCGACGTCGTCATGATCGGCCAGGGACTCGCCCTGTCAGATGCCGACCGCAGGCGGCTGGCCGCGCGTGCCAGGGAAAGCGGCTGCGTGGTGGTGGCCACGGGTCGGTGGCCTGGGGCTCACGTCCAGCTGACGGTAGACGCGACCAGATGGGGTGGCCTTGGCGCGGGCGAGGGCAGGCTGCGCGAGCGAAACATGACCGTGGCGATCACCGGCCGGTCGGCGGCCGCCAGGAGGGTGGTTGTCTCCCTTGACGTGGACACCCAGCCGGTGAGGCTCGGAGCCGCCGTCAGGCGTGCGGCCTTAGAAGGCAGGGCGCTTGGAACGGGTGCCGCATGAGTGTCCCCTTGCGCGATGCGACGGTGGCCACCGTGCGCCGTGTGGTCCTGTGGGTGCCCGATTGGCCGGTGGTCGCGGCCATGGCTCAAGCGGGCATGGGAGTCGATGTCCCCGCCGCGGTACTGCACGGAAAGGGGATGCTCGCCGTGTCCGCGGCGGCCAGAGCGGCGGGGGTGCGTCGCGGGATGCGCAAACGCCTGGCGCAGCGTGCCTGCCCTGAGCTCGCGATTCTGCCTCACGACGAGGGCCGCGATGCCCGTGAGTTCGAGGCCGTCGCCGCCGCGGCGGAGAACGTGGTGTCTGGGGTAGAGATATCGCGCCCTGGGCTGCTCATGATCCCCTCGGAGGGGGCGGCGCGCTTTCACGGCTCCGAGGAGGCGCTTGCGGAGGCGCTCGTGACGGCAGTGGTGGAAGACGCAGGCTACGAGTCCTCCGTGGGTATCGCGGACGGCCTGTTGGCCGCCGTGATGGCCGCGAGAGCGAACTCCCTGATCGGGAGGGGTCAGTCCCACGACTTTTTGGCGCCACTGTCGGTCGACACCTTGGTACACGCCACGATGGAGCGCGCTCAGCGCGCCGAGGTCGAGGCCCTCGTCAGCGTCCTGGTGCGGCTCGGCCTGACCAGGCTGGGGGATTTCACCGCGATTCCCTCGGCCGACGTGATGGCTCGCTTTGGGCAGGTGGGGGCCTGGGCGCAGCGTATGGCGAGGGGGGAGGACGTGGCCCCTCCCGTGTTGCGCAGGGCCGAGGGAGACATCTTTGTCGAGTACGTGTTCGAGGAACCCGCCGAGAGGGTCGAACAGCTTGCCCTCGTGGCAGTCCACGTCGCGGAACAACTCGACTCCGCCTTGTTGGCCGCCGCATCGAGATGTGCGCGCGTGCGCATCGGCGCCCGCACCACGGCAGGGGACGAGCTGGTGAGGGTGTGGCGCACCGACGTGGGAAGCCGCTCGGGGGCCTTCACCAAGCACATGGCGGATAGGGTGCGCTGGCAGCTCGAGGGGTGGCTGTCAGGAACCGCCGCGGGGCCGCAGCCCGCGCCCCTCACGGCGCTGATGCTCACGGCCGAGGACGTGGTGCCGCTGGGGGCGGAGCAGGCGTTCCTGTGGGGCGGCACATCGGGAGCCGATGCGAGGGCTCACCGTGCCATGGAAAGGGTGCAGGGGCTTTTGGGGGTTGACGGTGTGCTGGCCGTGAGCGAGCAAGGCGGCCGCACCCCTCGCGACAGGGTGCATGCGCTTGCGTGGGGCCAAGAGGGCGAGCCTGCCAGGCGAGTCAGTCATCCGTGGCCAGGGCGCGTCCCTGACCCCGCCCCGGCGACGGTTCTTGCGTCTCCGCTTGAAATTCACGTTCTCGACGCGGGCGGGAGTTCCGTGCGAGTGGACAGGAGGCTCGCCGTCAGCGCCCCGCCTACGTGGGTGCGACTGCAGGCCGACCCCGGCGACAGGGTGGCCCGCGCCGCGCATCGTCACCCGTCTTCCGGCCACGTGGGAGGGGGCGACGGGCCCGTGTGGGCTGGCCCCCTCCCCGTCGAGGCCTGGGCGGGTCCGTGGCCCATCGTCGAGCGCTGGTGGTCTTCGGATTCCTCCAGGCGAGCGTTCCTGCAGGTCGCGCTCCGCGACGATGCTGGCGGTGGCACCGCGCTGCTGATCGCCCTCCACGAGGGACGTTGGATGCTGGAGGCCGTCTATGACTGAGGTGCAGCGATGACTGAGGTGTGGCAATGACTGAGGTGTGGCAATGACTGAGTGCATCGATTACGCCGAGCTGCACGCCCACTCGGCCTTCAGCTTTCTCGATGGTGCCAGCCAGCCCGAGGAGATGGCCGCGGAGGCGGGCAAACTCGGGCTTTCCGCGATGGCGATTACGGATCACGACGGCCTGTACGGGGTGGTGCGCTTCGCAAACGCCGCCAGGTCGGTGGCCCTTCCCACCATCTTCGGCGCGGAACTCCACCTGACCGCGCCCGAAGGCAAGGCGGGCGCCCCAGTGCTGGATGCACCCACGGGCGTCCCCGATCCGCGCGCCACCCACCTGGTGGTTCTCGCGCGCGGGGCGGGCGGATATGCGAGGCTGTCCCGCACGATCGGGATGGCGCATCTGGCCGCGGGGGAGAAGGGCCTGGCCCATTACACGCTTGAGGGCATCGCCGAGGCTGGGGCGGGCGAGTTCCTGGTATTGACGGGATGCCGCAAGGGATCGGTAAGGCGCGCGCTCGCGGGCATAGGCGTGCAGGGAGTGGGGACGGCCGCGCACGCCAGGGGAGTGACCCGCGAGGGGGTTGTCGCCGCGCGGGCGGAACTGAGTCGGCTCATTGCTCTTTTCGGGCGTGAAGGCGTCGCGGTCGAGATCACGGATACGGGGCAGCCGTACGACTCGGAGATCGCCGATGCCCTGGCGGACCTCGCCTTCGACGCGGGGCTTCCCCTCGTCGCCACGACCAATGCTCACTATGCGACGCCCCGCGACGCCGACCTCGCTTCCGCACTCGCGGCGGTGAGGGCCCGCTCATCGCTCGATGACATGGACGGGTGGCTTCCAGGCAGCCCAGGGGCGCACTTGCGCAGCGCGGGGGAGATGGTGTGGAGGCATCGGCGCCACCCGCAGGCGGTCACGACGGCCTCACGGTTGGGCGCGGAGTGCGCCTTTGACCTACACCTGGTCGCCCCAAACCTGCCGCCGTATCCAGTGCCAGAGGGATACACCGAGGCGACGTGGCTGCGAGAGCTCACGTATCGCGGGGCGCGAGAGCGCTACGGCTCGCCCGACAGGGAGCGGGTCCCGGGCGCCTGGAAGCAGATCGAGCACGAGCTGACGGTGATCGAGGCGCTCGATTTTCCCGGCTACTTCCTCATCGTTCACGACATCGTGAGCTTCTGCAGGCGGTCCGACATCCTGTGTCAGGGACGCGGGAGCGCCGCAAACTCGGCGGTGTGCTTCGCGCTGGGCGTGACCGCCGTCGATGCGGTGACGCACGGGCTCCTGTTCGAGCGCTTCCTCGCCCCCGAACGCGACGGGCCTCCAGACATCGACGTGGACATCGAGTCGGACCGCCGCGAGGAGGTCATCCAGTACGTCTTCGGGCGCTTCGGGCGCATCAATGCCGCCATGGTGGCCAACGTCATCCAATACCGGCCGCGGTCGGCCGTGCGTGACGCCGCAAAGGCCCTGGGCTACGACGTCGGCCAGCAAGACGCGTGGTCCAAGTCGATCGACAGGTGGTCGACCCTGCGCACCGATCAGGCGGCCGAGGCCGCGTGGGCAGAAAGGCAGCGCGACACTATGTGGCCCGAGCCGACGCCAGTGGCTGCTCTCGATCACATCCCCACTCCTGTCGTTGACCTGGCGGAGAGGTTCTTGCGCTTGCCCCGTCACCTCGGCATCCATCCAGGAGGGATGGTGCTGTGCGACAGGCCCGTGATCGATGTGTGTCCCGTCGAGTGGGCGCGCATGCCAGGGCGCACCGTTCTCCAGTGGGACAAGGACGATTGCGCCGACGCGGGTCTGGTGAAGTTCGACCTGCTCGGCCTGGGGATGCTCTCGGCCCTCAAGTACGCGTTTCGTGACGTGTGGGTCACCGAGGGCGAGGAGTTTGGCCTTCACTCGCTTCCCCAAGAGGATCCAGGCGTCTACAAACTGCTGTGTGCGGCAGACACGGTGGGGGTGTTTCAGGTCGAGAGCCGCGCCCAGATGGCCACGCTTCCGCGCCTGCGCCCGCAACGCTTCTACGACATTGTCATCGAGGTGGCCCTCATCAGGCCGGGGCCCATCCAGGGGGGGTCCGTGCATCCGTACATCAACAGGGCGCGCGGGCGGGAGGAGGTCACGTACCTGCATCCGCTGCTTGAGAAGGCCCTGGGAAAGACGCTCGGGGTGCCGCTCTTCCAGGAGCAACTCATGCAGATGGCAATGGACTGCGCGGGGTTCGACGGCGCCCTGGCGGACCAGTTGCGGCGTGCAATGGGCTCCAAGCGCAGCCCCGAGCGCATGGAGGCCCTGCGTGCGCGCTTCATGGTGGGCGCCAACGAAAGGGGCGTGACGGCCGATGTTGCCCACCAGATCTTCGACAAGCTCAAGGCCTTCGCCGACTTTGGCTTTCCCGAGTCTCACTCGTTTTCGTTCGCGTACCTTGTGTACGCGTCGTGCTGGCTCAAGGTGCACAAGCCCGCCGCCTTCTATGCGGGCCTGCTGGCCGCGCAGCCGATGGGCTTCTACAGCCCGCAGTCCCTCGCGGCCGATGCCAGGCGCCATGGCCAAGTGGTGTTGCGGCCATGCGTGTCGCGCTCCGAGGTTCTCGCCCGCGTAGAAAAACTCGACTCGCCGTTCGACGCCCCGGCGGAGGTCCGGGCCGACCTCAACGCGCTCGTGCACATCGAGCCCCATCTGGCCGTCCGCATGGGCCTTGCCGCGGTCAAGGGCCTTGGCGCCGATGCCGCTCAGGCGATCGTCGACGCGCGCGTAGAGGCGCCCTTCGTCTCGCTACCGGATATGGCGAGGCGGGTGAGGGTGAGGCAGGGAGGCTTCCAAGGGGCCGTGCAAAGAGCCCAAAGACAGGCGGTCGAGGCAACCCTCGACACGGCAGGGGCGGGCGGTAGCCAAGCCGCAACTGGCGGCACTGCCACTAGCCGCGCGCCGACTCACGGCACTGCGACCCCCGGCACTGCGACCCCCGGCACTGCGACCCCCGGCACCGCGGCGGCCGCCGCGTCGTTCGCCTCCGTGGCTGACGTGGGAACCAGGCCCCTCAGCAAGGCCCAATGGGAGGCTCTCGCCACGTCGGGGGCTCTCGAGACGCTCGGGGTGAGCAGGCGCGAAGGGCTCTGGGCCGCAGGGCTGATCGCTCTCGAGGGGCCCGACACTCTCCCTGGAGTGGTCCCAGGTGTCGAGGCGCCCGTTCTGCCCGTGATGTCCGTGGTCGAAGAGGCGATAGCCGACGTCTGGGCCCACGGGGTGTCGGTTGATAGGTATCCAACTGTCTTCGTGCGCGAGGGGCTTGATCGCAACGGAGTGCTGACCGTCGCGGGAGTGCTTGAGCACGAGGCGGAGCGGCGCGTGAGCGTGGCGGGAGTCGTGACCCACAGGCAGCGGCCTGGCACGGCCAAGGGGGTGACATTCATTTCGCTCGAGGACGAGACTGGATTTCTCAACGTCATCTGTTCGCAAGGTGTGTGGAGGCGATACCAAGCGGTCGCGCGACGTGCTCAAGCGCTCGTGATCAGGGGGCGCATCGAGCGCGCCGACGGCGCCACCAACCTGATCGCTGAACACCTCGCACCGTTGAGTCTCAAGGTGCCTGCCAAGAGTAGGGACTTCCAGTAGTCCGTACGCGGACACGAAGCCTTCCAACCCAAGCCCCGACACAAGCCACCGAAAGAAGCCACCGACAAAGGCAAAGGGCGCCTCCTGGTGAAAGGAGACGCCCGGAACCCGGTGCCTTGAACTAGGCGTACGTGAGCTAGGCGTACGTGAGTTAGGCGTACGTGAGTTAGGCGTACGTGAGTTAGGCGAGGTGGACCGCGACGGTGACGCCCGCGACCACGATTGCCTCCATCGACATGAGCTTGACCAGGATGTTGAGTCCGGGTCCCGCGGTGTCCTTGAACGGGTCGCCCACGGTGTCGCCAATCACCGCCGCCTTGTGCGAATCGGAGCCCTTGCCGCCGTGGTGGCCCTCCTCGATGTACTTCTTGGCGTTGTCCCACGCGCCACCAGCGTTGGCCATGAACATCGAGAGTGAGAAGCCGGCTGCAGCCGCTCCGGCCAGCAGCCCCAGAACACCGGGAACACCAAACACGAAGCCCATGACGACGGGCGCGGCGATCGCAAGGATCGACGGCAACATCATCTCCTTCTGCGCGGCCTTGGTCGAGATCGCGACACAGCGGGCGTAATCGGGGTCCTGAGTGCCCGCCATGATTCCTGGCATCTCGCGGAACTGGCGGCGCACCTCGTCCACCATCTGGCCCGCGGCGCGGCCAACGGCCTTCATGGTGATTCCGGAGAACACGAACGCCAGCATGGCGCCAACGAACATCCCGATGATGACCTTGGGGTTGATGAGCACCACCTCGTAGCGCGTCATCATGTCCATGAGGTTGAGGCCCTGGAGCTGGTCCATCGCGGTCGACGCGATGACGGAGCCGTCGGGGAAAGTGAAGTCGCTACCGCGATCGAGCACGTGCGAGATGCCGATCTTGACCTCTTCGAGGTAAGACGCCATGAGGGCAATGCCTGTGAAGGCCGCCGACCCGATCGCGAATCCCTTGCCAGTGGCTGCCGTCGTGTTGCCGAGCGAGTCAAGGGCATCGGTACGCTGACGCACCTCGGGGTCGAGGCCGCTCATCTCGGCGTTTCCACCCGCGTTGTCGGCGATGGGGCCGTAGGCGTCGGTCGCGAGGGTGATGCCAAGGGTGGACAGCATGCCCACGGCGGCCATGCCAATTCCGTAGAGACCGAGGCTCATGGTGTCGGTCCCGAAGGAATACCCCGAACCGAAGAAGTAGGCGAGCCCGGTACCTGTCACGACGGCCATGACGGGGATCGCCACCGACATCATTCCCTCGCCGAGGCCACCGATGATGACCGTGGCTGGACCGGTCTTTGTCGCGGCGGCGATGCGCTTGGTGGGCGCGTACCCCTGAGACGTGAAGTACTCGGCGGCCTGACCAATCACCACGCCAGTGAGCAGTCCGGTAATGAGCGCGAACCAGATGCCCCACATGTTCTCAAGGCCCATGGACCACATCACGAGGATGGACGCCACGGCGATCATGAAGCCCGCGCCGTTGACGCCGCGCCCCAGGGCGGCGAGAAGCTGCTTCTGGGAGGCCTTCTCTCCTGTGCGGACGAAGAACACGCCCACGACGGAGAGCAGGGTTCCCAGCGCGCCGATCACCATGGGCGCAACAACCGCTTTCAACTGGACGTCAGCGCCCTGAGTCATGTACGCCGCCGCACCAAGTGCCGCGGAGGCGAGGATGACGCCGACGTAGCTCTCATAGAGGTCGGCGCCCATGCCAGCGACGTCCCCCACGTTGTCGCCGACGTTGTCTGCGATCGTCGCAGGGTTGCGCGGGTCGTCCTCGGGGATGCCTGCCTCGATCTTGCCTACCAGGTCGGCTCCAACATCGGCCGCCTTGGTGAAGATGCCTCCGCCCACGCGAGCGAAAAGCGACTGCACCGCCGCGCCCATACCGAACGTCAGCATCGTGGTGGTGATGACGACCACCTGGTGGGCGTCGTCGGTGCCGTAGAAGCGCGTGAGCACCAGGAACCAGATGGCGATGTCGAGCAGTCCGAGGCCCACCACCGTGAGCCCCATGACTGCGCCGGAGCGGAAGGCGACGCGCAGACCGGCGTTGAGCGACGTGCGCGCCGCGTTCGCCGTGCGTGCGGATGCGTAGGTGGCGGTGCGCATCCCGATGAACCCGGCGAGACCGGAGAACAGGCCGCCTGTCAGGAACGCGAAGGGAACCCATGGGTTCTGCATGTGGAAGACGTATGCCACGACGCAGAACACGAGGGTGAGGGACACCAGCACGGTGCCAACGACCTTGTATTGCTGCTTGAGGTAGGCGATCGCGCCCGCGCGCACATGCGCGGCGATGCGGGCCATCGTCTCGGTGCCTTCCGACTCCTTCATCATTTCGCGGAAGAAGCCGTACGCGGACCCGAGCGCCACGACGGAAGCGACAGGGACCAGCCAGAACCAGGCGGGCATCAGAGGACCTTTCGGTGGTGCGTATAGGGCAGAGGTGGCCTAGTGGCCGGAAATGGTTTGCGCTGAACGCCACCACGCGAAGTGCTCGCGCTCAAGCGTGTCTGCACTCGGCAATGGGAAGGCAGTGATGCCCGTGCTGTCACCAACGAAGACGCCGTTGCGAATGGTGCGGTAGAGCACCTCTTGAGTCATCTGCCTCAAGACGGTCTTTGTCGACTTGACCGGCGCCTTAGCGAGAGCGCGAAGACAATCCCTCAGGTGGCCGATGTTCGGGTATGGCAAGTTGTCGACGTTCGCGTGATCGGGGTCATTCTTGAGGTTTCCGAGCGTGAGTTCGGCGAACACGATCCTGGGTACCGTCACGTTGTGGCCGGTATCGGTGATGAACTCGGTGAATTCGGCAGGATTGAGCCGCGACACGATGCGGGGGTTGACCGGGCAGAACTCTTGGTAGAGGTGCGACCGGCCCTCGCCGTCGGGAACGAAGGGCTCGGGGTTGAGCGTCAGCACCCTTCCGTCGTCGGTGGCAAGGTGGAGCGCGAGAAGGGCGTCCCTCGGGATGCGCTCGAGCACCCGGTAGATCGACAAGTAAATTGAGGTCTTTGGGCTGCCGTCCGCGTGGGGCACGCAACGCTCTTCGATCTCGCTCAAGGGAAAGTCACCCTCAGACAGTTTGTCCCTGTCAATCGAGAAGAAGATGGCCTGACCCCTGGAATGCTTCGCGGATCCGATCGCGTAATAGAGGCCGAAGTCATCCGGCGCAAGCATTGACGCCACGAGGGCCTCAGGAATCAAAGATAGATAAAGGTATGTGGACATGTGTGCTCCCGTCGACGGTGACGTCATATGTGACGCTAGGCCATTCCTGACGTGCGCGCGGGGCCTTTGGTCCGTGGGAGGTTTCCATTGACGGGTCGGAGTGTGCCGAGATGGGCCCCATTCGAGGCGGTCGGGCGTCCACAGTGCCGCGACTCGACGTTCGGAAAATGCCGAGCCATCGTGCTAGCATTGCGGTCGCGCTCGGGAGCCCACCACGGCTTCCGGGCCCACTCGTCCGGGTGGCGGAATTGGCAGACGCGCTAGCTTGAGGTGCTAGTGCCCGAAAGGGCGTGGGGGTTCAAGTCCCCCCTCGGACACCACGACAGAC
>JBBRWX010000021.1:0-41353 GCA_038248935.1 Actinomycetales bacterium
GATGCAGTGCATGGATGCCAACGGAGTGGGAGCACTGGCGCTGCTGCTCGTTGTGCTTGTCGTGGACGCTTGGATCTTCACAGAGTCGGGTGCTCGCGAGGCCGTGGGTCGAGAGGTCTTCGCCTCCATTGGCCCAGTCACGGTTCCACATCTGTTCAATGGTTGGTTGGGTGGTGCTGTGGATCTTCGTGGTCCCCTCGTATCTCCTGGCAAGGAACGCGTAGCCAGCGGTCGGGTCGCAACCATTTACCAGTAGAGTCCGCGCGGCAACTCGGATCGTGCTGGTGAAGGGTCTGCGACCAAACCCATTCCCGCATTGCACGCACGATGGTCGGACACGTGGCACTAGTTCAGCGCCTTCGCGGCTTCGTGGTCCGAGATCCAGCCACGCGTCACGGCCGTAAACCTGTCGGGCACCCATGACGAACACGGACTGACCCTGCCGCCCGGCGACGGCGAGCGCGAATTCGAGAAGATGCGAATCGTGTACTCGCGAGGGCCCGGCTGCGTCTCGACTGCCGTGCGTGCGCTGGTAGACGGTGGCCCGTCAAGGTCAGGGAAGTCAACATCGACCAAACCAGGCATGATGCTGTCGCAGATCCGATGGTCGGGGGCAAGGAGACTCTGGACGAGCGGTACCTACTCATCGGCGCCGTTTGAGCCGCCACGCACACAAATGACCAGAAGCGCCGCTGCCAGCCAGTAATTGGCAAGATGGGGTCATGAATGACATCCCCTCAGTGTCCAATTCGATCACCGTGCGGCTGGAACTCCCGGCCCGCCCCACCGCCGTGAGTGAGTTGACCACCGTGATCGAGAGCAGCGGCGGGCTGGTCACCGGGCTTGACGTCACCGCCTCAGGTCATGAGCGGCTGCGGATAGACGTGACCGTGGCGGCGCGGGACACCTCCCATGCCGATGCGATCGTGGAGGCTATGCGCGCTGTCCATGGCGTGGAGATCGCCAAGGTGAGTGACCGCACGTTCCTCATGCACCTGGGCGGCAAACTCAGTATCGAGTCCAAGGTGCCGATTCGGAACCGCGACGACATGTCCATGGTCTACACCCCGGGTGTGGCGCGGGTGTGCATGGCGATTGCCGAGAACCCCGCCGATGCCCGCAGGCTAACCATTAAGCGCAACACGGTGGCGGTCGTGACTGATGGCAGCGCGGTGCTTGGCCTTGGCAATATCGGCCCGCTGGCCGCCATGCCCGTCATGGAGGGCAAGGCTGCATTGTTCAAGAGGTTCGGTGACATTGATGCATTCCCCATCTGCCTCGACACTCAGGATGTCGACGAGATCGTTGCAGTAGTCAAGGCCATTGCGCCCGTCTTCGCAGGCATCAACCTGGAGGACATCTCGGCCCCCCGCTGCTTCGAAGTCGAGGCCAGGCTGCGTGCCGAGCTCGACATCCCTGTCTTCCACGACGACCAACACGGCACCGCGATCGTGGTACTCGCCGCGTTGCGTAACGCCCTGCGGGTGGTAGGTAAGGAGCTGAGCGATGTCAAGATCGTGCAGAGCGGAGCAGGCGCTGCTGGCACAGCGGTCCTGAAGCTGCTGATGAAGGCGGGCGCCACCGACATCGTGGTCGCCGACAGCCGCGGCGCAATCCACAGCGCCCGTGAGGACATCGCCCGCGAGGGGCACGCAAACCTCGTCTGGCTTGCCGAGAACACCAATAAAGCAGGGATCACCGGGACGCTCAAGGAGCTCATCGCCGGTGCCGACGTCTTCATCGGTGTCTCCGCGCCCAACCTGCTCACCGGCGATGACATTGCCACGATGAACCACGACTCGATCGTGTTCGCCCTGGCCAATCCTGACCCCGAGGTGAACATCGCCGAGGCCTCTCAGCATGCCGCTGTGGTCGCTTCCGGACGCAGCGACACCTCCAACCAAATCAACAACGTCCTGGTCTTTCCCGGCGTGTTCAGAGGGCTGCTAGACGCCCAGAGTCGCGAGGTCACAGACGATGTCCTGTTTGCGGCGGCCAACGCACTCGCGAACATCATCGGCGAGGACGAGCTCAACGCGGCCTACATCATCCCCAGTGTCTTTCACCCGGACGTGGTCAAGGTGGTGGCCGCTGCGGTCGAGGCCGCGGCGAGGGCGGCGATGGGCACCTCGACCGCGTGAACAAGCGGTAGCGGCTGCCAAACCGGCTAGCGCTGAACGTCGGACAGCGCGCTGACGGAAGCGAGTCCAGAGGCAAGATCGGCGGCCAGGTCGTCCGCCATGGCAGCAGCCTGCGGCGCGCACATGATCGTCACGACGAGGCGCCCGCCGCACGAGAGTGCGGAGGCGAGAACGGTCACATTGCCGACGAGTGTGGGGAGCGGCACCGCGCGTCGGACGGTGAGCCCCAGCACCCGGAATGGTTCGGTGGGGCCGCGCATGTTGGTCAGTAAAGAAGTGATCGAGTTCTGCCGCTCGACGAACAAGCGATACATCCCCAACGCGGCGACACCGCGGAAGAGTTGAGCGGTGAACCACCATGTGGAGCCGGAGACGAGTCGCTTGCGTCGCCGGGTATATGCCGCGAGCGCGCTGAGATCGTCGGCGACGGAGAGCCCCGGCGTCGGGACGTGGAATCGGACTGCGCCGACCCGGTTTTCGATCGCAGTCGAGGGCACCGTGACCGTGCACGAGATCACTACCGGCGCGCCGCCGTGTCCGTCCGCCACAAGCCGCTTGTGCAGCGCGGCGCCCCAAGCCCACAACAGCGCGTCGTTGATCGTGGCGCCACACTCGTGCGCTCCCACCCGTAGCCCCGCAAGGTCGACGTCGACGACGTGCACGGTGTACCCAGCCGTCACGGGCTGGTTGAGTGCCGAGGTGGGCACCCGGCGATACGACGAGGCGGCTAGCTCGCGCATGCCGACAAGGTGCCGCGGCAACGAAGCGACGCCGACAACGGCCGACCGTGCGCGCGAGGTCCATGCTTCTCGGGCGAGCGCTCCGCAGCCGGGCACTGGCGTGGGCTCAGGCAGCGGTCGCGCGACGCCGTCCTGCACCAGTGTCGCCAGGAGGCGCAGGACGCTCGGCCCGTCGGCCAGCGCGTGGTGGCTCGACCACACGAGAGCCGAGCGTTGTTTATCCGGCAGGTCGACAACGGTGAGCGTCCACCAAGGGTGAGCCGCGTCAAGCGGCTCGAAGAGGATCGCGGTTGCCACGTCTAACAGGTCGGCGCCGCGCGCTGCCCGGCCGCGGACGTGGTGACCTAGATCGGGCGCCACGTCCTCCCACACCGGCCGGCCTGCGCCAAGAGGCACCCGCCGCATGCGTTGCGCCAAGCGGGGCGTGAGGCCCAGCCGGTCGCGGATCGAGGCGCGGACGTCGTCGAGCTCGGGCGGGGGGCCGTCGAGCTCGAGCAACACGCCGATCGTGCGGGGATTGGGTCCCACGTCGGCGGCGAGTTCAGCAAGGTCGAAGACGCTCATCCGGTTGGGCACGCGGCCAAGTATCCCATCGGCGCGATCAATGCACGACGCCAACAACGGTTGAAGGTAGGAAGTGATCATCGCGCGTAGGTCGAGAGTCGGGCTGTGACCAAGGCACGCCATATCAGAGGGCCGCTGAGTACCCGCTGAACACGCCGATCGGGCTAGCACGACGCGGGACGTTGGTCCCTTTTCTGGGTACACTAATTTTTCAAGGATTAGGGAATGGGAGATCTCCGACCAGAGACCTCCGACTTGCGGTGCTCCAGGAGTTAGGAGGCGCGCGTGAAAGACGCCTCTCCGCGCCGCCCGGAGTTGATGGCCGCCCTGGAATGCACTAACGACGCCGTCCTCATTGTTGACGACTCCTTCCGTTGCACGTACGCCAACCCCGCAGCGACCGCGTTGCTTGGCCACGCTGCCGATGCGATGTTGGGCGCGCAGTTTCACGAGTTGCTCGGCTGCGGCCTGCAGGAGGAGGACGCCTCTTGCGCGATACAGGCGGCCCTCGCGGCGGGGCACGACGTGCACAGCTCTCTGGGGGTCATGCGTCACCGCGAGGGGCAGTGGCTCGCCGTCGCGACCTCCATGGCGGCCCTCGTCGTCGACGGCACACCAGCCGGGGCGGTGCTCGTCGTCAGGGACGCCTCGCACCAGGTGCGCCTCGAGAACGATTTGGCGGAGAGCGCCGCCCTCTACCGGCGGGTGGTCTCCGTCGCACCGGACCCTTTCTTCGGCGTTCTCCCCGACGGCGCGGTGACGTCATGGAACGCCGCGGCCGAAGATCTGTTCGGCCACACTGCGGCTCAGGCGGTCGGCCGCGACGCCGTCGAGTTGCTCATCCCTGAGCGCTACCGCGACGACGCTAGGAAGACGGCCAGCGAGCTGGTCGAGCCCGAGAGGGAAGGCGCTCCGCACGTACGACATATGGAGATGTGGACGCTGCACAGGGACGGTCGAGAACTCTTCGTCGAGATGAGCGCGACGAGCGCCCGGATCAACGGAGGCGCTGGCATCCTGATGTTCGTCCGCGACGTGACGAAGGAGCGTTCCTTCGAGCGGCAGTTGCAGGAGAGCGTGGTGCGTGACCCGCTCACCGGCCTGCCCAACAGGGTCCTGTTGGTGGACCGCATCGAAGCATCGATTCGCCGCATCGGCAGAACCTCGCAGATGACCGCGGTGCTGTTCGTCGACCTCGACAACTTCAAGGTCATCAACGATAGCCTCGGCCACGACCGAGGTGACGACCTGCTCGTGGCCATCGCCGAACGCCTCCGCCTCAACGCCCGCGACGGCGACACGGTCGCGCGGTTCGGCGGGGACGAGTTCGTCATCGTGATGGACGAGGTCACGGACGTACATGAGGTAGTGCAGTTGGCTCAGCGCCTCTCCCTCGCGATGGCCCCGCCTGTGCTGGTCGACGGTAGGGAGATCACCTCATCGGTGAGCATCGGCATCGCGACGGCGACGGACCCGGCCGCGACGCCTCACTCGCTCCTTCGCGACGCCGACGCCGCGATGTACAGGGCCAAGGAACGTGGGCGCAACCGCTTCGAACTGTTCGACGAGGGGATGCGCGAGCACGCGATGGATCGGCTGGAGCTCGAGGGCGAGTTGCGTCGCGCCATCGACGAGGGGGAGCTGCGGGTGCTTTACCAACCGGTCGTGTCAGTCGATGACCAGAGGTCCGTCGGTTTCGAGGCGCTCGTCCGGTGGCAGCACCCGATGCGGGGATTGCTGGGACCGGCGGACTTCATCCACCTCGCCGAAGAGACCGGGCTCATCGGCCGCGTCGGCGAGATTGTGCTTCACGAGGCTTTGCACCAGTGCGGGGTTTGGCTCGCTGAGCTGCGCCGCCAAGGCAGCGGGCGTGAGTTGACGATGTCGGTCAACCTGTCCGCGTCACAGGTGATGGACGACCTGCTGCCGGAACTCGTCGCCGCGGCCCTCACCCAGCACGGCGTACCGGCTGAAGCCCTGTGCCTCGAGATCACCGAGTCGGTACTCATGGACGACTCCGCGCGGGCACGAGTCACGTTGCAGCAGCTGCGTGACCTTGGGGTCAGCATCGCTGTTGACGACTTCGGCACCGGCTACTCCTCGTTGCTCTACTTGCGCGAGTTCCCCGTCGACATCCTCAAGCTCGACCGGTTCTTCGTCGCCGGGCTGGCCCACAGCAACGCCGACCGGGCGATCGCAGCGTCGGTGGTGTCACTGGCCCACGCTCTCGACATGGTGGCCGTGGGCGAGGGCGTGGAGACCGCCGAGCAGAGGGCAGTTCTCTTAGAATTGGGGTGCGACCTCGGTCAGGGCTTCCTGTGGGACCGCCCGCTTAGTGCGACTGACGCGGCCGCGTGCCTCGGGCTGCTCCCAGGGCGAGTACCGGAAGCGCCCACTCCCGCCACGGCGGCGGTGTCCGCGCCAGGCACCTCGACGCCGTCCGTCGTCGATCCGCTCCGGATCGTCCTGGTCGACGACAGCGCCGCTGAGCGCAGGCTGCTCGCCCACACGCTAGAGGACCTGCCGGAATTTATTGTCGTCGGCGAGGCTGGCAGTGGTGAGGAGGCGGTCGCGGTCGCGGCGCGCACGCAGCCCGACGTGCTGCTGCTCGACCTCGCGATGCCCGGCATCGACGGGGTGCGAGCCCTCCCTCTGGTCCTGGAGGCTTCGCCGGATACCCGTGTTGTCATCGTGTCTGGTTTCATCTCCGAGGGCGTCAGCAGAATGGTGCTGGCTGGCGGGGCCGTGGGCTGCCTGGACAAGAACTCGGGCCTCGACCGACTTCCCGTCGAGTTGCTCAGGCTCCTCCGGCACTCGGGACCGGCCTTCAGAGTGGTCGCGCCCGTCGAGGCCCGGCGCCGCGCTGAACGCGCGCGCGCCGCGGGGAGCGCGGCGTGATGCGGGCGCTGGATGCGCCCGATGCGCCGGATACGTTTCCCGCACGACTGGAATCGGAAGGCCCACCAGCGCCGGCAGGCGAGCATCCCGCGAGCACGTCGCGCGCCGCAGTGGGGATCCGCCGCGGCGCCGGCGCGCTGGCGCTCGGAATCGGGCTAGTCGCCCTCGCTGCCTGGGGCACCGGGCACGGTGCTGCGACGAGGCTGTCGCTGGATTGGCAACCGATACAGCCCAACTCGGCGCTCGGGTTCGCCCTTCTTGGGCTGTCGCTCCAGCTCCGCGCGACTCGAGCCGCGGCGGTCCTCGCGGGCGTCGCCGCGGCGATCGGTGCGATCACGTGCGTCGAGTACCTCGTGCCCTGGGGAGGCGACATCGACAACGTTCTGATCGTCTCCAGTTTTGGAAATCCTCCCGGCCGGATGTCTCCCAATACTGCGATCGCGCTGACCGTCGCCGGGATCGTGCTGGGAACCCGAGGCCTCAGGCGCGCTCACCCGCAACTGCTCGCCAGCGGCGGCTCGCTGCTCAGCGGTCTGGGCCTGGTCGCGCTGATGGGTTACGCGACGGGGCTCCAGGGAGCCTACCTGTGGGGAGGCGCGACAGAGATGGCGGCGGTTGCCGCGGTCGCGAGCCTCGCTGTCGGGGTCGCCATGGTGGCCGAGGCCCGCTCGTCCTACCGTCGTGGACCCGAGGCCGTCGCGGGCGGATGGCTGCCTGTGCCACTCGGTGTCTCCGCTCTCACCGTGTCGATCGTGCTGTGGCAGGCCACCGTGGCGACGGGCGCCGACACCATCGGCGTGGACGCCTTGAGCTGGATGTTCCTCGCGCTTGCGGTCTTCCTGACGAGTGGGTTTGTCTTTGCGCTCCAGCTGCGCCAGTCCGCGGTCGCCGCCCGCGGGCGCGCCGAAAAGGCGGAGCGGGCCCTCGTCGCTGCCAGCGTCGAACTTGAGCGGTCGGTGGTGGAGCTTCGGCGCTCCAACCGCGAGCTCGAGGATTTCGCCTACGTCGCCAGCCACGACCTGCAGGAGCCGCTGCGCGTCGTCGCCGGCTACGTGCAGCTGCTCGAGCGGCGCTACAAGGGACGTCTCGATGACGACGCCGACGAGTTCATCGGGTTTGCGGTCGACGGCGCCAATCGTATGAAGATCCTGATACAAGACCTACTGTCCTACTCTCGCGTCGGCACAAGAGGCCAAGCATTCGCGCCGACTGACCTGCGGGCTGTCGCGGCCCGGAGCCTCGCGAGCGTTGACCCGGCGCTGCAGGAGTGCGCAGGCACCATCACGGTGGGCGCCCTGCCAACGGTGCCAGGGGACGCTGTACAGCTCGAGCAGGTCGTCACCAACCTGTTGTCAAACGCGCTGAAGTTCGCCGCGCCCGATCGGCCCCCCGTGGTGGATGTGAACTCGAAGCGCGTCAAGGGCGGCTGGGAGATGTCCGTGGCGGACAACGGCATCGGCATACCAGCCCAGCACCGAGACCGCGTGTTCCAGATGTTCCAGCGCCTGCACGGAGTCGGCGAATATCCAGGCACCGGGATCGGCTTGGCGATCGCGCACCGGATCGTCGCACGGCACGGAGGCGAGATCTGGGTCGCGGACAGCGCCGAAGGCCACGGCACCACCATCAGCTTCACACTCCCGGACGTGTCGCCTCCCGAGCTCGGGGCCGCCCGTGGCGAGCCCCACCCACCTACGGAAAAGGAACCTCGCACATGACCACGTCCGACTCGATCAACCTCGGCTCGATCAACGCTGACTCCGCGCAGCAGCACCCTTCCTCGCCGGCTCTGGCTACCCGTCCAGCGGAGATCCTGCTGGTCGAGGACAACCGCGCGGACGTCCGGCTCACCCAGGAGGCACTCCGCGACGCCAAGGTGACCAATCACCTGCATGTGGTGGGTGACGGGGAACTGGCGATGGCGTTCCTGCGTGGGCAGCCGCCTTACCAGGATGCTCCGCGACCCGACGTCATGCTCCTGGACCTCAACCTGCCTAAGATGGACGGCCGCTCGGTGCTCCACGCGGTGAAGAGCGACCCGGAGCTGCGCCGGATCCCAGTCATCGTCCTGACCACGTCATCGGATGAGAGGGACATCGTCAGCGCCTATGACAACCACGCCAACAGTTACATCACCAAGCCCGTGGAGTTCAACGACTTCGCCGCGGCGCTGCAGTCCCTCGAGGGCTTCTGGTTGACCATCGTGACGTTGTCGCCGTCCTAGGAGCGGGCCCAGACGAGCGGCGAGTTCCGCGGTTGGAGACGTGGCGGTACTCCGGCTCTGGAAACGGTATGGTCACGCGCGCACTCCACGGCACGGTCAGTTCGCGGCCAGGCTTTCAAGTCGCGTCGCTCAAGCCGTGCGTCAACCGGCCATCGTTCGCAAGTCTTCAAGTGCTACAAGGATTCGACCCCGAAGTTGGGCACCGCGCACGGCAAAGTCGCTCTGAAGTTCCGCGTACTCGCGCTTGCCGTCCTGCGTCTCGACGGCGATGGGCTCCAGACCGCAGGACGTGACGTCATATGGCGAAGCCCGCATGTCGACGCGCCGGATCTCCAGTGCCAACTCAAACGCCTCGAGTTCAAGCGCGGAAGGGATGGCAGGGGCCAGCTTCATCGTCCACCGGTACAGGTCCATGTTCGCATGCAGGCATCCGGGCTGCTCGAGATGGATCTGCGTAGCGCGAGTGGGCTGAAGGGTGTTCAGCGGTGCGGCTTCGAGTGTGAAGAACCGGAAGGCGTCGAAGTGGGAGCAGGCGATGGGGTTGGACTCCACGACGGCGTCGGTCCCCGCGCGTCCCAGGCGTAGGGGGAGTGGGTGGCGGAGCTCCTGGCCAGCGCGGTACACCATGGCCCACTCATGAAGACCGAAGCAACCAAGCCTCGCAGGGCGGGACGCGGTCGCCCTCAAGAGCGCCTCGACGTAGTCCACGGTGCGCCCGCGTGCGGCCAAAAACGCGAAAGGATCTACCGATGTGACCCCGTCGCTCGTCGCGTAGTAGCGCGACGCCGCATGGTCGGGGGCATCGGCAATCGCGACCCCTACGCCGGGGTGCCACCGGCGCAGACGCATCGGCCTGGTGTCGTAGTACTCGTAGAGGAAGTCCTCGACTGGGTGCTTCTGGTGACGAGGGGCGCGCTCGCGGTGACCCGCAGTCGCCGCATCGGCGCGTTGGGCGTGCGCGAGGGCGAGTGGCTCCCATTCTTCGCGCGCAAGCACGAGTGGCCGGACGACGTTCATGCGCACATTGTCGCAGGGCCCGGCTGTGACAACGGGGGAGGGTCGGCACCTTCACACGCTCGCCTTCAAACTCTCGCCGTCAGGCCTGCGCCGCGCGGCGCTTCAAAGCGCCCACCCCGAGCCACACAAACCATCCGAGGTAGGTGACCATCGTGAAGCGCTCTCCGAGGCCGAACAGATCGGGGACGATGCCACCCAGCGCCGCACCCGCACCGCCCACGACGAGGATGGCCCACCCGAACCGGAACGTGCCGCCTGCGAGACCCGCCCACGCGTCGTCGCCATGGAAGGCGCGAGACCACACGAAGGCGGACACGATGAGGCCCAGCGCCGCAACGCCCGCCAGGATCATGTGCCCCGTGCCGGCCGAAGTGAGAGGGTCCCCCATCGGATCCTGCGGAAAGGCCGTGATCATCGCGACGCCCGCGGCGGCGATGACGAGCCACAGCGCGGTGCCGATGACCGAGGCTCTGGACCTTCGCACCGATCGCCACAGCGCCACGGCCATCACGGCGAAGACCGCGTTGTAGGCAGTGAAGCCCCAGGCAATGCCCCACCTGTGGGCGCCGCTCGAGCTGGTCAACTCGCTCACTGAGTCCGCCACATGCGAGTACCCGGGTACTACCGCACCGCCGATGAGCATGGACTCGAGGTAAAGAGCGACGGCCGCGAACGCGGCCCCTGCAAGGAGCACGGATCGGCGCGGCGAACGCGTCGGAGAGCCTGGGGTCATGGCCACAAGGTATGCGGGGCCGTGGCTCACGTCCACGGGCCGAAGGTCCCTGCGGCTATCCGATCGCGCCTAACGGTCTCTAGCGGTGAAGTCGGCGACTCGCGTCGACACCCTCGTCACCGCTCGCTCGAGCGGGCCGGCCCCCACCCATACCCGCCACGCCGTCGCCGCTCCGATGAGCACAAACGTGAGTACAACGAGGGCCACGTTGGACGGTTGCCACACGATCCGATCGCCCACGGCGGCGATGACCAAGAGGTGTGCGGTGTACATCGTGAGGGACATCGATCCGAACGCGAGGAGCGGCAGAGTCCATCGGGACGGCCGCACCGCCGCGACGCACACCCCGATCACCGCAAGCGCGACCCCCGTATTGCCGATCAGCTCAAAGGGGGTGTTCGAATGCGGAGCGACCGACGCCCACGCGGCACCCGCCGCGGATGCTGCTTGCGCGCCGCCCCACGGCGCAGCATCTCCCCACGGCGCAGCATCTCCCCACGGCGCAGCATCTCCCCACGGCGCAGCGCCGCCAAACAATATCCCTGCCCCGTACGACAACCCGGCGGTCAGGACTCCTATCCACGCGATCGTCAGCGCCGTCCCGCGAGCTCGCAGGTCGGCTTTGCCGATGGCCATGCCGACGAGCACGTAGCCCGACCACGCGAGCGCCGGGTAGTGCTCGCTCACGAGCTTTTCAACCACCCACCATCCATCGAGCGATTCGCTCGCTCGCCGCGCCGAAATGGCGCCGATGGTGAAGGTGACCCCAGCGGCGGCGAGCAGGGCGGGCGGTCGCACACGCATGAAGGGAACGACGAGCATGAACATGAGGCCGAGGTTGGTGAGGATCACGTCGACCGGAGTGCCGAGCGCCCCGACGGCGTATCCGGCGGCCATGAGGAGGACCCCGCGAGTCGCGACGCGCACCGCGGCGTGGGCGGGGCCGATCGGGTCCTTGCCAGCCATCAGCGCGATCGTGACGCCCGCGAGAACCGCGAAGATGGCCGATGCCCTGCCGTCGAACACCCACAGCCACGGCCAACCGTTGCGATCCGGTCCTCGTGCTCCTGAATCGCCGATGTGCGCGGCGAACATGCCGATCAATGCGATCGCGCGCGCGAGATCGAGGCCCGCGATCCGTCCGGTCCATCGTGCGGTGCGAGTGAACGGCCCGGCCGCGACCGGTGGAGCGGAAGGAAGGGACACGGACGTCAGGTGAGACCGGCGGCCTCGAGCGTGCCAAGTGCCCACTCGTAGTGGGCGCCCAGGCACTCGTGAGCGATGTCGCCGAGCGCCTCGTCGCCCAGCCACTCGTGGCGCGACCTCTCGACAAGTTCAGACTCCGGGATGGCTGCCACGAGGGACATCACGATGTTGTGCGATTCGAGAAGCGCGTCCTTGACAGCTTCGTAGGAGCGACCGGCATGGGCCCTGTAGAGGGCCTCGTTGAGCGCATCCAGTTCCTTCCAGCTGTAACCCTCGGCGGGGTAGGCGACAGGATCGCCCCCTCTATGAGCCTCGATCCACCCCTCAAAGAGCGTGTGCCACGCGTGGACGTGTGCGAGAACGTCCGTGGTGGTGCGCCCGAGGTAGGCGTCCCCGAGTCCCTCGCCAGGGTGCGCGTCGGTCACCGCGAGCAACGCGGCGAGCCGCTTAGTGGCGGCGGAGGCGATCAGTTCGTGTCCCATTGCGCTCATCTACTCATGCTAAGCGCGCCTGGCGGATCGTGCTCGGCGGCTACGCTAGGGGGTATGCGCATCGCCCGATTTACCACTGGAGACGAGCCCCGCTACGCCATCGTCGATGGGGAGCCCGGCCACGAGGAGTTGGTGGTCCTCAGCGGCGACCCCCTCTACATCACGGGGAAGCCCACGGGGGAGAGGATCCCGCTGACCGACGCTGTGCGACTGCTGGCACCAGTGATCCCTCGGTCCAAGGTGGTGTGCCTTGGCAAGAACTACGAGGCCCACGCCAGGGAGATCCCTGCCCGTGGTCCCGCGGCCGACGTGCCGATCCTGTTCCTCAAACCCAACACGGCCGTGATTGGCCCCGACGACCCGATCGTTCTCCCCGCGTACTCGCAAGACGTGCAGCTCGAGGCGGAACTCGCCGTCGTCATCGGCAAGGTGTGCAAGGACGTCGGCCCCGAATCGGCCGAGGACTACATCTTTGGCTACACGTGCGCGAACGACGTCACAGCCCGCGACCTGCAACGCCAAGAGGACCAGTGGTTCCGCGCCAAGGCGTTCGACACGTCGCTGCCGCTTGGCCCCTGGATCGAGACCGAACTCGCGCACGACGACGTCGAGATCACCTCGCGCATCAACGGCAAGCAAGCACAGAGCGGCTTCACTCGCGACATGATCGTGGGCGTCGCGCACGCGGTGTCGATGGTGTCCGAAGTGGTGACGCTGTTGCCAGGCGACATCATCCTCACGGGGACTCCCGCGGGGGTGACCACTCTTCACCACGGCGATGTGGTCGAGATCGAGATCGAAGACATCGGCGTGCTCCGCAATCCCGTTGTCAGGCGCTAGCCCGTCCGCACATGACGGCGTCACGAAACACTGTCGCCAAGAAAGTAGCCATGAGTAACGTTCGCGTTCGCTTCTGCCCGTCGCCCACAGGCATGCCCCACGTGGGCATGGTGCGCACCGCGCTGTTCAACTGGGCGTACGCGCGCCACACAGGCGGCACCCTCGTGTTCCGCATCGAGGACACCGACGCGGAGCGCGACAGCGAAGAGAGCTACCTCCAGCTTCTCGACGCGCTGCACTGGCTCGGGATCGACTACGACGAGGGCCCCGACATCGGCGGCCCTTACGCGCCGTACAGGCAGAGCGAGCGTCACGACCTGCACGCCGACGTGGTGCGGCGGCTCATCGCGGCGGACTACGCGTACGAGTCCTTTTCCACGCCGGCAGAGGTCGAGGCAAGGCACCTTGCCGCGGGGCGCGACCCTAAGCTCGGCTACGACGGCTTCGACCGCGCCCTGAGCGAGGAGGCCAAGGCGGCCTATCGCGCCGAGGGCCGCGAGCCGGTGATTCGCATGCGCATGCCAGACGAGGACATCACTGTCGACGACATGATCCGTGGTGAGGTGACGTTCCCCGCGGGCTCGGTGCCCGACTACGTCATCGTGCGTGGAAACGGCATTCCTCTCTACACGCTTGTCAATCCGGTGGACGATGCGCTGCAGAAGATCACTCACGTGTTGCGCGGCGAGGACCTGCTCAGCTCGACGCCTCGGCAGATTGTCCTGTGGCGCGCCATGGTCGAGCTCGGCATCGCCGACGCCGAGCCGCGGTACGCCCACATGCCGATGGTCTTGGGCGAAGGCACAAAGAAGCTCTCCAAGCGCGACCCCGAGTCCAACCTGTTCCACCACCGGGACAGGGGCTTCCTTCCCGAGGGCCTCCTGAACTACCTGTCGCTCCTTGGCTGGAGCATCGGCCCCGATCGCGACGTCTTTACCGTCAAGGAACTCGTGGCAGCCTTCGACATCGCGGATGTCAACCCCAACCCTTCGCGCTTTGACCTGAAGAAGGCCGAGGCCATCAATGCGGAGCACATGCGCATGCTCCCGCTGGGCGATTTCGCCGCGCGAGTGGTGCCCTATCTGCACGCTGCAGGCCTCGTGTCGGGTCCCGAGGTGCGCGACCTCACCCCGCACGAGGAGGCGACGCTCGCCCTCGCCGTGCCCCTGGTCCAGACGCGCATGACGCTCTTGGGCGAGGCGCCTGGGATGCTCGGCTTCCTCTTTGTTGCCGATGGTGACCTCGTTGTCGAAGAGGCGGCACTTGCAAAGCTCCCTGAGAACGCGGCCGAGGTTCTCGACGCCGCGATCGGCGTGCTCGAGGGTCTCGAGGACTTCTCTGCGGAGTCCCAGCAGTCCGCCCTCACCGCGGTACTGGTAGACCAGATGGGAATCAAGCCGCGCTTGGCCTTCGGTCCCTTACGCGTGGCGATCACCGGGCGCCTCGTGTCACCTCCCTTGTTTGAGTCGATGGACATCCTGGGGCAAGACCACGCTCTGGTGCGGCTGCGCGCCTTGCGGTTCCGATTGGTCTAAGCCGCGAGGCCGCTCGACCGTTCGCCACCGGCACGCCCGCGTGACGTGGGTCACACCTGGGTTAGACTCTCATCGGTTTGTGCCATCGAGGGGGACCGCAGCTGAGGGAGGTGCCCATGGTTCACTCAACGACCAGTGCCGTGCGTGCGTCACACCGCGGCAGCCCAAAGTCGGTTGTTGGGGTCCTGCTTGACATCGATGACACCCTGGTCGACACCAAAGGCGCCTTCCGGCACGCGCTTGGAGTGGTCGCGGAACGCTACCTTCCCCAGGGTTACGACGTCGAGAAGATGACCTCCCATTGGCGCGCCGACGTTTCCGGTTGGTACCGCGCACACGCGAGGGGCGAAATGACGCACAGGGAGCAGCGCAAGCGCCGCGCAAATGAGCTGCACGAGACCTTTGGCGGTCCCGCCCTGGATGAGACCGCATACGCGGCATGGGACGACATCTTTGAAGCTGGCTTCAAGGAGGGTTGGCGCGCCCACCCCGATGCCCACGATCTGCTTGACACTCTCGATCGGTGCGGCATCGAGTATGGGGCCGTCTCGAACGCAGAATCCGGCTACCAAGAGATGAAGTTGTCCCGTGTGGGTCTCAAGCGCGTGAGGATGCTCGTCGGCGTCGATCGCTTTGGCGTTGGCAAGCCCGATAGCCGCGTCTTCCTCGAAGGCGCACGCCTTCTAGGGCTCGACCCCGCGATGGTCGCGTATGTGGGTGACGAGAAGGACATCGATGCGGGCGCCGCGGTGGACGCTGGTCTCGCCTTAGGCATCTGGCTTGACAGGCCAGGCGGGCACCCTCAACCTGGAGACACGGCCGAAGGTGTGGTTCGAGTCGAGTCGCTTGCCGAGATTCCCGACGCGCTCCACCTCACCTGCTAAGAAAGTTTCGCCTCGCTACAACCTTTAAGGTCGCTCGCGTGTCTTACACAGTGAAGGCGACACAAAGGAGCCACGTATGAGCGCATGGGCACAGGTCATGGAGACCTTGGTGCGTCAGCGTCGGCCCGCCCTTGTGGGTTATGCCTACCTCCTTACCGGTTCGCGAAGCGAAGCCGAGGATCTCGTGCAAGATGCGATCGTGCGCACGTTCGCACGCGGACGCGCAAAGACGTCGGTCCGAGAGGCTGAGGCCTACGTGAAGCGCGCGATCGCCAACGAGGCGGTCAACCGAGCCAGGCATGGAATGGTCGTGCGCGAGAACAGGGTGAAGCTCGCCCAGTCGGCGACGGTTCCCGGCCACGAGGTGCGTATCAACGCGAGAACCGACCTCGAGGCCGCGCTCGACACCCTGAGCCCGCGAGAGAGGGCCGTCACGGTTCTCAAGTACGTGGACGACCTCACGATCGCATCGATTGCGGCGGTCCTCAAACTCAATGATGGAACGGTAAAGCGGTACCTCGCCAACGCGGCTGTGAAGCTGCGCGAGCGACTTGGAGACGATGCGGTGAACACCTCGGAACGGCCTACCGTTCCGGTTACTCTGACTGAAAGCAGGATCTAATGGACGTGTCAATGCAAATGCGCGACCTCGCCAACGCAGTGGGCGAAGACTTCGCACTGAACGCCCCCGACGACACCGCAAAGCTTGTGGGCAGGGCGCGCCGTGGTCGCATCGTGTGGAGCACGGGAGTAGGCGCCGCGGTCGTGGGTTCGGCCGCGAGCCTCGCTTTCGGTGGCCCAGCGCTCGCAAGCGCGCTTTCGTCGGGCCCGGCGCTCGCGCCTGCGGCAAGCGACTCGGCCACGCCGTCCACAGAGGTCTCTGAGTCATCGTCGGCCGAGGTCTCTGAGTCACCGTCTCCCTCGATGACCACGCCGCTGCCGGGCGCAGGGGTCATCGATCTGACAGGTGGCGCCACCGCCGGCGACGACGACGACGCTTTCGACGACGACTCCGCCGATGACAGCTCATCTGACGACAGCTCCTCTGACGACGTCTCTTCCGACGACAGTTCATCTGATGACGTCTCGTCCGACGACAGCTCCTCCGTCGGAAACCAGAGCGTCGAAACCCACATCGAAGACGCCGAGGACCACTCCTGATCGTCGTCCCCAGCGGCCATTGAGCCGCTGAACCTAGGACTCCACAGCGCGCGACCAATCCTCACCGCATCGGTCGCGCGCTGTGGCATGCCTTCTGTGGGATCCGAGGCACCGACGGTTTGGGACACGGCCGCGGCTCGGGTACAGTAGTTGATCGGTTCGCCGCTAACCATTGGGCTATGGTGTAACTGGCAGCACGACTGGTTCTGGTCCAGTTAGTTGAGGTTCGAATCCTTGTAGCCCAGCAGTGACAAAGGCCCGCGCAAGCGGGCCTTTTGTCGTACTCAGGGTGTTTGATGGTGCGAAGGAGGCACCATGGGAAATATCAACAGGCAATGGCATGAGGCGCACCGCATGCCAAAGAACCCGACCCGTGATCAGCGGGGTGAGTGGCACTCGGCGCACGCCAACGAATGCAGTTGCCGTGCGCCCAGTCAGGCGGAGACCCTGCTGATCGAGGAGCATCACGCCAAGCGAAATGCGTAGATTCGCGTAGGAGCCCTGCCATCGGCTACTCTTGGCGGGCGCGTTCGTCAGGACGCTACTAGGGCCCCGTCGTCTAGCGGCCTAGGACACCGCCCTCTCACGGCGGCGGCGCCGGTTCGAATCCGGTCGGGGCTACGATCTCAGCTTCTGCTCACGCGGGGGCTTTTTTCGTTTCTTGACCATGTTGTCGAATCTCCGCTTTGCGGTCACCATGGGTCTCACGCGGCTAAGCCGTCGCGTCAAGAGAAGGGCACACCGTTCTCAACGAATACTTCGACTCAACCCTTGCCGCGGCGAGGGGCGGCGCCGCATGGGCGTGGGAGTCGATCTATCGGGATCTCGCGGGAGCCGTCGGCGGCTACCTCCGCGGAAGGGGAGCTCCCGATGTGGAGGACCTTGTTTCCGAAACGTTCCTGAGCGTCGCAAAGGACATCCACCGCTTCGCGGGCAGCGAGGGCGATTTTCGTGCCTGGGTCTTCACCATCGCACACCGTCGCATGCAGGACGCGTGGCGGGCTAAGGGCCGCCAGGTGCCGCTCGCTGACGGCGAATACGCGAGCGTTGCCGCCGAGAATGAGTGGCTGGGTAACGTCGAGCACGAGGCGATGACGTCCATGTCGATGATCGAGGTGCACGTGCTGATCGATCACCTCACGGACTCGCAACGCGACGTGATGCTTTTGAGAGTGGTAGGTGACCTGTCCGTGGCCGAGACCGCGAAGGTGCTCAACACGTCCGAAGGTGCGGTGAGGGCACTCCAAAACAGGGCGCTGCGAGATCTTAGGAAAGTTGTTGACGATGACGCGTAACGAAAACGGATCCCACAGCGATGACGGAGGTGAGATGAGAAAACACAAGCGATTCACAGAACGCGACCTCGATGCTGCAATGAACGGTCGTGCTCCTGCCGACCCTGAACTCGCGGCGGTGCAACGCGCACTCTCACTCATGAAGGAGACCCTCATCATGGAACCATCCCCCGAACACGTTTCCGCACAGGCCGCTACGTTCGCAGCCGCTGTGCCTCCCGCCGCCTCTGCGCCCCAGGCGCTTCCGACGTCCCCCTGGCGTCGCAGGGTGTCCGCCGTCGTGGCGGTGGCAGTTGTTTCTGCCTTTGGTGTCGCTGGCGCAGCGTCGGCCGACGAGGCCGCGCCTGGAGATCCCCTCTACGGGGTTGATAAGGCGCTCGAAAACGTCGGGATCCTCGACGGCGGTACCGGCGAGCGACTCGACGAGGCTCAGGAGCTGGTGAACGAAGACGACGTTGAGGGTGCGCTTGAGTTGGCGGGCGATGCGCTCGAAAAGGACGGCCACGGCGACGCCGCGAAGGGGCTGAAAAACGCCGCACTCTCGGTCGCGAAAAACTCGTCGGGCGACGACGTCCGTTCACGGGTGTCCGAGATGCTCCAATGGATGTCTGAGCAGGACACTCGTGGCGCCGATTTCGGTGCAGGGGTGAGCGAGCGTGCACACCTGATCTCCGGCAATGCGTACGGCCACGCGAAGGAGAACGCGAACGGCAATGCGTACGGCCACGCGAAGGAGAACGCGAACGGCAATGCGAACTCGAACGCGAACGGCCACGCGAAGGAGAAGGCGACCGCCACGGACGACGCGACCGATGACGCGACAGACGGAACGAACGACGGCGCCGCCGGCGATAAGCGCTCCAAGGCACCGCTGGACCCGGGCAGCCAAGGCAAGGCGCCCGAATCGCTCGGCGCTCCCGACACGACCGTCGGCAGGCCCTAGGCGAAACCCGCCATCGGAACCACGAACTCAGCCCCCGCTTCGGCGGGGGCTTTGTCGTGTGGTGAGGCCCTCGCGCCTAGACGGCCCGAGCGATTCGCGCCACCACGCTTGGTTCGAATCGATTCGATGAGAGCGCGATCACTGATATCGTCACGGGCAAGCGAGACCCCACTTGAGGCCGCGCAGGAATGACGAGGAAGTCATCATGGGAGTGCGACGAATCTATCGACGAGGCGCGCTCGCCGCTGTCATTGCCTTGGCCATCGGCGTGGCAGGTGCGGCAAGTTTCGCAGCGACAAACCCCAGCGCAGGCGGCTTCGATGACGCGGATAACCTGGTCAGAAACCCCGCGTTCGACGCCGACTTCCAGGGGTGGAGCGCATATGGTCTAGCCGGCGAGGTGAAGGACGGCGTCTTTTGCGGCGGATACTCGGGCCCACACGTCAACGAGTACGACTCGGGCTTTGGTTTCAACGGCATGGCGTTGCCCGCTGGTGACTATTTCGCATCGTTCGACGCGAAGGCGGACGCGCCTTACGTAGCGCTGGTCCAGCAGAGCGGTGGCGATTGGGCTCGCCTTGGCACCCTGGATGTTCCTGCGACGGACCAGATGACGCACTATGAGATGAGCTTTCACACGGACACGCCGTTCCCTCACGGCGAGTATCACTTCCACCTCGGCACGCCCTCCGCCGGCGCGCATACGTTCTGCGTCGACAACGCGGTGCTCAAGGTCCACCCCACGAACTACGCCGTTGGCGGCAGCTTTGACGGCGACATGGGCGGATGGAGCGTGAACGGCGCAAGCGCGAACGTCACCGACACCGGCGTCTGCCTCACCGTGCCAGAGGGCACGACGGCCAGTGGCGATGTCTCGCTTCGCCTCGAAGCCATCACGCTTCCCGCGTTCGACTACACCGTGCACTACGACGCCTCGGGGGCCGGCGCGCCCGTGCGTGCCGTCGTGACGTCGCACTCCGATTCGAGCGTCGTCTATTCGGACGCGACGGAGACTCTCAACGCCGACGCGGCCACCTACATGTCGCTCTTCACTGTCGCGGGCGCCGACGACACCGTCGACCTGGCGCTCGAGCTGGGCGGAGGCGCGGGTGGGCAGGTGTGCCTCGACAACGTGCAGCTGTTGTCTGGCGGAGAGCCGCTGCCGTATGTGCCCGAGACGGGCCCCCGAGTGCGCGTAAACCAGCTGGGCTACGAGCTCGATGGGCCCAAGCGCGCGACGCTCGTGACGGACGCGACCGAGCCGGTGGCGTGGAAACTGGTCGATGAGGCGGGCGCGACCGCGGCCGAGGGAACGTCCACGCCGTTCGGAGACGATGTTGCGTCTGGTCTCAAGGTGCAGGAGATCGACTTCTCAGGGGTGAGCGCCGAGGGCACGTACACACTTGTCGCCGACGGCGAGGAAAGCTACCCGTTTGCGATTCAGGCGGGGTTGTATGGGGGGCTTCGAAACGATGCGCTCAACTACTTTTACTTGGCGCGTTCGGGGATTGCGATCGACTATCGCATCGTCGGCGGCAAGTACGCACGCGCGGCCGGGCACGTGGGAAAGCCGGGCGACCCCGGAAAGAACCAGGGCGATGACGCGGTCGCGTGCCAGCCGGCGGACGACTCTCAGGCGATCTACGGCGAGCCGTGGACGTGCGGCTACACGCTCGACGTCGTCGGCGGCTGGTACGACGCGGGGGACCACGGCAAGTACGTGGTGAACGGCGGCATCGCGACCTATCAGTTGTTGTCGGCGTACGAACGGATTTTGAGGGCCGACGGCGCCGCCAGTGACGGGCTGGGCGACTCCACGCTCAAGTTGCCCGAGACGGGCAACGGGATGCCCGACATTCTGGACGAGGCCAGGTGGGAACTCGACTTCATGATGTCGATGACGGTTCCTCAGGGTGATCCCTACGGGGGGATGGTGCACCACAAGGTGCACGACTTCAGTTGGACGGGACTGCCGCTCAAGCCCGCGGACGATCCGAACGTGAGGTACCTACACCGCCCGTCGACAGCGGCCACGCTCAACCTTGCCGCAACTGCCGCGCAGGGCGCGCGCCTGTACGGGGAGTACGACAAGGGCTACGCCGACTCTCTTCTGAAGGCGGCCGAAAACGCGTGGAAGGCGGCGCTCAAGCACCCGGACGTCTACGCGCCCGCGGCTGATGGCGCAAGCGGTGGCGGCCCTTACGACGACAGCGACGTGACCGACGAGTTCTACTGGGCCGCGGCCGAGTTGTACCTGACCACCGGCGACTCGCAATACAAGGAATATCTGTTGGCGTCCCCTCTCAACACCGCGAACGTGTTCGCGGCGTCCGGCATCGACTGGGGCCACACGGCCGGGCTTGCGCGCATGGATCTCGCGACCGTGAACAGCGATATCCCTGACCGCGACGCGATTGTCGCGTCGGTTGTCGCGGGTGCCGATGCGCTTCTCGCGGTCCAGCAAGGCCAGGGCTTTGGTCAGGTGCTTGCTACCGGGGCCTTCGCGTGGGGATCAAATTCCGGGGTGCTGAACAACCAGATGGTGCTCGCGACGGCGTATGACCTCATGGGAGACGCGAAGTATCTTGATGCGGTGCGCGAGAGCATGGACTACTTGCTGGGCCGCAACAGCCTGAACCGCTCGTACATCACGGGCTACGGCACGGTGTTCTCTCAGAACCAGCATTCGCGGTGGTACGCCGCACAACTCGACTCGTCGTTCCCGCACCCACCCGCCGGTTCGATCGCGGGGGGCCCGAACGCGGTCGTCTCGTCCTGGGATCCGACGTTCGCGGCGCTGTACCCCAATGGCGATTGTGCGCCTCAGCGCTGCTACGTGGACGACATCCAGTCCTGGTCTACTAACGAGATCACCATCAACTGGAACTCGGCGCTCGGATGGGTGACCTCGTTCCTGGTGGCGCCCGATGCTCCGGTGGTGGAGGGCGGCGGCTCCGGAGGCACAGGAGGCACAGGCCCGACCTTGTGGGTTGCTGTGGCGATCGTGGGCTCGCTGGCCGTGGCACTCGCGTGGTGGCTCTTGCGTCGCCGCCGCATTGATGGGCGCGGCGATGGTCGCCGTGATGGTCGCAGCGCCGGGGCGTTACCGGCGCACGTCGTCGATTGAGGCCAGACGCGACCTCCACAGCGCCACGAGGTCCGCAGGAGGGACTCCGCAGGCGGGATCGTCCGCATGCATTCTTGGGCGACGCGAGGCAATGAATCGATAGACTGCGTCGCGCGCAAACGCGGGGACCACGCGAATTCCGGCGACCGCGTGCCACGGCCACGGGAGCCCGCGAGCGACCGCGATGATCGCTCGGGAGCGCACGTGTGCGGTGCCGTCCCACACGATCAGGGTGGATGCGGCGATCTGGGCGTCGAGCCCGGCCGCGGCGATGACGGCGGCTCCCACGTCGCCCGCAGAACCTGCGATCAAAAAGTGACCGCGGGAGTCGTGGCGGATCAGCCATGCGACGAAGCCGTTGCACAGGGCGCATTCGCCATCGAACACCACGATGGGGGACTGGTTGCTCACCTCAACAGGCTAGGCGCGTTTTAGTGCAGTGTCGCCAAGCGCGCGCCCCACTGGGAGGCTTTGGCGAGCTCGCCTTCGCGCAACATGCTTGCGGTGTCGTGAATTTCGCGCTGGTTCGTCACGACAAAGCCACGGGCCTGATGGACCAGTCTGCGACCGCTTCCCTTGAGGAGCCGTTCGATGGTGCTCGCGCCTCCACGTCCGAGGAGGCCCGTGATGCGGGTGTCGAACGCCGCCGCGAGCCCCTCGCCGTATGGCAAGGCGGCGACCCAGTCTCGGACTAGTGGGTGATCGAGGTCTGCCTGGATTTCGCCAGGCCCCATGGAGCGGGTGGCGACGCTCGCCAACGACCGCATTGTGGGGAGGCTCATCGCGTGAACGGGGGCACCAACGACGAGGAGAGATGCCGTTGCCGCAACCTCGGGTGAGATGTCGCCGGTGCTCCCCACCCTGGTGCCGGGGCCAAGCCCGTCGGCAATGGCTCGCGCCACTGCGGCAGTGTTCCCCCACAGAGACTCGTAGACCACCATTGCGACCACATGCCAGGTGTAGCCCGGATGCGCGGCGGCGGCGCGGGACCAAGGTCCAGTGATCCCTGGTGCTCGGGCGCCACGCGCGGCGTCGAGGTGAAGTCGCGGCAAACCTCGATGCACAGACCTTTAGCCGAGCGACCCTCTACGAGGCGGCAAGCGCGGCGAGCTCCGCGCCCCATGCGCGAGCCCGTTCGAGTTCGCCTTCGCGTAGCATGCTTGCGGGTGACTTGGGGTTCTTGTCGTTGGAGACAAGGAAGCCCTGCGAGACGTGAGCGACCCGGAACCCTTTGCCTTCCAGGAGCTTCTCGATCTTGCTGGCGCCACCCCTGCCGAACGGCCCTCGCACACGCGTATCAAATGCCGCCGCGATACCTACTCCCGATTCAACACGCGCGAGCCAGTCGCGCACCGGCGGCTGGTCGAGTTCCGGAGACAGGTCCCCTGGCGCCACCTGGCGCGAGGCCACCGACGCCTTGGTCGCCTCCGTGGGAAGGCCGAACGCGTGGACGGGGGCGCCGACGACGAGGAGGTCAACTGTCGCGGCATCCGCGGGGTCCACCTCTCCCGTGTGAGCCACTCGGGTGCCGGGGCCGATGCCTTCCGCTACTGCGTGAGCAATGGCGGCGGTATTTCCCCACAGGGATTCGTAGATCACTAAGGCTGTCATGGGCCCAGTCCATCGTGTCGATGGGTGCACCGCAAGCGACCTTTGGCCCTCCTCATTAGGGAGTTCAGTGGGCCCAGCGCCGCAACGCCGGGCCCACTGAGACGACCTACTTGGTGGCGCAGGGCTGCCCGTTGAGCCAGAACTGCTCAGGCGGCGAGTCCTTCAGCATGCCAGACGCGCCGATGAAGCCGATCGTGGTGCGTTTGCCCGGCTTGATCGCAGCATTCCAGGGATAGTTCACGGCGCTGACGTTTGCCGCGTCCTGGCTCCACTTGGCGCTCCAGGCGCGGTGTGTCACCGTGTCGTCACCCGGGTAGGCCCACGTGAGGTTCCAGCCGTTGATGCTGGTGTTGCCGGTGTTCTTGATCCAGATCTGGGCGTTGTAGCCGCCAGGCCAGGTGCCGTGAACGATGTACTGGATCTCGCAGGTGGGAGGCGACGCGACCGCTCCGGTGTTGTGGTCTGCCAAGAACGACGCCGCCCACGACAGCGCGGAGTTCCAGTTCACCGTGATCTCGTTCGTGGACCACGACTGGATGTTGTCTACGTAGCACAACTGAGGTGCGCAGTCCTGGTTGGGGTAGAGGTTGGCGAACGTCGGGTCCCACGTGCCCGCAATGGGGTTTGGGCCGCCGGCTACCGAGCCGACAGGTGGGTGGGGCAGATCGGGATTCAGTGAGGCGGCGAACCAGCGCGAGTGCTGGTTCTGACTCGTCACGTCGCCCCAACCGGTGATGTACGACTGACCGAGGGCGTTGCGCCCCAGCAGGTAGTCCATCGACTCCTCTGCCGCCGTGAGGAAGGTGGCGTTGCCTGTGAGGTCATGAGCGGTGCCCAAGACCACGATGTTGTTGAGCACTTGCGAGTTGGAGCCCCAATCGAAGGCATCGTCAGGCAGCGCGAGCCCGAACTCCTGACCCTGCTGCACCGCTGCAATCGCATCCGCACCCGCGATCACTTGGGTCACGATCTCGCTTCGAGCGGGGAATGCGTTTGGCACGGCAGCCAGGTCCATCTTGGCGATCGCGTCGAGCGTGCCCCAACTGAACGCCGACGTCGCGAACGAGTCGGCGGTTGCGATCGGAGAGGCAATCAGGAAGTCCTGATACTGCTTCGCTCCGGTGGTGAGGTACAACTCCGCGGCCGCCCAGTAGAACTCGTCCTGGACGTCGGAGTCGTCGTAGGGGCCGCCGCCGTTCGCACCGTCGGCCGCAGTCGCGTAGACCGCGGGATTGGCCAATGCGGCCTTCCATGTGGACCGAGCGGCGGCGAGCAGTTCAGTTGAGAACGCGGCGTCGTATGGCGCAAACAGCCTCGCCCCCTGCGCCGCCGTTGCAGCCAGGTTCAGAGTGGCCGCAGTGGATGGTCGGTGCAGGTAGCGCGTCTGAGGGTCATTGACGGGCAAAAGCGGAAGCCCTGTCCATCCGTAGTCCTGGATCTTGTGGTGGACCATTCCCGCATATTGCTGGCCCGCTGGAACCTGCATGGAGAGCATGAACTCGAGCTCCCACCGCGCCTCGTCGAGCACGTCTGGCACGCCATTGTTGTGCTCGGGAAGGTTCAGCTTGTTGTCGCCCAGGGCCCCGGCATCGGCGCTCGCCGCGGTCTTCGTCCTCTCAAAGGTGCCGAGCAACTGGGCGGTAGCGATGCCCCCATTGACTACGTACTTGCCGTGGTCGCCCGCGTCGTACCAGCCCCCCACGACGTCGAGCGTGTAATCGCACGTCCACGGTTCCCCGTAGACAACCAGCGATTCGGCGGCGGGCTGGCAGGGCACGTTCAGGTCGCCCTTGTTTGTCGCCCCGTCGGAGGGTGAGGAGACGTGACCGGCCGCGCGGGCATAGTCCGCGCCGACGATGTTGCCATCGATCGCAATCCCCGAGCGAGCAAGGTAGAAGTAGTTGAGCGAGTCGAGGCGCAGTTGCTCGTAGATGCCATCGCCGATAACGAACGGGTAGCTGGTCTCGCCGTCGGACACCAGCGTGTAGGTGCCTGCGGTCGTCACGGACGAGAAGTCGATCGTCTGAACGTTCACTCCCGCCGACGCATCAACCCCATCTGGCGTGGTTAATCCGGAGGTCACCACGGCATCGGACGCGTCGTGCAACGCCCACGCCACCGGATCGGTGGCGTCGGTGACGAGGGTCGCGTTTTTGGGTCCTGAGGTGAGATAGCCCACCTGGTTGACCTTGACGCGCGGCCCAGTTTCGGGCACGTATTGGGGCAAGTCCGCGCCCCCTATCAGGGACACATTGTCGGCACAGAATGTCCACGCCGCGGCCGAGCCTCCCACTTGGAACGCAATCTGGAGGTTGCTCACCTCTTGATCCAACGTAAAGCTTGACGTGTAGCTGCCTCCCGCGCCTGGCACCGCATTGACCTCGGTGTAGACCGTGTACGGAGGGCCGTTGACGCCAACGAGCGCGCGCACTGGCCCCGTACCGCTCGCATCAAACGAAAAGGTGTAGTCGCCTGCTGGGAGCGTGAGGTCGTTGTAGACGAGGCCCGCATCCCACGGATTGGCAGTGCCCGCAGGCACGGCTCCGCAGAACATGCCGCCGCTGGTGTAGGTAGAGGCGAAGCCGTACTGGGCGAATGGGTCGAGGCCGGCGTCGAAGCCTCCGTTGGTGACGAACTGGACGCCGGGCGCTGCCACGGACCCGTTGTCGACGCAGAACGTGAAGTCGCTCGACGCACCGCCCACCTGGAAGGCAACCTGCGGGTCGACCGCGTCGCTAGCGAGGGTGAATCCCACCTCGTAGTGGACCATGGTGCTGCCCGGAATTGCATTGACCTCCGAGTACACGGCGTACGCGCCGCCGTCCTGAGCAACGATCGCGCGCACCGGACCGGCACCGGACGCGTCGAAACTGAACACGTAGTCGCCAGCGGGGAGGGTCAGGCCGTTCTGACCCACGCCAATGTCCCAGGGGTTCGAGGTGCCGCCCGGAGCGACCCCACAGAACTGCCCGCCTTCGAAACTCGGGGAACTGAAGCCATAGCTAAACCAGCCGGCATCGCCGGCGCCAAAGTCGCCGTTCGAGACGTCGGCAGACGCAGGAGTGAGCGTCACTGCGGTGATGAGGGCCGCACCAACGGCGGCCAGGGAGGCGCGTGTCAACGTCGCTGTGAACACGTGTGAACCTTTCGGTTGTCCGATGTCGGCTCCTCAGCCGCGAGCCACATTGCTCGCAAAAGGGACGCTAGCAGGAATCGAATCGAGGCGTCGCCGTTGAACCGGTTCGGGGAGAAAAGCGTGACTCTATCAGGTAGTTTGCAAGAAGAGAGCGCGACCATACCAGGTAGTTTGCGACATGAACGCTCTCTCGCACCTGAGCGCCGACGCCCCTACCGTTCGGAGCGACGGAGGACTTCGGACAGTTGCTGTGCGGCGTCGACAACGGCGTGGGCGTGCACGGCGGCCGGGTGGGGAGTCAGCCGTTCGATGGGTCCGGAGATGGACACGGCAGCGATCACGGTACCCGCCGTGCCCCATACGGGAGCCGACACGGAACTGACTCCCGACTCCCTTTCGCCCGCACTTTCCGCGTAGCCGTGCTTGCGTACCTTCGCCAGGTCCGCCACGGTGAAGCGGGCTCCCGCGAGCGCCGCGTGCATCACGTCAGGCTCGGCCCACGCGAGCAAGATCTGGGCGGCCGATCCGGCCTGCATCGTCATCGTGGTACCCACAGGGATCGAGTCGCGCAGGCCGACGGGACGATCGGCGGCCGCCATGCAGATGCGTACGGAGCCGTGCCTTCGGTAGAGCTGGCTCGATTCTCCCGTGCGGTCGCGCAAGACGGTGAGGACTGGCTGCGCCGCGGAGACGAGCCGGTCCTCGCCGACGGTGGCCGCCAGCTGGCTGAAACGGCGGCCGAGAACGAAGGCTCCCGACGCGTCGCGACCGACAAGATGGTGGTACTCGAGTGCGACGGCGATACGGTGAACCGTCGGGCGCGCGAGGTGAGTGGTCTCGACGAGATCGGCGAGCGTGGCCGGTCCGTGCTCGAGTGCGCCGAGGATCGCCGAGGCCTTGTCAATAACGCCAACACCGCTATGATTGTCCATAGAGCGATACTACCGTCTCGCATCGTGAGATGTCGAGGTCAATGCGAAGGAGGAGCACATGGGAACAACCCTCGCAGAGAAGTTGTGGAACGACCACCTGGTCACCGAAGGCCAGGACGGAGCGCCCGACCTCATCTACATCGACCTCCACATGTGCCACGAGGTCACGAGCGCGCAGGCCTTTGAGGGCCTTCGGATCGCGGGCCGCACAGTGCGACGTCCCGATCTCACGATCGCGACAGAGGACCACAACACGCCCACGCTCGACATCGACCTGCCGATCGCGGACGAGACCAGCCGCATCCAGATCCAGACGCTGCGCGACAACGCCAAGGAATTCGGCGTCCGCATCCACTCGCTCGGCGATGCGGACCAGGGCGTCGTGCACGTCGTTGGCCCTCAGCTTGGGCTCACGATGCCGGGCATGACGGTGGTGTGCGGAGACTCCCACACGTCCACACACGGTGCCTTCGGCGCGCTGGCGTTCGGCATCGGCACCTCCGAGGTCGAGCACGTGCTCGCCACGCAGACGCTGCCACTTGGCAAGTTCAAGACGATGGCCATCAACGTGAATGGCACGCTCCCCAAGGGCAGCACGGCCAAGGACATCATCCTGGCCGTGATCGCCAAGATCGGCACGGGCGGGGGACAGGGCTACGTGCTCGAATACCGTGGCGATGCGATCACTTCGCTCTCGATGGAAGCGCGCATGACCGTGTGCAACATGTCGATCGAGGCCGGCGCCCGCGCGGGCCTGATTGCGCCAGACCAGACCACCTTCGAGTACGTCAAGGGACGCCCGCACGCGCCCGAGGGCGCAGATTGGGACGCGGCCGTCGATTACTGGAAGACGCTCGTCACGGACGACGACGCGGCGTTCGACACCGAGGTAGACCTCAACGCCTCGGACCTCGAGCCCTTCGTCACGTGGGGCACCAACCCTGGGCAGGGACTGCCGCTCAGCGCGAACGTCCCCAGCCCCGATGACTTCGCCGACGAGCAGGACAAGACGGCGGCCGCTAACGCCCTCGCGTACATGGGTCTCACTCCCGGCACGCCGCTTCGCGACCTCGCGATCGACACGGTCTTTCTTGGCTCATGCACCAACGGCCGCATCGAGGACCTGCGCGCAGCGGCGGAGATCATCAAGGGCCGCACCAAGGCGCCAAACACGCGCTTCCTCGTGGTTCCAGGCTCGGCACGCGTGCGTCTGCAGGCCGAGGCCGAGGGCCTCGACAAGGTGTTCCTCGACTTCGGTGCCGAGTGGCGCAACGCCGGGTGTTCGATGTGCCTCGGCATGAACCCGGACCAACTGAAGCCTCAGGAGCGCAGCGCCTCGACCTCGAACCGCAACTTTGAGGGCAGGCAGGGCAAGGGCGGTCGCACGCACCTCGTCTCTCCGCTGGTCGCGGCTGCCACGGCGATCCGTGGCACACTGTCCAGCCTCGACGACCTCGACGACGTCCCGGCAACGAACGCCCCCGCGGCGCTGGTGTAAGGAGAAAACGCCATGGAGAAGATCACTACCCACACCGGCGTCGGCGTCCCGCTGCGCCGCTCCAATGTGGACACCGACCAGATCATTCCGGCCGTGTACCTCAAGCGCGTGACGCGCACCGGCTTCGAGGACGCGCTGTTCGCCGCATGGCGAGGTGACCAGGACTTCATCCTCAACCAGGACGCGTACACGCACGGCTCCGTGCTCGTCGCGGGCCCCGACTTCGGCACCGGCTCCTCGCGCGAGCACGCCGTGTGGGCGCTCAAGGACTACGGCTTCAAGGTGGTGCTCGCCTCGCGCTTCGCCGACATCTTTAGCGGCAATGCCGGAAAGCAGGGCCTGCTGACAGGCATCGTGACCCAGGAGAACGTCGAACTGTTGTGGAAGGTGCTCGAATCCGAGCCCGGCCGCGAGGTCACCGTGTCGCTCGAGGACAAGACGGTCACGTGCGGGGAGCTCACCGTGCCGTTCGAGATCGACGACTACGTGCGCTGGCGCCTCATGGAGGGCCTGGACGACATCGGCCTGACCCTCAAGCACGAGGCAGACATCACGGCATTCGAGGGCACGCGCGAGGGGTGGCGCCCCAAGACGCTGCCCGCCAAGACGGAGCCCAAGCAAGACATCGTCGCCGCGCGCCCCGTCGCCTAGTCGGTTGGCCTCGTCTGCGCGCGAGCTCTTGGTCTCCCTTCCGCACGCCCGGGCGCGGAAGTTGGCACTGCCCGCGATCGCGTCAAACGTCGCCGTGCCCGTCGTCGGGTTGATCGATACCGCGATGCTTGGGCACTTTTCCGATGCAGTGAACATGGGCGCAGTCGGGCTCGGGGCGGCCGTGATCGCCACGATCTTTTGGGCCTTCTCCTTCTTGCGCCCGGGAACGACGTCGCTGGTAGGGCGGGCTTTGGGTGCGGGCAAACCGGTCGATGCCGTAGGCCACCTTCAGCGGGCATTGGCGATGGCGGGAGCACTTGGCGCTGCGTGGCTCGCGCTCCAATGGCTCGCGGTACCGCTCATCGTGCGCTTGCTTGCGCAGGGCGCTGCGGCCGGACCGGTCGCGGCGGACTACGCGCTTATTCGGGGACTGTCGCTTCCGGGGGTGCTGGTGACCCTCGTGATCATCGGCTATTTCATCGGCGCCCAAGACACGCGCACGCCGCTCTACGTGGCCGCGACGGTCGCGGGGGCAAACGTCGTGGGCGACCTCATCGCCGTGGGTGCGCTCGGGTACGGGGCCAGGGGCGCGGCGTGGGCGACGTTTGGCGCGGAGTGGCTGGGTGCGGCGCTCGCGGTGTTCTTGTTGCGTCGCGCGCTCGGGCCCGAGAGCTGGGCACAGTTGCTGCATTGGCGCGGGGCGCACCTGCGCACCGGTTGGCGCGCGCTCATGGCGATGAACTCGCGGCTGGTCATGCGGTCCGCGCTGTTGATGGGCGCCATCGCCGTGGTCGCCTCGATGGGCTCTCGTTTCGGCGACGACGTGCTCGCGGCAAACGCGATCTTGTTGCAAATGATGTACCTCGCGTCGTACGCGCTCGACGGCTACGCCACCGCTGCGGAGACGATGGGTGCCGACCGCATCGGCGCAAGGGACGTTGCCGGTTTTCACCGAGCCTTTGCAGCCACCTCCATCGCCGGCGGAGCGATTGCACTGTTCCTGACCTTGACCTTTTGGGTGGGCCGCGAAGGGATCCTCGCGGCACTCACCGACCTCCCTGGCGTCACGGAGGCCGCGCGTCACACGTGGTGGGCGGCCGCGGCTTTGCCGATCGTCTCAGGGGCTGCGTGGATGCTCGACGGGGTGTTCCTGGGCACCGGCCGAGCGCGCGACATGGTCTTCTCCATGGCGGCGAGTGTGCTGGGAGTGTTCGTGCCGACCATTGTCCTGGCGTCTGTGACCGGCCACCTCGTGAATGGCTCGCTGTGGGCGGCGTTCCTCGCCTTGAACGTGATGCGGGCCGCGACCCTGGGCTGGCGGTACGCGCGGCTCACCGCCCGCGGGGAGTGGCTGGTGCCCGCGTCGTAGAGGTCGTGTCCCGGCGCTCGTGTCCCGGCGCTCGTGTCCCGGCGCCCGTGTCGTAGCGCCCGACGCTACGAACCAATCCCAAAGGCAACATGCCGTGTGTGAACCACTCGCAGGGAGCGCTGGCGGTGTGGCGCTTCTCAGTGTGGTTCGGCACCTGACGCTCCTGAAGTGTGGTTCCTCGAATGTCGCCCCGCATTGTGGTTCGGTGCGGGTCACGGGTCACGGGTCACGGGTCACGGGTCACGGGTCACGGGTCAGAGCCGCCGGGGGGTGACTTTCGGCGGATCTTTGCTTGAATGGGGCATGGCGGAATCAACGATCGACGACGCGCGAGCCGAGGTGGCACCAGAGCTTGGGCGTACCGCGTTCGATGCCGGGCGAGTCGCGGCGGCCGTGCTCGTGTGCGGAGCGGCCGTGCTGCTCTTCGCCGTGCATGTGCGACCGTGGGGCTATGTGCCGCTCGTCGCGGGCGTGATGCTCGCATGGGGATTCGACCGCCTTCTCGCGCGACACCTCGCGCTGATCGCGCTCGGCCAGGTGATCATCTCCACCATCTCGCTCAAGGCTGACCTGTCCGATGTGGGCGTTGCGCGATTTGCCGTGGTGCTTGGCCTTGCGGTCCTGGTCCCGTACGCGATCTCACGATGGGTGGCGGGCGAGCGCATCATCCGGTTCTCGATGCGGTGGGGCTGGCCGTGGACGCGGACCCAGTGGGCGTACATCGGTGTGGTCATCGTCGCGGGCTACCTGATTTTGCCGTACTACTTCATTGGCTCCGGTGCCTATCGCAACTGGCCAGACGTGACGAGCGCGAACGAGATTGCGCGGCTCTTTGTCGGCGTCAACGCCGTGGGAATCTGGGACGAGTTGTTCTTTGTCGCGACCGTGTTTGCGCTGCTACATCGTCACTTTCCCGTGTGGCTCGCCAACGGGTTGCAGGCCATGGTCTTCGTCTCGTTCCTGTGGGAACTGGGGTACAGGGAGTGGGGGCCGGTGCTGACCGTGCCTTTCGCGCTCATCCAAGGCTGGATCTTCTCGTGGGCGAAGTCGCTGCCGTACGTCATCACGGTGCATCTCCTGTTCGACGCCGTGGTGTTTGCCGTGCTGGTGCATGCTCACCGCCCTGAACTTCTCAACATCTTCGTCACCGCCCCTTAGGGCGCGCCGGTCAGCCAGGCGCGGGTACCGAAGGTGCCGAGCGACGCCCCCGCCACTCGGCTCGCCCATGCGAGGTCCTGCGGAAAGCTGGCCTCGACCAGCCCATGGCGTGCGACCGCGTGGGCCAGCGCGCCATGGAAAAAATCGCCCGCGCCCAGAGTGTCCGCCACCGTGACGGGATCCACGGCGACGCCTCCACGCGTCGTCGGGGCTCGAAAAGCGATGGCCCTTGGCCCGCGAGTGACTGCGGCGAAGGTGGGGCCACGATCGACGAGGTATGCAAGCACGCTCACCGGGTCGGCGGCCACACCTGGCGGAGCGAAATTTTCGGAGACGACCGCCACATCTACGTGCTGAAGCAGTTCCTCGGTGTGCGACTTGTGGCTCCCCGCATCCAAGATCACCGGGATCCCGCGCTCACGGGCCGCGCGCGCGAGCGGCACGCAGATTGTCGGGAAGTAGCCATCGATCAGCACCACGCCAACGCCCTCGAGCGCCGGCGGGGGTGAGTCGTTTGCGACAACGTCACGTGGGGCCCCCGCGGGGGAGACGACGGCGCGCTCGCCCGTCGCTCGCGTCACAAGGATCGACGCGGTGACCGGCGGGCCGTCGTAGGTGCCGCCTACAGATACCGCGACGCCGTGCGCCTCGAGGTCCCAGGTGAGCAGCGAAGTCAGCGAGTGATGAGGCAGGGCTGTCAGGAGCGACGCCTCTCCACCGCAATGAGCGAACGCCACCGCGGCGTTTGCTGCGGGGCCTCCGGCCGCCACCAAAAAGTCGAGGGAGACGACCTTTTCGTTTGCGGCGGGGAGGCGCTCAACCAACTGGACAATATCCACGGTGCTGAGCCCCGCGAAGATTGCACGCGCGCCCAGACGCTGCGTCACGCGTGCTGCCGAGCGTCGGTGGGGGGCTCGATCGTCATGCCTCGAGTTTCCCACGTACCCACCGGTCCCGCGTGTAAGCGCGGCGAGTTCTGCGCCGCACGTCGCATAGGCGAAGATAGGGCCATGAGCGATTCCATTCGGATCACTGGCGGAAAGCCACTCAACGGCGAGATTGCCGTTCGAGGCGCCAAGAATTTTGTGTCCAAGGCCATGGTGGCCGCGCTACTCGGCTCGACCCCCTCGTTCTTGCGAAACGTTCCTCAGATTCGCGACGTCAAAGTCGTGTCGGACTTGTTGCGTTTGCACGGAGTCGCGGTCGACTACGACGTGGAGTCGGGCGACTTGGCGATGGACACGAGCACGCTGACGCCGGCCGATGCCTTGCAGATTGCGACCCATGCGGGCTCCTCCCGCATCCCGATCCTGCTGTGCGGTCCTCTGTTGCACAGGCGGGGCGAGGCGGTCATCCCCGACCTGGGTGGTTGCCGCATCGGCGACCGGCCTATTGACTTCCACCTCGACATCCTCACCAAGTTTGGCGCGACGGTGTCCGAGGGACCAGACGGCCTGTACCTCACCGCCAAGAACGGGCTCAAGGGCATCAAGTACGAGTTGGCGTTCCCCTCGGTGGGTGCCACGGAGCAGCTACTTCTCACAGGCGTCCTGGCCGAGGGAGTGACCACTCTTCACAATGCGGCCGTCGAGCCTGAGATCAAGGACCTGATCGACCTTCTCCAGAAGATGGGCGCCATCATCTCGGTGGATACCGACAGGTCGATCACGATCGAGGGCGTCAAGACTCTGCGCGGCTACGACCATTACTCGCTGACCGATCGCATCGAGGTGGGCTCGTGGGCCGCCGCCGCGCTCGCGACCAAGGGCGACATCTTTGTCCACGGCGCCCAGCAGCGGCACATGGGCATGTTCTTAAACGTGTTCCGCAAGGTGGGAGGCGAATTCGACGTCGCGAGAGACGGCATCCGCTTCTTCCACCCCGGCAAGGACCTCAAGTCGATTGCGCTCCAGACGGACGTGCACCCTGGCTTCATGACCGATTGGCAGCAGCCGCTCGTGGTCGCGCTCACGCAGGCCAAGGGCCTCAGCATCGTGCACGAGACGGTGTACGAGAACCGCTTTGGCTTCACCGATGCTCTCGTCAAGATGGGTGCAAACGTGCAGCTCTACAAGGAGTGCCTTGGCGACAAGACATGCCGCTTTGGGCAGCGCAACTTCAAGCACTCGGCCGTCATCAGTGGACCTACCCCGTTGCATGCCGCCGACATCGAGGTTCCTGACTTGCGTGGCGGCTTCTCGCACCTCATCGCCGCGCTCGCGGCGGAAGGCACCTCGAACGTGTCGGGCATCGGCCTCATCGACCGGGGCTACGAGGGCTTCCGCAACAAGCTTGCCTCGCTCGGCGCGAACGTCGAGGGTTCGTAGTCATGGCCCGTCGCATTCCATTGCGCTCGTCGAGTTCATTGCTCTACCGCACCGTTGCGGGTCTCATTCGCGGCGTGTTGCGTTGCGTGACGCGCAAGGACTGGCACGGCCAGGACGACATGCCAGCCGCGGGTGGGTTCATCGCAGTGTCGAACCACGTGACGTACGCGGATCCGCTGACGCTTGCGCACTTCCTGTACAACTCCGGTTACCCACCGCACTTCTTGGGCAAGTCCACCCTGTTTTCGTTGCCGTTCATCGGCATGATTCTGCGCAAGACCGACCAGATTCCGGTGCACCGCGGCACGGTGCGCGCCAAGGATGCGGTGGACACCGGCATGAAGGTGCTGCTGAAAGGCGATGTGATCGCGATCTTTCCCGAGGGCACCCTGACACGCGATCCCGACCTGTGGCCCATGATGGCGCGCACGGGGGCGGCGCGCATGGCGCTGGAAACGGGGGTACCCGTGATCCCTGTGGCGCAGTGGGGCGCCCACAAGCTGCTGGGCCGCTACAGCAAGCGCGTGCATCCCTTCCCCCGCAAGATGGTGACAATCAAGGCTGGACCCGCCATCTATCTCGATGACCTGCGCGAAAAGCCTCTCGACAACGACAAGCTGCGAGAGGCGAGTAAGCGCATCATGGACACTCTCACCATGATGGTCGAACAGATGCGCGGCGAGACGGCGCCAGCCGAGCGTTACGACATGCGAAAGCACAAGGCGTGATGCGCGCGGCGGTTTTTGGTTCGGGAGCATGGGGAACGACGTTCGCTGCGGTCCTTGCCGATGCCGGTTGCGAGGTGTACCTGTGGGGGCGCGATGCCGACGTTGTGGACGAGGTCAACGGCACCGGTCGCAATTCCCGATTCTTGCCTGGTGTGAGCCTTCCCGAGGCCGTGCGGGCCACGCTGGATGCGGCGTCGGCGCTCGACGGCGCACAGCTTGTTGCGGTCGCACTGCCCTCTCAGCGCGTGCGCACCATCGTGATGCCCTTTGCCGACGCGCTCGCGCCCGACGCGGTGGTCGTGTCGCTCATGAAGGGTATCGAGCGTGGAACTCACCAGCGCATGAGCCAGGTTCTTAGTGAGGCGTGGTTGGTCGACGCGTCGCGCATTGCGGTGGTGTCAGGGCCCAACCTGGCCAAGGAGATCGCGACCAAGCAGCCCACCGCCACCGTTGTCGCTTCCGAGGTCGAGGCAACGGCCGAGGTCGTCGCTCGGGCCACGGCGTCGGGGTACTTCCGTCCGTACACCAATACCGACGTCATGGGCGTCGAGCTGAGCGGGGCCTACAAGAACATCATCGCCGTGGCCGTTGGCATCGCGGACGGCATGGGCTTTGGCCACAACACGACGGCCACGGTCATGACGAGGGGCCTCGCCGAGATCACTCGGCTCGGCCTCGCCCTCGACGCGAAGCCAGACACCTTCTCGGGGCTTGCTGGCATGGGCGACCTGATCGCGACATGCGCGTCCCCCCTGTCCCGTAATCACACCCTTGGCGCTCATATCGGTCGTGGTTCTTCCCTCGCCGACGCGATCGCGACAACGGGCGGAACGGCAGAGGGCGTCACCACGTCCCAATCGATCCAGGAGCTTGCCAGGACCCACGGCGTCGACGTTCCGATTTGCGATGCGGTCGTTGCGATGCTTCACGCGGGCGAGCCCAAGGAGACCGTGCTCGGCGCACTTCTGGCACGCCCCCGCAAGGCGGAGGGTACATGACGTCGCGTGGCACCGTCGCGGTGCTTTTTGGCGGGCGGTCGTCGGAGCACGAGGTCTCGTGCACCACCGCGGGTGGTGTGCTTGGCGCGATCGATCGTGACCGCTGGGACGTCCTTGCAGTGGGCATTGGCCGCGATGGTTCGTGGACGGTCCAAAGCGACGACCCTGCGGAGTGGGCCCTGCGCGAGGGCCACATGACTCACGTGGAGCCCACGGAGCGACGCGTGTTGCTCCCCGCGGTCGCGGGTGACCGGCAGTGGAGCGTCGAGACCGGCGGGCATGTGACACCGTTGGCTCTGGTAGATGTGGCATTCCCCGTGCTCCACGGTCCGTGGGGTGAGGACGGAACCATCCAGGGTGCTCTCGAGTTGCTCGATGTCCGCTACGTCGGCGCTGGGGTTCTCGCGTCGGCCGTTGGGATGGACAAGCAGTTCATGAAGGCCGCGTTTAGGGCGGCGGGGCTGCCAGTGGCCGCCGATGTCGTACTCATGCCGGGAGAGCAGGCCACTGCGCGGCGAGAGCAGATCGAGGCACTCGGGCTGCCGGTGTTCGTGAAGCCGGCGCGCGCTGGGTCGAGCATGGGCATTTCACGTGTGGATTCGTGGGACGCTCTGGACGCAGCTCTCGCGGATGCCGTGAAGCACGACCCCAAGGTGCTCATCGAGGCCGCGATCGCCGGACGCGAGATCGAGACCGCGGTCCTTGGCGCGCGCGAGGGCGTGCGCACCTCGCCTCCCGGCGAGATCGTCAAGGTCGGCGATCACGCCTTCTACGACTTTGACGCGAAGTACTTTGACGCGGGAGCGGTCCGGCTCGATTGCCCTGCCGACATTCCTGCGGCCGATGCGTCGCGCATCAGGGACCTTGCCGCGCGGGCCTTCGCGGCCGTGTCGGCTGAGGGAATCGCTCGTGTTGACATGTTCTACGCGGAAGACGGCACCATCACCGTCAACGAGATCAATACGATGCCGGGCTTTACGCCCACGAGCATGTACCCGCGGATGTGGGCCTCGGCTGGCCTGACGTACTCCCAGTTGGTCGACGAGTTGTTACAGGCGGCGCTTCACAGGCCGCTGGGGCTTCGCTAGGGGTCGAGTGGGGCACGGTGCCTCATGCCCCCCATGCCTCATACCTCTATCGGCACATGAGCCCGTTCGAGTCCGCTTGAGCGGCAGCTGGGCTCAGTTGCGCCAAGATCTCGCCCACGGCCTTGTCGGCCCTGATCTTGGGGATGACCACCTCCGTGGAGGGTGAGCGGCCAAACGATACCGCCATCCACGAGGTGTCGTTCTCTGTGACGAGCCAGTCCTGGGACGCGGATGGCGTGTCGATCGCCACGCAACGCTCGCTCGATGGACCAGGGGGCTCGACTCCACAGCGCACCACGATCATCGCGGACGTGCCGTATGCAGCAGTCGCTTGAGAAGACGTGGGCCTGAGCGACAGCCCGCCCACCACGTCGGGAATGCCGAGCATGACGGACGCGCATTGGGGATCGCCGGCGTAAGGCGCAGGGTCGATCACGACCGGTGCGGTGCAGGCAGAGGCCCCGACGAGAACGACACAGGAAAGGAGCGTCGCAGTAGGCAGGCTGCGCGCCGCACCGCCGAGAGAAGGCATGACAACAGCCTAGGCCGGGTTCCAGTCACGACGCGAACACGTGAAGTGTGTGACCTCGACTCACCGTAGGCTTTGCCCGTGACCACGATCGGTGAGCTGGGAGAAGACGCGCTTCTCGCGCTCTTTACCCCCAGGCTTCCCACCTCGGACGTGACCATCCTCGGCCCAGGCGACGATGCCGCGGTGCTTTCCGTGGACGGCGACCTGGTGGTCTCTTCCGACGTCCTCATTGAGGGCAGGCACTTCCGCACCGACTGGTCGACCGCCGCCGATGTTGGCTGGCGCGCCGCGATGCAAAACCTTGTGGACATCGACGCGATGGGCGCGGTCCCGACCGCGCTGCAGGTGACGCTCGCGGCCCCTGCCTCGCTGGACGTCGACTGGGTGCTCGGGTTTGCCGACGGGCTGCGCGAGGCATGCGAGCCTCACGGCGTGGGCGTAGTGGGAGGCGACCTGTCCGGGGCGAGCGAGATCGCGATCTCTGTGACCGTCTTGGGCGAGACACACGGGCTGGAGGTCATCACGCGCGGCGATGCGGCTGCGGGCGACGTCGTCGCGGTGTCCGGGCCGCTTGGTGCGGCCGCGGCGGGGCTGGCGCTATTGACAGCGGACCTGGGATTGGACCTTGAGGCTGTCGCTCTATTCCGGCGCCCGCGTCCCGCCATCGGTGCGGGGCTCGAGGCCGCGTTGCGCGGCGCCACGGCCATGATGGATGTTTCCGATGGCCTGTTGCGCGACGCTTCTCGCATCGCGAGGGCATCCGATGTGGGCATCCAGATCGAGAGCGCCGCGGTGCCTGTACACCCTGCGGCGTGTGAAGCGGCCGTGTTGCTGGACGTGGAGCCCCTGCCGTGGGCGCTCACAGGGGGAGAGGACCACTGCCTGTTAGCGACGTTCCCATTGGGGTCTCTGTTGCCGGATGGCTGGACCGTAGTCGGTGCCGTGGTGGACGAATACCAGGGAATTCGGGTCGACGGCGCGGTCCCCGAATCGCTCGGCTGGGACCACTTTGGCGCCTGACGGGTCAGCGTAGGATCGAAATCATGACCCTCGACGCCACCGCATTGCTTGCCGGACCGCGAGGGCGCGGGCTGTTGGTGCACCTGTTCGACGACGTCGCGATTCGCACCCTCATGATGCGCGCAGATTCCGCCGCGGATCGCGGGACGTCGCCCATGGTCTACATGCGTGCGCCCAACACCCCTGGCGCATGGGGGCTCGTCGACCCAGCGCGAATCCGCCGCGAGCGGGCTATCGCGCAGCGTGAGATGCGCCGGCCTGTGGCGCCTGACGAGCTCGCTGCGGCGATCACCGCCGCACCGGCGCCGGGCATCGGCCAGGCCGCGCTCGTCGAGGCGCTCTCCCGCTCGGTAGACGACGCAAAGGTGTGGCAGCCGCCCGATGGGAGTGAGGCCGTCGTCGCATCAGACGCCGTGCGCGCCGCACTTACGCCGTTGGCTGAGCTCGTGGCGGCCTCGCCGTTCGCGAGCGGTTGGGCGGCGCCGGCCCGGGCCCACCAGTGGGTGCTCGACAGGAAGGACGGCCGCCTTGGGTCCGATCCGGTACTCGCGCCCTCCGACGCACTGGCGGCGTGGCGCGACGCAGTCGAGACGGAGGAGCTCGGTTACGTGGAGCGTCGTCAGCGGGGCGAGGTGGGAGGTGGCCCCTGGTGGTCGAAGCCGCCTGGCTACCTCACCCACTCGTCGTCTGCATGGCACGGATTTGGGCCCACGGGACTTTACCTTGAGGAAGACTCGAGTGGGCCCATGGCCGCGAGCGCTACTTCCGTGGGCGTGCCCCCTGCGAAGACCTATGAGATCACCGATGCTGTCGCGTGGGCGCGCCTGTGCAAGGACTATCCGCTCGACGTGACGGCCTCGAGGGATTACCTGTGGCGCGATTCGATCGGCCGTAGCGACCGGTGGGTGATCCCCGACTGGAAGGCGATGGCCGCGGATTGGGAGGCGGTTCATCTCACGATCTCTGGATATCTCGCGGCGGCGACGACGCGCATCGACGTGTCTGATGGCACGGCGTCCGTCATTGCAGGATGGGGTCCAGACGAGACGGTGTGGCTCCGAGACAGCCCCGCCGCGACGTCGGCGGAAGTCGAGTGGCGCCGATATGCAAATCTTGGTTGGCGCGCGGTCAACGACCCAGAGGAGATCACATGAGCACGAGCGACGCCAACAAGCCCCGCCGCATCGCCCTAGCCCTCGGTTCGGGGGGCGCGCGTGGCTACGCGCACATCGGCGTCATCGAGGAGATCGAGGCGCGCGGATGGGAAATCGTGGGCGTCGCCGGAACCTCGATGGGGGCGGTCATTGGCGGCCTCTACGTGGGCGGCGGGATGGAGAGTTATCGGGACTGGGTCGTCAATCTAGGCAGGCGCGACGTGATGAGGCTCATGGATCCAGGCTTACGTGGCGCGGGCGTGTTGCGCGCGTCCAAGGTGATGTCCAAGGTCAAGGACCACCTGGGCGATGTTGCGATTGAGGACGCCCGCATGCCCTACACGGCGGTTGCCGTTGACCTGGTGACTCAGCGCGAGGTGTGGTTCACGTCGGGTCCGATGATCCAAGCGATGCGCGCATCGATTGCGATCCCCACCGTCTTCACCCCGGTGGCGCGCAATGGGATGGTGCTCGCGGACGGCGGGCTGCTCAATCCCGTGCCCGTCGCGCCGCTTGCCAATGTCCATGCAGACGCGATTATCGCGGTTAACCTCGCGGGCCCCTCGGTGACGACCGCCCATGCGCGCGAGGAGGTCTTCACTGGCATCAAGTTTCCCAAGGTGAAGTTCCCCAACCTGCCTCACATGATCGAGCCAACACTCCGGGCGCTCGTGCCTGCCTTCGGTCGTGGCGATGATGGCCTGCCGGACAACCAGCACGTGTTGCGCATGAACACGCTCGACGTGGTGGACCGCTCGCTCAACCTGATGCAAGAGGCGATCAGGCGGTACAGACTCGCGGGCTACCCTCCCGATGTGCTCGTCAACGTGCCGCTCGACTCATGCGGAACTCTCGACTTCCACCGCGCCAAGGACATGATCGAGGTGGGCAGGGAGCGTGCGGTGCGCGCGTTTGATGCGTGGGAAGAGGGAGAGCCGCTAGTTCTCTAGGCGCAGTGGCTCAATCCGTACCGGATTCTGGGTGGTTTGCCGGTGTGGTGGCTCAATCCGTACCGGAGAGGCGCCGTTTCGGCGCGGAACGCACAAACGGACGCCCTCCCAAAGGAAGACGCCCGTGATGCGCGGAACTCACACGTTGGTGAGTCCGAAAGACTTACGCGTGCCTGGTGACCTTGCCGGCCTTGAGGCACGAGGTGCACACGTTCAGGCGCTTGGGCGTACCCGCAACGACGGCGCGCACGCGCTGGATGTTCGGGTTCCAGCGACGCGACGTGCGGCGGTGGGAGTGCGAGATTGAGTTACCGAAGGACGGGTGCTTGCCGCAGACGTCGCAGTTTGCTGCCACGATGGATCTCCTTGAGTTGATGCGCGCGTTACCTGGAGGGGTCGCGC
>JBBRWX010000022.1:0-39183 GCA_038248935.1 Actinomycetales bacterium
GGGGCCGTCGGTGGGGCGTCGGGGGCCGTCGGGGGGCCGTCGGTGGGGCGTCGGGGGGGCGTCGGGGGGGCGTCGGGGGGGCGTCGGGGGGCGTCCGGGGCGCGTCGTACCCAGGCCGCGACGCCTGCAACATTCCACTATTTGATACCGTTTGACCCCATTTGTCAGATCCTCCTGATTGACTAGGTCCATGGAGATTTCCACCGGCGCCATTGCCGCAGCCCTCGAGTCGCTTGCGGCATTCGAGGGGCGCGCGGTCGCGGCACTCGAGCCCGGCGAGTTGGTTGCCGCGCAGGGGGCCGCCGCGCTCGTGCGCCGCACAACGGAGGCGATGCTCGCGGCGCTCGCATTCGAAGTAGGCCGGCGGTCCGCTCCCGAGCTGGGCGCGAGCGGGCTTTCGCGAGAGCACGGCTTCTCGTCGCCGGGCCGCATGGTCGCCCACGCCACCGGGGGCTCCCTTCGCGACGCCGCACATCTGATCGACGCCGGCCGCGCATTCGCCGCTAGCCCGACGCTGAACGACGCCACCACCGACAACGTCGCGTCGGCGTCCTCGTCGCCGGCCTACCCGGTTCTTGCCGCGTGCCTCGCTGCGGGCGACATCGGCGCGTCGGCCGCAGCTCTCGTCGCGCGCACCTTGGACGCTGTGGGCGAGGATGCCTCCTCCATGGAAGGGCGGCTCGTCGCGCGGGCACGCGACCTCGACCTCGGCGAGTTGCGGCGCGTGTGCCAGCGTCTCCAGGCGAGTTCCAATCCGGTCGCGTGGGAAGAGCGAGAGCGCCGCCAATGCGAGGCGCGCCACGTGTCCATCAGCGATGACTCCGACGGCATGGTGCTCATCCAAGCCAGGCTCGACCCACCCTCCGCGGCGCCCGTGGTTGCCTGGCTCGAAGCCCAGGTGAAGGATGCGTTTCGGCGCCGACGCGACCGTGACCCTTTCACCGCCGACACCCGCAGCGTCGGGCAAATTCGCGCCGACGCACTCGTGAGCCTCGCGCGCCACGGCATGGCCTGCGATGAGCCGACGTCCGGCGTGAGCACCACCGTGTTGGTACGCGTCGGGCTTGACGAAATGCGGACAGGCATTGGCCTTGGTGAGAGCGACAACATCACCACGCCGCTGATCGTGGGCGCACTACGCGCGATGGCCGCCGACGCTGAAATCATCCCCTTGGTGCTGGGCGCCGAATCCGAAATCCTCGACATGGGGCGCGCACAGCGACTGTTCACGCGGGCCCAACGCCTCGCACTCGTGGAGCGCGACGGAGGGTGCGCGATGTGCCACGCGCCGCCGTCGTATTGCGAGGCTCACCACATTCGGTGGTGGGACCGACATCTTGGCAAGACCGACCTCGACAACGGCGTTCTGCTATGCACCGGGTGCCACCACCGCGTGCACCGAGACGGCTGGCAGATCGAAATACGCGACGGCCACGTGTGGATCACCGCGCCCCCGTCCGTCGACCCATCGCAGAGCCCGCGACTTGGCGGCCGAGCGCGGATGCAGGTCGCCGCGTAGGCGGCGGTGCGGCGCGCGGGGGTTGGTAGTGCGGCGCGCGGGGGTGGTGCGGCGCGCGGGGGTGGATGACACGGGCCGCTACCGCGCGCGGCCGCCGATCCGTGCGGCCAGGAGTTCCGCGATGTGCAGCCCCTCGACGCCAACCAAGTCGTCCACCTGAGTGCGGCAGCTCACGCCGTCGGCAAGGTAGACGACACCCTCGGGCACCTCTCCCCCGACGAGCCCCGCGTCGCGCAGCGCGGGAAGCAGCGAGTTCTCTGCGACCTTGGCAGAGACGTCGTAGTGGCCGTTCTCGTAGCCCCAGTTGCCAGCAAGCCCGCAACAACCTGCCGCCTCGGTGACCTTGACCCCTGCGCGAGCAAGAAGGTCGCGGTCGGCCGTGAATCCGGTGACCGAATACTGGTGGCAGTGCGGCTGAACAACCGCGGTGACATCGTCAAGGCGCGGCACCTGCCAGCCCTCGCGAGGCTTGACGGGCGCGCGGCCAGTGAGCACCTCGGCGAGCGTGTAGGTGTTTGCCGCGACCGCACGGGCGCGCGGATCCTTGGGCAGCAACTCGAGCAGGTCCCCGCGCAACACGGCAGTGCACGACGGCTCGACGCCAATGATCGGGATGCCGTTCACCGCAAACGGCCCGAGCACCTCAAGCAAGTGACCCAGGTGCTTCTTGGCGCCATCGAGCTGCCCCGTGGAGATCCAGGTGATTCCGCAACACGCGTCGCCCGCCGTCACCAGGACGCGCAGGCCAGCGTCCTCGAGAACGCGCACGATCGCCTCGGGAATCTGCGGGCTCAGGCCGTCGGTGAACGAATCCGCCCACAGCACGACGGTGTTGCCGCGGATGTCATTCGATGAATCAGCCGCAGTGGCGGGGTCGAGGGCGCCGCCCGCCACCTCCGGGTTCGATCCCGCGACCTCCATCGTCCAGCCCGACCCGCGCCCGGCCCGTCCTCCGCGGGCGACCCGTCCTCCGATGGCGGCAGTCGACCCAGCGGGACTCAGCGCAACCACGCGTCGCTCCTTGGCAAAAGCCGTGCGGTGGAACGGCTTGGGTGCGAACTTGGGCAGCCCGCGCTTGGGGTCGAGGCCCGCGATGGGCAGGATGAGCTTGCGGACCAACCCAAGACCCATGACACCGTTGACGAGCCACGGCACCCAGCCGATGAACTTCATCCACAGAGGCAGCCACCCGATCGAATAGTGCGCCATCGGGCGGAACTTGCCCTTAAACGTCTGGTACAGCGCCTCCGACTTGTAGGCGGCCATGTCGACGCCCGACGGACAGTCCGCGCTGCACGCCTTGCAGCTGAGACACAGGTCGAGGCTCTCGCGCACCTCTGGCGCCGTGAGCCCCCCGATGAGCGAGCCGTTGATGGCGTCCTGCAGCACGCGCGCGCGGCCGCGGGTCACGTCCTTCTCGTCGCCAGTCGCCTGGTAGCTGGGGCACATGAATCCGGAGCCCTTGCCAATTTCATCGGCCCTGCACTTGCCAACGCCGGTGCAGCGGTGAAGGGCCTCAGCCATGTCGCCGTGGTCGTGTTCGAGCGCCAGGCCGATGCTCGGGGTGCGGGGCGCCGCCGGTCGGCGCAGGTCGCGGTCGAGGGGCGCCGGGTCGACCAGCACGCCAGGGTTCATGAGCCCGTGAGGATCGAAAAGCGCCTTGACGTCGCCGAACAGCCGGATCGCCTCAGGGCTGTACATCGCGGGGAGCAGCTCGGAGCGCGCGCGCCCGTCCCCGTGTTCACCGCTGAGCGAGCCGCCGTGCTTGGCCACCAGGGCCGCCGCGTCCACCATGAACGCACGCAGCGGCGCCCCGTCGGACTGCAATGGGATGTCCAGGCGCACGTGAATGCAGCCGTCGCCAAAGTGGCCAAAGGGCTCGCCCGTGACTCCGTGAGAGGCCATGAGGATGTCAAACTCGCGCAAATACGTGCCGAGCCTCTCCGGAGGCACCGCGGCGTCCTCCCAGCCGGGCCAGCATTCCTTGCCCTCTGCACTGCGGCCCGCGAGGCCCGCACCGTCGGCGCGAATCGCCCACAGAGCGGCGGCCTCCTTGGGATCGCGCACCACCCTGAACTGGGTGGTTCCCGAGTCCGCCGCGAGCGCGGCCATCGTCGCCTCCGCGTCATCCGCAGCCGCCCCGCCCACCTCAACAAAGAGCCAGCCCGCGCCGGGCGGGAGGTCTGGGACGGCGTGGTCACCCTTGGCGTCGCGCACTCGCGCCACCAGTCGCGCGTCGAGACCCTCGACCGCTTGGGGCTTGTGGGCGAGCATCGGCACCACGGCATCGGCCGCCGAGGGCATGTCGTCGTAGGCGAAGACTCCGGTGAGAGTGAAGGCGGGAACGTCGACCAAGCGCACGGTCGCCTCGAGCACGGTCGCGAGGGTGCCCTCGGAGCCGACGAGGAAGCGCGCGACATCGGCGCCATTCTCGGGCAGCAGGTGCTCGAGGCTGTAGCCGGACACCTGGCGACCGAAGCGGCCAAACTCGGTGCGGATGAGCGCCAAGTTGGCCTTGACCAACTCGTCCAGGCCGGGGACCGCGGAGAGGCCGCCCTCACGAGCCGTGAAGCGTCGGCCAAGTCCGTCGATCGCGTCAAGGGAAATGACATTGACGCTCGTCTTGCCGAACGCGACGGCGTGGGGCCCGCACGCGTTGTTGCCGATCAGGCCGCCAAACGTGGCCCGCGCCGACGTCGACGGATCGGGGCCAAAACGCAACTGGTGAGGGGCAACCTTGTCCTGGAGCACGGACAGGATCACGCCCGGCTGGACGCGAGCGGTCTTCGCGTCGGCGTCGATCTCGAGGATCTGGTTCATGTGGCGGCTCGTGTCCAGGACGATGCCAGGGCCGATCGCGTTTCCAGCGACCGAGGTGCCTCCGCCACGCATCGTCGCGGGGACGCCCACGTCGCGGGAAACAGCGAGCGCGGCGATCACGTCATCGGCGTCGCGGGGGAACACCACCACCCGAGGGACCACACGGTAGTTGGACGCGTCGGAGCTGTATTCCGCCAGGCGGCGCGGCGCAGCATCGACCTCGCCAGAGACGGCCGCGCGCAACGCTGCGACCAGGTCGGTTGAGGATGCGGAAGCCGTGGTGGGTGCGGAGGATGAGCGGGGCGCCGTTGTCGTCACGTGGCGATTGTTTCATGCCCGGGACCTGTGACCCGGGCCCTGGGTCATGTGATCGGTGAGGAGCTGCGCGATCGGTGCCGTGATCGGTGCCGCGATCGGTGCCGTGATCGGTGCCGCGATCGGTGCCGTGATCGGTCATTCAGTCGGGTGCGATGAGGCAACCAAGCTGCGCAAGAGGCTCCCCTGGGAGGCTCCACCACGAGGAACCGCTAAGAGGACGAGCCAAGAGGCCCGCCCGAGAGACCCCGCTAAGACACCCCGCTAAGACACCCCGCTAAGACACCCAGCTAAGACACCCAGCCACTATCGCGCACCAGCATCTGGTTCACCATGTCAACGAGCGACTCCGGGAGCGGCCTGTACGTCACGCCCAGGTCCCTCTGCGACTTGGTGTTGTCCGCCGCAAACGGGTGGTCGACGTTGCCCTCGACGTAGCGCCTGCTCACGCCAAACGCAGGCGCGACCGCCTTGAACAGCCACTTGGGTATCGCGTTGCGCGGCAGCGGCAGGCTGGACCCAAAGTGCCTGCGGAGCTGCTTTCCCATGTCGAGGGTGTCCGTGCTGGCTCCAGAGACGATGTGGCGACCTTGAGCGTCGGGCAGATAACCGGCGGCGAGGTGCGCCCTGGCCAGGTCGCGCACGTCGACCGTGCCAAGGGACACGCGCGGCGCCCCCACTCGCATTTGCCCGCCGATGAGTTGGCGCATGATTCCAAAGCTCGCCGACGTGGGGTCGGGCTGGAGCGAGGGGCCGACGACGAGTGAAGGGTTGATGACCACGAGGCGCCAGCGCTCTTGTGCGCCGAAAAGGCGCCACGCCTCGCGCTCAGCCAGCAACTTGGAGTAGCTGTAGGGCTCGTAATCGAGGGAAGCGGTCGTGTTCCAGACGTCCTCGGTAAGCCGGCCCCCTGGCGCTGCGGCGCACTCGGACGCGTCCGTGTAGATCGCCGCACACGAGCTGGTGACGACCACGCGGGTCACCGTGTCCACGGCGTTGGCGGTGGTGAGGACGTCGCGAGTGCCGCCAAGTGCCGGGTCCACGAGGTCGCGCTGTGGGTCCTCGACACCACGCGTGAAGGGCGACGCGGTATGGAAGACCACGCCGCAACCCGCCATTGCATCGGCGTACGAGCCAGGCTGGTTGAGATCGCCGGAGAACAGCTTCAGGGTGCCGGGTGCAGCCTCCGCGAGGGCCGTCAGGTGCCCCATCTTGGCCGCGTTGCCTGGGTCGCGCACGGCGGCATGGACCGTGGCGCCCGCATCGAGCAGACCCTTCACGATCCACCCGGCCACATAGCCCGTGGCCCCTGTGACCAGAACGGGCCGCGAGGTGTCGATGTCAATTCCGGTCAGGTCAGGCTCGGTCACTGTGTCTCCAAGGCTCTCGGTCTGTGCTGGTCTCCACGCTAACTCGATACCCAAGGGCCGATGCGCCATGCCCGTCGCGGGTGGGAGGCAAGCGGGTGGGAGGCAAGCGGGTGGGAGGCGAGCGCGCGGGAGGCAAGCGCGAGGGAGACGTGGGGCTGCGTCGTCAACCCGCGCTGCGCCGTCAAACCGCGCTGCGTCGTCAACCCGCGCTGCGGCGCTCAGACGATCGACGCGGCGGCGGCGTGAAGTTCGTCCACGGCGCCGATCAGCGTGGACAGCGGGGTGCGATACGCGAGCGCGGAGACGCTCAACGCCCCTTCGCCGCTCGGGGTCACCACCCGCACCGCTATGCAGTTGATTCCAGGCTCGTTCTCTTGGTCATCCACAGCAAATCCGAGCTCCCGCACGCGGGCAATATCTTCGGCCCACTGCGTGTGGGACGTCAGCGTGCGGGGCGTGCGTTGTTCCACGGGATGGGCGCTCGCCCATTGAACCGCCTCGGCCGTCGTCGAGAGGTGCTGCGCAAGGATTGCCTTTCCCATCGCCGTCGCTCGCGCGGGATTACGCCCGCCGATGTACGACGTGAGCCGTATCGAGCCCGCCGCGGGATCGACCTTGGCGCGGTACACCACGTCGTCTCCCTCGAGCACCGCGTAGTGCGCGATTTCCCCAAAGCGCTCCGCGAGGTGACGCAGGGCGGGCATGACGCGCGCCGCCTCCGGCCGCGACTCTTGATACGCGAAGGCGAGCCTCAGAAACTCGTCACCCACCGAGTATCGCCCCAGCGACTCTCGCGTGGCGAGACCCGACCTGGTCAACGATCCAAGCGCGCGATGGACGGTCGACTTGGCGCTGTCGACCGCGACCGCAAGGTCGTCGAGGCTCGCGCCTTCCGGGCGCCGCGCCAACTCCATGAGAAGTGCCAGGACGCGGTCGGAACCCACGAGCCGCGCATCGGCCTCCTCTGCAATGTCTTCGGACCTCACCATGCACCGGACTCTATCTGGTTATTCCGTTTATTGGAATTGACTTCGCCTTATCAGAAAGTCACTACACTCGAGCCGTTGGCCTCACGTTCGATTGGAAGGACCCGCATGCGCGCGTTCGTCATCACGGGACCGGGAGTCGGCGCCGTCGCCGATGTCCCCGAACCGGTCGCCGACGTGGGCCAAGTCATTGTCGAGGTCGACCGCGTGGGCGTCTGCGGCACTGACATGGAGTTCTACAGGGGCGATATGGCGTATCTCGTATCGGGCGACGCCGCCTTCCCCATGCGCATCGGCCACGAATGGTGTGGACGGGTGGTCAAGGTTGGCGCCGAAAGCGACGCGTCCTGGATGGGGCGTCGCGTCACCGGCGACACGATGCTCGGTTGCCGCGCGTGCTCGCGATGCGTGAGCGGGCGCCAGCACCTGTGCGAGAACCGCTACGAGATCGGCATTCGCCACGGATGGCCAGGAGCTCTCGCCGAACGCCTCACCGTGCCGGCCTCCTCGCTCGTCGCGCTGCCCGACGCCTTCGACCCCACTCTGGGCGCGCTGGTGGAACCGGGCGGGAACGCCGTGCGGTCGGTGCGCGGCGCGAATCTTCACGCGGGTGACTCCGTGCTCGTCATCGGCGCGGGCACCATCGGGCTGCTTGTCGCTCAGATCGCGCGGGCGCGAGGCGCCGAGGTCCACATCGTGGGCCGCTCCGAGCGCTCCTTGGACTTCGCGCGGAGCCTCGGCTTCCCGCAAACCACCACCCTGGACGCCCTTGACCGCGCGCACCCCTTCCACGCCGTCGTCGACGCATCCAACAGCAAGGGCTCCCCCGCGCTGGCCGTGGACATCGTGGAGCCAGGCGGCCGCGTGGTGCTGGTGGGGCTTGCAGGAGAGCCCAGCCCGATCGACACCAGGGACTTGGTGATCACCGACGTGACCGTCGTTGGCGTGCTGTCCGGATCGGGCGGGCTCGAAGAAACCGTCGACCTCTACGCCACAGGCGCGGTGGACCCGCGACCTCTCGTGGCGGCAACTGTCGGTCTCGACGCGACCGCCGCGATTCTCGCGGGCGAACGCCCGGCGGGCGCAGGCCCAGGGCCTAAGTTCCACATCGACCCCCGCCGTTAGTTCAGGGCGCGCTGCCGCGGGCTCCGCGACCCTGCCGCGCCGTGCCTGCAACCTTGCCGTCCCCACGCTCAGGAGGACCCACATCCGGGCGGGGCCTGCGCGAACCACTCACGATCAATACGGCCTCGGCGACCCTGACGTCGCGCCCTCGCCGCTGCCGCTGCCGCCGCCACTCCCGCCGCGCGCCTGGCGTAGCGCCACACGCGCGCCATCGGCCAGCAGGGCCGTGTCCTGGGCGATCGTGACCATCGAGGCGCCGCGTGCGATCCAGTCGCGGCCCATTTCGGGATCCGAGCAGTGCAGTCCGGCCGGCACACCCGCTGCGCGACACGCTTCCACGATCTTCTGGATGAGCGCAGCCACCTCGGGGTCATCCCTGTACGTGCCGCGGCCAAACCCACACGCAAGGGCAAGGTCACTCGGGCCGATGTAGATGCCGTCGAGGCCATCCGTGGCCAGGATCGCTTCGAGGTCGTCGATGGCCTCTGCCGTCTCGATCATGACGATGCACAACACGCCCCCGTCTTGCTCGGCGGGAGGCAGGGCGCCGTCGGAGCGCACGGTGCCCCACATGGGACCCCAACTGCGCACGCCGACGGGTGGGAACCGACATGCGCTCACCGCGGCCTTCGCCTCGTCCGCTGACGAGATCATCGGCACCACCACACCGGAGGCGCCCGAGTCGATCGCTCGCATGATCTGAGCGGGGTCCTTCCAGGGCACGCGCACCAACGGGGCATTGCCCGCCGCGCGCATGACCTGGGCGAGCACGGGAAGCTCGGTGAAGGTAGTCACACCATGCTGCAGGTCGACCACGACGTAGTCGTACGGCAATCCCCCCACGAGCTCGGCCACAGACAAGTCGGGGATGGAGATCCAGATGCCGTACGCGCCGCCGTCGGCCATGGCGGAGCGGAGGTGGGCCGCCGCGCGGGCCGTAATGCCGTGACTGTGGTCGATGGTTCCGTGTTTCGGGGTTTCGAGTTGCGGGGTTTCGAATTGCATGGTTCCTCCTTGTGGGGAGCCCGGTGCTTACCGGGCGGGACGTGAGTGGGGCGAGGCGTTGGCGCTCGGGCGCCAGGCTCGGGTGGGGAGACCCATGACGGGCGCGTGGACGGCAAGGAGCCGCCCGTCAACAGCGAGCCGCCCGTCAACAGCGAGCCGCCCGTCAACATCAGCGAGTCGCCCGTCAACAGCGAGGAGCGGTCCCTCGACTGCATCGGCGCTGCCCCGCGGCGGCACCTCGTCACCAGTGCCCAGCGGCGGCGCAGCGGCGCCAGCGGCGCTGGTCACCACCAGCAGGTCGAGTTCGGGGCCGACAAACGCACAGCTGGTGCTATGCGGCACCCCCGTGCGTAGCGCATCGCGCGGCGTGCCGTCGGGCGCGAAGCGGCGGATCTCGCCTTCGCCCCACATCGCGATCCACAGGTCGCCCGCACTGTCGACGGCGAGCCCATCGGGAAAGGCCTGCCCGGTGTCGATGAGCACAGACGCGAGGCCCACGTCGCCGCCGAACGGATCATAGGAGCGCGCCGACACCAGGTGACGCATGGTGTCCACGTGGTACATCACCCGCCCGTCGGGGCTCCAAGCGATGCCGTTCGAGAGCGAAAGGCCACCCTCAAGCACCGTGACCGTGCCGTCGTGCTCGAGGCGCCACAACTGCTCACCCGCGCTGGCGCCGCTTTCTGACGAACCACTGCCGGACGAACCGCTATCTGACGAACCGCCGCCCGACAGACTTTCCAGCGAGAGGCTGCCCACCACGTACCTCCCGTCGGGGTCGCACACCCCGTCGTTGAGCCGACGCGGTTGTCCGGCAGGGATCAATTCCCACGTGGCCACCGTGGTTCCGGAGGCATCACGATGCTCCAGATGCCGCGAAGTGGCAAGGAGGAATCCGCCGCCCTCGGCGTGCACCGCCGCACCCAGGGTGCCGTCGACGGTGAGCACGATGCGCGTGGGGCCTACGTCCTCGACACCAACCCGGGCCTCGACACCGATCGGCGCCTCGTAGAGCACGCCGCGGTCAATGTCGACCCACCTCACCATGCCCGCGTCGGCGTCCCACGTGGGGCCCTCGCCTAGCGTACACACCACGTCAGAGACGGGCCGAAGTCCGCTTGCCACGCCCGCGCCCGCGCCCGCGTCGCTATCCACCTGCATCGGTCACACCTCGCTCAGTGCGATTCCCGTGTCACACGGGAGCCGCTCGAGCCAACGAGGAAGTCGAGGTCGGCACCCGTGTCCGCTTGCATCACATGGTCGACATATAGCCTTTCCCACCCACGCGTGGGCGCGGCATAGGCATCGACCGTCGCAGCGTTCGCGGTGCGCGCAGCGAGCACTTCCTCCGGCACGTCGAGCGTGAGGCGCCGCCCTGCCACGTCCAGCTCGATCCAGTCCCCGCTGTGCACGAGCGACAGTGGGCCGCCCGCAGCGGATTCGGGGGCGACGTGAAGCACCACGGTGCCATAGGCGGTGCCGCTCATGCGGCCGTCACACACGCGCACCACATCGCGCACGCCCTGGGCGAGCAACTTGGCCGGAATCGGCATGTTCGACACCTCGGGCATGCCCGGATATCCCTTGGGGCCGCAGCCGCGAAGCACCATCACCGAGTCCGCGTCGACGTCCAGGTCGGGATCGTCGACGCGGGCGTGGAAGTCCTCGATGCTGTCGAACACGACGGCACGGCCACGGTGTTGCAACAAGTGTGGCGAGGCGGCGGCGGGCTTGATGACGGCGCCGGCAGGGGCGAGATTGCCCCTCAAGATGGCCAGGCCCGCCTCGGGCACGAGCGGCTTCTCGCGAGTGCGGATCACCTCGCGGTCCCACACCTCGGCGCCCTCCAGGTGCTCGATGAGCGGGCGACCCGAGACCGTCAGCGCGGCGGGATCGAGCAGATCCTTCACCTCGTTCAGTACCGCGGCGAAGCCGCCAGCGCGATAGAGGTCATCCATCAGGAATCGACCCGCGGGCTGCAGGTCCACCAGAAGCGGCACTCGCGAGCCGATCCTGTCGAAGTCGTCGAGAGTCAGGTCCACCCCGACCCTGCCCGCGATGGCCAGGAGGTGGACCACCGCGTTGGTGGAGCCTCCGATGGCCGCGAGCGCGATGATCGCGTTGTGGAACGCGCCTCTCGTGAGGATTTGGCTGGGTCGACGGTCCGCGAGGACCATCTCCACGGCCAGCCGCCCCGCGGCATGTGACTGCTCGAGCAGGCGAGAATCGGGCGCGGGAATGCCCGCTGTCCCCGGCAACACCATTCCGAGCGCCTCAGCGAGCAGGCCCATGGTCGAGGCGGTGCCCATCGTGTTGCAGTGGCCTTTGGAGCGGACGGTCGACTTCTCGCTGTCGGTGAAGTCTTCTTGAGAGATGGTGCCCGCACGCACCTCCTCGGACAGGCGCCACACTTCGGTACCGCAGCCGAGCGGACGGCCGCGGAAGGTGCCTGTGAGCATCGGCCCTCCAGGGATCACCACCGCTGGAAGGTCGACGGACGCCGCCGCCATGAGGAGGGAGGGGATGGTCTTGTCGCAGCCGCCCAGGAGGACGACGCCGTCGATGGGATTCGCCCTGAGCATTTCCTCGGTCGCCATCGCCGCCATGTTGCGCCACAGCATCGCGGTGGGCCGCACTTGCGTCTCGCCCAAAGAGACGACGGGAAGCTCGAGCGGGATGCCGCCCGCCTCGTAGACGCCGTCGCGGACGGACTTCGCCACCTCGTTCAGGTGCATGTTGCACGGGGTGAGGTCCGATGCGGTGTTGGCGATCGCGATCTGCGGACGTCCTTGGAACGCGCTGTCCGGAACGCCTCGCCTCATCCACCCACGGTGGATGTAGGCGTTGCGGCTATCGCCCGCATACCAGTCGTCGCTACGCAGAGCCATGTGCTCGCCTTTCTGTTTATCGGAATCACTTGCTACATATAGAAAAGATGGCTCCAGCATAGACCCGCGACAACTCCGATGCCCGCGTCGAGGGTCAACCCCGGGATCGAGCAGTGGAGGGGGTCTCCGGTGCCCCCGCCCTGCAGCGCGGAGATGCTCGGCCCACGCATGCGCCCCCTCTGTTCGATACCATCGCACGATGCGCGACCTCCCTCCCGGCTGGGCCACCGACATCGCGGTCCTCGAGCACTTGGGCTCCGTCGTTGAAGACCGCGGGGACCATCTGCTTGTCCGCAGCCCGAACAACCCCGACTTCCACTGGGGCAACTGCCTGTTCGTGACCGACGCAGCCGGCGTGAATGACGCCGCAAAGTGGGTTGCGACTTTCCGGGCCGCCTTCCCGGAAGCGAACTGGATCGCGATGGGTCTGATCCGGATGCCCGACGACGAAGACGCCTGGGTCGCGCAGGGACTCGAGCTTGAACTTTGCGAGGTCCTCACCACGAACACACTCCCCCTGCAAGCACCCCTTCCCGAGGGGTACACGGTGCGCCGCCTCGACGGGAAGGACTGGGAGCAGTCAATTGCGCGTGCTGTCGCCGAGAACCTCCGCACCAAGGAGTACGAGGCGCGGTCCCACGAAAGATTCGTGACGACACGGGCGCGAACGCAGCGTGGGCTCTCAGACCGCAATGTGGGGGTTCGGTTCGGGGCGTTTGCAGGCGACGTGCTCGTCGCCGAACTGGGCATCGTCCGCTGCGGCACGACGGCGCGCTACCAGAGCGTCGGAACCGACGACGAACACCGACGGCGCGGGCTGGCGTCGCATCTCCTCGGCGTGGCCGCTCGGTGGGCCGATGACCAAGGCTGCGACCGGTGGGTCATCGTCACCGAGGCCACCAACCCCGCCGGACGCGTCTACCGCAGCCTGGGCTTTGGGCCAGACGTCGGCAACGTCATGGCGTACCGCCCGCCGCCCCGTGAGGGCACAAGGTAGCCCGCGTCACCAACCGAATGCGGTAGGTGGGTCGCCCGCGAAAGGGACACTCACTGACGGGCGTGCCCACCACGGTCTTGAGCACCGAACACCCAGCACCCAGCACCGCGCACCGCGCACCGAACACCACGGCATGAGTTTGCCGTACTCGACCTCGACCTCGACGACGCCGTCGTCGTCGGCGCCCACGGTAGGGGCGTCGCAGTCACCATCGATGAGGGAGGTAGTTCCGGCCACCGTGGGGTGAGGGAGGTAGTTCCGGCCACCGTGGGGTGAGGGAGGTAGTTCCGGCCACCGTGGGGTGAGGGCATGCTAAAATTGGCTTCTTTTCGCCGCGTGTGTGGCACTGCCCCCAACCGGGTAACGCATCACGTTCATGTCATCGAGACCGGGTTTGCACGCGCCTTCAATGGTGAACGCGTTGTACGGCAGTGTGGCCCCTCGCGAAATCGTCCGCGTCAACCTTTTCGGCTTCGGTTGGCGTTTGCGGGGTGCTCTCGGGCATCTCACCGCGAACGAGCCATAGATGGTCGTTCTCGGACTCGTGTTGCTCACCATCGGGGCGCACACGTTCGAACTGCTCGCAAAACGGCTCTCCGTACTTTCGACCATCGGCATCATCCAGTCAATCATTTGCGTGGTCCTGTGGAACCTTGGCTCAGTAGGCTGGGCCGTCAGAGGACGCGAGCACCACGACCGAATGTCGTCGCTCTTCGGTTGAGTCCCCATTGTGTTGTTCATCCGAGAAAGTAGAGCACGTGCGGGACTTGGCCATGGGCGGTTCAACCGGTGTACTTCTCGACGGCCGATATCGCCTCCTGGAGCAGATAGGGCGCGGCGCGAGGGGCACTGTTCATCGTGCCAGGGATGAGTCGTTGGGCCGCGACGTCGCCATCAAACTCATTCCGACACGGGCCAGCCCTGACGATCTGCGCCATGACCAGGATGAAGTCAAGGTGCTGGCGCGCCTGAACCACCACAACCTAGTCATGCTCTTTGATGCCGGTGCTGACCTGCTGGACACCCAAGAGCCGCGGATTTTTCTCGTCATGGAACTCGTCCATGGCCCAGATCTCCGCGATCGGCTTTCCCGGGGACCCTTGCCACCCCTTGACGTGGGACGCCTCGGCTCCGATGTGGCCGAAGCGCTGGACTACGTCCACGACCACGGTGTCATCCACTGCGACGTCAAGCCCGCCAACATCATGATGTTCGACGACCACCACGACACCGGCAAGGTGCGGGCCAAGCTGACGGACTTCGGCATTGCCGTGATCTCAAAGGCGCAACTGGCCAGTGACGGTGGCTTCGTCGGGACCGCGGCCTATGTGAGCCCTGAACAGGCAAGGGGCGAGACTCTCCGCCCCGCAAGCGATATCTATTCCCTGGGGCTCGTACTGTTGGAATGCCTCACCGGTGTGGTGTCGTATCCCGGCGAATCCTTGCCCAGCGCCCTCGCCCGTCTACTGCGGCCGCCGCACATCCCGGAGGGGATTGATATGCAGTGGCGCCAGCTCCTCACCGCGATGACTGCCACCGACCCTGCCGCTAGACCAAGCGCCCACGACGTCGCCGCGGCCCTTCATGAGATCACCGTGTCCGAGGAAGAGACCGTTCTACCTCACGATGAGGCCGCAAGGATGGAGGCGGTGCACCGCTATCGGATCCTGGATACGCCTTCGGATGGCGCCTTCGACAGGATCACGGCCCTGGCGGCCCGCCTGTTCGCCGTACCGGTCGCGATTGTTAGCGTGGTCGACCACGACCGCATCTGGTTCAAATCCCACCACGGCTTCGAGGTTGACCACATCGACAGGGACCCTGGCCTGTGTGCGTCCGCCATTCTCCAAGATCAACCATGGATCATCGCCGATGCGGCCGCGGACCCGCGCACCCTGTCCAACCCGTTGGTGGCCGGCGACTTCGGCCTGCGGTTTTATGCGGGTATCCCGCTTCGCACCCGTGACGGCTACAACTTGGGCACCTTGTGCATTCTGGACCAGAAGCCGCGTACCTTGAGCGACCAGGACGTCAGGACGCTCGAAGATCTGGCGGCGATCGTGATGCATGACCTGGAACAACGCCTCGAGAGCCGACGCTCTGCGATGCCCAGCACCGACAATGACCAAAATCGCAGAGCAATCGTGCCCGAAAGGTCGAGTTATGGCGCACTTTGATCGCGTGGTCCTGATCTTCAATCCGCAGAGCACCGGCGATGCTCAGAACAAGGCACAGGAGCTGCGAGATGAGCTCGCAGTGCGTGTGCCAGAACTGCTCGTGGAGCTCGTGGAGACTCAGCACGCAGGGCACGCTCGGGAACTCGCCGCTGATGCGGCAGCATCGGGGCGACCGCTCATCGTCTCTATCAGTGGCGATGGTGGCTACAACGAGGTGGTCGACGGCGCCATGCGGGCGGGCAACGACAACGCCGCCTGCGCCGTGCTGGCCGCGGGAAACGCCAACGACCACGACCGCACCACCGCCGAGCACCCCTTGGTTGACGCCATCGTCAGTGGCGAGGTGTGCCGGATCGACCTGCTGCGGCTCACCGTCGACGACACCTCGCGCTACGCCCACTCCTACATCGGTCTCGGAATTTCGCCGGCGGTGGCTCTGGATCTGGAGAAGGGCGGCAAGGGCTCGCTGCGAGAGGTCTTCACCACGGCGCGCGCGTTCGCCCGGTTTCGACCGTTCGAGATTGAGCGCCCCGACGGAACCCGCGGGCGGTTCGACAGCATCATCTTCGCCAACATCAATCAAATGGCCAAGGTCGCGACACTCAGTGAGGGCGACGGGCGACCCGACGACGGCGCGTTCGAGGTCATCACTCTGCGGCATGCCGCCAAGTGGAGGATTTTGGGCACCGCGCTCAAGGCAAGCCTGCGCGGACTGGGGCATCAGCCCAGCGTCACCGAGTACGCATTCACTACCGTCGGGGCGACGCCGATCCAGGTCGACGGCGAGGTCACGGAACTCGGCGCCCACACGCAGGTCCGTGTCGACATCGCGCCCAAGGCATTGCGGACGCTCCTGTGACGGGCTCGTCTGGGTCCTCGACGAAACCGACAGGGCCCACGGAACCAACAGGGCCCACGACCCGATTTGGTCGCCGTTCCGTGCTGTCTGCTGTGGCGCTGGCACTGGTGGCGGTCCCAGGAGCCTTGACCCTTCTGCTTGTCAAGGACAAGTGGGCGCCATTGCTCGAGGCCGACAACGGCGCACGGGACAGCTTGCATAGTTTTGCGGTCGGCCACCACGGCTTCGTCAAGGCGATGCAGCTGATCAGCGATTCGGGGTCGACTGTCGCCTGGGATATCGTCCTTGGCCTGGTGGCGGTCTGGCTTCTCTGGCGTCGGCTGCCCCGACTGGCGCTCTTCGTGGCGATCGCGGGGGTGGGGTCGTCATTGCTGAACAACGTGGTCAAGATCGCAGTCCACCGGCTGCGGCCGGTCTTGACCGACCCCGTCGCCCATGCAACCGGACCGAGCTTTCCCAGTGGACACGCCCAGGCGGCGATCGTCGGCTATTCGGTGCTGCTGCTGGTGTTCCTACCGGTCCTGAATGGAGCGTGGCGCAAGGCCGCCTTGACCCTAGCGATCTTCATGGTCGTGGCGATCGGCTTCTCACGCGTCGCACTCGGCGTGCACTTCGTGTCCGACGTGGTGGGCGGCTATATCCTCGGTGCGGCGTGGGTGGCGGCCATGGCGGCGGCGTTCAACGCGATGCGGGTCGACCGCGGACGCCGAAAGGTGGATGTCAAGGAGGGGCTGGAGCCCGAGCAGGCTCAGCGCCTGGCGGGAAACGTGGACGACGGCGAGCAGGCCGACCGCTCCGAGTGAACCCCGGCCCAACGTGCGGCCACCCTGTGAGCAAGAACCTTTTTTAACCCAAGAACCCCAGGTCGATGATCCTCTGACCTGGGGTTCTGCGTGGAGCCGCCTAAGAGAATCGAACTCTTGACCTATTCATTACGAGTGAATCGCTCTACCAACTGAGCTAAGGCGGCCAGCGCCGTCACGGGCGCGGCTCACTATCTTAGCGGGTCACGCACCGTGGCCAAATCACTGTCATGAGCGGCGTCAGCAGGTCACTCCTGACGGCGGCATGACGCCGTCGACGAGGAATCCATCCACCGCATCGGTGATGCACTGGTTGGAGCGGCCGTAAGCAGTGTGGCCCTCGCCATCAAACGTGAGTAGCGTCGCACCCAGTTGCTCGGCGAGCGACTGTGCCCACTTGTACGGGGTCGCAGGGTCGTTCGTTGTCCCCACCACCAGCATCGGCGCCGCGGACTTCGCCTTGTCAATGGCGTTGACCATCTCGTCCGCGTGATACGGCCAACCCTCGCAACCGATAGAGCCTGCGAACCACCACCCAAACGTGGGCGCCACCGCGTCGATCTTGCTCGCGAACTCACGCTGCTTCGCGATGGTCCAGTCCTCCGGAGCGCTGTCGAGGCACGCGATCGCGGTGAACGCAGTCGTCGAATTCCCCGAGTACTCACCCGTCTTGCCATTGCGGTCGAGGTAGAAGTTCCCGAGCTCGTAGAACGTCTTTGCCGTGCCCTGTTGAATGACCTCCTGGAGCGCAATCTCGAGGTACTGCCACGAGGTCTGGTCGTACAGCGTGACAACCATCCCGTAGATCATGAGGTTGCCGTCCACAGGTGTCTCTCCGCCCGAGGGATAGGTCTCGTCTCTGGCCTTGATCGCGATGTCCGCGATTTGTTGGCGGGACTGCTCGACGTCGCCGGTGAGCGGGCAGGAATCCTGCTTGTGACACCAGACGATGAAGTTCTTGAGCGCGTTCTCGAAGCCCGTCGCCTGGGTGATCGACTGATCCTCTGACGACAGCGAGATGTCGACGGCGCCATCCAACACGAGGCGCCCCACCTTGTCGGGGTAAATCTCCGCGTAGGTCGCGCCAAGTTGGGTTCCGTAAGAGAACCCCAGGTAGTTGAGGTGGTCGTCACCCAGTACGGCGCGAATGACGTCCATGTCACGCGCCGCGGAGACCGTGTCCGCGTTTTGCATGATCCGCCCCGAATTGGCGCGACAGGCCTTCGCAAACGCGTCGTTGCGTGCCGACGCCTCGTCGATATCCTTTTGCTCCAGGACGATGAAGTCCTCCACGTAGTACGCGTCAAGCGCCTTGCCGTCTCCACAATTGATCGGGGCAGACTCGCCGACGCCGCGCGGATCGAAGCCGATGATGTCGTAACTATCGAGCAGCTTCTTGCCCGCCGTCGGCGCGAAGAACTGCAGCAGCTCCTTACCCGAGCCACCAGGGCCGCCGGGGTTGATCAACAGCGAGCCAACACGGTGTGCCTGATCGTTCGCGAGGCGGCGATTGACAGCAATGCCGATGGTGTCGCCTTCCGGCGTGGACCAATCGAGAGGCACGTCGATGGTCGCGCACTCGAGTTCTCCGCACGTCTTCCAGGACACCTTCTGGTTGTAGACGGGCGACGCGAAGGGGTCAACAGGCGGGCCGGTCACGACGGGGCTGGCGTCAACCGTCGCGCTCGGGGACGGCGACGCCGACTGCCCATCCGCCCACGGCAACAGCGAACAGCCCGTGAGGAGAACGGCGGAGGCGGCCAGGAGTGCGATGCGCTTCATGGGAAGAGCCTAAGGCTCGCTTCCGGGCTCCCCAGCCGCGAGCCGCTCCACGCGGGCTCCTCGACGCGGGCCGACTAAGCGGGCACCTACACGCGGGCCGACTGAGCGGGCACCTACACGCGGGCCCCTCCAGGCGGGCCAGTACCCGCGGACCCCTACACGCGGGGACGCAGCGCCAGGATCATCGCCTCGACCGCGAGCAGCGGCTGCACATTCGCGGCGAGCCTCGTGCGAGCGACGGCGAGGGCATCGAGGCAGCGCATCGTGTCGGCCAGGCTCGTCCTGCCCGCCAGTTCCCGCGACTTGCCCTCGTGCGCGGTGTTGAGGGGGGTCACCGCGGCCCCGACCTGCACCGCAGCAACGTCCCTGTACAACGACATGAGGTCGGTCACCGCGCGGTCAAGCACGTCGCGCTTGTGGCGGGTCGCCCTGCGCTTCTGGTCGTCCTCGAGTTCCCTCACCTGTGCCCGGAGCGCCGGGGGCAGCGTTCCGGATTCGGCGCCGAGCATCATGAGCAGTTCCGCCTTCTCGGAGGCATTGCGCTCTTCCGTCGCGGCGGCCGCGTCTTCGTCGGCGACGGTGACCAAGTCCGCCGCGGCGAGCACGGCATCGCCGACGCCCCGCACCTCGGTAGCGAGCGCGAGCACCTGGTCTCTCCTCGCCCTTGCGTGCGGGTCCTTCGCGAGTCGCCTTGCGATCCCTATGTGGCTCTGGGCGGCCAGGGCGACCTCCATCGCGAGGTCGGGGGCAATGCCGTCCTTCTCAATGAGGAGCGCTGCGACCACCTCCGGGTCGGGAGTGCGCAAGGAGACGGTCCTGCATCTGGAACGGATCGTGATGCCCACATCGTGGGCATGGGGCGTGCACAAGAGCCACACGGTGCGTGGCGGCGGCTCCTCAATGGCCTTGAGAAGCACGTTGGACGTCCGTTCGGTCATGCGGTCAGCATCCTCGATGATGATGACCCGCCAGCGCCCACCGCTTGGGGATCGTTGCGCGATGCCCACTAAGTCGCGCACCTCGTCGATCGAGATGGTGACCTTCTCGGTCGCCACCCTGGTGACGTCCGCATGGGCTCCGCTCAGCGCGGTCACGCACGCGTGACACTCCCCGCAGCCACCCTTTTCGCACTGAAGCGCCGCCGCGAATGCCCTCGCGGCGTGGGAGCGACCCGAGCCCGGGGGCCCGGTAATGAGCCACGCGTGGGTCATGGCGACAGGATCGGCCACCGCCGCGCGCAACGGCTCGATCTGCGCGTCCTGGCCGACGACATCGGCCCACACCCCTGGAAGCGTCACGAGGATCCCCCGTCCGTCACGCGACGCCCGCTTCGGTCATCGCGGCCACGACGGCGGCTTTCACGTCAGCGGCGACGACGGCGACGGGGCGTGCCGCATCGACCACGGCGTAACGCTGGGGCGCCCGGGCGGCGAGCGTCAGGAAGCCATTGCGCATGTGCGCCGCATGCTCGGAGGTCTCGCGCTCGACGCGGTCGAGTTCACGTTCCATGCGATCCGCGCGGGGCTCCATGTCGAGCACCACTGTGAGGTCGGGCACCGCGCCCTCCGTGGCCCACAACGAGATCTGTTCGACCATGTCGCCAAGGCCGCGAGCGCCCCCCTGGTAGACGATCGACGAGTCGAGGTAGCGATCCTGCACCACCACCGCGCCGCGATCGAGCGCCGGGCGCACGAGTGTGGCGATGTGGTGGGCGCGGTCGGCCGCATACAGCAGCGCCTCGGCACGTGGGGCGACGTGGTCGCCGTGCATCACGGCCTGGCGCAACTCGATGCCAAGGGGCGTGCCGCCCGGCTCGCGGGTCGACACAACCTCAGCCGCGCGCGCGTCACTCCGCAGCCACTCGAGGAGCGCGTCGATCTGCGTGGATTTGCCTACGCCGTCGCCGCCTTCGAACACGATCCAGAATCCACGGCCAGCCATGCGCCTACGGTACCGTCACGCGGCGACAAGACGTGCTGCGACAACACTTGCGGCGACGCCACATACGGTGCTCCGCCTGACGAGCACCACCCGCAGGCACACCACACGCGGGCGCGCTCCCCTCACCATCCGGGAGCGACCGCGTTATTTCTCGTTGGGGTAGACCACGCCAATCTGAGCGCGCACCTTGTCAAGGAGCGCCATGACCTCGCGCGTGTCCTGCCACGTCTTGATGGGGCTCTCGCTGAGCCCCTCGGTGATGCAACGCGCGACCTCGGCCGCCTGGAACTGGAAGCCGTTGTTGACGCGACCGTCGAACTCCCACTCCGTCACGTCGTCCCTGACCAGGCGGATCGTGGTGGGCGTGTAGAACCAGCCGTCCACCTCGAAGCGCCCGGTAGTGCCGATGATCTGGGCGGTGTTGGCCGACTTGGCCACCATCGACGTGTGGAGAGACGCCTGTGCGGTGGGGTAGTCAAAGATCATCGCGACCTGATTGTCGACGCCCTCGTCGGTGAGCTGACCCACCGCCGTCACCTCGGTGGGCATTCCCAGGAAGTCGTGGGCGAAGGCGATCGGGTACACCCCGAGGTCGAGCAGCGAGCCGCCCGCGAGGTCCGGCCGGTACATGCGGGGCACGTGGGTGAGCTTCTGACCGTGGTCGGCGATCACCGCAGTGACGTCGCCTATCACTCCGGCCTCGACGGCCTCGCGCATCTCGTACATGTGAGGTAGGTGGCGCGTCCACATGGCCTCCATGACAAAGACCCCAGCCTCTTCGGCTGCAGCGAGAATTGCCTCCGCTTGCGCCGAGTTCTGCGCGAACGCCTTCTCTACCAGCACATTCTTTCCGGCCTCGATCGCCAAAATGGCAGGCCCGTGGTGGTTGTTGTGCGTGGTCGCCACGTAGATCGCGTCGATGTCGTCGCGCGCCACCAGCTCCTCGTAGGACTGATACGCGTCGCCGGCATCGTGCGCCTTGGCAAACTCCTGAGCCTTTTGCAGGGACGACGCGGAGGCGACGGCCACCACGGAGGACTCGGTGTAGTCCTTCACGGCCTCGGCAAACTTGGCGGCGATCCCACCTGCGCCGAGGATTCCCCAGCGGATGGCGGGTGCGGACATTGGGTCGGGTGCGCTCATGTGTCCAGCATAGCCACCCCGCCTCGCAGCGTTTCGAGTGGTGCGTGCGAGCCACACTGTGCGCGAGCCACGCGTCGCGTGAGCACTGGGCGCGTCGCGTGAGCACTGGGCGCGTCGCGTGAGCACTGGGCGCGTCGCGTGAGCACTGGGCGCGTCGCGTGAGCACGGGGCGCGTCGCGTGAGCACGGCCAGTCGACATCCGCGCCCCAGCACATGCGGAGGAACTACAGCATCCCTCGATTGGCCGTGCTTACGCGACGTTACGGGTGGAGAAGCTCACCCAAGTGCGTCATACTCCCTGCCCAAGTGCCCACGCCAACCGGCGCTCGAAGTCCCGCCGCACCGGTCGATTGGTCACGGAGGCGATTTGCGCGACAACGCCACCTGGGTCGTTCCGTAGGTCCCTGGCAGTGAACCTCATCACGGGCAGACCCCGCGTCAGCATGAGTCGGTCGCGAGCGCGATCGCGCTCGAAGGCCTCTCGCCCACCGTGGAACTCCCAACCATCGACCTCCACGGCGAGGGCATCGTCGACCACAAAGTCCACCCGCCCAACCCGCGGCACCACCACTTGTTCCTCCACACGAAATCCAGCCAAGACCATCACGGCCCTAGCCACCGTCTCCAAGGGCGACTCAGCTGCACCCGAGGCGGTTCGCCTGAGCCAAGCGCGGCGGCGAGCATCTCGCGTCTCGAAGTGGCGCAGTTCGGCCGGAAGTAGCACGCCCGCATGCAGGGCGGCGTCGACAATCACGAGTTGACCCACAGGAGAAGTGCACCACCCGGCCTGGTCGATGGCCTGCGCGACCGCAACCCACATGCCCGATGGCGTCGGCGCAGATGTGTAGTGCACCACCACCTGGGAGCGTTCGCGGTTGCCCCTGCGCGCAAACGAACGATGGCGTCCCACCACCAGATGCGGAAGATCGTGGTCCTCCCACACTGGCAGCCCCCAGTGCGCGCACGCCGTCACGCATCCCACTTGAGCTCTGAAGAGGCTCGCCATCGTCACCTCAGGCGGCGCCCACGGCAGCGCGTAGGTTCCATCACCCACGAGCTTGATCCGCCCCTGCGCGACCGATCCGCGCAGCGATCGCTCTGGAACTCCCGCGTGGAGCAGCTCGGTGCGTCGCGCCGCTCCCCCAAGTTCATCCAACGCCCGCACGATGTCCACCACCCCACCGTGGCCCTCAAAGGTGTGCACGTGGGGCTCGACAGCGAGATCTGTGGACAGATAGCGTCTCGTGAGCACGGCCAGTCGACATCCTTGTTCCGGCACGTGCGAGGCAACCAGAACAGGCGTCGATTGGCCGTGCTCACGCGACTTTCCAGAGCATGCGGGGGCTACACATCAGGGCTGATCGGCTTCCTAGGGCCCGAAAGGGTCTATCCAGGTGGCAATGGGCACATCGGAGCCCCCCGAACCAGAAGATGTGACCGCCTGAACCACCACGTGCTGAGTGACAGCACCCACGACCCCTGCGGCACACACCGATAGGTCCGGTTCCGGAATGGTTGCGCCATCAAAATCGTAGGCGTTCCAGCGATTCACAGCCCCGATTCCCACCACCCGTCCGTCGGCTACCGCGTACGACGCCGCGAGCCACTTCACTTCCGGGCTCACGTTGTCGACCGTAGCGAGCCCCACATTCCACGCGTCTCCCGTCGAGGACGGCGTGACGAAGACTCCCGGGACGCTACCGGAGGCGGCGCCACTGTGCAGCTCGATCGATGGCAGAGCCGTCCACTCCTCGCCACACAGAGGCGGGGCATCGGCCAACGAGACAGCGGGGGCCACCGACTCAACGGGCGCTCTCCCCACGGGAATCACATCGACGGGGCCAAGTCTGAACAATGCCGCGGCCTTGACAGGCGGCGCGAAGGAACCGTCCGCGATGAGCGCCTCTTGAAGCACGTACACGTCCATGGAGGACACCGCGCCCACCCCGCACGGAGAGCTCAGATCGAGCGAAGCGGAGTACCCCAGCGCGTCGGACGTGGCCCGAACGTCGCCCACGGCGACCACCACCCCATTGACCACGCCGAAGGCTTGGGCGATGGCGAAACTCTCTTCAGTGGTGAGCGGCGCGTCTAACGTGTTGCTCACCTTCGGCGCAGTTCCGTCACCGAGCGAAGCCGACCACCCCGGCATCGAGACGCCGACTGGGAGGTCCGCCGAGTAGCCCGCGCTGTCCCATAGCCGCCCCTCCGCGGAGCTCGGGTCACCGCACTTGATCGGGTTCACCGACAGGTTGGGGTACCCATTGAAGGTCGTCGACCTGTTCCAATAGCCCGCGATGCCCTTCACGTAGAGGGTCACCGGCTCGACCGGGTCGATCACCGTTGCCACGGGCGCACCCTTGGCGTCGACCAACTGAACCCAGAGGTGGAACGTGTACTCCCCGTCGTCGGGGTAGGTGTTGGCGACAATCCCGCCGCACAGCCCAGGCACGGGCGTGTCGAGCGGGTCAAGCACCCCGCCGCCAGCGGGCTCCTGGCCGCCGAGGTACGTCGACGCCGCTACTCGGCCTTCGTGCTCGACCACCGCGTATGCGGTGAAGCCCAGGTCCTCGACGGCGGTGCGTGGCGCCACCTCTGCCGTCCACGTGAGCAGGTCCTCGCCCAGCCCCAATGCGCCGGCGTTGCTGCCGTGCACTGTCGCCGATGCTGTGACGGTCACCGGCCAACGGAAGGAGTCCTCGGCTTGGCGGGACGCCCCGGCGGGCACCGTGTATTCCTCGCCGCACGCTAGCGGCGCCTTCTCAAGATTGCGAGCGAAGGCGAACGGCGCATCCACGAGCAGGGTCGATGCATCGATCACCGTCGAGCCTGTCGTGGTCGCTGCGGCCGGCGCACTCTCGCGCGGCGACCACGGCCCCGCCATGGCGACAGCACCCACCACCACAGCCACACACGCCGCACTCGCGCCCGTCCACGCGGTCGCGCGCACACGGCGCCGATGCAGCACGCGGGCCACGAGTGCTTCGCCTGCCTCTGCGGAGCCGAGCCGGTCCGCGGCGGAGAGGCTGGCACGCCGAGCCTGCCGATCGAGTTCGTTGTGAAGATCCATCACTTGCCCCTTTCGACCACGGACACGCGTTCGAGCTCAAGTCCTTCATCGCCGACCTCGGCCGCGAGCCTGCCAAGGGCATCGAACAGATAGCGCTTGACCGTGCCGACCGCGAGGCCCATTGACGCGGCCACGTCGGCGAGCGCAAGGTCGTCGTAATAGCGCAGCACCACCGCGGTGCGCTGCTGCACGGTGAGCGTGGCGATGGCGCGGCCCATGGCATCGGCCGCATCGATCGCCGACGCAGAGTCATCGAGTGTGGGGGGCGTGGCCTGACCGGGCATGGCCCTGCGCCACAGCTTCGCTCGGCGCATCGCGTCGACGTGAAGCGTGCGCATGGTTGCGCGCACGTAGGCCTCGGCCGCCTTGGCGTTCGGGACGGCACGGCGGCGCGAGAAGACCTTGACGACGGCCGCTTGGACGAGCTCTTCGCCTGCGTCCTGAGAGCCGGTCAGCAGGTAGCCGTAGGCGGCCAAACGCGCAGAGCCCGCCTTCAGCGTCTCCCGCAAGATCGCCTCGTACTCAGCCACGGTTCCCCTTTCGTTGGCATAAGAACGAAGAGCTCGGGGCCGAGGTTGTGGCGCGGCGCTCACTCCGTCGTGAGCGCCAACTTCTTGGCGAGCGCCTACTTCTTCTTGGGAGCCGCCTTCTTCGCTGCAGGCTTCTTCGCTGCAGGCTTCTTGGCAGGCGCCCGACGCGCGCCGGGCTTCTTGGCAGGCCCCTTGGCGCGCTTCTCGGCCATCAGCTCGACGGCGCGCTCCGCCGTGAGCGTCTCGACGGTGTCGCCGCGCGGGATCGTCACGTTCGTGGTGCCGTCCGTGATGTAGTCGCCGAAGCGGCCCGACTTGGCGACGATTGGCTTTTCGCTCACGGGGTCAATGCCGAACTCGGCGAGCGGCGCGGCAGCGGGCCTTCCTCGCCCGCGCTTGGGCTCGGAGTAGATGGCTAGCGCCTGCTCGAGCGTGATGTCGAGAAGCAGGTCCTCGCTGTCGAGCGTGCGCGAGTCCGTGCCCTTCTTGAGGTACGGGCCGTAGCGGCCGTTCTGGGCGGTGATCTCCGCGCCGGACTCGGGGTCGACGCCCACCACACGCGGGAGCGACATGAGCACCACTGCGTCGGCGAGCGTCACCGTGTCGAGCAACATCGACGAGAACAGCGACGCGGTGCGCGGCTTGTCCTTCGAACCCTCAGGGACGACCTCGGTGACGTAGGGGCCGAAGCGGCCGGCCTTGGCGACAACGGGCAGTGCGGATTCGGGGTGGACGCCCAGCTCGCGCTCGTCGCCGCCCTGGGAGGCAAACAGTTCCTCCGACACGGCAACCGTGAGCTCGTCTGGCGCCATGTCCTCGGGGACCGACGCGCGCTCCATCTCGCCGTCAACCTCGCGTTCGACGTACGGCCCGTACCGGCCCACGCGCAGGGAGATGCCGTCGCCAACGGGGAACGTGTTGATGGCACGCGCGTCGATGTCGCCCAGGTTCTCGACGAGCTTCTTGAGTCCCTCGTCGCGGCCCTCTGTGGCGCCATCCTTGCCAAAGTAGAAGGTGCTCAGCCACTCGGTGCGATCGGCCTTGCCTGTCGCGATGAGGTCGAGGCCCTCTTCCATTTCGGCCGTAAAGTCGTAGTCGATCAGCCAGCCGAAGTGCTGCTCCATGAGGCCCACGATCGAGAACGCGATCCACGTCGGGATGAGCGTCTGGTTCGCCACGCGCACATAACCGCGAGCGACGATGAGGTCCACGGTCGATGCGTACGTCGACGGGCGACCGAACTTGCGGTCCTCAAGTTCCTTGATCATCGAGCCCTGTGTGAAGCGCGGCGGCGGCGTGGTCGCGTGAGTCACCGGCTCGAGGCCCTCGGCCGCGACGGCCTGACCCGCGGCGAGCTGTGGCAGGCGCGCTTCCTTCTCGTCTGCGACCTTGGCCTCGTCGTCCTCGTAGCGATCCTTCTCGCGGCTCTCCTCGTATGCGGCGAGGAAGCCTGGGAACGTGATGATGGTGCCCGATGCGGAGAACTCGACGGCGTGGCCGTTCGCGCTCTTGGCGCCGATGCGCACGGTCGAGGTGGTGCCTGAAGCGTCGGCCATTTGCGAGGCGACGGTGCGCTTCCAGATCATCTCGTACATGCGGAACTCTTCGCCGCGCAGTTCTGCGCGCACCGATTCGGGGGTGCGGAACGTGTCACCCGAGGGGCGGATGGCCTCGTGCGCCTCTTGAGCGCTGTCGTCCTTGGAGGAGTAGACGCGGGCCGCGGCGGGCACCGAGTCCGAGCCGTACAGCTCGATGGCTTGCTTGCGCGCGGCGCGCACCGCCTCTCCCGACAGCGTGGGCGAGTCGGTCCTCATATACGTGATGTAACCGCGCTCGTACAGGCCCTGGGCCACGCGCATCGACTCTCGCGCTCCGAGGCGCAGCTTGCGGCTCGCCTCTTGGATGAGCGTCGAGGTGATGAACGGCGCGGCGGGACGACGTTTGTACGGCTTGGAGTCGACGCCTGACACGGCAAATGCGGAGTCGGCGAGGCCCGCTGCGAGCGCGGCGGCGGCGCCAGCGCTGAGGTGCGTGACCTTGGCCGCGTCCGAGGTCAGGGCCCCGCGGTCATCGAAGTCCTTGCCTGTCGCGACGCGCTTACCGTCAACCGTGGCGAGCCTGGCGGCGAACTTGCGGCCCTCGTCGGCCCCCGATGTGGCGGCAAAGATGGCGGTCAGGTCCCAGTATTCGGCGGCCTGGAAGGCCATGCGCTCGCGCTCGCGGTCGACGACCAGGCGAAGCGCGATTGACTGGACGCGGCCTGCGGAAAGCCCAGACGCGACCTTGCGCCACAAGACAGGCGAGACCTCGTAGCCGTACAGGCGGTCGAGAACCCTGCGCGCCTCTTGAGCCTGAACCAGCTCCATGTCCACCTCGCGAGGGTGCTCCATGGCGCGCATGATGCCCTCTTTGGTGATCTCGTGGAACGCCAAGCGCTTGATGGGCACCTTCGGCTGGAGCACCTCGAGAAGGTGCCACGCGATGGCCTCTCCCTCGCGGTCCTCATCTGTTGCGAGGTAGACCTCGGAGGCGTTCTTGAGCTTCGCCTTGATCTCGGCGACGACCTTCTTCTTCCCGGGGCTCACCACATAGAAGGGCTCGAAGCCGTTGTCGACGTCGACGGCGAACTTGCCGATGCCACCCTCGCGCTTGTCCGCGGGGAGCTCGCTCGGCTGTGGGAGGTCGCGGATGTGGCCCACGCTCGAGACCACGTCGTAGTCGTCGCCCAGATAGCCGCCGATGGTGCGCGACTTGGTGGGTGACTCTACGATGACGAGCTTGCGAGCCATGAAAACCTGACTTCCAGCGGGGTGATTTCTCGGGTCCGAGACCGTCACAGAATACATACGGCCTCAAGCGCAGTTGAACGGGGCCCCCTTGGGGGCCCGCGTTTGGGTGCCGAACCGAGGCAATATGCGGCCGCGTGACTGTCTCTCGGGACCACCATAGACGGGGCACATCGCGACCCACGCGCCACACCTGAGACGATGGGGACGTGAATCTTGCTCCCCAGACGATAACTTCAGACCTATCCAACGCCGTCCTGGCCGCCATGGCCGACGCCGCGGCCGCCGAGATCATGCCCCGATGGCGGTCGCTGACGGCGAGCGAAATCCGCACCAAGTCCGCCGAATGGGACCTCGTGACCGACGCCGACGTCAACGCGGAGCGGATGCTCACGGCGGCCCTGCGCGCGCTCATTGACATCCCCGTCGTGGGCGAGGAGGCGACGGCGGCCGACGCGTCGCTACTCGACATCGTGGGCGCGCCTGGCGCGTGCTGGGTGGTAGACCCGGTCGACGGGACTCGCAACTTCGTGGATGGCAAGGAGACCTTCGCGTGCATGATCGCCCTCATTGACGAGGGGCGCACTCGGGCCGCGTGGATCACGTACCCGACCACCGGGCGTGAGATCCATGCCGCCGCCGGCGTCGGAGCGTTCCTCGACGGCACGCGCATCAAAACACCGCCGCCCGCCGAGCCGCTCGCGCTACGCGGAGCCATCGGCGCCAGGTTCGTTCAGGGCGGCCGCGACAGCGTGCTCGAGCGGGCCGCGGCGCTCGGTCCGGCCGCCCCCATTAGGTTCTGCGCGGGTTGGGACTACCTCGACGTGGTCACGGGCCTCACCGATTACGTCTCCTTCAGCCGCACGCTGCCATGGGACCACGCTCCCGGCTCGCTCATCGCACGCGAGGCTGGGCTCGAGTCCCGGCGCCATGACGGCTCGGAATACCTTCCGGGTGACGGCGGCAGCGGCATTCTCACGGCGCACCCGAGCGTGTGGCAGCGCGTCGCCGATGCTCTGGGGACGATGCCGAACGCCGTCTAGCGCGGCGTCGCCTGACGGCGGCTACCCGGCCGCGACTACCCGGCCGCGACTACCCGGCCGCGACTACCAGGCCGCGAGCATCTGACGGCGACCACCCCGCCGCTGCTACTCGACCGCTGCTACCCGACCGCTGCTACTCGACCGCTGCTACCCGACCGCTGCTACTCGACCGCTGCTACCCGACGGGTACTACCTGACGACGAGGCCCTCGAGATCGCTCGCGGTCAACACGTCCACGAGCCTCTGGCGACCGAGTGCGTGCTGAAACTCCTCGCTCGTTCCTTCGCCCCGCGCCTCTTGCAGTACCGGCGTCGGGCCGCCCATCGCCGTCACCCGCTTGATGACCGACAGCACCGACTCGCGCGTGTGAGTCGTGGGGTCGACCGTGAGGCGCACCTCGAAGTCTCCTCCCCACTCGATCGCGATCTCGAGCGACTGCCATGCCTTGAGTCCCGAGGCGCTCTTGCCCGTGACGTCCTGGTAGCCCTCGGGCATTGCCTTGATGTCGAGGCCGAGCCAGTCCACGAACGGCAGCGCCTCGCGCAGCCTCGCTGGGAAGGCCCCTGCGGAGTGCATTCCGACCCCGAAGCCGAGCGACTTGGCCTGCTGCATTGCGGGGATGAGCGCGGCCTGACGCGTCGGCTCGCCGCCGCTGAAGACCACCCCGTCCAACTGGCCCGCACGCTTCGCAAGGTGAGCGAGCACCGTGGACCATTCGACCGCTGCCGCGGTTTGCGAGTCTTGCATCGACGCGTTGTGGCAATACGTGCAGCGCCAAGGGCAACCCTGAGCGAACACAGTCGCCACGAGCTTTCCCGGCCAGTCGACGGTAGAAAAGGGTTCGAACCCCGCGATCTGGAGCTCGTCCGCGAGCACCTCGGTTTCGTTTCCAAAAAGCATCGCCACGTGGCTCACAGGACGCCCTTCCGCTAGTTCCGTGAAGGGAATCGTCACCTCTTGAACGACGCTCTCGACGGGACCAGCGTCCCGGTCGAGCGTGACAACGCCCCGAGAATCGCCACCTGTTGGCCGAGGTGAACCGGTCCGCTTCCGAGCGTCGGTTGCGGGAAGAGAAGGCCCCGCATCCGGACGGCCGCTAATCGAGCACATAGCTCGACTCGCTAAACGGCAGTCGCTCCGCGTGCTCACCCTTCTTGCCGATGTTGAACGACTTGACGGGTCGGTGGTAGCCCATGACGCGGGTCCAGACCTCGCACTCGGTGATCTTGTCCTCGGCGGCACACAGCGGGCAGGTGGGCTGCTCGCCGTCGAGGTAGCCGTGTTGAGGGCAGATCGAGAACGTGGGCGTGATCGTGATGTACGGAAGCCGCGCGGTCTCGAGCGTGCGCTTGACGAGCATCTTGCATGCGTACGACGAACTCACCCGCTCGCCCATGTACAGGTGCAACACAGTGCCGCCCGTGTACTTGGACTGCAGCTTGCTCTGACGTGCGGAGGCCTCGAACGGGTCCGAGGTGAAGCCGACGGGCAGCTGGGACGAGTTGGTGTAGTACGGGTTCTCGTCGGTTCCCGCTTGGAGGATGCCTGGGTAGCGTCGGCGGTCCTCCTTCGCGAATCGGTACGTGGTGCCCTCGGCCGGGGTGGCCTCGAGGTTGTACAGGTGGCCCGTCTCCTCCTGGAACTCGACCATGCGGTCGCGCACGTGGTCGAGCACGTCGAGCGCGATCTGCTCGCCATCGGGCGTGGTGATGTCATGGATATCGGACGTGAAGTTGCGGATCATCTCGTTGATGCCGTTGACGCCTATGGTGCTGAAGTGGTTGCGGAGCGTCCCCAAGTAGCGCTTGGTGTATGGGAAGAGACCGTCTTCGATCGCCTTTCCGATCACTTCGCGCTTGAGCTCGAGGCTGTCGCGGGAGATCTCGAGCAGGCGATCGAGCGCGCTGTAAAGCGCCGCCTTGTCGCCCTTGTAGAGGTGGCCCAGGCGCGCCATGTTGATGGTGACCACGCCAAGCGAACCAGTCTGTTCGGCCGATCCGAAGAGGCCATTGCCACGCTTCAGTAGCTCGCGGAGGTCCAGCTGCAGGCGGCAACACATCGAGCGCACCATGTGCGGCTCGAGGTCGGACGAGATGAAGTTCTGGAAGTACGGCAATCCGTACTTCGCGGTCATCTCGAACAGGGCGTCGACGTTTTCTCCGTCCCAGTCGAAGTCCTTCGTGATGTTGTACGTGGGGATGGGGAACGTGAACACGCGGCCCTGCGCATCGCCTGCGGTCATCACGTCGATGTAGGCGCGGTTGATCATGTTCATCTCCGGCTGGAGATCGCCGTAGGCGAAGTCCATTTCGCGGCCGGCAATCACGGGCACTTGGGGGCGCAGGTCCTCGGGGCAGATCCAGTCGAAGGTGAGGTTGGTGAACGGTGTCTGCGTGCCCCACCGCGACGGCACATTGAGGTTGTAGATGAGTTCTTGCACGCCTTGGCGAACCTGCTTGTAGTTCAGGCCCTCGAGGCGGATGAACGGCGCCATGTAGGTGTCGAAGCTCGAAAAGGCCTGAGCGCCTGCCCACTCGTTCTGGAGCGTGCCGAGGAAGTTGACGATCTGGCCGATCGCGGAGGAGAAGTGCTTGGCGGGGCTGGCCTCCACCTTGCCGCTGACGCCGTTGAAGCCCTCGGCCAACAGGGTGCGCAGCGACCATCCGGCGCAATACCCGGAGAACATGTCGAGGTCGTGAATGTGAATGTCGCCGGCGCGGTGCGCCTCCCCTGCCTCGGGCTTGTACACGTGGCTCAGCCAGTAGTTGGCGATCACCTTGCCCGCCGTATTGAGGATCAGTCCGCCCAGCGAGTAGCCCTGGTTAGCGTTGGCGTTGACGCGCCAGTCGCGGCGAAACAGGTACTCCTCGATCGAATCCTCGACGCTGATGAGCGGCGTTCCGTTGCTCGGCGTGACCACGTCGAGTCCCACCGTCTGCGGGTGCGGGTCGTCGACCCGAAGCAAGGCTGCGGTGACACTGAAGTCGGTGACACTGAAGTCGGTGAGACTGAGGTCGGTGACACTGAGGTCGGCGCCCCTGAGATCGGTCGTCGTGAACACGGCGGTGGTGGCGTCATCAATTGCAGTCATGGCTTCTCCCCTAGCGGCAAGGGCGGAGGTTAACACCACAACATATAGTGGCTTCATTGCCCGTTAATGCCTACATGTAGTGTTCTACGCCAGGCGAAGTCGCGGAAGGCGGGACCTACGTCCCACTCCCGTTCAGACACCCCGCGTGTCGCTACGATGCCCTTGCGTGTGTCGCTACGGAGCCCCCGCGCGTCGCACCGGAGCCCTCCCGCGTGTCGCTACGGAGCCCCCCGCGTGTCGCTACGCGGGCCGCAGCATCCCATCGCGCACGAGCTCCCTGATCGCGGGCGCGAGGCCCTCGACCATGCGACCTGGAGGCACATCGAGCAGCGCCGAGAGCGCATGAGCAATCTGTCCAGCTGTCAGCTCCCCGTCGCAGGTCCCCACAAAGCCGGCAAGCGCGGTGTCAGCCTTGATCGCGCGCCCGAAGGCCCCTCCCTGACGCAAAAGGATGTGTTCAGGATCGTGGAGCGTCGGGCGGCCGTACGTCTCGCGAGTGACATCTCCCGCCACCACATAGCGCTCCTCCAAAAGCGACGCGTCGCTGCGAGAGGCCAACCAGTCGTGGGCGGCGAGGGAGTCCGCGAGGTGTGGACCAAGGGGCACCGGAAGCGCGCCCTCGTACTCCTCGAGCCTGCGCAGGGTGGGCGTGCCCACCGACCGGCGTAGCGTCACGATGCCAAAGCCGATGCCCTCGACGCCGCGGGCGTCGAAGTCGCTCAAGTACGCCTCGTAGGCCGCCTCAAACGCCTCCCGTCCGCGCTCTGGGATCACGCCAGCGTCCCGCAGCCACGTCTCGGCGTATTCCGCCGCATCGAGCACGTCCCTTTGGATGATCCACGCGTCCAGGGCCCACCCGGCGTCCGCGGCATCGTCGAGCCATCCCTCGAGGCGCTCCGTCCACGACTGGCCCCTACGAATCTCCCAGTTGCCGAGCATCTGCGCGACTCCGCCTGGGGCGAGCACCGACCCCACTCCCGTGACGAGGCGCTTCACGATGCCGTCGCCGCCAAGGCCCCCGTCCCGATACTCAAAGCTTGGCGTGCCAGGAGGCGTGATGACGAACGGCGGGTTGGACACCACGAGGTCAAACAGTTCACCCGCGACCGGCTCAAGCAAGGAACCGAGCCGCAGATCCCACGTCGCAGGGGGCGCATTGAGGCGGCGGTTGAACTCGGCAAAGGCAAGCGCGCGCTCCGAGACGTCGGTAGCGACAACCTCGCGCGCGTGCATGGACGCATGCAGAGCCTGGATTCCGGAACCAGTGCCCACGTCAAGGACCCTGCCGACAGGGTGGCGAATCGTCACCGACGCCAAGGTGGTCGTGGCTCCGCCGATGCCGAGCACGTGATCGCCCTCGAGCTGACGGCTGGTGACCTCCTCGCCCGTATCGGACGCGACCCACCACGTGATCTCTTGGTCTCCATCGGCGGCGACGTACGGCCGCACATCGATCAGCGCCCGCGCCACGTCTTCGTCCCCAGCGCCACCCACGGCCACGATCCCGCAGCGGGCAGCACCATCCGCGCCGAGCCGGGGAAGGGCGCGCTCGACATCGGCGCGCGTCAGGGTCTCTCCGAGCGTCAGCAAGCGGGTCAAGAGGGCCACGGGGTCGTTGCCCGCCGCACGGGCCGCCAACCGGGCGGGCACCACATGCTCACGGCCCAACGCCCTGACCGCGCGATTGCCGACCATCTCGGAGACGGCGTCGACCGTCCAAAGGGCGAGGTCGGCTCGCAGGGAGTCGGCGTCGGCGTCCTGAAGTTCCACCGGTGCGGCATAGGGAGTCATGACCTCTCCTTCTCTGGCCCGCCCCGGCACCTTACCTCGGACAGGCTCGCGTCGAAGCTTTCGGTGGACGCCTGCCCGGGCACCTTACCCCGGGCAGGCCCGCGTCGAAGCTTTGGGCGGGCGTCTGCCCGACGCGGCTAGCGGGTCGCGTGTCCCTCCGCGATCGCGGCCTCTTCCGCGGCGAACTCGACGCCGCCTGCGTGAGAACGTCGCGAGGCGCGGATGACCGCAAACGCTGCGATCGCAAAGGCCGCGAGCGCAATGGCCCACCGCATCACGGGGTTGGCGCCGTCGCCGTAGCTGAGAGCCACCACAGCGGGCGCGATGAGCAGCGCGACCAGGTTCATGACCTTGAGGAGCGGGTTGATCGCCGGCCCCGCGGTGTCCTTGAAGGGGTCGCCAATCGTGTCGCCAATGACGACCGCCTCGTGAGCCGGGGAGTACTTGCCGCCGTAGTTGCCGTCCTCGACAATCTTCTTGGCGTTGTCCCATGAGCCGCCCGAGTTGGCAAGGAAGACGGCCATGAGGACGCCGGTTCCGATCGCACCTGCAAGGAACCCCGCGAGCGCGCCGACGCCAAGCCCGAAGCCAACGAACACGGGAGCCATCGCAGCAAGCAGGCCAGGCGTCACGAGTTCGCGCAACGAGTCGCGCGTGCAGATGTCCACCACGCGCCCATACTCGGGGCGCTGGATACCGGTCATAATGCCTGGCATTTCACGGAATTGTCGGCGCACCTCGAACACGATCGCGCCGGCCGCTCGGGTCACCGCATCGATCGCGAGGCCGGAGAAGAGGAACACGGTCGCGCCGCCAAGGATGATGCCCACCAAGGTGAGCGGGTTGATGACCTCGTAGCTGAAGTCGGACACCGACGCCCCAGCCTTCGCTATCGCCTCGTTGACGGCATCGGAGTAAGAGCCATAGAGCGCGGTCGCCGCGAGCACCGCCGTGGCGATCGCGATGCCCTTGGTGATGGCCTTGGTGGTGTTGCCGACCGCGTCGAGGTCCGTGAGGATCTTGGACGCTTCCTCATCGACCTCGCCTGACATCTCGGCGATTCCCTGGGCGTTGTCGCTCACGGGCCCGAAGGTGTCCATTGCGACGATGACGCCCACCGTGGTGAGCAGCCCGCACCCCGCGAGAGCCACCAAGAACAGCGCGAGCGCAATCGAACCGCCCGCGAGCCAGAACAGCACGACGATCGCGCCCGCAATCACCCCTGCCGTGTAGACGGCGGATTCCAGACCGAGGCCGATGCCAGAGAGCACCACGGTGGCGGCTCCTGTCAGCGACGTGCGGGCGACGCGCTGGGTTGCCTTTCCCGCCGTGTCTGTGAAGTAACCGGTGAGCCACAGGATGAAGCCCGCGAGCGCGATGCCCACCACCACCGCGATCGTGGCGACGATGCGGGGGTCGCCATCGAGGTCGGCGAGCTTGGACCCGTGGAATCCGGCAAACGTGCTCGGCAGATAGATGAACGAGGCGATCGCGGACAGGGCCGCTCCCGCAGCTGCGGACGTATAGAAGCCCCTGTTGATCGCCTTGAGGCCCGACTCGCTGCCTCGCACCTTGGTAATGAACACGCCCATGGCGGCGGTGAGCGCGCCCACCGACGTGATGATGAGCGGGAAGATGAGCCCCTCTTCGCCAAACGCAACCTTGCCCAGAATCAACGCGGCCACCAGGGTCACGGCATACGACTCGAAGAGGTCCGCGGCCATGCCGGCACAGTCGCCCACGTTGTCGCCCACGTTGTCCGCGATCGTCGCTGGGTTGCGGGGGTCGTCCTCGGGAATGTGCTGCTCGACCTTGCCCACCAAGTCGGCGCCGACGTCGGCCGCCTTGGTGAAAATTCCGCCGCCAACGCGCATGAACATCGCGAGGAGGGCGGCGCCAAATCCAAAGCCCTCGAGCACCGCGGGTGCGTTTTCGCGGTAGATGAAGACGACGGCTGCCGCGCCCGCGAGGCCCTGCCCCACCACGCCCATGCCCACGGCGCCACCGGTACGGAAGGCGATGCGCGCTCCGTTGACGCGGCCATTCGGCTTGGTCGCCGCCGCCGCGACGCGCACGTTGGCGCGCACCGCGAGCCACATGCCCATGTAGCCGATCGAAGCGGAGCAGAAGGCCCCCACCAAGAAGAAGACGGAGCGGCCGACGCGCACGCCCGTGTCGCCAGGCAGCAAGAACAGCAGCGCGAAGACCACGGCCGCGAACACGATGAGGGTGCGGAATTGGCGGTTCAGGTAGGCGGCGGCTCCCTCTTGAACTGCTTGCGCAATCTCCCGCATTTTCGTCGTGCCGTCAGGCCAGCGCAGCACCTGTTGGCGTAGCGTCCAAGAAAGCAGGAGCGCCGCTGCCGCGACCACCCCGATGACAACCACGATGACGATGCTCGTGTTACCGAGCTCGAGGCCAGAGACGGCGGCCTGACGCATTCGTTCTCCTTGACGATGAGCGCGCCCCATTGCGCGTTGATGCAGTACCCCGAGAGTCTATGGGACGCGCGGGACTTAGTACCCCCAACGTTTTGAGGCCGTCAGGCGTCGACATGGTGAACATCAACCAGGGAGGACTCATGGCCGCAAGGCTCGAAGGGATGGAGCGGCTCGTCCGCGAACGCGAACGGGCGCTTCTCGGCTACGCGTACGTCGTGTGTGGCGACCCCTACCTCGCTCAGGACCTCGTTCAAGACGCCCTCGTCAAGACGTTTTCGCGGCCGCGGGAGGGCCTGCCGCAGGTCAAGGTCGAGGCGTACGTTCGCCGCGCCATCACCACGATTTACGTGGACCAATACCGGCGCCAGCAGCGGTGGTCACGGGTCCAACACCTCTTCAGGCCCGCCATCGTCGCCGAGTCGACGACGCCGTTCTCTGACCTCAGCGCCGACGTCGCGACGGCGCTCGCCGACCTCGCGCCGAGGGTGCGCGCATGCATCGTCTTGAGGTTCTTTGACGATCTCACCGTTCCCGACATCGCCGCACAACTTGGACTCGCCCCCGGGTCCGTCAAGCGCTACCTCTTTGATGGTTTGCGCGCACTTGAGCTTCGGCTCGGCACTCTCGACGACGCTGGCTTTGCGCTCGAGGACGAAGTTGCCGTGACCGATCAAGAAAGGACACACTCATGACCAGGCTTTCAGACTCACTCCGCGGTCTCGCAGACCGCGCGCCCGTCGACGACGTGAGCGTGTCAACCTCGGGAGCAACGCGCCGCATCCACAGGGGACGGCGCTTGCGCGCTGCGGCCAACGCGACCGCTGGTGTCGGCGTCGCCGCCGTGATCGCGCTCGCCGCGATCAACCCTGGAGTCGGCTCCGGCACTTCGAGTGCCGACGCCGCGGCCATGCCAGGCGCGCCCGAGGGCGTCAAGGTAGGGGCCCCCGGTTTTGATGCGTCTGGCGCGAGCCAGCTGGCGTGGGGCCAGTGCGGAACGCGGCCGTTCGATGCCGACGTTCCAGCGTCCTCCGGAGAGTTCTCGCTCACGTTGGGCGACATCGGCGCCGACGTGGAGCCTGGCGCGACGGTGACGGCCGCGCTGACCGTCACGCGATCGGCCGATGCCGCAGGCGCCTACACGACCACAGGCCCCATCGTCATCGTGCTTTGGGACGGCAACGTGGTTGGCACCGCCCAGAACTCGACGTTGGACCCCGACGTTCAGTCCGCCGAGGACGGCAACGGCACTTGGGCGGCGCCCTTCGTCCTTGTCAACTGCTGGGATGGCACCGCGCTTCCGCCCGGCGCCTACGAGCTGGTCGCTTACCAGGACTTTTTCTCCGACTCCGGCCAGATTGTCCCGTCGACCGAACCTGCTCCGGCCCCCGCCGAACCGACGCTCGCCCCCGCCGAACCGACACTTTCCCCCGCCGACCCGGCAACAGCCACTGACGCGCCGATCGCGGTTGATGGCGGCGTGGGCACTGGAAGCGGCGTCGTAGCCCCAGGCGCCACGTCGAGCGACGGAGGCCCTGTCGCTGGCAACACCGGCGTGGTTGGCCCTCCCGCGGTTGATGCACCGGCCCGAGCCGTGTCAAACACGGTCAAGTTCGTCGTTGCGGGAGACGTTCCGGAGGATCCGTTCGGCGCATATCTCTCGCCTGCCGTTCCCGCCGTCGTCTACCCAGACGATTACCTGACCCCCGCGGCCGCCCGCGACGAGTACGCGGCGCGAGCCGCGGCGAGCACCTGGGACATGGCCGCGGGAACGCAACGAGTCGTCAAGTCTGGAGACTCGACCGCGGTGAGTGACCAAAACGCATGGCTCGACAGCTACTACGGTTGCTCAGCGGACGGCACGACGACGCCTTCCTTCCCTGCGACATCCGCCGACTGGCCCCTCTTGAAGGTCGACGCCACGCTGCCCGGTTCGGTTGGCGTGAGCTACGGCTGGGTGATCGACGGCAACCCCGAGGTAAAGGTGTCCGTCACGAACATCTCAGGGCACACGCTCCCTGGCTTCTGGGGACAGCCGAGCACCTCGATGTACCTCGTCAAGGACGGAAAGGTCGTCGCAACGTCATACCTCACCTCGACCGATCCGAACGGCTACACGACGTCGACATCGACCGATGGGTTGCTTGCCCCGGACGGAACGCTGAGCGGCACGTACTTGTGGCGCGACGTGAATGGCTGCTGGATTGGCGATGCGCAGGCGACAATCACGCGCGGTACTTACACCGTGCTCATCGAGCAGGATGTCTACCTTGACAGCGGCAATGGCGGCGGGGGGCCGGTCATGTACCAAGACGGCGCCAAGGGCTCCGTCGAAGGCGGCGGAGTGGGGGTCGCCAGCTCAGGCGGCACAGTGGCGCGCGGCACAGTATCGGGCGGCACAGTATCGGGCGGCGACAACCCAGTCGCCGGCACGGCACAGGCCCCCGCGATAGCCGGAGGATCCGTGGTGGCGCCCGCGGGCACAACTGCCGACACCCCCACCATGGTCGCCCCCATCCCGGTTCCCGTCGACGGGACCTACGACTGGCTGTCGCTCCAGGTGTGGACGTCTCTTGGTCAGGTGACGGTCAAGTAGTACTTCGCACACTCCACGACCGCGGTGGGGGGGGCGCGCCCCCCCCCGCCGGCGCACCCCCCGGTTTTTTAAACCCGAAATAAAAGAGTTGTTAGGCGAAAACAAAAA
>JBBRWX010000023.1:0-38488 GCA_038248935.1 Actinomycetales bacterium
AGGGAGACCATGACGCACACAGAGGGCGGCGGCCACACGCGGCACCCTCGCCTCCCTGAGGCGGGGTGGCTGCCCGACCCTAGCCGCACGGACCTCGAACGGTTCTGGGACGGGACCAGTTGGACCGCGCGCACCCGCGATCGCGTGTCCAAGTTCGAGCGTGCGCCCGCCTGGGATCAGGGCGTGACGGCGGGCCCGCAAGCACAGGGCCGACGCGGGCGAAGCCAACAAGCACGTGGCCGACGCGCAGACGCTCGAGAAGCACGCGCGCAGCGGCGAAGCACGGACAAGCGTGGCGGCGGGGGCGGGTTCCTGACATTCTTGCTGGTGGCGCTGCTCGTGGTGGGAGGGGCGGGCTACATGGGCGCCCTGCCGTCGTGGGTGCCGTGGCCCGCGGAGTTCGTGCGCGGGATGCCTGCGGGCCCCAACGTCGCCTACCCCGTGTTCGGGTCCGATGACACGGTCACCTACCTCGCGCGCAACCTCATTGCGCAGAGAGCGGAGATCGACGTGACGTGGATCCAAGCATCGGGCCGCGACGTGAGGGCCGTGGTGCAAGACGCGATGGACGAAGCGATGCTGCAAAACCCCTACGCGTTCGTCAACGGTTGGAACATGTCGATTGGCACGGCGCAGGTGCGCGTGGAGCCGGTCTACACCTATGCGGCCGACGAGGCGGAACGGCGTCGCGTCGAGACGGCGAGCGCAGTCGCAGCCATCATTGCCACGCCCGAGGTGACTCAAGCGGCCGACGCGCCCGCCAAAATCCAGGCAATCCACAATGCGGTGCTGAACGCAGCCACCTACGACCACGCGGCGGCCGACGCGATCATCGCAGGCGTGACGTCGGAGTCCTCGCCGCAAGTGGCACAGTCCCAAGAGGCCTACGGAATCCTGGTGGCAGGCACCGCGGTATGCACCGGATACGCGAGGGCGTTCCAACTGCTCGCCCAAGCATCGGGCCTGCAATCCGTGGTGGTGACAGGCGTCGCGAGCAGCGGGGTCACCACGGGCGGGCACGCGTGGAACCGGGTGCTGGTGGACGGCCAGTGGCTGGTGGTCGACACCACGTGGGACGACGCTGACGACGCACGGCTGGGCGAGGACTACCTGTTGATCAGCACGAAGGATCCGCTGATGTCGACCCGGACGCAAGACGCGGACTGGGTGGTCGACGCGAACATGGCGCTGTACGGCGGGTAACGCGGTTCAGGAGCGATGCGTCCGGCGCGCCGGCTGCGCGGCTAGCTCTCTCTCATCGAGCGTCGGCGCATTGCGCGGAAGATGAGCCAGGCGATCAGCCCCGCCATGGGAATCGCCACCACCGACACCGCCCAGGCGACCTTGTCACTGCGGCGCATGTCCTGCGTGCGCACCACGTCGACCACACCCCACACCGCGCTCGCCACCCAGGCGATGTCTACCAGCAACACCAGCGCGTGAGTGTATGAAACTGACGCGTAGTTCATGGTGTGCCTCTCGTGTCTTGACGTGGCCGATGCTTCGAGGCTAACCCTAGGCGCTGAGCGGGCGCGGCCCAGCGGCAGCGGCGTGCGGAAGCGCGATTTGCGTCGGGTGGTTACGCGGCCAGCGCTTCGTTGGCCGCGGCTTCGTTGTCGTTCCCGGCAGGGTCGTCCCCCTCATATCCGTCCCAGGCGGCGTGGTTTTGGGCGGGGTTGTCTGACGGATGGCCGGTCGGTGGGTCGAGGTCGCGGGCTTCGTCGAGGTCGCTGACATCGCCGATGTTGATGGCGGCGCGTCCTCCTGGTCGTGGCCGCCTTGCGGGGTCGATGGTGGGTGGTGGGATGAAGTTGACGCGGCCTGCTTGGATCAGGATTTCCCAGTCTTGGCGGTGGATGTCGTGATGACAGCGGGTACACAGCATCACACCGTTGGATAGGTCGGTGCCGCCGCCCTTGTCCCACCAGTGGATGTGGTGGGCTTCGCAGTGTTCGGGTGGGGCATGACACTTGGCGCATCCGCCGTCACGCTCGAGCAGAGCAATCCGCTGAGCACGGGTGAACATCCTGACGGTGCGACCCAGGTCGAGTACTTCACTCTCGTCGCTGAGGACCGCGGGAATGATGCCTGCGTCGCCTGCGAGGCGCCGCAACTGCCCGACCGACACCGGCAGTGTGGTGCCGTCGATGCTGCCCAGGCCGCTGCCCGTGTCGCTGCCCGTGTCGCTGCCCGTGTCGATGTCACGCTCGTTCATGCGAACCACGATGGTGGTGCGAATGCCTGACTGGTCGGTCTGTGTGCATCCCAAAGCGTGACGGCAGAGCTCAAATAGTGCGTCGGCGCGCATTTGGCCCACCGTCCGCTGGTCAGGGGCCATTGGATCCTGGTCTCGACGTACTCGAAAGGCGTGGGTCACCATTTGTTCGATCACGGTGCGGATGGGTGCCGCGGTCACCGCATCGAGCTTGCCGCTGAACGTCACCATCCCCGTGTGGTCTTCCTTCCACGCGAGGTAACGGTCCGCGTACTGGCGTCGTTCGCGTTCCTCGTGGCCGGGTAGGTCCGCCCGTGCGATAGCGATGGCGACCAGGCGCCGCACCTCATGGGCCGCCAAATGAATGGCCTTGTCCACGAGCCGGCGCTCAAGTTGATGCAACCTGTCGCTAGGAACACGGTCGGCAATGGTCTCCAGTCCCGCAGTAATCAACCCCGCGGCATCCACAGAGAGATCTCCCGCCAAGCAGGCCTCGGCCGCTACCGGATAGCGGGGCGTGGGTGGGCTGTCGGGAAGGGTCGCCTCGGTCGCCTCAGTGGGCACGGCTGTTGGCATTAACGCGAGACCCGCCTCGATTGACCGCAAAGCGTTCGCTTGGGAGCCGCCCGTCACACGCGACACCATCAATCCCGCGTTGCCAAACCCCTGCCGGCGTGCCAGGTCACCGCCGGGAAGGTCGGGTGTTGAACGTCGGGCGATTTCCCCAGCGAAGCGCGCCTGCAACGTGCCGGCCAAACGGCCGAGCCGCGCGACAGCATCGTGCGCGTCCATCAGCGAGCCGTGCGACAGGCCCGAAATGTCACGACGCGCAAGGTCGCCCACCAGGCCACTGATCCTGGAAATCTCCGCGGCGTCGATGGCCATGACATCAGTCGACCAGAAGGGTCTGGCATCCACTTATCAGGCGCGATACCCTGTGGACAGTCCAGGAAGAGACGTCCTGGGCACGACGCGGCGCAAGCGAATCGCGCCCGCTCGCCAGTCACCCCCGCGCGCCAACCCCGTGCGCCCACCGCGCCCGCTCGGCAGTCTCCCCCTCTCGCCAATCGCGCCCGCTAGGCAACACCAAACAGCGTGCGGTCGCGCCACCAACGTGATGAGCCAGAACATCTAGAGCGCGGCGAGCTCGAGGGACGGCGCTCCTACGAGACCGCGCTCAAGGGACGAGAACGACTTTGCCGAAGACCTCGCCTGTCTCCATGAGGTCGTGGGCGGCCTGAGCGTTGTCAAAGGACACGGTCCCGTGGATCACGGGACGCACCTTGTCAGGGATGAACGGCCACACAGAGCGGCCCACGTCAGCCACGATCGCCGCACGCTCTGTGTGCGGGCGCGAGCGGAGCGTCGTGCCGATGATTCGGGCACGCTTTGTCATGAGAGTTCCGAGATCCAGCTCGGCTCGTGCCCCGCGTTGAAGGCCAATAACCACGAGCCTGCCTCCCGTGGCGAGCGCGGCGAGATTCCGCTCGAGGTACGCCGCGCCAACGACGTCGAGGATCACGTCCGCACCGCCGATGGCCACGGCCGCCTCGACAAAGTCCTCTGACGTGTGGTCGACAGCGACATCGGCGCCAAGCTCGAGGCAGCGCTTGGTGCGCTCGGCGCCTCGCGCGGTGGCGATCACGCGCACGCCAAGGGCCTTCGCCAGCTGGATTGCGAAGGTGCCAATCCCCCCCGAACCTCCGTGAATGAGCAGTGTCTCACCGGGGGCCAAGCCCGCGGCCTCGAAATTGGACCACACCGTGCACGCCGCCTCCATCACCCCCGCGGCTTGAACGAGAGTGAGTTCGTTCGGCACGGGGAGCACGAGGTCGGCGGGCGCGGCGACGTGTTCGGCGTAGGCCCCCCCGCCCACGAGCGCGCACACATGGTCGCCAACCTTGAAACCTTGAGCCTCTTCACCCACCGCGCTGATGATCCCCGCGCATTCGAGCCCCGGCCACTCGGGCCAGCCGGGAGGGGAGGGGTACGACCCCCTCCGCTGCAACACGTCGGCGCGATTGACGCCGGCGCCAAAGACGTCGATGACGACCTCGCCGGGACCAGCGACGGGGCGCTCGCTTTGGGTGACACTGAGCAGACTGTCGCTGCCGTGACGTGTGACACTGATGATGCGCATCGGCGATTTGCCCCTTTCGCGTCATAGTTCGGTAGTTATACCGTCTCATGATGAAGGTTGCACTCGAGGGACTTATGTGGTTCCGGCAAATTGCCGATACCTCTAGGGTCCGATGACCAGCGCGTCGCCATATGACACGCTGGCTTGACCCCACGGGCAACAGGGAGAAGTACATGCTCCAGAGGCTAGGAATTCGCGGGAAGCTTCTCGCGGTCGTTGCGGTGCCTACGATCGTTCTGCTTCTTGCTGCCTCCTTCGTGGTGTTGAACGCTGCCACGGCGTACAACGGCGGTCGCACAACGACGGAGCTCGTCGACGTCGTTGAGTCGGGTAGTCCCGTAATCGTGGCGCTCCAGACGGAGCGCGCGCAGGTCTCGGACTACTTGCGAGCCCTCTCAGATGGCAAGGCGGACCGCGGGAACGCTCTTACGAATGTCAACACGGCTGTCGCGTCGCTGAAAGACGCAGCTGTTGAGGATCCGACGTTTGGGCCGATCGCGGATCAGATTGCTGCCGCCGTTGCGGGCACAAATGGCCTCGAGGGCCTCGACGTCCCGCGTGCCATCACCCAAGTCGACAGTGCCACTGGCGACTTTCCGACGTGGCCAGATGCGACCCAGACCCAAACCCTGTCCGACACGTTCGAGCGCGTCGCTCAAGAAGTGTCCGGAATCGCGAAAGCCGCACCCGTGAGCGACACGGGTGACATCGCGCGCCGCCTGCCCAACTTGATTCGTGCCGAGGGCAGAGCAACGAAGGCCTACCTCGATGATGGGCGCTTGGGTACCGAGTTGCTTCCCGACCAGTTCGACACCACACAACGGTCAGGCGAAATGTTCGTCAAGGCTGCGAGTGGCGTCCAAGCGAACTCAAACAACGAAATTGTTGTCACGCTCCTCACCGGCGCGGCGTCGGGCTTGCGGGGCCTTCCCGCCATTCGCGACGGCGTCAGGGCAGGTACGGTTCAGCTGGGCCCCACTTTGAGCGCGTATACGTCCACCATCAAAGACCTTCTCGGTGCAACTCGCGAGGTTGCGAACATCGCTGGCGACCGCACTCTGTCGAACAGTCTCAAGGGATATGTGTCGATGAAGGAACTGGTCGAGGCGATGCGAGTCGAAGAGATCTATGTCACGCGCAAGATCGCCCAGGGTTCCTGGCGGCTCGGTGAGCCGGTGCAGTATCAGGCTCTTTATTTCGGGACCAACAACGCGCTGGCGAGCGCTCAGTCCGCGTTGGCGCTGACCCCAGGAATCACACAAGTACCGAAGTTCGGTGCCTCGTACTCCGCCGTTGACGTCAACGGTTACGACACGATCCGCGACCGCCTTGTCAGCGACACGACAGCCCCGGCCCTGACTGCCCAGCGAGGAGGAAACGATTGGCCGCTGCAGGTGAACGAGGAAATCGCGGTGTACGACCCGATCGTCGCGGAGCTTAAGAATTCAGTGGACGGCCGCGCCGCGGCGGTTGAGCGCAACAGCTTGATCCAGACGCTCGCGACCGCCGTGATCGCCGCGCTCGCCTTGGCGGCCTCGCTCCTCATCGCGCTCGCGATCTCACGCCGCATCGTCAACCCGCTGCGACGCCTGACCACCACGGCGACCGCAGTGCGCCAAGAGCTACCGCGACTCGTGGAGCGCGTGGCCATGCCCGGGCAGACCGTCGACGTCTCCGAAGTGCAGATCCCCGTCGAATCGAACGACGAGGTGGGTCGGCTTGCAGAGGCGTTCAACTCGGTCAACGCGGCGACGCTGGCCATCGCAGCCGAGCAGGCCGCACTTCGTGGATCCATCTCCGAGATGTTCGTCAACGTGGCGCGCCGTGACCAGGTGCTGCTCAACAGGCAGCTGGCGTCGATCGATGAGATGGAGCGGACCGAGGACAACCAGGAGACGCTGACCAAGCTCTTCGCACTGGATCACCTCGCCACCCGGATGCGTCGAAACAGCGAGTCTCTCCTCGTGCTCGCAGGCATCGACACCGGTCGCCGCTTGCGCAGGCCGATGCCGCTGTCCGACGTGATCCGCACCGCTTCTTCCGAGATCGAGCTGTACGAGCGCATTCAGCTCGAACTTGACGCGGACCCCTCCATGCTCGGTCACTCGGCCCTGACGGCCGCCCACCTATTTGCGGAACTCCTTGAGAACGCGACGGTGTTCTCCGACCCTGGCACCCAGGTCGTCGTTCGCACCATGGAACGCGATGGAGCGTTCGTCGTGACGGTCGTCGACCACGGCATCGGCATGACGCCTGACGAGCTCGAGGAGGCCAACTCTCGCGTCGCTTCGACGGCGGCCTCCGAAATCCTCGGGGCACAGCGCCTTGGACTCTTCGTGGTCGGACGCATTGCTCGCCGAGTGGGCGCCCGCGTCCACCTCGAATCTACGGAGGGCAGGGGAACCGTGGCGACTATTGTCATGCCACCATCCCTGTTTGACCCTTCGGTCTCTTACACGCAGGGGCACTCGACCCCATCGACGGCGGACGACGTCATCCACGCGCCTGCCGCACTCGTCCACCACGACCTCGCTGCCGAAGAGATCATCGACCCCGCGCTCGCGTCACGAGGGCTGTCGGCTTACCAGCCCACGGTCATTGAGGACGGAGTGAACCTGTCGGGCCGTCCAGCCGATGCTCCCGAACTACTGCCAGAGCCGGCGGCGCTCGCGCCCAGGGGCGCGCCGGAGCCCGCTGGCCCGAGCGACATTGACCAACTTGTTGCCGGGGACGCCGCAGAGGCGCCCACTGCCGTCGCATTCGACCTCGAGGAGTTCACGGAAGGCACCACCGAGGTTGGGCTGCCGACGCGCCGCCGACGCGCGGCTGCTGGCTCCGAAGTGGTGCAGGACACGAACAGCATCATCGCGCTTCCGCAGCGCGCATCTGACGAGCAGCTGAGCGCGCTCCGCAGCGCAACCACGAGCGGATTCACGCCAATCCTGGCCGCCGACGAGGTGTCCCCTGAGAGCGCCGAGGCCCGGTCTCGAGTCTTCCGTGGCTTCCGGCCCCTCCGAGGCCCCGAAGCGGTACCCGAGGATCTCGCCCCCGACGCCGAGTCACTGGGACATGCGGTGCGCAGGGGCTTGCCAGTTTCAGATGCACCCGTCGATGCTGTCGAGGCGACCGCCGTGCCTTCGATCGCGCCCGATGAGCCAGCGCCGCCGGCCATGGCAGGCACAGCCGAGCTGGCAGCGACCGCGGCTCCTCGAGGGGCCGATGGGTTTGAGCCGGACGACAGTTCTCGCGACAATGCCAGTGAGGTGATGAGGAACTTCATCGCGGACCAGGCTGGCCGCCGTGATCCTCAGCAACGCGCGGTGCGCCAGTCGCCGCTCATCACTACCGGGTATATCGAAGATGACGCCGCAGGCGTCCCAGACGCGCAGGTCGCCGACGAGCAGGTCTCTCAGATGCTTGTTCCGCAACTCGAAGACGACGACGAGCCGGTCGCTATCGCCCCTGTCCGCCAGGAACGCCACACCGTGGACGACGGGTGGCATGGCGAGGGTGAGAGCGCAGGCGTCGATGCGGTATCGCTCGATGAGGAGCCGGACCGGTCCGCGCCCGCAGATGCACCGGTGTTTCGGTCGCCGTTGTACCCTGCCGCCGCCAACCCGTGGCAGCAGCAGGCGCCGCGTCAAGCGGAGTCTCAAGCCGCCGCAGTCGCCGCCAACCCGTGGCAGCAGCAGGCGCCGCGTCAAGCGGAGTCTCAAGCCGCCGCAGCCGCCGCCAACCCGTGGCAGCAGCAGGCGCCACGCGAGGCGCAGTTCGAGCCCGACCCCGTCACCTCCGTCCCTAGCCTCGATGACCTCATCATGGATGGCGCGGGAAGGTCTCATGGTGAGGACCGCGGCGGCTTCTTCTCGAGGCTGTTCGGCAAGCAGGGCAAGAGCGTGCCTTCTGAAGACTCGACCGTGCCGCTTCCGACACCCCAGGGTCCTGCGTCGGAGCCCATCACAACAGGCCCAGCACCATCGTGGGCGTTACCTGCGCGAGAGCGTGAGCCGCGCGTCGAGGCCGAAGCGCCTCAATTCTTTGGAATGCCAACTTTCCAGGAAGCGGAGCCCCAAGAGCGCTGGGCCGCTGCTGAAGAGCTGCCTGCGCACGAAAACTACTCCAGCGGCTACTTGCCCGCCGCTGAGCCGACGCAGGTCACCGACCAGGGCTCGTACGTTCCCGTGAGTCGTGAGACGCCGGACAGCGAAGAGGACCTCAGTCCGCAGTGGGCGTCGCTCCCGCCCATGTCTCCAGCCGAGCCGTCGCCGTACGGAGACCGTCCTGGCTTTGGACCAGCGCCTATCCAACCAGCGCCTATCCAACCAGCGCCTATCCAACCAGCGCCCGTCCAACGTGGACGGGAAGAGTTGCGTCGTCGCGAGCCCTCTCGCTATGACATGCCGTTTGAGCCAGCGCCGCAGCAGGGTGGACCGGCGGCGTTCGGGCACGACGAACATGGAATCGTGTACTCACCTGATCAGCTGGCGCGTCCCCTCGGTTGGGAGACTGCAGGAGCGAGTGCATTGCAGGCCGCGGCTCCAGAGTCGGCGACCGAGTACCGCCCAGTCGTTCAGATCTCGCCGGACTCGAACGGCTCCGGCCATGAGGACTACGCCTCGGCCGTATTCTCGGAGTTGAGTTCGCTTGCTGCCCAGCGCCCGAAGGTGGAAACCACGCGCGCCGGGTTAACCAAACGTACGCCGGTGGCCCGCGAAGTTGTGCCGGATGAGCCCCTGGAAGCCGAGCCATCGGTGCCCAGGGACGCCGAAGCGGTGCGGAGTCGCTTCTCGGCGTTCTACTCTGGCACTCAGCGAGCAAGGGACGACGTGCACAATTTCAATGAAAGTACGCAGGGTTCCCTGACCGAACCATGAACACACTCAAGTGTGTCCCGACCAGGGGCCACAGCAACAAGGAGGACAAGTGACCGCGCTCAGTACTGAAGCCACCAACTTTGGTTGGCTGCTGGACAACTTCGTCCAGACCGTACCCGGAACGCGCCACACGCTCGTCGTCAGTGCAGACGGCTTGCTCATGGCGATGTCGAAGAACCTCGACAGGACTGGTGGCGACACTCTCGCGGCCGTTGTGTCGGGGATGGCTTCCCTGACGCGTGGCGCGGCGCGGCAACTGCGGGCTGGGGAAGTGCGTCAATCCATCATCGAGATGGATGAACTCTTCCTCTTCCTCATGAGTGTCAACAACGGTGCTGTCTTGGCCGTCGCCGCCGATTCGACGTGCGACGTTGGCCTCGTAGGCTACGAGATGACGCTTCTGGTGTCGCGCACGGAGAATGCACTCACGCCGCAACTCATCACCGAGATGCGCCAGAATCTTCCCACCGACGGCCCGCTCCGCTAAGGAATGGCTATGACGGATATCCTGGACCCGTACAAAGGTGCGGACGACGAGGCCTACACGGTCCGGCCCTATGCCGTGACCGGTGGGCGGGTGAGTGGCGCCTCTAAGGGCCTCCCCTTGGAGGCCCTCGTCCAGGCGGATTCCGGCGCACAAAACGCTCGGGGGCTTACCCCGGAGAAAAGAAAGATCCTGCAGCTCGCTGCAGGTCAATATCAATCCGTGGCCGAGCTCTCGGCCCATACCCGGCTACCGCTGGGTGTGGTGCGCGTGCTCGTCACGGATCTTGCTGAAGAAAACTACCTCACAATTCATACGAGTGGGACGGCCGACGACGAGGCGACGCACGATGCCAACGGCGGACTATCCCTGAGCCTTCTGGAGAGTGTCCTCGATGGCATCGCAGCCCTCTAACGCGACGGTCGCTCCCAGCGATACGCCGCTCGCCCCGACGGTTGTCAAGATCGTGATCGCGGGTGGATTTGCCGTTGGCAAGACCACCTTCATCGGCTCGATCTCTGACATCGACCCGCTCAACACCGAAGCCGCCATGACGGAACACTCCGTCGGGGTGGACGATGCCGGCGGCGTCACTGATCGCAAGACCACCACCACCGTGGCCATGGACTTCGGGCGTATTGCGTTGCCCGGCGCTCTGTGGCTTTACCTGTTCGGCACCCCCGGTCAGGACCGCTTCTTGTTCATGTGGGACGACCTGGTCCGCGGCGCCATCGGCGCTTGCGTGCTTGTCGACACGGAGCGTCTTGACCAGTGTTTCCCCGCCGTCGATTACTTCGAGGGCAAGGGCATCCCGTTCGTCGTGTGCGTCAACTGCTTTGACGGAGTTGCGCGGCACAAGCTCGAGGACGTCAGGGAGGCGCTCGGGGTGCCTCCCGAGGTGCCGATGATGTACACGGACGCGCGTGAGCGTTCGGCCACTAAGCAAGCGCTCATCGCGGTCGTTCAGCTCGCGATGCAGCGCCTGAAGTCGTAGTCGACGTGTCGTAGCGGCCGCCACCCGGGCCACGCCTGGGTACGGCCGGCGCGAGGCGGCGCGTGCGTGAGGTCGCAAACGAGGCACGTGATTTTGCGTGGTGCCCGCCTTGCACCGCGGCGGCTGCCCACACTCGTGGTGCCGCACGACTACCCTTGGGGGCGTGATCTATCTAGACGGCTCGGCTTTGGTGCGCTTCCTTCCGGGAGTGCGCTACTACGACGAATGGGTCGCGTGGGCATTGCCCCGGCTCCACGAACTTGTCACCACCCAATTGGGGCTCACTGAGTTGCGGCAGGCCGCGGAGCTGTATCCGCGGGAACACAAGGCCCAGGCGTTTGAGATCGTCGAGCAGGTCAAGGCGAGGGTGCCTGCCATCCGGTTCTCGGATGCCAACGTCTCCGTCTCTACTCACGCCGCCGCGGTCCTCAAGCCATTTGCCGCCCTACACGTGGGCGCGGCCGTGACGCATCCGGACGTCGATACCGTGGCTACCTATGACGCAGAACTCGCCCGCGTCGCCGTCTTGTACCAACTCAAGGTCGTGACGCCCGGGATGCCCGACGGCTGGCAGAATGGGCAGCCGCAGGCGGTCGCCAGCTCGTAGCGACCAGGGCGCCGCACGGCCCGAGCGCTCGGCCCCGACGCCGAGCTCCCGCCCGTCAGGCCCAGGGCGACCCCCGCGCGCTATTGCCATTCGTGGCACACCAAGAGTGCGACGCTCGCGCCCCACAGTGCGCCGCATGTGGCAATCACGGGGGCACGGAGAGCCTTCATGCGAGCATTGTCTTCTGCGCCGCATCGGGGAACGCGCCGCCCGTCCGGCTAACGGCGCGGCCGCGGCCTGGCAGAATGGGCCGGCGGCGCCTTTATCGGGCGCCCCGGAGAGTTGACCGAGCGGCCGAAGGTGACAGTCTTGAAAACTGTTGAGGCGTAACCCGCCTCCGCGGGTTCGAATCCCGCACTCTCCGCTTTTGCGCGATGGTCCTGGCGTGCCTACGCGCAGTGACAATCCGCGCAGCACTTCACCTGCAGCACTGCTCCCAATTGCCTCAGCACGTCCAAATTGAGCCGGTAGTAGACCCGCTGCGCGTCGCGTCTGGGCGAGACAATTGCGGCCCGCTGCAGCCTCTTGAGGTGGTGGTTTGCCGTCGCCTCGCTCACCTCCAGGAACGCGGCCGCGTCGGTTGTCGTGATTTCGTGGTCCTCGCAACAGGCCAGATCCTGAACGATGCGAACGCGGCTTGGGTCGGCCAACGCCTTGAGTCGCGTGGCGATCTCGATCGCGTTTGCCTCCGGGTCGTGTGAGCGCTCGCCGAGTGGAGCACAGCACGCGGGAGTGGTGGCGATGACAACGGGAAGAGTGCTGAGCATGACCCCAGTTTTCCATACAATTTGACATTCATCTAAAGATGAGGCACGTTTTCGCTATTAGACAAATATCGAATGGAGGTGAGGACGATGGCGCTCGAAGACACCAACGGTTGTTGCGAGGGTTGCTGCAAAGACGGGTGCTGCGACAGCGGCTGTTGCAACAACGGCTGCTGCTAGCGGCCAAAGGCGACGGGCGGCCTGATCACCCCCCGTCGCCGTGTGGTTTCACTTGCTCGTTCCTGCCCGCTATTCTTGGTGGCCGTACTACAAGTACTAGGAGACGTCGCATAGTCCGGCCTAGTGCGCGGTCCTGCTAAGACCGTGAGGGTGTTAAAGCCCTCCGTGGGTTCAAATCCCACCGTCTCCGCCGAGTTCGTCGTTTTCACGCAAGCCGGTATACTCGTTTTTCGGTCCTCAAGGACCTAAGCGCCCGTAGCTCAACGGATAGAGCATCTGACTACGGATTAGAAGGTTGGGGGTTCGAATCCCTCCGGGCGCGCACGTACTTCAGGTCCTTGCATCACACGATGCGAGGGCCTTTGTGCATTCCAGGGGTCTAGGCGCCGTCATCGATGAGGCGATGGCCATGGTGGTCGAGCTCGATGCGCGGATGCGCGTCCGTCTCCGACGCCACGATCGACACGGCGACCCTCCTGCCCTTGGGCGAGAGCCGGATGGTCGCCGAGCCTTTGCTGAGAGCGTCCAGTTGTTCGACGACCACCTCGCTGAGTCGGACCATCGCGTCACCTGTCGCCAGTCCTTGACCCCTGTCGTCGAGCAGTGTGACCTCGACCCCGCGCTCCCTGGCGGCGGTCGCCGCTGCGGCGATCCTCGGGGTCATCAGCGACCGGCCGCGCACGCCGTCTCGCAGCAGGGCCTCAGCCGTCGCGTAGCCTCGCTTGGCCCGTGGTTCGGTCGGGGGTCCATCGCTCACCAGTGATTCGAGAAGATAGCCGGCGGACGCCCGTAGCTCGATGACCCTGCGCTTGCGAATCTGTGCGGAGGTCGCGCCCTCGGCCGCCTCGATCGCCGAGCCGACTGCCCTGCGATCAAACTCGTTGATCCCTCGCGCGGTGCGGCGCAGATTAAGGGCGAAAAGGGTGGCGACTAAGAGAATCGCCGCGTGGGTGTCGAGAAGGAAGACCGCGTCGAGCGCCCCGCGTCCCACGGAGATCGACCACCCGAAGGTAATGGCCGCCATGATCGCGTAGCCCACCCACGCGGCCCCAGGACGCCTTCTCATGGCCAGAAAGAACAGCATCCACAGGTTGGACCCCAAGTGCCAGCTCGCGCGGCCAGGGGGGCCCGCGTCGGGAAGTTGGAAGGCCACCAGTACCGTGCTGAGGCCCACGGCAACGAGGATCGCGGCGGTCCACAGGACTGGAAACGGATCGGCGTGCTCGCGCACCAGCAAGACGACGGCGGAATTGACGATCAGAACGGCCAAAAGCACGGGCTCCGGGTGTTTGACCTCGTCCAGCGTCGCGAACGCGTACACGAAGTTGGAGAGAACGAAGAGCCACATGATGACTCGTGCGGCTGGCGAGGCCAGGCCGATGAGTTGCGTGGCGTCAACAGCGCCCATGCCCGCAGGTGTGGTCATTCCGGCCGCTCCCACGAGAGCAGAACCATCGTGCCCTCTCCCGGACGGCTCTGGACATCGGCCGATCCGCCGGGAACCAAGCCCATGCGCTCGAGGATGCTGAGCCGGATTCCGAGGCGTCGCGACGCCACCGCCTTGGTGTTGAAGCCCTTACCCTCGTCCCTCATGATCACGGCAATTCCACGCTCGTGCGCGTCAATGTCGACGCGTCGGGGCACATCGGTGCCATCGAGCCCAGCGTGCCTGACGCTGTTGCGAAGCGCCTCCGCAAGGGCGTCGGAGACCGCCGTCACCACCTCGGCGGGGACGCCGATGCCCTCGTCCTCCGTGTGGGTGACCTCGGCGGAAGGAGACACGCGAGAGATGACGTCCAGAAGCGCAGCCACGGTCTCCTCGACCGTGTACTCGCGCGCAATGGCATCGTGCGTCTCAAGCGCGTCAATGGACGCGAGCGCCACCCGGGCTTGATCTCGCAGGGTCCCTGGAGGGTTGTCTCGAGAGGCCGTCAAGAGCACGGACATGATGTCGTCGTGCACCATCGCGTTGATGCGGGTCTCTTCGCGCTCCCTCGTGCGCGATTCTGCTGTGCGCGCGGCTTGCGTGCGGGCCTGTGCCGACGCGACGTCGAGTCGGTCGGCGGCACGAATCACCGCGACGGTAGCGGACATCAGGATGATGATGAAGGCGAGCGAGCCTATGCCGTCAAGAAAGGCGGCCTCCGTGGCCTTGTCCCTGACGTCATTTTGCACGACGCCGATCACGATGCCTTGAGCGATTCCGTAGAGCCAGACCGACCTGCGCTGCCACACGATCGCGGCGATCATCCCGTGCAGCGCGTGGATGCCCTGGTACCAAGGAACCTCGTTGTCCGTCAGCGTCGCGGCGTTGAGGCCCCACGGGAACAGCATCATTGCCACGAGGAACAAGATGGCGGTGCCTGCAGCGACGCGCGCCACCACGCGGCGCGGAGCGGTCCACGCCAGGATGCCAAGAGCAAAGGGGAAGACGATAGCGATCAGCAGCAGCCCGTACGCGTACCACACCTCGAGCTGCGGGGTCTGGCCTTGAATGCCACCCAGGCCGGGGAAAAGCACCCCACCGTAGATCAGAGCCGCGAAACCGACGGACGCGTAGAGGAGGCGTACGAGCCTGGCCCTCGCGGTGTCTTCGCTGACGCGGTCAACCAGCGTCAGCTCGGCACTCATGGCGTGTGGCCATCCAAGATGCCATCCTCGAGGGCGCGCTTGTACAGGTCGATGCGCGAGTGCGCGGGGCGGCCCGCTTCCGCGTACTTGCGGCGAATGCGGCTCACGTAGTCTGCAATGGTTTCCCGTGACAGGCCCGTGCGCTGCGCGACGGACGTGGCGGTCTCTCCCGACGCGTAGAGACTCAAGACCTCTTGTTCGCGATGAGAGAGCTTGGCGTCCGCGAGAACCTCATCGGCGTCGATCGCCGCGGCCCAGTCGCTGCCGAATACCTCGCGACCCTCCGCTGCGGTGCGCACCGCGTCAAGGAGAACCTCGGCGCTCACGGATTTGCGGATGAGGCCAAGCGCTCCGGACCGTGCGGCTGACTGAATGAGGCGACGATCCTCGGCGCCCGTGTAAATCAGGACGTGAGCGCCAAGTTCGTGAATGGCATCAACGTTTTCTTCGGGGTGTGAGCCGTCGCTCAGTCGCAAGTCGAGGACGACAAGGTCGAGCGTTCCGTTGAGCGTCTTGAGGTCCGCAACCGATTCGACCATGCCCGCGAGGGTGAGGTCTGGCGCAGTGGCGACCAGATCCTTGAAGCCGATGGCAATGAGCGCGTGATCCTCTACGAGGGCAATTGTGCGTGGGGTTGCCATGGTTTTACCTTTCGCGGCGTATTTGGACACGATAGCGGGTCAACGTGATTCTGAGAAAGGATGCACGTCGGTGCGGTATCTCACACGGTGCCCCCATACATGGTGCCCCCATAAGTGGGGGCTTGTGCGGTTGTTCCGACCATGGGAATCTCTTTGCCGAGGGGGGATCTCCTTTCTCCCTTTTCGGGGGGAGGAGATCCGATGGGATGGGGCGCCGACGGATCCGCTTTCGCGGTCACCGGCGCCCTTTTCCTTGTGTGCGGAGCAATCGCTAGCGGTTCCGACGCGAGGGCCCGTCGGCCTGCGCTCCCGTGGATCCTCGTGGCCGCGGCGGTCTTCATCGCGGTGGCGTTCCTTGCCCAATCATTCGGGGGGTGGGCCTCATCACCCTGGACCTGGTGTGTCGCGCTACTTCCCATCGTGTTGATCGCGGTGTTCGGCGCGCGCGCGACCGCGGGCCCGTCAGAGGCACACTCGGCGGCGAGGTGCCTCGCTCTCCAGTTCGCAGCGAGGCGCAAGGCCGCGACCGCCTCTGAGGCCGCCGATGTCGCCGCGTCTTCTCGGTTGAGCAGGGCGTCCGATCCTGCGGCATCCGGCACCGAATTGGCGGATCTCGCATACACGCATCCCGAAGTGAGGGTCGCGATCGCAGCCAACCCCGCGACGCCTGCCAATGTGCTCGGTTGGCTGGCATCGAGTGGTGGCGACGGCATCATCGACGCCATCGCCAGTCGTGGCTCAGAAGACACGCCGCGAAGCTCCGCCCGCTCACGGGGCAGCACCCGCGATTCCGGCGTCTCGCCGTGACGACGGTGCGTTAGTCGCTCGCGGCGATGTCGAAATCGACGATCACAGGGACGTGGTCGGATGCACCGGTGCCCTTGCGCTCATTCCTGTCGATCGCGCACGCTGTCGCGCGCGACGCTAGCGCTTGCGACGCATAGAGGAAGTCGATGCGCAGTCCCTCGTTTCGCGGAAACCGCAGCTGCTTGTAGTCCCAGAAGGTGTACGTGCGTTCGTCGGGAATGAAGGTTCTGCTGAGCTCCTCGTAGCCCGCATGCGCCAGCAGGTCGAGATCGTGCCTGACCTCGGCCGTGACGTGGGTGGCGGCCTCTGGATCGGCCTCGTTCCAGATGTCCGTCGCGAGCGGAGCCACGTTGAAATCGCCGCCGATGACGGTGGGGCGGCTCGCCCACCCCGCGGCCGCGCCGGCCAGCGTCTGCAAGAACGCGCGCTTGTACCCATAGTGCGGGTCATCGATTCCCCGACCGTTGGGCACATAGACGCTCCACACGTCGGCGCCTCCGCACATCGCGCCCAGAGCGCGCGCCTCCACCACCGCGTCTTGACCTGGCTTGCCAAACGCCGGCTGGCCAGCGAAACCGACCCGAACATCGGCCAAACCAACGCGAGAAGCGATCGCCACGCCGTTCCACTGATTGAGTCCGTGCGTCGCGACCTCGTAGCCCGCGGCCTCGAAGGCGGCAAGGGGCGCTTGCTCGGGCTTGCACTTGATTTCTTGAATCAGCAGGACGTCCACCTGGGCCCTCTCAAGGAAGTCGACGACACGGTCGACTCTCGCACGGAGTGAGTTGACGTTCCAGGTGGCGATGCGCATGGGCTCAACGGTACCTGCGCGGCCCGCGTAGCCTGGTGTCGTGGCTACAGCACTCATCACAGGGGCAAGTTCAGGTCTTGGCGAAGAATTCGCCTGGCAATTGGCATCGGCGGGGCGCGATGTCGTCCTTGTGGCGCGCTCGGGGGACAAGCTGTCCGAGATGGCGCAGTTGCTCGCAGGCGCCGCGAACGTGGCCGTCGAGGTGCTCGTTGCCGACTTGTCGACCCCAGAGGGAACCGCGGCCGTCGCCAAACGGATCGCGGATCCGGAGCGGCCGATCGACCTGCTGGTGAACAACGCCGGCTACGGGCTCAAGGCCGGTTTCCTGGCAACCGATGTGGCCGAAGAGGTGGCCGCGCTCGACGTCATGGTGCGCGCGGTCCTTGTGCTTTCTCACGCCGCAGCGGGAGCGATGACGACGCGCGGCAGGGGAGCGATCCTCAACGTCTCCTCGATCGCGAGTTGGCTCGGAAACGGCTCGTACGCGGCGCATAAGGCGTGGGTGACGTCGTTCACCGAGGGCCTCGCATCTCAGCTCAAGGGGACGGGCGTGAGCGCCACGGCCGTACTGCCTGGCCTCACGCACACCGAATTCCACGAGCGGGCGGAGCAAGGCGCCTACGACGAGCTTCCCGAGTTCGCGTGGCTCGAGGCGGAGGATGTCGTGCGTGCAGCGCTCAGCGCGGTCCGTCGAAAGCAAGTCCTTGTGACGCCTTCGGTGCGTTACGGCGCGCTCGCAGGCATCGTGAAGGTGCTCCCTCGCACGTGGGTGCGGGCCGCGATGGGCCGCAACCCGAAGTAGTGGTGCTTGGCAGCTGTGCGGCGCCGCGAACCAGCGTGCCCCATGCGGCGTGGGACCCTGTCAACCTGAGCGGGAGCGTCGCTCGTTGTCACAGTGTCGTTCATTGTCACAGTGGAGGTAGTCATGGAACCCATCATCGCGACGGTACTCATCATCGGGATGGTCGGCGGAGTCGGCGCGTGGGTCGTCATCGACGGCCGCAGGCGTAAGGCGACCACCGCTGCACTCGCCGCACCGCTGTCTGAGCGTGGCTGGACGCTGGCAGTGCGCGGGGACCAGGTGGTCGCAGGGCTTTCGGTCGTGCCATTCGGCGCAGGGAGCCAACGCCGCTGCGAGGACGTCATTCAGTCGCGGGACAAAGGCATCGTGTCGTTCACCTACCGGTGGACCACAGGTTCGGGCAAGCACAAGAACAGCCACACGAGGCGAGTGACCATGATCCTTGGCGGACCCAAGCTACCCAGGCTTGAGGTCGAGGCCGACACGATGGTGGCGAAGATGCGGGCTGCCGCGTCCGGAGGGGACCACAACGTCGAGCTCGCGGAATTCAACAAGGCGTGGAGTGTGCGCGCTACCGATGAACGCGTGGGCCATGCGGTGATCCACCCGCTCATGATCGACCGCCTCATGCAGCCCGACCTCATGGGCAGGTCCGTCTTCTTCGAGAACGGGCGCATCGGCCTGGTGGACTACGTCGTCCAGCTTGAGGACATCGTGATCCACACCGATTCCGCCGTTGCGACGCTGCGCGACATCGACGCCCTCATTCCTGACTTTTTGCGCTCCGAGTTTTCCTGAGCGCGGCACTTGGAGGACGCGGCGCACACGCGCGCGACGATTCACGAGTCCATCTCGATAGGCTTGCGGCCATGACCTTGCCTACTCCCCGCGAGCAACTGCGTGACCTCATCACCGAATTGGCCGTGGTGCGCGGCCGCGTGACCTTGGCCTCGGGCAAGGAGGCCGACTACTACGTCGACCTGCGCCGCATCACGCTGCACCACGCGGCGGCGCCGCTCGTCGGTCACCTTCTGCTCGACACCCTCGAGGAGGCCGGCTTCGGCCCCGCCGACATCGACGCGGTGGGCGGCCTGACCCTCGGGGCCGACCCAGTTGCAGGTGCGCTCCTGCACGCGGCCGCCTCGCGCGGCCTTGAGCTCGACGCGTTCGTGGTGCGCAAGGAATCGAAGGCCCATGGGTTGCAGCGACGCGTCGAGGGTCCCGATGTGACGGGCAAGACGGTCGTCGCCGTCGAGGACACCTCAACCACGGGAGGCTCCGTCCTCACCGCCGTCGAGGCGCTCCGTGAGGCCGGAGCCAACGTGGTCGCCGTCGCCGTCATCGTCGATCGCGACACCGGCGCACGGGAGAAGGTCGAGGCCGAGGGTCTGCCGTACCTGTCCCTCTACGGCCTCGCGGACCTCGGCCTGGACTAGCCATGTGGTCGTCGAGCCTGTTCACCCCGCGCAATGCGTTGCGTGGCGGTGCGAGCGTGTTTGGCGCCTCGGCCTTCTTCGCCATGCTGTACGTGTCGCTGACGCCGCTGACGGGCACGCTCATCGTGGTCGCGCTCGTCGCACTAGTCGTGGGGTTGGTTGCCTCGGAACGCGGCGACAGACGCGCGAGTGCCGAGGCCCAGAAGTTCGCAAGCCTCAACAACTGGACCTTCGAGGGGCAACGCAGCGGCCTCTTCGCAATGCTGAGGACGCCGCCCTTCAATGCCACCGAGGCGTCCTACACGTCCGTCGTCACGGGACAATTTGGTGGGCACGAGTGCTTCGACGGCGTGTACAAGTGGACCAAGCGCATCGACGACGACAACTCCATTTCCGGCAAGCACCGCATCGCGGCGGTGCGCCTCCCCGATGAACTTCCGCGTCTTGTGTTGTTACCGGAAGGGCTGGCGTCGCGCGTTGCGAAGGCCTTTGGCGGCGCGGACATGGAATTCGAGTCGAGTTCGTTCAATCGCTCGTGGCGCGTGCTCACGGACGACCGTCGGGTCGCGTCGGAGATGCTGAGCCCGCGCGTGCTGGCCAGGCTCGAAGCGATGGAGTCGAAGGCGCCTCTCATCTTCGAAAGGGGATGGGGTGTGCGCGTCGATGACGACTCCAAAGGGATCGACTCGCTCGCAGAGCGTCTCGGCGGGATCCTCGCCGTCGCGCGCTTCCTGCCGCAACACACGATCGAGGATCATGGCCGCCGCGCCAACTCGATCGGACCGCTTCCCTCCGTGAGTACGCCGGGAGCGCTCACCGGTGGTTACACACCCGAGAGGCTTGAGGCGGATGAGGAATACCTGCGCTCGGCCAAGCCGCTCAAGCAACAAAAGTGGATAGACGCCGCTCGCACGGGCCAGCCCCCTGCCGTCCCCGACCAAAGTGGGCCATGAGGTACCCGGATCTGATGGCGGTCGGCCCGAAGTGGGCCATGGCGTACCCGCCTGCGCCGGATTGTTTTCGTAGTGGGTCGTGACGTACCCGCGCGCCACCAGATATCCGAGATAGCATCGGGCCCATACCGATTGAGGGAGACTTCGTGAGTACCATCGCCGTACTGCCCGTCATCATCGTCATCATCGTGGCCGTTGTGGCCATCGTTGCGGTGTGGGCCGTTGCCCAATACAACGGGCTCGTGCGCCTGCGGAACCTGGTTCAGGAATCCTGGAAGCAGATCGACGTCGAGCTTCAGCGCAGGCACGACCTCATCCCCAACCTGGTGGAGACGGTCAAGGGCTACGCGAAGCACGAGAGGGAGACCTTCGAGGCGGTCACCGCCGCCCGTGCCGCCGCCGCGGCGCCCGGCTCCACCGTCGCGCAGCAGGCCGCTCAGGAGAACGTGCTGACGCAGGCGCTTGGGCGCCTGTTCGCCGTTGCGGAGGCGTACCCGGAACTCAAGGCGAACATCGGCTTTCAGCAGTTGCAACAGGAACTGACCAACACCGAGGACCGCATCGCCGCAGGCAGGCGCTTCTACAACGCGAACGTACGTGAGCTCAACACCAAGATTGAGGTCTTCCCCACGAACCTCATCGCAGGGATGTTCGGCTTCGCCAAGGCCGAGTACTTCGAGGTGCAAGACCAGGCAGTGCGAGCAACGCCAGAGGTGAAGTTCTAGGTTCAGAGAACCGGGGGGGGCGAACGTGGAGCGCGGCCTAGGGTCCTCGACGTCGATTGCCGCGCTGGTGCCGCCATTCCTGGTCGCGGACCTCAACAGTGGCCCTGAGGGTTAGTCCTCCGGAAGGGCCGCGGTGGCCTTGCGCGCCTCGAGCCTGTGCTTGATCCACTCGATGACGATGGGAAGCATTGACACGGCGACCACCAGCAAGAGCGCCACGTCAATGTTGTTCTTGACCACGTCGAAGCGGCCCAGCCAATAGCCGAGCATCGTGACGCCCACTCCCCACACGAGAGCGCCGATGGCGTTGAATCGCACAAAACGCGCGTACGACATCTTGCCGACGCCGGCCGCCACGGGGATGTAGGTGCGCACGAAGGGCACGAACTGGGCGAGCACGATGGCGCGCCCGCCGTAGCGCTCGAAGAAGGCGTGCGTGCGGTCCACGTACGCCTTCTTGAAGAAGCGTGAGTCGGGACGGTTGAAGATCTTGGGGCCACTCAGGCGCCCGATCCAGTATCCGGACTGCGGGCCGATGAATGCGGCCACGCCGATGATCGGCGCCACGACCCAGATGGGAAGGTGAATGGCCTGGGTTCCCGTGAAGAGTCCCGCGGTGAAAAGCAGCGAGTCGCCTGGAAGGAACGGGAAGAGCAGTCCCGTTTCGACGATGATGACAACGCAGATCGCCGCCAGCGCCCACGTCCCGTAGCGGCCGATGAGGTCGTTGAGGAGCGCGTCGGCGTTGAGCCAGCTGGGGCCGATCATGGGCACGATGGTGGTAAGCACGGGCCTAGGGTACGCGGCCTTGGCGGCGAAATCACGATTTCTGCGCATCCTCTGAGGGAACGGCGACTCGCGAGCCTGGGAGAATGTGGCCATGACAAGCATCGGCACCCCCCTCAGTCCTGGTGCGACCCGCGCCCTGTTGCTCGGCTCGGGAGAGCTGGGCAAGGAGGTTGCGATCGAACTCATGCGCCGAGGCGTCGAGGTCATCGCTTGCGATCGCTACGCCAACGCGCCCGCGATGCAGGTCGCGCATCGGGCCCATGTGGTCGACATGCTCGACGCGGATGCGCTGCGCGCGGTGGTCGCGCTCGAGCGCCCGCACCTGGTGATTCCCGAGATTGAAGCCATCGCCACGGAGGCGCTCGCCGACATCGAGGCTGGAGGCGTGACCGTGGTGCCGACTGCACGGGCGACGCGGCTCACCATGAACCGCGAGGGGATCCGCAGGCTCGCCGCCGAGGAGCTGGGCCTGCCGACCTCGCCCTTTCGCTTCGTCGATTCGCTCGCCGACCTCGAGGCGGCGGTGGTCGAGCTGGGCGTCCCGTGCGTCGTCAAGCCCGTGATGTCGTCGTCAGGTAAGGGGCAATCGGTGGTGCGGGAGTCACTCGACGTCGCGCGCGCGTGGGATTACGCCATGGGAGGCGCGCGGGCGGCGGGCACGCGCGTGATCGTCGAGGGCTTCGTCGACTTCGACTACGAGATCACCCTGCTCACTGTCCGTCATGCGGGAGGCACCACCTACCTCGACCCGATCGGGCACACCCAGGTCGACGGCGACTATCGCGAGTCCTGGCAACCCCAGCCGATGTCCGTTGCCGCGCTTTCGGCCGCGCGTCGCGTCGCGGGCGCGGTCACCGACGCGCTGGGCGGTTGGGGTGTCTTTGGCGTCGAACTGTTCGTGCGCGGCGACGAGGTGATCTTCTCCGAGGTCTCGCCGCGGCCACATGACACGGGGCTCGTCACGCTCGTGTCACAGGACCTCAGCGAGTTTGCACTGCACGCGAGGGCGATCCTGGGCCTGCCGGTGCATGAGACTCCGAGTTCCCCCGCGGCATCGTGCGCGGTCCTGGCGCAGGGCAGCGGCGTGCCCACCTTCCACGGCGTAGCCGACGCGCTCGCGGCCCCGGGCACCGATCTGCGACTCTTCGGCAAGCCCAGGGTGGAGGGCCGACGCCGCGTGGGAGTCATGCTGGCGCGCGGCGCAGATATCGAGGGGGCCAGGGCGACGGCGCGAGCATCGGCCGCCGCGCTGACTATTGAACTGCAATCGATCGAACTGCACCCGATCGAAATCCCGTGACCGAGTTCGAGGCCGGTGCTTCCGGGCCCACTTCCGAGGCCGATGCCGGCCACGGCGTTGGCGCTGCGCTCGATCGATCCTCAGTCGAGGCCGAACCCGGTCACGGCGTTGGACCGTGGGAGGGCGAGGCACCTGCGGATGAGCGCTACGACCCTGACCTGCTGCGCGAGGGAGACAGGCGCAACGTGGTCGACCGCTACCGGTATTGGCGTCACGACGCGATCGTGGCCGACCTGGATGCGCGGAGGCACCCGTTCCATGTCGCGATCGAAAACTGGCAACACGACTTCAACATCGGTTCTGTGGTGCGCACGGCCAACGCGTTCGCGGCCCGCGAGGTCCACATCGTGGGCAACAAGCGCTGGAATCGGCGCGGCGCGATGGTCACCGACCGCTACCAGCACGTGCGCCATCACCCCACGGTCGAGGAGTTTGTGACGTGGGCACATGCCGAGGGCCTCGCAGTCATCGGCATCGACAATCTGCCAGGCTCGGTACCGCTGGAGACCTACGCGCTTCCCACGGAGTGCGTGCTCGTGTTCGGCCAGGAGAGTGTGGGCCTGACGGACGCCGTGAGGGAAGCGGCCGACGCGACGCTCGCGATCGCTCAATATGGCTCGACGCGCTCGATCAACGCGGGGGCGGCCGCGGCCATTGCCATGCATGCCTGGGTGCGACAGCACGGTGACCTTGAGGCCGGTCATCGGGGCTGAGCCGAAATTGCGCGCGGGGGTGTGGTCGAGCGCGCGCTAGGAGCCGTCGTAGTAGTCGCGGCTGCGACCGTAGCGGTCGACGAGCCCACGCAGGCTAAGGCCAGGTCGCTCGATCGCTTGGTACGAGACCCACGAGACAGCGATCGCGAGCGGTACGACCACCGCGAGTCCCCACGCGAAGGCGCCGTAGCCGCCGCCGTGGGGAAGCAGACCCCTGTTGTCGAGAAGGATCATGAGGGGCTCGTGCCACAGGTACAGGCTGTAGCTCACGGTTCCCATGAGGGCGATCGGCCCAAAGATGAGCACCCTGTTCATGAAGAACGACGGGCACATGACGCTCGCGCCGATGATGAGAGTGAAGCCCACCGCCGCCACGGTGTGGAATGCCGCGTGCTCGCCTGCCCCTGCCGGCCGGGTCGCCAGAGCGATCGCGACGATGCCCACACCCAGCAGCGCAAGGGCGGCGGCGTGCCGCTCCTTGAGAAGGGGGCGTCGGACGGCGACGAGCAGGGCCAAGAGCGCGCCGAGGGCAAACTCGTCGGCCTTGGCTGGGAGGCCAAACCACACCTTCCAGTCATCGCCAGCGACGCCGATGACCAACCATGCCACGAGCTTCCACGCCAGCGACGAGACGGCGACGAGCGACAGGAATGACGCGGTCGTCGTGATGATCCATCGACGCGAGCGGCCCCTTGCAAGTCGAACCCCAAGCGTGCCGAGCGCGGCCAGCAGAATGTAGAACTGGATCTCGATCGCGAGGGACCACGCGGGACCGATCGTGTAGAAGATGTACCTGTTGTCGTAGACCTGGGTAAACGTCAGGTGTTCGAAGAGATCGGTGAGGGTACCTGGCAGGTTGATGTTGCGTGCCGACCAGACCACCAGAATCGCCACGACATATAGCGGGAGTACGCGGGCCGCTCGCCTGGACAGGAAGGAGCGGGCGCTGGGCGTCTCCGCCCCGTTGAGCGCGGTGGTGATGAAGGGAAGGGTCAGGAGGAACGCCGACAGCACAAAGAACAGCGACACGGCGCCGTCGAGACCGTGAAGCGCCGTGAACCCCACATCGCCGCGCGCCCCCAGGGAATCCTTGCTGTTCCCGTCGATGTGCTGATACACGTGGTAGACGACGATCCCAAGTGCGGCGATGCCTCGATAGCCCTCGAGCCCAAGAAACCGCTGCGGGCGAGGCGGCGCGTCAACGGCCTCAACGGTCATAAGCACTCCTCCTTGATCCGAGAGACAAGCAGCGACAGCGACTCCGGATCCGGTCCGGGCTCAGCGAGCGCGCCCATGAGCTCGCGTGCCAACACGGACCCCTCGGGGCGACCATACGATCCGAGCGCTCCCGCCAGGTTGTGCGCCTCCCTGTGGGCGACCTGGACGGCCGCGTCGGCGGGCGCGGCTCCCGCCCTGATCGCGTCGATGCCGTGCTCAATCGAAGCGAACCGCCCTAGGACGACCTGATAGTGAGCGGCCCACAGGCGCGCGATGATGTCGCCAACTTCTTCATGGCTCATGTGTCCCACCTCAGGATCCGCGCGATGTCTTTGCCAAGGGTCATCGGGTCAAACGGTTTAGCGAGCACGCCATCGACGAGCCACTCGTGGTGGTCGTCCATGCTCATCGCGGTGAGCAAGATGAGCGGTAGGTCGCGCAGGTCCTTGTCGGCGCGGAAGGCGCTCGCGGTGCCGATCCCATCCAAGCCGGGCATCATCACGTCGATGAGAACCGCGTCAGGCCGCGTGTCCAGTGCGACCTCGAGGCCGGCGAGGCCCGAATCTGCCTCGACACACTCCCAGCCCGCCACGACCTCGATCGCGACGCGAGCGATGGCCCTGATGTCGGGCTCGTCGTCAATCAACAGGATTCGTCGCATGGGGTGCGCCACCCTTCTGCGAGCGAAGGTCCACCGGAACCTTGAGATCCTGAGCGCGTACCGGCAGGCGAACGGTGAAACACATGCCCTTTCCCACTTCGCTTGACCCTGTGATTGCACCTCCGTGCAACTCCATGATCGCTTGAGAGATCGTCAGCCCTAGCCCGGAGCCCTGGCGAACCCTCTGGTTGCTGGAATCCTCTTGCCAGAACCGGTCGAAGACCCGCTTGAGTTGCTCGGGAGCGAGGCCAGGGCCCTCGTCGATCACGTCCATCAGCACCGACGCCGGCCCCTTGCGCACGCGGAGCGTCACCTTGCCGCCCTTTGGGGAGTGCTTGATCGCGTTGTCGAGCAGATTGGTGAGCACCTGCTCGAGCCGCAAGCGATCCGCCCAGAAGCTCGATCCGTCGGCGTCGATGATCAGCGACACGTCGTGAGCCAGGGCCGTCCCCGCGACAGCGTCGATGGCGGATTCGGACAGGGATTGCGCGGTCATTTCTTCTCGTGTGAGAGAGACCGCGCCCGCCCGGACCTTCTCCAGGTCGAGAATGTCGTCGACGAGTCGCGCCAAACGTTTCGCGTTGCGTTGAGCGATGCCGATGAGCGACTCGCGCTGGTCGGTGCCCATTCCCTCGACATCGATCAACGTGAGAGCGCCAAGCAAAGACGCGAGGGGCGTGCGTAGTTCGTGGCTCACCATGCCCACAAACTCCTCTTGGGCGCGAGCGAGTTCAAGGCGCGCTGACGCGTCGCGCAGCGTGATGGCGAGCCCGCCTCCATCCAGGGCGCTCGCAGTGACATCGCAGATCACGGACGTGCCGTCGCGGCGCCACAGGGTCTCCCTGTCCAACGTGCGCGGCTTGCGATCATTCAGTGCTGCGGCATGGGGACAGAGCGCAAAGGGATATGCGGTGCCGTCAGCGCGGCGGTAGTGGGCGGTCTCGTGCAGGTTCCTGCCGACGAGGTCCTCAGCGTTCCAGTCGAGGATGTCTCCGGCGGCGCGGTTCGCAAACCCGATGAGTCCGGAGGGCTCCATCGTGATGATGCCAAGAGGCACCGACGCGATGATGTCCGATGGATCCGCGGGGCGGAGAGCGTCGGTCATGCGCCGCCCCCTTGAGCGGCGGGCTTCCCTGTCCGCGAGGTGACCTTCCAATGCCGCTCTCCCATCACCTCTTTGACCTGAGCCACGCGCGCGATGGTGTTCTTCCACTCGGTGTAGAACAGCGTCGCGAAGAGCAGATAGGCCCAAAACCACGCGGTGTGTTTGCGCACGTCTGGAACGGCGAGCCGGTGAGCGAGCAGGGTCTGACCAGGACCCACCGACGTGGTGAAGAGCGTCGTCAACACGAAGATCGCGATCAGCCAGTCGAGGCGGCGCAGGCCGTTGTCGCGCCACGCCAAGAAGGCGATGAGCGGGAACATCTGTACGGAGATCCACGGATACACCTCGCGCCAACCCAGTAGAAAGGTCATGCCAAGCTTCTGACGTCCGGTGAGGGTGGGCGAGATCCAGGCCTCGCGCAAGTGCTTTTTGGATACCTGAAACCACCCTTGAGCCCAGCGCATGCGCTGATTCCACAGGCTCGACCAGGTGGTGGGGGACAGTTCCCGCGAGACGAGAGCTGGATCGTTTGCGATCCGGCCGCCCGCCTTCACCACGCGAAGGCTCGAGTCGATGTCCTCGGTGAGCATGAAGCCGTGCATTCGGGTGCGGCGCAACACGTCGGTGCGCCAGAAGCCGTTTGATCCACCAAAGATGCCAAAACCGTGCAGCTGCCAGCGTCCTGGGTGGCTCACTGCATAGATGGCCTCAAACTCGACCGCCACCGTGCGGGCCGTGGCCGAGACGTCACCGTTCCTGATGACGCAATGCCCTTGCACCACGTCGTAGCCGTTCGAGAGCCATCGCCATGCGCGCAGGAAGCTATCGGGCTGCGGGTGGTGGTCCGCGTCGTAAAGGCCCACGAACTCGCCACGGGCGTGCCTCAAGGCGGCATTGACGTTTTGAGCCTTCGACGTCGAGCCCTCGACGCGCAGGGGCGTGAACCGTCTGTCCCGCTTGGCAATCTCGCGCAGGGTCCGCTCCACGAGCAGGCCTCGCGGGGTGTTGTAGGCCACGATCACCTGGAGATCGGGGTAGTCGATACGCAGAAAGCTCTCGACGGTATCGACGATGGTTGCCGCCTCATTTGGCAGATATGCGGCGATGATTGCGGTCGCGGGAGGCGGCGGCCGCGATGGCTCACGTGGAGGGCGTATCGGGTCGAGGGCGTAGAAGCCCTCGATCCAGATCACGCCGCCCGTGATCACGAGGGCCAACACGATAGCGACGTACACGGCCGCGGACACGTCGATCCCAATGCGATAGAGGGCCTGATACAGGAAGTAGGGGCCGACCGTGCCCAACAGGAACGTCGCGACAATCTGGACGGGTGTCGCCATGCGTGACCACCATCGTTGCCTCCGGGACGGCGCCCGCGCTGCCACGGGCGCCTCGTCCATGTCGGCGGTCCATACGACGGCCTGAAGGTCCAATTGGTTGGCCGCGACGGCGCTCGCACTGAGTGCCCTGCGATACGCGGCATCGGCCGTGTCGCCGTCGCCTACGGAGAATTCGGCGAGGCCGACGTGCGGTGTGACCGTCACCTTTTCCCCCGCGACCGCGTACACGCGATGCACGACATCCTGGGTGATCGCACCGAAGGTCTTAAGACAAGATGACGGGTTTCGCCCCTCGACGATGCACACAAGGGTTCCGTCGTCGCCCACGCCCAGGGTGGTGCCCGCCCCGAGTTGAGCGCGCAATACCGGGGCTATGCGTGCAGTGAGGTCGTCGATGCCGCGCGCGCCGAACCGGGCGCTGATGACCAATCGCTCGTCGACTTGGAGAACCGCGATGGTGTGGCCTGCCGGTCGCGCGCCCGCGGAGGGTGTCCATTGGGACATCAAATCGGCCACGGGGAGCGGCCTGTCGCCCGAAACTGCCAGCATGTCCTCGCTCGAGCGTGTGTGCGACGTCAGATGCGAGGCCACCTCGTCGAGCACCTGTTGAGGAGTGAATGGCTTGCGCAAAAAGTCGCCAGCGGCGAGATGAAGACCGGTGTCCGCGTCCGAAGGGTTTGTGTGGGACGTGAGGAACAGCACGGGGACTGACCGAGACAGGCTGGTGGCCCTGAGCTTTGATATCAGCGCGAAGCCGTCCATCTCGGGCATCATGACGTCGCTGATGATCAGTTCGGGCGTCTCGCCGTCGAGAATCGCGAGGGCCTCGGCGCCGGAGTCGGCCGTCGCGACCCGGTAGCCCGCGTTCTTGAGAATCGCGGACAAGAGTTCGCGGATCATGACGTCGTCGTCGACCGCGAGGATGCGCGCGAGTTCCTCAGCCATGCGCCACGCTCCGCCCTAGGTCAGTCGCCTGCTACACGCGCTGGCCATTTCTCAGGATACGCCCCTCATCGTCAGGCGCCCTCGAACAGCTAGCCGATTTATGCTCATGCGCGACGTGGGATCGCGGTGGTCCGTCCGCGGAGTTGCCAGCGGCATCGCCGTGCGCAAGCATGGTGACGTGGAGGTGGGTCATGGCGGAGAGCGCCACGAACCAGGTGGGTGCTGGCGCGGCGCCCGATAAAAACACGGCGCCCAATAAAAACACGGCGCCCAATGTAAACGCAGCGCCCTTCGAGAAGCTTCATCGCGATGGATCGCTGTGGGGGCGTGGTCAATTGGTCAACGGAGCGATGCACGGGCACTGGGAGTACTTCCGCAAGGACGGGACCATGATGCGATCCGGCACTTTTGACCGCGATGGCCAGGTGGGCGAGTGGATCACGTATGACAAGGCGGGCGCTCCGTACAAGGTGACGCAGTTCGGTCTGTGACGGCCAGGTGACCCCAAGGACCTAAGCCCGCCCGCGCCTGCCTCCCACTTCTGACACAATAGTCAGCGGTTCGTTTTCATTTTTCTTACGTTCAGGAGAGACGCATGGCCCTCGCCACACCCGAGTCGTACAACGCAATGCTGGACGCCGCCAAGGCCGGCGGCTACGCGTTCCCCGCGATCAACATCACGTCGTCCTCGAGCATCACCGCAGCCATTCAGGGCTTCGCGGAGGCCGAGTCTGACGGCATCATCCAGGTTTCCGTGGGTGGCGGTCAGTACGCCTCCGGCTCCATGGTCAAGGATCCGGTCGTCGGCTCGCTGGCCCTCGCCGCGTATGCCCGCGAGGTGGCGGACAGCTACGGCGTGACCGTGGCGCTCCACACGGACCACTGCCACGCACAGTACGTGGACAGCTGGATGCGTCCGCTGCTCGCCGCATCGGCCGCGAAGGTCAAGGCCGGCGGCCTGCCGATCTTCCAGTCGCACATGTGGGACGGCTCCTCCGTGCCGATGGCAGAGAACCTGGTCATGGCCGCCGAGCTCCTCGAACTTGCCCAGGCCGCGAACATCATCCTCGAGATCGAAATCGGCGTTGTCGGTGGCGAAGAGGACGGCCACGCTGCCGAGGTCAACGACAAGCTGTACACGACAGCCGAGGACGGCCTCGCGACGATCGAGGCCCTCGGCCTTGGCGAGAAGGGTCGTTACCTGACGGCCCTCACGTTCGGCAACGTGCACGGCGCGTACAAGCCGGGTGCGGTCAAGCTTCGCCCCGAACTTCTCGGCGAGATCCAGGCAGCGGTTGGCGCCAAGGTTGGCAAGGACAAGCCCTTCGACCTCGTCTTCCACGGCGGCTCCGGCTCGACCTCCGAAGAGATCGCGATCGCCGTGTCACACGGTGTCATCAAGATGAACGTCGACACGGACACGCAGTACGCGTACACGCGCCCAGTCGTTGACCACATGATGAAGAATTACGACGGCGTCCTCAAGGTCGACGGCGAGTGGGGCAACAAGAAGGCCTACGACCCGCGCGCATGGGGCAAGGCAGCAGAGGCAGGCATGGCGGCCCGCGTGGTCGAGGCGTGCCAGCAGCTCGGTTCGGCTGGTAAGAAGATCTAAGTACGACGATTTCGCGGAACGCCCTCGGAGTCGTAAGACACCGGGGGCGTTCGCACGTTCCGCAGCAACCAAGCCCCGGCAGTGATCGGGTGAGGGGAGTACGCGATGCCAGGCATCGTCATTGTTGGAGCCCAGTGGGGCGACGAGGGTAAGGGCAAGGCCACAGACGTTCTTGGCTCCCGGGTCGACTACGTGGTGAAGTTCAACGGCGGGAACAACGCCGGTCACACCGTCGTGATCGGGGATCAGAAGTTCGCGCTGCACCTGTTGCCTTCTGGCATTCTCACACCGGGGGTCATTCCCGTCATCGGAAACGGCGTCGTTGTCGACATCTCGGTACTGATGGGGGAGCTCGACGCGCTCATCGTGCGTGGGGTCGACCCCTCAAAGCTGCTCATCTCGAACGCGGCTCACATCATTGCGCCCTACGCTCGCACGCTGGACCAGGTGACGGAGCGCTTCTTGGGAAGCCGCAAGATCGGCACGACCGGCCGGGGCATCGGCCCCGCCTACGCCGACAAGATCAACCGCCTTGGCATTCGTATGGGCGACCTGTTTGACGAGGCGGTGCTGCGCGACAAGATCGAGGGCGCGCTGGCGATGAAGAACCACCTTCTGGTCAAGGTGTACAACCGTCGAGCCATCACGGTCGACGAGGTGGCCGACGAGCTGCTGAGCTACCGCGAGCGCCTGGCGCCGATGGTGGCCGACACCTCGCTGTTGCTCAACCAAGCGCTCGACGCGGGCAAGAACGTGCTCTTCGAGGGCGGCCAGGCGACGATGCTCGATGTCGATCACGGCACCTACCCATTCGTCACGTCGTCGAACGCCACGGCGGGCGGCGCCTGCACCGGCTCCGGCGTGGGACCCACCAAGATCGACGCCGTCATAGGCATCGTCAAGGCGTACACGACGCGCGTGGGCGAGGGCCCCTTCCCCACCGAGTTGCTCGACGCCGCCGGCCAGCGCTTGCGCGATGTGGGACACGAGTACGGCACCACGACGGGGCGCCCGCGCCGCTGCGGTTGGTACGACGCCGTGGTCGCGCGCTACGCATCGCGCATCAATGGGCTCACCGACTTTGTGCTCACCAAGCTGGACGTGCTGACGGGAATCGAGCAGATCCCGGTGTGCGTGGCGTATGACGTCAATGGCGTGCGCTTTGAGGAGCTCCCGCAGGACCAGGCTGACTTTGCCGCGGCCGTGCCCATCTACGAGAAGTTCCCCGGGTGGACTCAGGACATCTCCAAGGCGCGCACGTTCGAGGAACTTCCCAAGAACGCCCAGGACTACGTGGTCGCGCTTGAGAAGATTTCGGGCTGTCGCATGTCCGCGATCGGGGTGGGTCCCGCCCGCGACGAAATCATCGTGAGGCACGACCTGCTACACGCGAGGGGTCAATGACCGCCCGCGCCTTCAGACCGCAACTAGCCTAGACTCGCTCGCGTGAAGATCCTCCTCCTCGGCTCCGGCGCGCGCGAACATGCCCTGGCCCGCACCCTTTGCCAGGACCCAGCAGTCAAGGCGCTCCACGCGTTGCCAGGCAACCCAGGCATCGGCTCCGTGGTGAGCACGGCCGGCATGCCGACAGTGCTTCACCATGGCAATCCGCTCGACCCCCATGGCGTAGCGGCGCTCGCGACCGAGTTGGGCGTGGACCTGGTTGTCATCGGGCCGGAGGGTCCGTTGGTCGCAGGAGTGGGCGACGCCGTACGCGCGGCAGGCATCCCCGTCTTTGGGCCCGATGCCGCCGCAGCAAAGCTGGAGGGGTCCAAGGCGTTCGCCAAGGAGGTCATGGCGGCAGCAGGAGTGCCCACCGCGGCGCCGCGCGTGTGCTCGGCGCCCGACGACCTCGAAGAGGCACTCGACGAGTTTGGCGCGCCCTACGTGGTCAAGGACGACGGCCTCGCAGGGGGCAAGGGAGTGGTCGTCACAGACAGCCGCAAGGAGGCCTTTGCGCACGGCCTGTCCGTGATCGAGGCAGGCGGCGTGGTGGTGGTCGAGGAATACCTCGACGGGCCCGAAGTGAGCCTGTTCTGCTTGTGCGACGGCAAGACCGTGGTGCCGCTCCAGCCCGCTCAGGATTTCAAGCGCGCATTCGACAACGATGCAGGGCCGAATACCGGCGGCATGGGTTCGTACACGCCGTTGCCGTGGGCGCCTCCCGGCTTGGTTGACGAGGTGGTCACGACGATCGCCCAGCCGACGATCGACGAGATGGCCAAGCGCGGCACTCCGTTCAACGGCGTCCTGTACTGCGGCCTCGCGCTCACGTCCAAGGGAACGCGCGTGATTGAGTTCAACGTCCGCTTCGGTGACCCGGAGACGCAGGGCGTGCTGGCCCAGCTGCGCACCCCGCTCGCTGGCGTGTTGCTTGCCGCCGCGGAGGGCCGCCTTGCGGAACTGCCCCCGCTCGAATGGGCCGATGGCGCGGCGGTCACCGTCGTCATCGCCGCCAAGCACTACCCCTCCTCGCCGCGAACAGGCGACCCGATTGGCGGCCTCGCCGAGGTCGAGGAGGAGCCGAACGTCCATGTGCTGCACGCGGGCACCGCTTATGGCGAGGGCGGCGTGCTGGTCTCCGCCGGTGGCCGCGTGCTCTCTGTCGTTGGCCACGGACCGTCGCTGGCCTTCGCGAGGGAGCGCGCCTATAAGGGCGTCGACTACATCACGCTCGAGGGATCCCACTACCGCAAGGACATCGCCCAGACCGTAGCCGAGGCGGAGCAGGGCTAATGCCAGGCTTTGTCACGATGCCTGTGGCCCAAGAAATTCCCGGCTGGCGCCACTTCTACACGGGCAAGGTGCGCGACCTTTACGAGCCCATCGAGCCACACCCGCGCGGCGACGTGATGCTCGTTGTCGCGTCGGACCGCATCAGCGCGTACGACTGGGTGCTCCCCACCGAGATCCCCGGAAAGGGCGCGGTGCTCACCGCGCTGACCCTGTGGTGGTTTGATCGCCTGCGCGACATCGTTCCCAATCACACCGTCGAGGCCGACGTGCCAGCCGAGGTTGCGGGCCGCGCGATGATCTGCCAGCGACTGGACATGTTCCCCGTCGAGTGCGTGGCGCGTGGGTACCTGACAGGGTCAGGGCTCGTGGAGTACCGCGCCTCCGGCTCCGTCTGTGGTATGCCGCTTCCCGCCGGTCTGGTGGACGGTTCGCGCCTGCCCGTGCCGATCTTTACCCCCGCCACCAAGGCGGAGGTGGGCGAGCACGACGAGAACGTCTCCCTTGAGGCGGTGGCCGCGAGTATCGGCCGTGAGGATGCGGAGGCCCTGCGGGACGTGACGCTCGCCGTCTACGCTCGCGCGCACGAGATCGCCGCCGACCGCGGCATTATCCTGGCCGACACCAAGTTCGAGTTCGGCCGCTCGGCCGATGGTCGCATCGTGCTGGCCGACGAGGTGCTCACCCCTGATTCCAGCCGCTTCTGGCCGATGGCCGATTGGGAACCGGGCCACGCTCAGCCGAGCTACGACAAGCAGTTTGTGCGCGACTGGCTGACCTCGCCCGCTTCGGGCTGGGACCGCCACGGGGACACGCCCCCTCCCGTGCTGCCCAATGACGTGGTGGATCTGACCAGGCAGCGCTACCTTGAGGCGTACGACCGGTTGGTCGCGGGCTAGAGCCCACGGAGGTGCGCTCAGCGCTGCACCTACCCAACGGAAGGCAGGTTGCCGTGCGTTTACAGTCCATGAGAACTGCGCGCGTCGCGACGGCGACGGCCATTGCGGCGTTCACCCTGGCGCTGGGTGGCTGTGCGTCTCCGGGCGACGCGCCGGCCTCGGCGTCAATGCCAGGCGAGCCCTTCGCGTACTTCACCCACTGCGGGGTGGGACAGACGAGCGTGGACGGCGCCACGTACTACCCAACCGGTGTGTTTGACGGCGGCGAGCGCGTGACCGTCCCCGCGCCATCCGAATACCCGAGCGCTGGCGGGCCCACGCCGTGGTTCACCGTCGTCGACCATGCGTTTGTGGCGGCGGAGGGCGCCGGCGACCCGAATCAGACCCTCGGCACGCTGGAGCGCTACGACGCCGACGGCACCGCGATCTTCCACGTGGCTGGTGGTCGCTGGACGGTGCACCTGTCGACGGATCCGGCGCAAGCGGCATGGACCATCGAGGGCTGCTCCTGATGCGAGCGCGAATGTGGGGGGCGATCGTCGTCGCCGGGATGGCGCTCGCGGCGTGCTCCACCCCGGGGTCGAACGCCCACGTGTGGAGCGTGGCCTACGACTACGGGGTGCCCGGAGCCGCGGTTGAGTCTCACGGTGAGGTGGCGTACTACCCCGCTTGTCGCAATGAGATCCTCACCTTCGCGGGCGTCACGTGGTTTCCCTTCGAGCCCTCGAACACCGAGGAGCTTCCGGTCGACCCCTTGAGCGCGCTGCCCCCACCAACGGCCTCCGCCGACGCCGCCGTTACGGCGGAGACCACAACGTATCGTGGACCAGTGGGCGCGGTCGTGGCTCCGAGTCCTGGCGACGACGTCGGCACCCTGGTGATCTACGAGGGTGCCCTGGCGTATTGGGAGTCGGACTCCGGCAAGTTCCACACGTGGCTCACCAATCACAAGATCGAATACGACTGGGCCTGCTGAGTCCTGATCTGGCACCCCCGGGCGCGGCTAGACTGCACACATGCCAAAAATCATCGTCGACGTCATGCCCAAGCCCGAAATCCTCGACCCCCAGGGGAAGGCCATCGGCGCGGCTCTCGCTCGCCTCGGCATCGAAGGCTTTCGCGAGGTTCGCCAGGGCAAGCGCTTTGAGTTCAAGGTGCACGGCGAAATTACCGACGAGGTGCTCGCCAAGGTGAGGCACGCGGCAGAGACACTGCTGAGCAACCCCGTGATCGAAGACGTCGTCTCCGTCAAGCAGAAGGAATGCGGCGGCAACTGTGGCTGCGGCCACGCGAAGTCCGCCGAGGCTCCCAACGGTCAGAAGGACCTGCTGGCGTGACCGCTCGCATTGGCGTCGTCACCTTCCCTGGCTCGCTCGACGACCGCGACGCCTTGCGCGCCGTGCGTCTCGCGGGTGCCGAGCCGGTGTCGCTGTTTCACGCCGACACCGACCTGGGGGACGTCGACGCCGTGGTGCTTCCAGGTGGCTTCAGTTACGGCGACTATCTGCGGGCAGGTGCCATCGCGCGGTTCGCGCCCATCATGGACTCGATCGTCGATGCGGCCAACGGCGGCATGCCCGTGCTTGGCATCTGCAATGGCTTCCAGGTCCTCACCGAGGTGCACCTGCTGCCAGGCTCGATGATCAAGAACGAGCACAGGCACTTCATCTGCCGCGACCAGACGCTACGCGTCGAGAACGCGCAGACCGCCTGGACCAGCGAGTACCGGCAGGGCGAAGAGATCGTGGTCCCGCTCAAGAACCAAGACGGCCAGTACGTGGCCGACGAGCACACGCTCGACGAACTCGAGGGCGACGGCCGCGTGGCCTTCCGCTACGTGGGCTGGAACCCGAACGGCTCACGCCGCGACATCGCGGGTATCACCAACGCGCGCGGCAATGTCGTGGGCCTCATGCCCCACCCTGAGCACGCGGTCGAGCCGGGCTTTGGCCCGGACTCGGTCGAGAGCGGCCGCATGGGCACCGACGGACTGGCGTTCTTCACGTCCGCCATCAAGGGTTTGCTGGCGAAGGCGTAGTGATGACAGCCCGTTCCGAGGTCCTCGAGTCGCTCGCCGATGCCGTGCTCGTGCGGTCCGCGGAACACAAGACTCACCCTGCACGGATTGGCATCGACGGGCCCGACGGTTCCGGCAAGACGATTCTGCGCCAGGAGCTCGCGGAGGTGCTCCGCGGGCGCGGCTTCGACGTGATCGAGGCGACCATCGACGACTTCCACCACCCACGCGTGGTGCGATACGCCATGGGTCGCGACTCGTGGGAGGGCTACTGGGCAGCGGCCTTCGACTACGAGACCCTCACCTCCGATCTGCTGACACCGCTCGGCCCGCGCGGCACGCTGCGATACCGCACCAAGGCGCACGACCTGGAGACGGACACCCCCGTTGTGGGTGGGTGGCTCGACGCGTCGCCACACGCGATCCTGCTGATCGACGGCGTGCTGATCCAACGCCGGGAGGTAGTCCTCAACCTCAATTGTGCTATTTACCTGGATGTTCCCTTCGAGGAGACATACAGGCGACTGGCCGTGCGCAACGGCTTCTCGACGGATCCCGATGCCCCGAGCAACCGGCGTTACACCGAGACGCAGCGGCACTATCAGGCCACCTGCACGCCCTCCGAACGTGCCGGGATTGTGGTCGACAACACCGACCCAGCGGCGCCGCGCATTACCAAGAACGCTCCGGCACCGGTGCTGCACTCTCACTGACGATCGACGCGCCGAGCAATTACCGTGCGGTACGCTCTGCGATTTGCTCGCTCACGGTTCCGAGCGATATTTCAAAGTCGGCAAGTTGCTTGGCCGTCAGTCCGGCTGTCGACGCGGCAATCATCGCGCGGAACTCACTATGGATCCGCGCCATCACCTCGTGGCCCTGTGGCGTGAGCTGCAAGTAGAGACTGCGCCGGTCGCTCGGATGGTCGATCCGATGGACCAGGTTTGCGGACACGAGCCTTGTTGCGATCGCGGTGATGGCTCCCGTGGTCATCTGCAAGTGATGCGCGAGTGCCTTGGGCGTGGTGCTGGTGACCTCAGCAATGTGGAAGAGCGCGCTCAGTTCGCTCGCTGAAACGCCGTAGTCGCTTGCAATGAGCTCGCGGTTGCGCTCCAGCGCGCGCACGAAGCGGATCGCGGCCGCGGGGAAGTTGTCGAGCGCATACGAGGTGTGTGCACTATCTGCTTCGGGGGTCATAGACATAGGTCAAGCGTAGTGGACTGCTCACGATAAAAGTTGTATAGTCACTAAATAAGTCAGTAAGTAACTGATCGAATGAAGTACGCAACTCACGTCAACTGGAGAAGCTCGTGATTCCTGACACCCTCAGCGCAGGGCAGTTCAACACCGTTTACAACGCTCTTTCGCTGGTCATCGCCGCCCAACTCTTTACCGCGATCTTCCTCCTGATCGCGCTTCCGAGGATCCTGCCGCGGTACCGACAAGCCATTGGAGTGGCGATCGTCGTCTGCGGTATCGCCGCCTATCACTACTTCCGCATCTTTGACTCGTTCAAGGGAGCGTTCGTCACCGAGTCCCCAGGTGGGACTGGTGTCTACACCCAGGCGATGGGCGAGGGATTCAATGAGGGCTACCGCTACGTGGACTGGTTGCTCACGGTGCCGCTGCTCCTTCTCGAGCTCGTGGCAGTTCTCGCCCTCGCTCGCAAGGTACAGAAGAGCCTGCTCGTCCGGCTGATGCCTGCGGCGGGGCTCATGATCCTCCTGGGCTACCCCGGCGAGATCAGCGGAGACAACGGAGTGCGCGGCATCTTCGGACTGCTGTCGACGATCCCGTTCGCCTACATCCTGTACGTGCTCTTTGTTCAGCTCAGCAAGTCCCTGAAGAATCAGCCCGCATCGGTTCGCGGCACGCTCTCCCGACTGCGCTTCCTGCTGCTGCTCAGCTGGGGCGTCTACCCCATTGCCTACCTGCTTCCACTGCTCGACATCTCGGGCTCGGACGCGTGGGTCTACAAGCAAGTGGGCTACTCCATCGCCGACATCGTGGCGAAGGCTGTCTACGCACTCATCATCTTCAAAGTTGCGCGACTCAAGTCCTTCGACGATGACCAGGAGTTCGCGGCCCA
>JBBRWX010000024.1:0-37806 GCA_038248935.1 Actinomycetales bacterium
ATTCGATTGGGAGTGACGCTCATATGACCGACTCTGCCCCCACACCCCCCTTCATCGTTGGAAAGCTCGAGGATTTCGCGGGCTGGGCCCGCGCTGGTTCGATGTGGCCCGCCACCTTTGGGCTGGCGTGTTGCGCCATCGAGATGATGGGCACCGGCACGCCCCGCTTCGACATCGCCCGCTTTGGCATGGAGGTCTTCCGTGGCTCCCCGCGGCAAGCCGACATCATGATCGTCGCCGGTCGCGTGTCTCAAAAGATGGCGCCGATCGTCCGCCAGGTGTACGACCAGATGGCGGAGCCCAAGTGGGTGCTCGCCATGGGCGTCTGCGCCTCGTCGGGCGGCATGTTCAACAACTACGCGATCGTCCAGGGCGTCGACCACGTGGTTCCCGTAGACATCTACCTCCCGGGCTGCCCCCCTCGCCCTGAGATGCTCATTCACGCTCTCCTCAAGGTGCAGGAACTTGCCAGTCAGAAGCCGATGCTTCGTCACCGCAAGGAGATCGCCGCGGCCGCGGAGGCTGCGGAACTCGCTGCCACTCCCACCTCCGACATGAAGGGCCTGCTCCGGTGAGCGACGCGAACGAGATGGCGACCACTGGCGGTGAGCTCGCCGCAGTTCTTCCCGAGGGACGCACCCTCATCAATGTGCGCAAGGGCCAATTCGTGGCCGACGCTGACACATCGGGTTACGAGGGCCTCACGCGCTTCGTCTACTCGCCCGCCGCGGCGCAGCGTCCTTTTGGGAGCTGGTTTGACCAGGTGGTTGACGTGCTCGAGGAGCTACTCGGCGACAAGGCGGCCGACGCTATCGAGGCCGTCGTTGTCGATCGCGACCAGCTCACGTTGCACATCGCCCGCGCGCACCTCGTCGAGGTGTGCAAGCACTTGCGTGACGACCAGGACCTGCGTTTCGAGTTCTGCCTGGGCGTGAGCGGAGTTCACTACCCCGCGCACGCGGGGCGCGAGCTTCACGCGGTCTATCCGATCCAGTCGATCACCCACAACAGGCGCCTGTGCATCGAGGTGTCCGTCCCCGATGCCGATCCACACATTCCCTCGGTGACCACTGTCTACCCGGCCAACAACTGGCACGAGCGCGAGACGTGGGACTTCTTCGGCATTGTCTTTGACGGCCACCCAGGCCTGGCACGCATCGAGATGCCGGACGACTGGGTGGGTCACCCCCAGCGCAAGGACTACCCCCTGGGCGGCATTCCGATCGAATACAAGGGTGCCGAGATTCCCAGCCCCGACCAGCGCAGGCAGTACAGGTAGGCGGCGGACATGACGACGGACTACACCGCAACCCACGCCACCTCCGGCTTGGGCGACGACGACGGCACAGCACCAGAGTTCACCGTGTACGGCGGCGACTGGTCCGAGGTGGCCGAAGAGGCCGCTCGCCTCGGCGGGCAGCGACTCGTGTTCAACATGGGTCCCCAGCACCCGTCAACCCACGGCGTGCTGCGCATCATGCTCGAGGTCGAGGGCGAGAGGGTCACCGAGCTGCGAGCAGGCATCGGCTACCTGCACACGGGCATCGAGAAGAACATGGAGTTCAGGACCTGGACTCAGGGCGTCACGTTCTGCACCCGCATGGACTACGTCGCCTCGATGTTCAACGAGGCCGTGTACTGCATGGGCGTCGAGAAGCTGCTGGGCATCACCGACGACATCCCCGACCGCGCGAACGTGTTGCGCGTGCTCATGATGGAGCTCACTCGCATCGGCTCGCACCTGGTCGCGATCGGCACAGGCGGCAACGAGATGGGCGCCACGACGGTGATGACCACGGGCTTCATCGGTCGCGAGGAGACCCTCAAGGTCATCGAGCACATCACGGGCCTGCGCACCAACAACGCGTACATCCGCCCTGGTGGCGTGGCGACCGATACCCCCGATGACTCCGTCGAGATGATTCGCGCGATGATCCCCAAGGTCAAGGCCCGCCTCGACGAGCTCGCCTTCATCCAGCTCCAGAACCCGATCTTCAAGGGTCGCATGGTGGGCGTCGCGGTGCTCGACCTCGCCGCGTGCATGGCGCTCGGCGTCACCGGCCCGATCCTGCGTTCGGCTGGCGTCCCCTACGACCTCCGCAAGTCCGAGCCCTACGCGGGGTACGAGACCTACGACTTCCAGGTGCCGACCTCGACGGACGCCGATGCGTACAGCCGCGTCGTTCTGCGCCTCGAGGAGTGCTATGAATCGCTCAAGATCGTCGCGCAGTGTGCCGACCGCCTCGAGGCGAGCATGGGCGAGCCGATCATGGTGGCCGACAAGAAGATCGCGTGGCCCGCTCAGCTTTCGGTTGGCGATGACGGCCAGGGCAATTCCTTCGAGCACATTCGCCACATCATGGGCGAGTCGATGGAGGCGCTCATCCACCACTTCAAGTTGGTGACCGAAGGCTTCCCCGTTCCCGCAGGGCAGGCGTATGTGGCCGTCGAGAACCCCAAGGGCACGCTCGGCTGCCACGTGGTCTCCGACGGAGGAACCAAGCCGTGGCGCGCGCACTTCAGGGACCCGGGCTTCAACAATCTGCAGGCGTTGTCCATGCTCACGGAGGGCGGCCAGGTGGCCGACGTCGTAGTTGCCATCGCCACCATCGACATGGTCTTGGGAGGCGTCGACCGATGACGTATGACGACACGACGGCAGCCAAACTGACGAAGGAGGCGGCGGCCATCATGGCCCGCTACCCCGTGCGGCGCTCGGGCCTGTTGCCGATGCTGCACCTTGTGCAGTCCGTTGACGGTCACGTGAGCCCCGATGGAATCCAGTTCTGCGCCCAGCAGCTTGGACTCACCTCTGCTGAGGTCAGCGCGGTCGCGACGTTCTACACCCAGTACAAGCGCCGACCAAACGGTGAGTACCAGGTGGGCGTGTGCACAAACACGTTGTGCGCCGTCATGGGGGGCGACGAGATCTGGCGCCGATTGAGCGAGCGAATCGGCATCGGCCACGACGAGACGAACGAGGACGGCACCATCACGCTTGAGCGCCTCGAGTGCAACGCCGCGTGTGACTACGCGCCTGTGGTGATGGTCAACTGGGAGTTCTTCGACAACATGACGCCCGAGAAGGCGTTGCAGCTCGTCGACGACATCCTCGCGGGCAAGCAGGTGAAGCCCAGTCGAGGCGCCGATACGGTCGCTTCGTTCAAGGACGTCTCGCGGGTCCTCGCCGGATTCTCAGATGGCAGGGCCGACGAGGACCAAGGCGCGGGAGTCGCGACCCTTGCGGGCCTCAACGCATCAAAGGACGCAGCATCCAAGAATGCATCCAAGGGCGAGCCCGAGTCCGTCAAGGCCGGTGCTAGGGCCGCGGCCAAACCCGCGACCACGGCAGCAAGGGGCAAGAAGTGACCGAACTGACGCCCGTTCTCAGTGCAACGTGGGGCCTTGAGCGCTCATGGAACTTCGACACCTACTGTGCGAACGGCGGCTACGAGGGCGCCGCCAAGGCCATGAAGATGGCGCCGGGCGACATCATCCAGGCCGTCAAGGATTCTGGGCTGCGCGGCCGCGGCGGCGCGGGCTTCCCCACCGGAATGAAGTGGGGATTCCTTCCCGCCGACGACGGCGGCCCCCGCTACTTGGTGGTCAACGCGGACGAGTCCGAGCCCGGCACGTGCAAAGACATCCCCACGATGATGAACGCCCCGCACACGCTGATCGAGGGCGTGGTCATCACGTCGTTCGCGATTGGTTGCCACCACGCGTTCATCTACGTGCGCGGCGAGGTGGTGCACGTGCTGCGCCGCGTCATGAAGGCCGTCGAAGAGGCGTACGACAACGGTTGGCTTGGCAAGAACATTCAGGGCACAGGCTTCGACCTTGAGGTCACGGTCCACTCCGGCGCAGGAGCGTACATCTGCGGCGAGGAGACGGCGCTCCTTGACTCTCTCGAGGGCCTGCGCGGACAGCCTCGCCTCAAGCCGCCGTTCCCCGCTGTCGCGGGCCTCTACGCCCGCCCCACTGTCGTCAACAACGTCGAATCCATCGCATCCGTGCCGCCGATCATCGCCAAGGGCGTCGAGTGGTTCACCTCGATGGGGACCGAGAAGAGCAAGGGCATGGGCTTCTTCTCCCTGTCCGGTCACGTGAAGCGCCCCGGCCAGTACGAGGCGCCTCTCGGCATCACGCTGCGTGAGCTGCTCGAGATGGCAGGTGGAATGCGCGAGGGCCACGAGCTCAAGTTCTGGACTCCAGGCGGCTCGTCGACCCCGATCTTCACCAAGGACCATCTGGACGTCCCGCTCGACTACGAGAGCGTCGGCGCCGCGGGTTCGATGCTCGGAACCCGAGCACTCCAGATCTTCGACGAGACCACGTGCATCGTCCGCGCCGTCGAGCGCTGGACCGAGTTTTACAAGCATGAGTCCTGCGGCAAGTGCACGCCTTGCCGCGAGGGAACGTACTGGCTTGAACTCATTCTGCGCAGGCTCGAGGCGGGCCAGGGCACTAGGGCCGACATCCAGCAGTTGCTTGACACGTGCGACTCGATCCTTGGCCGCGCCTTCTGCGCGCTCGGAGACGGCGCGGTGTCGCCCGTCGCCTCGTCCGTGAAACTGTTCCGCGAGGAATACGAGCGTCATGTCGACGAGGCTGGGTGCCCGTTCGACCATGCGAAGTCCGCCCTCTTCGCATACTCGACGTCCGCTGATTCTTTGACAGGCGCTCGTTCTTTGACAAGCGCAGAGGAGGCCCACGCATGACCACCACTGCGGACAAGACGCCCGTCACGACCGACCTCGTCACCGTGACGATCGACGGCCTGGAGACCCAGGTCGAAAAGGGCACGCTCATCATTCGTGCCGCCGAGCAGGTGGGCATCGAGATACCGCGCTTTTGCGATCACCCGGCGCTCAAGCCGGTCGGCGCGTGCCGCCAGTGCCTCGTTGACGTGGCAAGCCCCGGCCCGGACGGAAACCTGCGGGCCTTCCCCAAGCCTCAGACATCGTGCACCACGCCCGTGAGCGAGGGCATGGTCGTCCACACGCAACTGACCTCCGAAGAGGCCGACCGCGCTCAAAAGGGCGTGATGGAGCTACTGCTCATCAATCACCCGCTCGACTGCCCCGTGTGCGACAAGGGCGGCGAGTGCCCACTCCAAAACCAGTCGATGAGCCACGGCCGCGGCGAGTCGCGCTTCGTCGATACCAAACGCGTCTTCGAGAAGCCGCTCGCACTGAGTAGCGAGATCCTGCTGGACCGCGAGCGCTGCGTGATGTGTCAGCGATGCACCCGCTTCTCCAAGGAGATCGCGGGAGACGCCTTCATCGACCTGCAGAACCGCGGCGCGATGCAGCAGATCGGCACGTTCAACGAGGACGTACTTGGCTTCAGCGGCTACGGACCCGTCGGCGCCGCCGCGGAGGACGAGGCAGGCAACGCCTTCAGCTCGTACTACTCGGGCAACACCGTACAGATTTGCCCCGTCGGCGCGCTGACGAGCGCGGCGTATCGCTTCCGTTCGCGCCCCTTCGACCTGGTGTCGAGCCCGGGGATCTCCGAACACGACTCGTCGGGCAGCGCCATCCGCACCGACCACCGTCGCGGCAAGATCCTGCGCAGGCTTGCTGACAACGACGCCGTGGTTAACGAGTACTGGATCACCGACAAGGACCGATTCGCCTTCGCATGGCAGAACCAGCCCGACCGCTTGACGAGGCCGCTCGTCCGCAAGGACGGCGAGCTGGTTGAGGTGTCGTGGCCCGAGGCCCTCGAGGCGGCCGCGGCCGGCCTCAAGGCTGCGGCAGGCACCAGCGGCACCGCCGCTGACAAGAAGGCCAAGGGAGTTGGCGTTCTTCCAGGCGGTCGCGTCACGATGGAAGACGCCTACGCCTACCAAAAGTTCGCACGTGTCGTACTCGGCACCCACGACGTCGACGCCCGGACTCGCGTGGCATCCGACGAAGAGCAGGCCTTCTTGGGCGCGAACGTCGCGGGGACTGGCATCGGCGTCACGTTCGCCCAACTGGAGAAGGCCCCCGCCGTGTTGCTCGTTGGATTCGAGCCAGAGGACGAGGGCGGCGTCGTGTTCTTGCGCCTGCGCAAGTCCCAGGGCAAGCAGCGCGTCTTCACCGTTGCGCCCTACCTGACGAGCGGAGCGCACAAGCTCGACGCGACCCTCGTCCCGGCCGTGCCAGGACGTGAGGCCACGATTTTGGATTCGCTCACGGCGACCACCGACGCCTTCAAGGCGCTCAAGGGGCCGGGCTCCGTGATCGTCGTGGGTGAGCGCGTCGCGGGAGTCGAGGGTGGTTTCACTGCCGTTGCCGGCCTTGCCCGACGCTCGAAGGCCGCCGTCGCGTGGATCCCCCGCAGGGCCGGAGAGCGTGGCGCCCTCGAGGCGGGTGCGCTTCCTGGACTGTTACCAGGCGGGCGCGACGCCGCTTCGGCCGCCGCTCGCAAGGAGATCGGCGCCGTGTGGGGCATCGAGGTGCCGCACGGCAAGGGTCGCGACGCCGACGGCATCATCGCGGCCGCAGCGGTCAACAGCATCGACGCGCTCGTCATTGGCGGCGTGGACGCATCCGACCTTGACGCGGATCTTCTCGCTGCGATCAAGACCGCGAAGTTCACCGTGAGTCTCGAGGTCCGTCGCACGTCCGTGACCGATGCCGCCGACGTGGTGTTGCCCGTCGCGCCTCCCTCCGAGAAGTCGGGAACGTTCGTCAACTGGGAGGGTCGCCTGCGCTCCTTCTCCACGGCAATTCCCACCGACGCAATGTCCGACCACCGCGTCCTGGATCTCCTTGCCCGTGAGATGGGGGTCGACCTTCGGACCGGAACGGTCGAGTCGGTGAACGCCGAGCTCGCGTCGTTGCCTGCCGCCGCCGCCGGGCAACGCCCCGCGGCGCCCACGGTGGCTGCAGCAAGGACCACAGTGAAGGCCAAGGCAACCGGTGTGGACGCACTCGTGTTGTCGACGTGGCACCAACTTGTCGACGAGGGATCGCTTCAAGACGGCGAGCCCCACCTCGCCGGAACCGGCAGGGTCGCGGTCGCGAGGGTCTCGCCCTCAACGGCGAGGAGGCTCGCGCTGACCGGCGTCGTGTCGATCACAGGAAACCGCAGGGCGTCGATGGATCTGCCCGTTGTGGTGACCGAGGGCATGGCCGATGGCGTGGTGTGGGTGCCGATGAAGTCGCCGAATTCGTGGGTCGCCGAACAGCTGGGCGCCAATGCGGGAGACACCGTCATGGTGAAGGGAGCGTCCGCATGAGCGTGTTCATGCTCGCGGTTGGCCTGAGCTCCGCTCAGGACCCGTGCTCGCCAGCCGCACCCTCGTTGATCCCGAGCACCCAGAAGGCGTGCCTCGAGTATTCGGTTGCGGGTGACTCGATCTGGATCGTCATCATCAAGGCCGTCCTCATCTTGGTGTTCTTGCTCGTCTCCGTGCTGTTCGCGGTGTGGTTCGAGCGGCGCGTGATCGGCCGCCTCCAGGAGCGCCCAGGACCCAACAGGCACGGCCCCTTCGGCCTGTTCCAGTCGGTCATGGACGCGATGAAGCTCCTGTTCAAGGAGGACATCACAGTCCGCGCCTCGGAGAAGTTGCTCTACATCTTGGCGCCCATGATTTCGGTATTCGCGGCGCTGCTCATCTTTGCCGTGATCCCCTTCGGCCCCTCCGTGCGCATTCCGTTCACGATGGAGGTCACCCCTCTCCAGCTCACCGACTTCCCCGTCGCGATGCTGTACGTGCTCGCGTGTGCCGCGATCGGCGTGTACGGCATCGTGCTTGGTGGATGGGCCTCTGGCTCGACCTACCCCCTGATGGGTGCGGTGCGCTCGACGGCGCAGGTGATCTCCTACGAACTGGCAATGGGCCTGTCGCTGGTGACCGTGTTCATGTTCGCGGGGTCGATGTCGCTCACCGACATCGTCAACGCGCAAGAGAACGTGTGGTGGGCGATTCCCTTGCTCCCGGCGTTCGTGTTGTATGCGATCTCGATGGTGGGCGAGACCAACCGGCTCCCGTTCGACCTTCCCGAGGCCGAGGGCGAGCTCGTTGCGGGATTCATGACCGAGTACTCGTCGATGAAGTTCGCGTGGTTCTTCTTGGCCGAGTACATGAACATGATCAACGTGTCCGCGATTGCGTCCACGCTGTTCCTGGGCGGCTGGCGCCCGCTGTGGTTCCACACGTGGCCCGGCTACGAGATGCTCTCGAACGGCATCTTCCCTCCGCTGTGGCTCATCCTCAAGATCTGGTTCATCATGTTCCTCTTCGTGTGGATTCGCGGCTCGTTACTGCGCTTCCGCTACGAGCAGTTCATGCGCTTCGGCTGGAAGGTGCTCATCCCTGTGGGCCTCGGCTGGATCGTGTTATGGAGCGCGGGAATGGTGCTCCTTCCACACTTTGGCTTCGTCACGAACAGGTTCACCTGGCTTGCGCCCGCGATCGCACTCATCTTGGCGTGGCTCGTCTTCTCTTCGGTGATCGAATACAGGCGTGAAAAGCGTCTGAAGGAAGCGGACGCCCTCCGCGAGGAGCCGGGGCAGGACTTTGATGCGTTTGCGGCGGGATACCCTGTCCCCCCGATGCCCGGTCAAAAGCTTCCCCGCTCGCCCCGCGCGGGCCGCACCGTCGAGGCGGCGACCATTGACGCCGCGAAGGAGCAGCATGACTGACCACGAGTGGAATGTTGCCGACGAGCAGGAGGAGTTCGTCTCCAACCTGCCCAACCCGGGAGGAATCGTCGGCGCGCTCATGCCCGTTGCGGGCTTCGGCGTGACCCTGCGCAACTTCTTTAGGCCCACCGTCACGGAGCAGTACCCAACGACGCCGGCCAACGTGCAGCCCAAGTACCACGGCAGGCACCAGCTCAACCGCTACGCGGATGGCCTCGAGAAGTGCATCGGCTGCGAACTGTGTGCGTGGGCGTGCCCCGCGGACGCGATCCTGGTCGAGGCGGATTCGAACACGATCGACGCCCAGTTCAGCCCGGGTGAGCGCTACGGCCGCGTCTACCAAATCAACTACTTGCGCTGCATCTTCTGCGGCCTGTGCATTGAGGCATGCCCCACGAGGGCGCTCACGATGACCAACGAGATCGAGCTCGCAGGCCCCACGCGCGAGGGGCTCATCTATGAGAAGCAGGATCTGCTCGCTCCGCTCGAGGGCAGGATGCTCGAGGCGCCGCACCCGATGGTCGAGGGCACCACCGACACCGACTACTACCGCGGCGAGGTCAAGGCGCCCACCGTGGAGCAGCAGGCGTGGGTCAGGGCGCATCGGCCAGACGACGCGACGCTTCCGGAACATCACAACGATGCTCACAACGCGGATGCTCAAGACGCCGATGCTCACGACGCGCAGGCTTACGACGCGCAGGCTTACGACGCGCAGGCTTACGACGCGCAGGCTTACGATGCGCAGGGTGCCATGCCGCAGGCGGATGAAGCCGAGTTCCGCACTTCCCAGACGCTCGAGACCGAACGGTTGTCTGGCCCGAACGGAGGGAGGGACTGATGATCTCTCCGATCTTGTTCTGGTTCGTGGCCATCATCACAGTCCTCCCCGCGCTGTCGTTGCTGTTCGCCCGCAAGGCCGTGCACGTTGCCATGGCGGTCATCTTGGTCATGGTGGGCCTCGCGATCTCCTACGTCGCCCTTGGCGCGCCGTTCCTTGGCGTCGTCCAGATCGTCGTGTACACCGGCGCCGTCATGATGCTCTTCCTGTTCGTGCTCATGCTCGTTGGCGTCGACTATCGCGAGAGTCTCAAGGAGACGATCGCCGGTCAGAAGTGGATCGCGTTCGCGCTTTCGATCGGGGTGGGCGCGTTGCTGATCTCGGCGGTCTCGCGGGTCAAGTTCGGGGTCGCAAGCACCATGACGGAGGGCGGGCCCGCCGAGGTTGCCCCGTTGCTGTATGGCGACTACGTGCTCGTTGTCGAGACCTTGGGCTTCTTGCTCATCACCGCAGCGGTCGGCGCGCTCGTGCTCACCCACGTGCCGAGGCTCTTCCCGCGTCGCACTCAAAGCGAGATGCAAGCGGAGCGCATCGCCGCGGGGGCCAACCCCGTCAACAAGACCTTCCCTGGTGTCTACGCACGCCACAACGCCCTCGACGCTCCCGCGCTCGATCCCACAGGCGAGCCCATCGAAGAGTCGGTGTCTCGCGTGCTCAAGATCCGTCACCAGATGAGTGACGGCGCCGAGTTCAAGGACGAGAACCGATCCAGGAGGCGCGAATTGGGCGCCAAGGAGGGTGACGCGTGAGCCCCATCAATTTCGTGTACCTAGCGTCGGTGCTCTTCGCGATCGGCGCGGCCGCAGTGTTGCTCAGACGCAACGCGATCATCGCGTTCATGGGCGTCGAGCTCATGCTCAACGCCGCGAACCTCACGCTCGTCTCGTTCTCCCGGATGCAGGGATCTTTGCACGGCCAGGTCATGGCGTTCTTTGTCATGGTGGTGGCCGCGGCGGAGGTCGTGGTGGGGCTCGCGATTATCATCGCGGTGTTCCGTTCGCGCCAGACCATCTCGCTTGACGAACCCATAGAGCTGAAGGGTTAGACCATGCTCTCCGTCTCTTGGCTGCTCATCGCGCTGCCGCTTGCCAGCTTCTTCGGCCTCATGCTCGCCGGTCGCAGGGCCGACGCTTGGGGTCACTGGGTTGGCGTCGGCGTCTCTGCAGCGACGGCCCTCATCGGGATTGTCGCCTTCTTCGAGATGATCGGACGCGGCGCGTCCGATCGCGCCGAGTCGGTGCGCCTGTTCACGTGGTTCTCCGGGGGTGAGTTTCATCTCGACGCCGGGCTGCTCCTCGACCCGCTGTCTGTCACGTTCGTGTTGCTCATCACGGTGGTCGGCACGCTCATCCACGTGTACTCGGTCGCGTACATGGCGCACGACCCGCGCAGGCGGATATTCTTCGCGTACCTCAACCTGTTCATCGGCGCGATGCTCTTGCTCGTCACCGCCGATTCGTACCTCTTGCTCTTTGTGGGCTGGGAGGGCGTTGGCCTCGCGTCGTACCTGCTCATCGGCTTCTGGAACCACAAGCCCGAATACGCGACCGCGGCCAACAAGGCGTTCATCGTCAACCGCATCGGCGACCTGGGCCTGATCCTCGCGATGGCGCTGATGTTCGCGCACTTCGGTTCCGTGAGCTTTGCCGACGTCTTTGCGGGCGCCGACGGAGCGTCCACCGCGGCGCTCACCGCGATCGGCCTGATGCTGCTGCTGGCGGCTACCGGAAAGTCGGCTCAGTTCCCGCTGCAGTCGTGGCTTGGTGACGCGATGGCTGGCCCCACGCCCGTGTCGGCCCTCATCCACGCGGCCACGATGGTGACCGCGGGCGTGTACCTGGTGGTGCGCTCGGGAGTGATCTACGAGGGAGCGCCAGATGCGCGCCTCGTCGTCGCCATCGTCGGCGCGCTCACTCTGGTGATCGGCGCGCTCATCGGTAGCGCGAAGGACGACATTAAGAAGGCGCTCGCCGCATCGACGATGTCGCAAATCGGCTACATGATGCTCGCCGCGGGGCTGGGCCCCATCGGCTATGTCTTCGCGATCTTCCACCTCGTGACGCACGGCTTCTTCAAGGCTGGGATGTTCTTGGGTGCCGGTTCCGTCATGCACGGGATGGACGACCAGGTCAACATGCGCCGCTTCGGCGCGCTGCGCTCGGCCATGGTCATCACCTGGGCGACCTTCGGCTTTGGATGGCTCGCGATCCTGGGCGTGCCGCCGTTCTCTGGCTTCTGGTCCAAGGACAAGATCATCGAGGCCGCGTTCATAGGCGAGGGCTGGCAGCCGTGGGTGTTTGGCCTGACCGCCCTGATAGGCGCCGGAATCACGGCGTTCTACATGTCGCGACTGTTCTTCATGACGTTCCACGGTCAGAAGCGGTGGACGGACGGGCAGCACCCGCACGAATCGTCCTTGCTCATGACGGTGCCGATGATGATCCTCGCCGCGGGTTCCGCACTTCTCGGCGCGATCCTCGGAGTCGGCAACCGCTTCCAGCACTGGCTCGAGCCGGTGTTCGGAACGCATGAGCACGGCGAGCCGGTGCTCGCGGTGCCAGTGCTCACCACGCTCACACTCGTGCTCGTTGTCGCCGGAGTTGGCCTCGCCTACTGGATGTATCTGCGCAAGCCGGTGCCCATCGAGCCGCCCCCCGCGTCGCTCGCCGTCCTGGCGGCCCGCAACGACCTCTTCCAGGATTCGGTCAACCGCGCCGTGTTCCAGATTCCAGGAACGCACCTCACCCGCACGCTCGTCTACGCCGACGCCACGCTTGTGGACGGCGCAGTGAACAAGCAAGCGAGCGGCGTCGCGGCCTTCGGCGAGTCCACCCGTCGATTCCAATCAGGGCGCGTGCGTTCCTACTCCCTGCTCATGTTGTTGGGGTTTGTCGTGATCGCCGCCATCCTCGTTGTGGGGGGTTAGACCGTGCCCATCTTGACCATGCTGATCGTGTGGCCCGCAGTGACGGGCCTCGTGTTGATGACCGTCCCGCCGGTGCGGCGCTGGGCCCGCGAGTTTGCGGTGGGGGCCTCCGTGGTGGAGCTCGCGCTCGTCGTGGGACTCCTCGCGTCGTTTGACCGCTCTCAAGCGGGTGACATCCAGTTCTCGGAGCTTCACTCCTGGATTCCCCAGATTGGCGCCAGCTGGGCGCTGGGCGTCAACGGCATCGGCCTGAGTCTCATCGTCCTGTCGGCCGTGCTCGTGCCGCTCGTCATCGCGGCCGGTTGGAAGGAAGACGACGCACACTCGCGTCGGGCCCAATACCTGGGTCTTGTCCTTGTCTCGGAGTCGTTCATGGTCGGGATCTTCGCCGCCAGGGATGTCTTCCTGTTCTACGTGCTCTTCGAGGCGATGCTCATCCCGCTGTACTTCCTCATCGGATCGTTCGGTGGTGCGCAGCGCCGCTACGCCGCGGTGAAGTTCCTGATCTACTCGCTCGTCGGTGGCCTCGTGATGCTCGTGGCCGTCATCGCCCTTTACTTCCAGGGTCCTGGCGGCGAGCAGGCGTTCCTCACGGCCAACCTCACGGGGCTGTCCATGGAGCCGTGGGTCGAGAGGCTGCTGTTCGTCGGCTTCTTCTTCGCATTCGCGATCAAGGCGCCACTCGTTCCCGTGCACACCTGGCTGCCGTCCGTCGCCGAGTCCGCGAGGGTGGGCACCACCACCCTGCTCGTGGCGATCCTGGACAAGATCGGCACGTTCGGGATGCTCACGCTTTGCCTCGTGCTCTTCCCCGGCGCCAGCCGCTGGGCCGCGCCGTTCGTCATCGTGCTCGCCGTCATCTCGGTCCTCTACGGGGCGTTCGCGGCGATCGGCCAAGACAACATGTACCGGCTCGTGGCCTTCACGTCTGTGAGCCACTTCGGCATGATCGTGCTTGGCATCTTCGCCTTCCGCCAGACCGCGATCGAGGGTGCAACTTTCTACATGGTGAGCCACGGACTGTCGACGGGGGCCCTGTTCCTGATGGTGGGCTTCCTCGAGGCCAGGCATGGCACCGTGTCCGTCAAGGCGTACGGCGGCCTGCAGAAGGTGGTGCCCGTGCTCGCGGGTACCTTCCTCATCGTCGGCCTGTCAGCGCTGTCGCTGCCAGGGATGTCGCCCTTCGCCTCGGAGATCATGGTGCTCATCGGCGCGTACCCCGCGGCAAAGGTGGCGGTCATCGTGGCCATCCTTGGTGTGGTGCTCGCGGCCCTGTACATCCTGTTGACCTACCAAAAGCTGTTCACGGGCCCCACGCCCACCGCGATGGAGTCCACCAAGGACCTCACCATGCGTGAGCGGCTGGTCGTGTGGCCACTCATCGTGTCCATGCTGGTTCTCGGAATCGTTCCAGCGCTCGCTCTCGACTACCTCAGGGAGCCGAGCGCTGGCATCGTCGCCATCGTGTCCGAGGAGGCCGGCAAGTGACGTACTCCGCTCCCGATATCGCGTGGGCCCCGCTCACGCCGATCCTCATTGTGTTGGGCGCCGCGGCGCTTGGCGTCCTCCTTGAGGCCTTCGTGCGCGTGCCCGCCGAGCGCAGGGTCTACCAATTCCAGCTGTCGGTTGTCGCGGTCCTTGCTTCGCTTGTCGCAGTGGTGTGGCAATGGGTTGCTCTCGATGGCGACGGCGTTGTGGTGCTCAAGAGCATGATTCTGCTCGACCGCCAGGCGCTCGCATGGCAGTTCCTCATCCTCATCTTCGCCCTGGTCGGCGTCCTGATGTTCGCCGACAAGGGCCGCGAGGGTGAGGATGCGTTCACGCCGCTCGGCTCCGTCGCACCCGGTTCCGCAGAGGAGACGGTCGCGCGCGCCAAGGGCATGTACCTCACCGAGGCCTTCCCGCTCGTGCTCTTTGCGACCGGCGGCATGATGTTGTTCGCCACCGTGAACGACCTGCTCTTCCTGTTTGTCGCTCTCGAATTGTTCTCGCTCCCTCTCTACATCCTCGTGGCGCTGTCGCGCCGCCGCAGGCTGCTGAGCCAAGAGGCGTCCCTCAAGTACTTCCTCCTCGGCGCCTTCTCGTCGGCCATCTTCCTGTTCGGCGTCGCGCTGCTCTTCGGCGCCACCGAGCAAACGGGGATGTACGAAATTGGTGAAGCAATCGCCACGTACATGCCTCAGCGATCGGCGCTGATCCTGCTTGGCGCCTTCATGGTGGTCGCGGGCCTGCTGTTCAAGGTGGGCGCCGTCCCGTTCCATTTCTGGGTGCCCGATGCGTACCAGGGCGCGCCGTCGCCCGTCACGGCGTTCATGGCGGCCGCGACCAAGGCCGCCGCGGTGGCCGCCCTCGCGCGATTGTCTTACCTCGTGCTGTTCCGCCTTGCGTGGGAGCTCAACTGGATCATCTGGACCGTTGCCATCTTGTCGATGGTTTTCGGCACGGTGCTCGCGATCGTCCAGACCGACATCAAGCGCATGCTCGCATACTCCTCGATCGCCCACGCCGGATTCATCCTGGTGGCGTTCGCCGGCTTCTCGCCTTCGGCCCTGTCCGCTTTGCCTTTCTACATGGCCACCTACGGACTGGCGACGCTCGGCGCGTTCGCGGTCATTACCCAAGTGCGCGAGATCACGCCCGATGGCGCCATCGGCGCGGAGGCGACGCGCCTCGGCCAGTGGGCCGGTCTTGGCAAGCGCAGCCCCCTGCTCGCGGTCGCCATGACGCTCTTCTTGTTGTCCTTCGCCGGGATCCCGCTCACGGCTGGCTTCATCGGCAAGTTCGTCGCGTTCCGCGCCGCGATCGAGGCGGGGGCGTGGCCCCTGGTGATCGTGGCCGTCCTCGCGTCTGGTGCCGCCGCGTTCTTCTACATTCGCGTCGCGGTGCTCATGTTCTTCACAGACGCACCCACCGACACCTCGCCTCACGTGGTGGTCCGGCCGACGACGCTCGGCAGGGTGGTCGCGATTGCGATGGCGATCGCCGTCATCGTCCTGGGTGTGTTGCCCGGGTGGGCGCTCGAGCTTGCTCACAGCGCGGGAGTGCTGTTGGCGCCCGCGACAGGGGGCTAGGCCGCATGGCCTTCCCGCTGGGAAATGCCGCGCTTGAGGCGGCCATCATGCCCAGGCTCGCCCTTGTCGAGGAGCGACTGCGGGACGCGGTGGCGCAGTCCGACCGCCTCGCTGACGCGACGTCTCGACACTTGGTCGATGCGGGCGGAAAGCGCCTGCGACCCGTGCTGACGTTGCTGACGGCGCAGCTGGGAGACGGAAGCAGACCCGAGGTGGTCGACGCCGCGGTCGTCGCGGAGCTGACGCACCTCGCCACCCTGTACCACGACGATGTGATGGACGACGCTCCCACCAGGCGCGGGGCGCCCAGCGCTCACGAGGTGTGGGGAAACTCGGTCGCAATCCTCACAGGCGACCTCCTGTTTGCCAGGGCCTCCATGGTGGTAGCCGGGCTAGGCCCCGCTGCCGTGCGCATCCAGGCCGAAACCTTCGAGCGGCTGTGCATCGGCCAGCTCCACGAGACCGTGGGGCCCGACGTCGGCGAAGACGCTGTCGACCACTACCTCACGGTCCTGGCCGACAAGACGGGCTCCCTTGTTGCGACGTCGGCCCGCTTCGGCGCGATGTTTGCAGGTTGCGACCGCGACACGGTCGCCGCCGTCACCCAGTTTGGCGAGCTCGCAGGCGTGGCCTTCCAGCTGGCCGACGATGTGCTCGACATTCGCTCGGATTCCGATGTGAGCGGTAAGACCCCTGGTACCGACCTGCGCGAGGGCGTCTCGACGATGCCCGTGCTGTTGCTGCGCAAGCGCATTGCCGACGGCAATGCTTCCGACGGCCGTGCTTCCGACGCCGACACGGCGCTGCTGAGCCTCATTGACGGGGATCTGAGCTCGGACGAGGCGCTCGCCCAGGCACTGGCGGCCCTGCGCGCTCACCCTGTGGTGGACGAGACGGCCGCCCTCGCTCGCGAGTGGGCCGACCGTGCGAGGGCCGCGATCGCGGGCCTGCGCGACGGCGACGTGAAGGACGCGCTGCTCGCTTTCGCGGAGGCGCTGGTGGCCCGCGCCGCGTAGCGACCAACGATTCGCGCTTGGCCTCCGTTTGGCAGGGTAGGAACGAGAGGTGGGGCGCATGTCGCGGTGGCAGGACTTGGTGGAGCGGCTGCTCGAGGAGCGGGGCACGCGGTTGCTCGCCTACGCGTCGCTTCTTGTGGGCCGCGACGGTGACGCCGAGGACCTGGTGCACGACGCGATCGTCAAGGTCTTCTCTCGCCCGCGCCCGCTGCGCACCGTCGACGAGGCCGAGGCCTACGTCCGCTCCGCGATGCCGAGCATCGTGATCGACAGGGCGCGGTCCGCGTCGAGCAAGCGCCGCGCGTTGACTCGCGGTTTCGAGCGCCCCACATCGACCCCGGAGTTCGAGGCTGGTCTCGATGTGAGAGCCGCGCTGAGGGAACTCCCGCCGCGCGAGCAGGTATGCGTGGTGTTGCGCTTCTTTGATGACCTCACGGTGCCTCAGGTCGCCGCGCGACTTGGCCTCGCCGAGGGCACCGTCAAGCGCTATCTGTCCGACGCGCGGGCGAGGTTGCTGCCGCTGCTTGACGTGACTTCCTGGGACGACGAACACGAATCCATTGCGGTGCAGACGGTGAAGCGAGGCGGTCAACATGCGTGACTTTGACGAGATGCTGCATGGGAGCTTTGACGCACACGCAGGCGAGATCGACCGCGCGGGCGGGCCAGGAGCGGGCCTCGCCGCGCGAACCGTGCGCGACGTGAGGCGCAAGCGGGCGTGGCGCGCGGGCGCAACGGGAGCGATCGCGGCTTCTGCCGTGGTGGGCGTCGTCGCGACGGCACTCGCGTTTGGCGGTGACGGGGGCGCGGCTCCCGCCGCGCACAAGTGGTTCATTGATGACCCGTATTCGTTGGGGCCGTGTACGTCGTACATCCCCGCCAACGCGGCGGTGTTACCCGACGGTTGGTACCAGGGCCGTGCGTACGTGGACCCCGTAGCGCGCTTCGTGGTGGCCGTCATGCCCGACGGCACTGTGACGCGTGTCCAGCCGGGACCCGATGGTGACTTTCCGTTCGACTTTGGCGCTGGCGAGGAACCGCTATTACCGGATTACCGCTCGCAGTTAACCTATCCGCTTGTCGATGACTACTTCCTAGGTGGCGGAGGCGGAGATTTGTGGGTGGATGCGCGCTCCGCGACCTGGCAGTGGACCGTTGAGCCCCTAGCGCAGGCCCCTACCGGAGTAAGTGTCACCAAGCTCTATCACGTCTTCACTATGACCTTGGGTTTTGGGGGAGCCAACGGCTACGAGCCGACCTCGGTGCCTGACGGCGCCGAGGCCGAGACTGTAGCGATCTACGCCGATGGCCACGAAGTCTCGGGCGCGCTGGTGAGGGACTCGCCTGCGCCGCACTCAGAGGACATTGATCTCACCAACCTCGAGGCGGTGGCGCTGCGCGTTACGTTGGCCGATGGCCAGGTTTGGGAGATTCGTGCGGACTACACCCCTGAGAAGATTCCCGAGCTTACCTGCCAGCCGATGCCGCCGAGCGGCGTTCAGCTTCCGGCCTCGCCTCCCGGAGGTATGGCTCCCCAGTCTGGCGAGCCCGGGTCGTCGGCTGCTCCCGGCTCGAGCGACCAACAGGCATTCGGTGACCCGCTCTCCGGACCCGAGTCCGCAGTGTTCCAGTGCGGGGCACCACTGCCCGCGGTTCTCCAAGACTCTGCCTACGTGCAGGCGAGAATAGCGACAGGAGACGTGAGCCTCGGCGAACCCGACGTGTTCGACGTCGGCGCTGATGGCCTGGTGATCGAGGCGACGATGCCGCTGTGCGAGGTCGAACAGCAGGCCCTCGTGAGCCCTGCCGTTCCCGGCTGGACCACGTCGGGTTCCGGTGAGGTCGGCGGCCCATTCTTTGGATCCGTGCAAATGGTGGAGGTGGTCGCGCTCCGCGACGGTGTGATCGTGGCCGCGGCCAGCGATCCGGTGGAGGACTGGACGGCGGGGGGAGTTGGCGGCAGCGCCACCTCCTACCGCGGTCTCGACACAGCCAACCTCGCTGGTGGATTCATCAGCGCGTACAACGGGATCCACGGGCTTCTCAAGCCGTGCGTCGGTGCCGCGCCGGATGCCCTCGACGGTGCTCAGCTCGCGGTCGTCTACGGATTCGGTCCCGATGCCGACAACATGACGTACGGCTGGACCTCCGTCGCTGAGTAACTTCACCCACCTCGCCAATGGCTCAATCTGTACCGCTTTTGGGCGGTGCAGCGCGCCCAATGGCTCAATCCGTACCCTCGCCGGATTGCGCGACCCCGGGTTAGGCTCTCCGCATGAGCATCGACCTCCCCCAAGACAGCCCGGCACGCTGGCTCGCAGTCGACGAGTTCCTTGAGTCGCACTACACGTCGGGCGACGCCAAGCAGGCTCGCGTACTCGCGGCCCAGCGCGCCGCGGACCTTCCCGACATCGCGGTGAGCGCGATGCACGCGAGGCTGCTCGGGATCCTCGCGCGTAGTATCGGCGCCCGGACGGTGGTTGAATTCGGCACGCTTGGCGGCTACTCGACGCTGTTTTTGGCTCGATCCGTACCGGCTGACGGCCGGGTCATCACCCACGAGCGCGACCCCAGGCATGCCGACGTCGCCCGCGCGAGCCTTGACGCCGCGGGGTTGGGCCACAAGGTCACGATTCGCGTGGGCACGGCTCTGGACATGCTCCCCGCCTTGGCCGACGATGCCCCCGTCGACTTCACCTTCATCGACGCCGACAAGCCAAACAACACCAACTATTACGAGGCCGCCGTCGCGATCTCCAGGCGCGGTGCGCTCATCGTCATCGACAACGTGGTGAGGGACGGGGACATCGCCGATGCTGGCAACGACGACCCGAAGGTGGTGGGTTCGCGCGCGGTCGTCGAGCACGTGGCCAGGGACCCACGCGTCGAGGCAACCGTGATCCAGACCGTGGGCCGCAAGGGCTACGACGGCATGCTCGTCGCGACGGTGCTGTAGACGGGCGGTGCTGTAGACAGGCGGTGCTGTAGACGGGCGGTGCTGTAGACAGGCGGTGCTGTAGACGGGCGGTGTCGGCGAAAGCCGCTAGATCGCCTCGGCCGCGATGGCGGCCTCTTCTCGAGCCCGCTGCGCGCGCGCCCCTCCAGGCCGGATGCGCCACGCGTCGATCGAGAACAGCACCAGCGCGATCCACACGAAGCCAAAGCCGATCCACCTCACGGCGGGCATCGACTCGTGGAAGTACCACACGGCCAGCACGAACGTCATGGTGGGGGCGATGTACTGCAGCATGCCCGTGACGTTGAGCGGCAGCCGCCGAGCGCCCGCCGCGAAGATCAGCAGCGCGCCCGCGGTCCACGTCCCTGTCCCCGCGAGCATCGTGTCATGCCACCAACCGAGCCCTGGGGCACCCCTGGTCCCAAAGGTGGTGTCGCCCGCGGCGTGCACCATGAAGAGCACGACCACCGCCACCGGGGCGATCGCCGCCGTCTCGATTGTCAGGCCGGTGAGTGCGTCGACCTTGGCGCCCACGCCCTTCTTGATGAGCGAGTACGTCGCGAAGGAGCCCGCGAGCACGAGCGAAATCCACGGCACGCCGCCCATCTCCCACGCGACCACTGCGACGGCGATGAGTGCGACAAAGATGGCTGCGATCTGGAGGCGACGCAAGCGCTCGCCAAGGAACACCACCGCCAGAGTCACGGTGACCAGCGGGTTGATGTAATACCCAAGGGAGGTGGACGCCACGCGATCGGTCACCACGGCGTAGACCATGACGCCCCAGTTGACCGCGATCAGCACTCCCGCCGCGACCAGCCGCAGCGTGGTGCGCGTGTCGCGCAGCACCACCGCGATCCGCGACCAGCCCCGCACGGCGGCAAAGATGAGCACGCAGACCACCAGGGACGACAGGGCGCGCCACGCCACGATCTCGAAGGCCGCGGCGGGCTCGAGCGCCGCCATGATGATCGGGAAGAGTCCCCAGATTACGTAGGCGGTGACGCCGTAGCCGAGGCCGTTGCGGTCGAGGGTCTCTGTCATGCGCTCAGTCTTGTCATGCGCTCAGTCTTGTCATGCGCTCAGTGTCGCACCCAGAGGTGAGGCCGCAACGTCATGAACTGGCCTGCCGGACAGGGGCCACAGGTCCCCTGTCCGGCGAGAGGTGCTAATGGCGTTGCGATGCGATCCAGGCCAGCATGTACGCCTTTGAGTTAGCGTCGTCGATGGCATCGTCAGGAAACACCAGCGCGGCGTCCCACGCGGCGTCGGCCTCTGCGCCAGCCTGTGCGGCCTGGTACATGAGCAGGTAGTCCCCAAACTGGGTGCCCGCGCCGTCACCGCGCGCCGCATCGATCGCAGACTTCACGCGGGCGGGCTCTACGGCGGAGTAGTAATCCATGGCAGCGGGCGGCGAGGGGATCAATTGAATCCCGACGATCGCGTTGGGCTCGGCGCTAAACCACGTGGCGAAGTCCCTCTTGCTTCCCCATTCGATGCCCACCGTCCCGTGAACGTATTGCGGGAACATGGACACGTCGGGGGCGAGGTAGACGCGTCGCGCCGCCTCGGCCTCGGCAGAAAGCATCCATTCGGCGGCTCCGGCCGAACCGGACTCTCCGCGCAGGGACCGCCACAGCGCCACCCCGTTCCACGCGGCCACCGCCTCCGAGCTGGATTCCTGGTTATTGCCGTCGGCGAAAGGGGCCGAGCCGGATGCCCACGAGTGTCCCACGACAGGGTCGAACGTGCGCCACTGGGGAAAGTCGCCGGTAGCGACCGGCGACGCGAAGTCGTCGGCCACGAGGTCAAAAGCAGGGCCGATGTCGGTCATGAGCGACGGATCGCGCGCGCCCGCCACCGATGCGGCGTACAGCAGATACCCGTAATGGAAGTGATGATCGTTGAAGTCCTCGGAACCGAATGAGGGCGTCATCCCCACGACTCCCTTGATCTGGGGGTCGTACACCAGGCACTTCGCGTCGCGAGTGGCGCAGCCTTGAGGGTCGGCCCACAGGCGCAACTCCGGCTCGAGACTGCCGGCGATCTGATCCGCCAACGCGGTCTCGCCCACAGCATCGGCCACCTGAACGAGGTTCGCCAACCGATACATGGCCTTCGGGCCGAAGTAGCTGTCGCCAGGAAGATCGGCAGGGCTTGCCTTGGCGTCAACCTCGAGGGCCGCGACGATGGCCGACTTCTCGTCCGCGGTGATGCCGTCGAGCGACAACGCGTCGGCGGGACTGATCCGAGGGACGTCCCACGACACCTTGCTAGCCGCGCATGCAGAGTAGGGGCCGTCGATCGTGGCGAAGGTGCCCAGGTCGCACGTCAGCCCTGAGTCCTTGGCGCGGGACTCTGGCACCACGACCACGGTGGGCGAGTCGCCGTACGTGACCGTGGTAGTCGCAACCTTGTCCGCGAGGCTGAACGAGACATCGACGCTAGGTGAGGAGGCGCCGAGCGCGCCCGCGAACGCCGCGACATCGGCGCCTTCCGGTACGGCGAAGATGGCCGCCGAGCCGCCCTTGTCGAGCGACAGGCTGGTTCCGTCGACGGTGCCGCCATCTACGACGATGCCGTAGTCGACGCCATTGACGGTCGCGGCTCCCACGCCATCTCCAGCGGCGGCGAACGGAACGGAGAGCTGCGCAGTGAGCGCAGCATCGGCGCCGATGCCGACGGCAGGCCAGCCCTGAGCCATGGTCACCGTCGCTGGTCCCATGGTCAGCGCCACCGCCACGGAATCGGCGTGACTCACCATTCCCAGCCCCGTCGCGCCGTCGATGGTCACCGCGACGTCGTCCCGTGCCGCACCGATGATCGCGGCTGCAGACGGAACGGGCGTGGTGAGGCCCATGCTGAACCCGCCTTCACGCGGAGTCACTGACAGGGGTCGCGGATAGACGGGCAGGCCGCCCTGACCGAACGCCAACGACGAGTACCAACGATTGGTGGGGGGCATGACGCCCTCGGCCAATCTGGTGGCACCCAGGCCGTTCACGGCCCGCACCTGGAGCACTTGCGCGTGAGGTTCAGCGGAGCTGTTGGCGGGCGCGGACGCATTCGTGTTCGTGCCGCCGTCGGTGCCTGTGCCTGTGCCCGTGCCTGTGCCCGTGCACGCCACCGCAGTGAGCATCACCATGGCGGCCATCAAGGGAACTCGATTAAAGGAGACCACGGCTACAGGCCGATCTTGCGGATGAACTCGGTGGCCGAGTCCCGCATTCCCGCGAGCGGTCCGTCGTCGCGCAAGTGCAGGCGGGCCTCGAGGGGGGTGCCTCCGCGGATGAGTCCGTTGTCTTCTCCGGCCTTCAGCCCGTCGCTTGAGATGGTCGCGGTGATGTGCGCATCTCCGTCGACGGTCTCCACAGAGATGTCGGTGACGGTGCCGTGGATTTCGCGCTGGTCGGGCAGCAGCAGATCGACGGAGGCGTTGTTCTCGATGCGCCCAAAGTCGCGCGGTGCCAGCACAAAGACGGCCTGGGCGCTCAGCGACTCGTCGCGGTTGATGGTCGCCACGACCACCCCAGACTGGACGAATCCACCCTCACTGACATCGATCGACTCGACCGTGCCTGCGACGGCTGCCATGACCACGAGATCGCCCGATGGCGAGACGCCAGCCGCCGCCCCGTCGAGCGTGCCATTCTGCACGTCGCGGGAGATCTGAAGGCTCTCCACGACAAAAAGCGGCGCATTTTGGTCGACGTGATCGCCCGCCTTGACGTAGCGCTTCACCACGAGCCCCGAGTAATCGGCGCCGACGCCATAACTGGCCGCGACGATCTGGGCGCTGACGCTGACCGCTTGGGCTTGGCGCCGCGTGAAGACGTAGGTGGCGCTGGTGACCACGAGGAGAACAACGAGTGTGCCCGCGAGTAAGCGAAAACGATTAGACCATGTCATGAGACGAACCTCCGTGATGGGACCCCCGGAGCCGCGGCCGCATCGGGCTCAAGATCGGGGGGAAAGCTGGATAGTGAGACATCGGGATGAGCGACGACGGTGCGTTGCGGCGCGCGCATGGAAACGGGACGCGCCGGCGTGAGAGTGGCATCGCCGCGCTTCAAGAGGCGGGCGTCGCGAGCCACCGCGATGAGGAAGGCCCCCAAGATCACCGTGTTGGTGATGTTCCATGCCGTGGCCAAGGTGGCCACGCCATTCGACATGTCGCGAAAGACGGCCACGACGCTCGTCAGGGACAAGAACAGGAAGAACAGCATCTGCGGCACCACGAAGTTGAACGGCGAGTTTCCCTTTGCGGTACCTGTCGCCTGCCAACCCACTTGCCTGCCGGTGAGCACGTTGACCAGTGCCTTGACGTAGATGGGGAAGGACACGGCCGCGAGCGTCAGGGTCTGCCACCTGAAGGATCCGATGGTGTACCAGGCGAGGAGGATCTGCATCACGTAGAAACCCCCGTAGTAGAGGAACCAGGTGAGGACGTTGATGGAGACGTTCATGGGGCGCAGGTCGAAGTAGATCTCGAGGGAAGGCACCAGCATCAGGATCAAGGGAGCGATGCCCGTCAAGTAGAACGTCCCTGTGACGAAGTACTGGATGCGCTGGTCGGTGGTGAGGTTTCTGCGCGGGCTGAGGGGGTTGTGAGTGAGCATGATCTCGAAGCCGCCAGTGGCCCATCGCAACTGCTGCTTGGAGTAGGCCTCGATGGACTCGGGGGCCGATCCCACGGCGAGAACGTCGGGGATGTACACGGATCGCCAGCCGCGTTCGTGCAGCCTGATCGACGTCCACACGTCCTCGGACTTCGACTCCGTGTACATGCCGTCAACGTCCTCGATTGCCGCGCGCCTGAAGAGTACATTGGTGCCCACGCAAAACGCGGCGTTGAAGCGATTGCGGCCCGGCTGAATGAAACGATAGAAGACGGTCTGCATGTAGCCTGCCCCGCGCGCAACCGTCGTGTGGAGGTTGGCGAACGCCTGTGGCGTCTGGACGAACGCGACCTTCTGGTCCACAAAGAACGGCAGCGTCTCGACCAAGAAGGACTCGTCAGGCACAAAGTCGGCGTCGAAGATGGCGAAGAACTCGCCCTTGGCAAGAGTGAGCGCATGGTTGACGTTTCCCGCCTTGGCGCCGCCAGAACTGAGGCGACGAACGTACCGGGCCCCCAGCTCGGAAGCGAGGTTGCGCACCTCGTCACTCTGGCCGTCATCGAGCACCCACGTGTGGTGAAGTCCGCGCATGGCGATGGCGGCGGTCACGGTGCCTCGAATCACTTCCACGCTCTCGCCGTACGTCGTAATGAAGACGTCAACGGTGCTCTCGCTGCCCTTGATCAGCATGGGCCACTCGGATTGCGGGCCGGTCGACCCGCGGGCGAAGAGCTTCGCGTGGGCTTGGTAGTAGTCGAAGTCCCTGGGGTCGCTGGCGCCGGCCAGGATGGTCCACATCGACATCAGCGCTTGAAACACGAGGATTGACTCCGCGACGAGAACGAGCACGTAGGGAATGACGTCGCCGCGATGCGAAGGATTGAGCAGGAAGGCCGAGTAGACGAAGATGCCCAGCGTCGACAGCAGCACGATGAGCGTAAGGACGGGCGAGGGCGCACCGCTTCGGGTGCGCGCAGATGTGCTGCGAGGGAAGCGGGCGGTGTTCTGCATGGTGGTGGCGGCGTTCAAGGAGTGAGTCCCTCCGTAGGCGCGCGGACAGTGGATCTCTCGTGGAGTGTCGGCAGCGTTGGCGGTGACGCGAATGAGTGCGTCGTGAGGGCGAAAGGACATGGCCCAGGCCGGGCAGCGAGGCTCGGTTCAGTTCCATATAAGCACAAGGTCCCGGTTGAGACCAGGCGTGAAGACCGATTACGCCAGTAGCGCACCCCCGTTCGCGGCGAGAATTAGCGCGTGAGACCCGCATCCACGAGCCCCCTGGGACCGCGCAGTCTCGCCTGCGCGCGGGCAAATACCAGGCGGTCCACCGCGACCGAAAACAGCAAAACGATCACGATGGTGGCCATCATCTCGGTGAGGTCACCGCTCTTGCGAGCCCTGCCGATGACCTGGCCGATGCCGGTCCCCGACAGGGCACCGGAGAAGATTTCGCCTGCGACAAGGCAACGGAACGCGATCGACCAGCCGAGCTCGAGCCCCGACATGATTCCAGGGAGAGCGGCCGGCAGAATGACGCGGCGCGTGAGCGACCAACCGTGTTCGCCAAGCGTGCGCCCCGCGCGGACGAGCAGAGGGGGCACGTTGCGCACCGAGTTGCGCGTGCTCAGTACGATCGCGGGAACCGCCCCGAGCGTGACGACCGCTCCGAGTGACCACACATCTGTGCCGAGCACGATCGCGGCCACGGGGATCCACATCGACGTGGGCATGCCCTGCAACGCCGCGAGGTAGGCGGACAGCCCGCGATCGAGCGACCGGTTCATGCCGATCGCGAGGCCGCCCCCGATGCCAAGCACAACGGCGACCGCGAAGCAGACGGCCATGAATGCCGCCGTCCGCCACAGGATCGAGGCGAGCGATCCCGACAACAGCATGTCCCACAACTGAGCGGCGGTGGCTCCTGGCCCTGGAAGCGTTGGCGCAAGCTCAGAGGTGAGCCTCCACGCGAGAGCGAGCACGGCGCCTGTGACCGCGATGGGGACAGCGGCCCAGCGTCGACGGCGCGCATCGCCGGTCGCGCCGGGTGTGGCGCCCGGTCCAGCGCCTGCCGTGAGGTGCTCTGTGGCCTGCCGCGGGGTGGCCTGCCGTGGGGTGGCCTGCCGTGAGGTAGCCTGCAGCGCGCTGGCCGGGGGTTCAGATGCTGACATAGCCGTCCTTGCCCTCGCGAGGTGCAGTGATGCCCAGCTGGTCTGCCTCGTCGAGCAGGCCGCGCACGTGTTGGGCGAGGTCGACCACACGGTTTGATTCGACGACGCGCGGGCGGGGAAGGGTCACGTGAACCTCGGCAATGATGCGCCCTGGCCCCGACGACATGACGACGACGCGGTCGCCAAGCACCACGGCCTCGCGCACGTTGTGGGTCACGAAGATGATGGTCGTGCCCGTCTCACGCCACAGGCCCTGAAGCTCAACGTGGAGCCTGTCACGGCTGGGTGCGTCGAGGGCGGAAAACGGCTCGTCCATGAGCAGCACCTGCGGAGCCAACGCGAAAGCACGTGCCAGTGCCGCGCGCTGACGCATCCCGCCCGACAACTCGTGAGGGTGAAGGCCCGCGGCATCGGCAAGACCAACGCGCGCGATCCACTCCGCTGCCGTCGCGGACCTTGTCCCGGCGTCGACACCCGCGGATCTCAGGCCAAACTCGACGTTAGCCTGGACGGTCAGCCATGGGAAGAGCGCGTGCTCCTGGAAGACAAGCATGCGATCCGGCCCGGGGCCCTCGACCGCCGCGCCGCCCACCGTGACGGAACCGGTCGCGGGTCGCGCGTGACCGGCGACGAGGTCAAGGAGGGTCGACTTTCCGCAACCCGATGGGCCGACGACGGCGACGAACTCTCCCGCCGCGACGTCGAGATCCACATGGGCGAGAGCGGCTCGCGCGGAGCCCCGCCGCGCGAACGCCTGGGTCACGTCTCGGAACTGAACTGCCGCACTCATAAGATTCCCGCACTCATAGGACTGCCCTGCTCATGAAAACTGCCCTGCTCATGAAAACTGCCCTGCTCATGAAAACTGCCCTGCTCATGAAAACTGCCTCGCTCATCAGATGCTCAGGTATCCGTCGGGGCCGGTACCCGGAGTTGCCGCGCGAGAGGTTCCCGCGGCGAGCGTTGCGCCGTCTTGAGGGTCTACCAGCACAAACGCTCCGGTGCGGCGGTGGATGCTGTAGTCCTCGATGGCCAGAGGCGAGGCGAGCAGGAGAGCAACCACGCCGATGTCGTTGAGGGCCAGGGTGTCTCCAGGCACGATGCTCGAGTCGAGCGTCCCGCCGGGCAGGGAGATGTCGAGCACCCCCGAGATCCCCGTCACCATCGCCTGAACGAGCGCGGTCCCGTGCTGCACCAGCACGCGATCGCGCACCCTCAGCGGCCGGTCCGAAAGCCACGCCACGTGAGCGTCGACGTTCCTGACGGCACGGGCGGCGTCGGGCGCGGAAGACAGCAGGTCTCCGCGCGCCACGTCGACGTCGTCCGCGAGCCGCACGGCGATCGACTGGCCCGCGCGCGCGAAGGCGAGAGAGCCGTCGGCCGTGTCGATTCCCGCCACGGTGGTGCGTCGGCCCGATGGCTGGACCACCACGTCGTCGCCCACGCGAATGACGCCTTGAGACACCTGACCCGCATAGCCGCGGTACTCGCGGTACTCGTCGCTGATCGCCGCGACCTGTGGGCGGAGCACGTTCTGCACGGGAAACCGCCAACCGGCGACGGCCGCGGCGGGGTTGAGTTGCGCGGTCTGCAGTTGCGCGGTCTGCAGTTGCGCGGTCTGCAGTTGCGCGGTCTGCAGTTGCGCGGTCTGCAGTTGCGCGGTCTGCAGTTGCGCGGTCTGCAGTTGCGCGGTCTCGAGTTGATCTGCGGAGGGCAGGGTCTCGAGGAGATCAAGCACAGTGGGACCCGTGTACCAGGGGGTGTGTTGCGAGCGTTGGGCGACGTTGTCGCCGAGCAGCGCGCTGACGGGCACCACGGAGACCTCGATCCCCAAGCGCGAACCATGCTCAGCCGCATCGGCCGCAATCGCGTCGTACGGCGCGCGCTCCCAACCCACAAGGTCGATCTTGTTGACCGCGATGATCACGTGGGGGACGCGCAGCAGCGCCGCGACGGCGAGGTGGCGGCGGGTCTGGTCGGCCACTCCGGTCCGCACGTCGACCAGGACGACAAGGGCATCGGCCGTCGAGGCGCCCGTCACCGTGTTGCGCGTGTACTGCACGTGCCCTGGGCAATCCGCGAGGATGAATGTGCGGCGCGCAGTGGCGAAATAGCGATACGCGACGTCGATCGTGATGCCCTGTTCCCGCTCGGCGCGCAGGCCGTCTGTGAGAAGCGCGAGGTCGATGCCCTCGCCGCCGCGCTCGCGAGTGACGCGCTCGACCGCCTCGTAGGCATCGGCCAGGATCGACTTGGTGTCATGAAGCAGCCTGCCCACGAGCGTCGACTTTCCGTCGTCGACCGAGCCCGCGGTGGCGAAACGCAACAGGGAGGTCTGGCCCGCGTCTGGCGCAGGGACGGCGGCGGTGGCGGCGGCGGTGGCGGCGGTGGTGATGGTCGCGGCGGTGGCGGCGGTGGCGGTCATTAGAAGTAGCCTTCCTTCTTGCGGTCCTCCATGGCTGCCTCGCTGGCACGGTCGTCGGCGCGAGTCGCGCCGCGCTCCGTGATGCGGGTGGCCGCCACCTCGGCGATGACGTCTTCCACGGTGACGGCGGGGGATTCGACTGCCCCCGTGCAGCTCGCATCGCCCACCGTGCGGTAGCGGACGATCCGCGTTTCGAGCGGCTCCGAGTCCTTGCGCGCCAGTGCGGGGTGGGGTGTGAGCAGCATTCCGTCGCGCTCGAACACCTCGCGCTCGTGCGCGTAGTAGAGGGACGGCAGGTCGATCGCCTCGCGCTCGATATAGCGCCAGACGTCCAGCTCGGTCCAGTTGCTTAAGGGGAAGACCCTCACGTGCTGGCCAGGCAGGTGGCGGGTGTTGTAGAGATTCCAGAGCTCGGGCCTCTGGTTGCGGGGGTCCCACGCGCCAAACTCGTCGCGCAGCGACACCACGCGCTCCTTGGCGCGAGCCTTCTCCTCGTCGCGCCTGGCGCCACCGAAGACGACGTCGTAGCCGCCGTCGGCGATCGCGTCCAGCAGGGGGATGGTCTGGAGTGCGTTGCGGGTGCCGTCTGGGCGTTCCCGCAGGCGGCCGTCGTCGATGTAGTCCTGCACCTTGGCGACCTTGAGCCGCAGCCCCAGTCGCTCGATGGTCGCGTCGCGGAACGCGATCACCTCGTCAAAGTTGTGGCCCGTGTCGACGTGCAACAACTCGATGGGCACGCGGCCGGGCCAGAAGGCCTTCGTCGCGAGGTGAAGCACGGCCACCGAGTCCTTGCCTCCGCTGAAGAGGATGACGGGCTTGCGCGCGGTCGCGACGGCCTCGCGCAGGATGTGAATGGCCTCGGCTTCGAGGGCTTCGAGGGTGGACAGGCCCGCGGGGACCGGCACCGTGGGGGAGGTGGTGCTCATTCGTTGATCCCGCATTCGGTCTTGTCCTGACCGGCCCAGCGGCCGGCGCGGGGATCCTCGCCTGGAGCCACCGCCCTGGTGCACGGCGCGCAGCCGATGCTCGGGTACCCCTGCGCCACGAGCGGGTGGCGTGGGAGGTCGTGCTGGGCCTGGTACGCCTCGACCTGCTCAGCGGACCACAGGGCCAGGGGGTTGATCTTGACGAGGCCGTGCTTCGCATCCCACTGGATCACCGGCAGTTCGGCCCTTGTCGAGGCATCGATCCTGCGCGTGCCCGTAATCCACGCGTCGTAACCGTTGAGCGCGTGGCCAAGAGGCTCGACCTTGCGCATCGCGCAGCACAGGTTCGGGTCGCTGCTAAAGAGGTCCTTGCCGAACTTGGCGTCCTGCTCGGCAACCGTCAGGCGCGGGACGGCGTCGACGATGGTGATGGGCAGGCGCCGCGCGGCCTCGTCCCTCGTGGCGAGGGTCTCCTGGAAGTGATAGCCGGTCTCGAGGAACAGCACGTCGACGCCCTCAAGGCGGGTGGCGAACAGGTGCGGCAGGATCGTGTCTTGCATCGACGCGGCCACGATGAGGTGGTCGCCAAACGTCGCGACGGCCCAGTCGGCGATGTGGGCGGCCGATGCCGTCTCGAGCCTGGCGTTGACGTCGGCGACGGTCCGCTCGTTCCATTCGGTGGGGTTGAGAAGCGTCAGGTGCGGACGCATCGGATGAGTTGTCATCGAAGTGCCTCTTCTTCCACGCGGAACGCCCACTGGGCGAACGGCTCGTCCTGCTCGCGGGTCTCCAGGTAGTTCCTGGTGACGCGCTCGATGTACTCGGGCATGCCGTCCGCCTTGACCTTGTGCCCGCGCAGCTTGCGGCCAAAGTCGTTGTCCTCGCCCTGACCGAGACGCCCGCCAAGGTGCACCTGGAAGCCGGGCACCTGCTCGCCCGTCTCGTCGTCGAGCACCAGTTGGCCCTTGAAGCCGATGTCGGCCACCTGGATACGCGCGCATGAGTTGGGGCACCCGTTGACGTGCACCGAGATCGGCACGTCGAGGTCGGGGAACGCGCGGTCGAGCGTCTGGACCACCTCGCGCGCAGTCGCCTTGGTCTCGACGATTGCGAGCTTGCAGTACTCGATGCCCGTGCACGCGATCACATTGCGGTGAAACTCGCCTGGGCTCGACTCGAGCTCGAGCGCGCGCAAGCCATTCACCACGTCGCTGACCTTGTCGCGCGGCACGTCCAGCACGAGGATCTTCTGCAGCGGAGTGAGGCGGATGCGGTCCGAGCCCGCGGACTCGGCGAGATCGGCAATCGCCGCGAGGGTCTCACCCGAGATGCGACCGGCGATGGGCGCGGCGCCGACGTAGAACCTGCCGTCGCGCTGCTCGTGGACGCCCACGTGGTCGCCGCGGTCTCCTGGTCTGCCTACCTGCGGGCCGGGGCCGTCGGGAAGCTTCCAACCCAAGTAATCGTCCTCGAGCACCTGGCGGAACTTCTCGCCACCCCACGCCTTGACCAAGAACTTGAGGCGCGCGCGGGTGCGCAGGCGTCGATAGCCATGGTCGCGGAAGATGCCGATCACTCCCGCCCAGACCTCGGGCACCTTGGAAGGCTCGACGAAGGCGCCAAGGCGCAGCCCCAGGTGAGGGTTTATCGACAGCCCACCGCCCACCCACAGGTCGTAGCCCACCCCGAGCGTGGGGTGCTCGACGGCCACGAAGGCGATGTCCTGGACCTCGTGCAGGATGTCGGGGATGCGGGTGCCCGTGATGGCCGTCTTGAACTTGCGCGGCAGGTTGGAGAACTCGGGGGAGCCGATGCCGCGCTCGATGATCGCTTGGATGTGCGGGGTCGGGTCGATCAGCTCGTCCTTGGCCACTCCCGCCACGGGGGAGCCCAGGATGACACGCGGGCTGTCCCCGCACGCCTCCGTGGTGAACAGCCCCGCCTCCTCGACGCGGCGGAAGATCTCGGGCACGTCCTCGATGCGAATCCAGTGGAGCTGGATGTTCTGGCGATCCGAGACGTCGGCCGTGTTGCGACCAAAGTCGCGCGAGACGTCGGCGATCATCCGGGCCTGCTTGACCGAAAGTTGACCGCCGTCGGAGCGCACGCGGAGCATGAAGAACTCATCGTCTAGCTGGTGCGGCTCGAGCTGGGCCGTGCGCCCGCCGTCGATTCCCGGACGTCGCTGCGTGTACAGCCCCCACCAGCGCATGCGACCGCGCAGGTCGCTCGGGGGGATCGACCAGAAGCCCCACTTGGAATACATGGTCTCGATGCGGTGACGCACGTCGAGCGGGTCGGAGACTGACTTGAACTCCTCGTTGGGGTTGAGCGGGGTACGGTCGCCCGCGGCCCACTGGCCGTCCTTGGACGCGGTGTCCTTGCGCGCCGATGCCTCGCGAGTGCGGATGAGGCGCGCCTCATCGCGGTGGCGGCGACGGTCGTCGGCGTCGTCGAGCGCGCGTGGGCGCGACGACGCTCCAGAGAGCGCCGCAACTGCAACGCTGTCGGCGGTGCCTTCGGTGGTGTGGCTCACCGATCCTCCTCATGAGGGGGTTTCGGGAGCTCGTCTGCGAGCGCGATCAAGCAGCGCTCGGAGGCCGAGCGCCCAGGGATGCAGGGGGGTCTGCGTCTGGGCGGCTAGGCCGACAGACACATGGCACAGCACATCACGCGGCAAGAGCTCGCGGGCGTGTGCTGGAGGGCCATGGCGCAGAGTGTGGCACGGGACGAAGGTCCCTCGCAAACCGTCCGGTGTGTCGCCGGGGCGGGCAGTACCAGGGAAGATACCCCCAGGGGCATCGAGCTAGTGCCTGACCTGGGACTCGATGAATGCCTCGATCTGGTCGATCAGCAGGGGGTTCTTTGTCTGCAGGGCAATCTCGCGTGTACCCAGGGCGACACCGCCGCGCACGAAGTTGTGCGAGCCCGTGATCGCTACGCGCTTGCCGTGCTTCAGGTAGAACACCATCGTCTTGGCGTGGAGGTACTCGCGCTTGCGGTAAAGGGTCCGGTGGCCCGTGGCGACCATCGAGGCGGCGATGAGGAGGCGATTGAAGGCGCTCGCGTTGCGCGGAGGGTTGAACCACATCTCGTTGGGCGTCGCCGCGACCGCCCTGCCGAGCTCGCCGGTGGGGCAGTACTGGGACACGAGCACGATGCGCTCGGCCTTCCGCGCGTACTTCAGGGCGCGGCGGTAGATGATCGAGTCACCTGGAGTGCCGCCGTCGACAAGCACGTGGTCCTTGCCGTACGTGAGTGAGGCGGAGCGGAATCCACTCACTCGCGAGTTCGCGTGGTGCGTGCGCTCGTAGACCCGCACCAGGTCCTCCGCGAGCCTGTGGTCGGTGATGCGCAGCATGAAGTCGATGTTGGTCGCGCCTTGGTCGTCCAGGTTGACGCCACCAAAGCTGTACACGGTGTCGTCGACCACGCAGAATTTGGTGTGGGTGCGGCCCCGCCACGGAAGCCCGCCCTCCTGGCCAAGCCAGTCGAACCTCACACCCGCCTCGGTGAGCGCTCGCGCCATGTCCATCGAGCGGCGCCTGCGCGCGCTGATGTAGCGCTTGGGAACGAAGCGACCCGCAGCGTCCGCGTACGTGAACGTGTCGGCCGCGACGTGAACGTCGACCCCGCGCCTGGCCGCGGCGCACAAGGCCTCGATGAGATCTTCCGTCTCCCTCTCATCGGCGATCGTCAGCGCGATGACTCGCACCCGCCGCCGCGCCAAGTGAATGCGACGGGTTGCGTCGGCGATGTACTCCTGGGGCGAGATGAGCTCCGGCTCCTCAAGCGGCCGGGTGTCAGGGATCGCGACTGGACCGGGCCCCGTCTTGGGCCTTCCGACGTGTGGTGCGATTCCCATGGATTCAGCGTGACACCCCGCGGGGCGCGCACAGTTGACTCACCACGCAACGTCATCTGAAGTTCAATCAAGGTTCATGTGGCCGACGGCGTGGGCGGCGCGGTGCATTGCGGGGTGGCCGACGGCGTGGGCGGCGCGGTGCATTGCGGGGTGGCCGACGGCGTGCGCGGCGGGGGTGCTCGGCGGGGGTGCGCGGCGGCCGGTCGGGCTCCCCGACCAGCAGGGACGCCCCCGCGTAGACTGAGTGAAGTGAGTGAGGTCTCGCCCGCGGGGGTGTCTATACTGGCGCCCGTTGCCGCCTGCGGGTCAGCCCGCGCGCCCCAGTCCCAGACGTTGGAGTAGTCCAGTGAGCCCATCTCGCCCCTTGCGCGTCGCCATCATTGGCGCCGGCCCCGCTGGCACGTACGCGGCCGATATCCTGTCGAAGACGGACCTCGACGCGTCGATCGACATCATTGAGCGGCTTCCCGCTCCCTTCGGTTTGGTGCGGTACGGAGTGGCCCCCGATCACCCTCGCATCAAGCAAATCATTGTGGCGCTCGCGAACGTTCTTGGGCGCGGCGACATCCGCTTGCTCGCCAACGTCAACATCGGCACGGACCTCACTCTGCAGGACCTCCGCGAGCACTACGACGCGGTGATCTTCGCGACCGGGTCCTTCAAGGATGCCGACCTCAACATTCCTGGTATTGATCTTGATGGCTCGTTCGGGGCCGCCGATTTTGTGAGCTGGTACGACGGCCACCCCGACGTCCCTCGCACGTGGCCGCTGACGGCCAAAGAGGTCGCCATCTTTGGCGTGGGAAACGTCGCCCTTGACGTCGCGCGCATGTTGTCGAAGCACCCCAAGGACCTGTTACCCACGGATGTTCCAGCGAACGTCTACGAGGTCCTCGAGACCTCGCCCGTCACTGACGTTCACCTGTTCGGCAGGCGCGGACCTGCTCAGGTGAAGTTCTCCCCGCTCGAGCTGCGCGAATTGGCTCAGGTGCCCGATGTGGAGGTCATCGTGTACCCCGAGGACTACGACTACGACGAGGGTTCGATGGCGGCGATCGACGGCCATCACCAGACAAAGCAAGTGGTCAAGACCCTCAACGATTGGACGCTTCGCGAGCCCACCGGTGCGGCGCGTCGCATCCACTTGCACTTTCTCCAGGCGCCTCACGAGGTACTTGGCGACGGCGGCAAGGTGACCGGCGTGCGCGTCGAGCGCACCGCGCTCACTGGTGATGGCAACGCCAAGGGCACTGGCTTGTTTCTCGACTACCCGGTGCAGGCCGTGTACCGCGCCGTGGGCTACTACGGAACGGCCATCGACGGGATTCCCTTTGATGCGTCGAAGGGCACGATCGCCAACGTGGGCGGTCGCGTGGTCGACGGCGGGGACGTGGTGCCCGGCTACTACACCACCGGCTGGATCAAGCGCGGCCCCGTGGGCCTCATCGGCTCCACGAAGTCAGACGCAGCCGAGACGATCCAGCACCTGGTGGACGACTCCGAGCGCCTTTTCGCCGAGTCGAAGGCGGGTCCGGAACAGCTCAGCCCCGACAACGTCTTCCAGCTGCTGAAGTCGCGCGGCGTTCCCGTCGTCGAGTGGAAGGACTGGCAGATTCTCGATGCTCACGAGAAGGACTCCGGTGAGGTTCAGGGCCGCGAGCGCGTCAAGGTGGTCCCCCGCGAAGAGATGACAGACATAGCGCTGCGCAAGAAAAACTAACCCGGCGCCCGAAAGTCCCCCACTCGTACTCATCCTCCGCAAATGGCTTGATCCGTACCGCCCAGCGCCCCTCGTCGTCCGCAAATGGCTTGATCTGTACCGCTTTTTGCCAGGCGTGGTCCGCAAATGGCCGATTCCATGTCGCCCGACGAGCGGGGCGCGTCCACGCTCTTGGAGAACTGCCTGGCATCCTGGAACGCGGACGGCCGCCTGCCCGTTTTTAGGGCACAAGGAGGAACGCAGTGGGATCCCGTCGCTATTTCAATGGTGCCAAGACGCTTGGCCTCTTTGTGCTGCTCTGGGCCGTCATGCTCGGCGTCGGCAGCGTCGTGGCGGGAGGACAGTACTTCTGGGCCTTCGCAGCGTTCTCGGTGATCGGCACCGGCATCGGCTACTGGAACTCGGCAACGCTCGCGATCAGGGCAATGCACGCGTTCCCGGTGACCGAGGTGGAGCAGCCTGGGATGTATCGCATCGTGCGCGAGTTAAGCCGCGAGGCCAACCAGCCGATGCCGCAGCTCTATGTCTCGCCCACCCAGGCGCCAAACGCCTTCGCGACGGGCCGCAACCCCGCCAACGCCGCCGTATGCTGCACCGAGGGAATCCTGACTCTCCTCGATGAGCGCGAACTGCGGGGCGTGCTAGGCCACGAGCTGATGCACGTCTACAACCGCGACATTCTCATTGGCTCCGTCGCCGCGGCCCTGGCCGGAATTGTGACCGCCGTGGCGCACCTGGCAATGTGGTTCGGCGGCGGCCGCAACAGCCGCGAAAACCCGTTCGGCATACTCGGCTTTGTCGCGATGCTGATCCTGGCGCCCCTCGCGGCCACCCTCATCCGCATGTCAATCTCGCGCACCCGCGAATACGACGCCGACGAGGACGGCTCGACCCTCACAGGCGACCCGGCCGCCCTCGCGTCGGCGCTGCGCAAGCTCGAGGCGGGCACCGCCGCCCGACCGCTGCAACAGACTTCTCAACTAGAGAACGTCAGCCACCTGTTCATCGCCAACCCCTTCAGCGGCGTGGGCCTGGCCAGAATGTTCTCGACGCACCCGCCGATGGCGGACAGAATCGCTCGCCTCGAGGCGATGACAAACGGCCGACGCTACGCGGGCTAGGCGCCTGGGTGGGCCCCACTAGAGCGCAAGCAGGAAACCAAGCAGGAGCACGGAGTTTGCGACCTCGATGACGCCCACGACGGGCACCTTGAGCGCGAATCGAGGCATCACCACGGCGCGCACGAGGAACCACGCGAACGGAATCGCGAGCCAGGGATCCACCGCGACCGACGCGGCGAGCGCGCCCGCGTGGAACGCGACCGACACCATGAAGTGCACACGGCTGCCTCGTTCGCGGATCATGTTTTTCACGTAGAACACCGTGCCGGCGAGGTAGAGCCACGCGGCAATAGCCACCGGAACGCCCAGCCTCCAGTCGAGGCCCGCCGTTGCCGGCGCGATCATGGCCATGAGCGAGGCCATCGTCACCGAGGCCATGCCGTTGGCCGACGCTCGCTCCTGACCCACTCGGGCCGCGACCGCGTTGACCGCCAGGAGTACCGCGAAGACGGGCGAGAACCACAGCAGGCCCGGACGCAGGGCGAAGAGCGGAAGGGCCGTCGCGGCGCTCACCACTGCGTACGCGAGAACCTGCCGCCAGTACCGATTCAGCCGCAAAGTCTTGATCGTGAGTAGCGCGTAGTACGACGCGAGCCAGCCGCTGAGCCACGTGACAAGAAGCGGCACGTGAAGCCAACTCAACCCAAACTGCAGGCCTGCCAGATACGGCAGCAGCAGCATCGCCCAGACGCCATGTTGCGGCGGAATCCACTTTCGCCACTGCCGGCTCCGCGCGCCCTTCGCCGGGGCGCCCTTCGCCGGGGCGTTCTTCGCCGGCTCCGATTTTGCAGGAGACCCCGCCGCGGCCGGCCCCCGCATCAGCGGTAGTTGATGAACTGCAGGTCCGCCTCGACGTCGGAGCCCTTGAGCAGCGCCATCGTGTCCTGAAGGTCGTCGCGGCTCTTGGACGTGATGCGAAGCTCGTCGCCCTGGATGAGCGCCTTGACGCCCTTGGGGCCCTCGTCGCGCACCAGCTTGGTGAGCTTCTTGGCGATCTCCTGCGAGATGCCCTCCTTGATGGTCGCGGTGAGGCGGTATTCCTTGCCGGAGGGCTGGGGTTCGCCGTATTCGAGGGACTTGAGGCTCACTCCGCGCTTGGCGAGTTTGGCGATGAAGACGTCCATCACGGCCTTGACCCGCTCGGGGGAGCTGGCCTTCATGAGGATCGCCTCGCCCGACATCTCGATCGACGCGCCGACGCCCTTGAAGTCGTAGCGCTGGGCGATTTCCTTGTGGGCCTGGTTGAGCGCGTTCTCGACCTCTTGTGGGTCTACCTTGCTCACTACGTCAAAGCTGCTGTCGCCTGCCATGGAGTCCTCCTTGAGTCATGCGGCCACCGTGCGTGCGGGGTGGCCGGTCGGTCAACGGGGCCCGCGTTCGCAATGGCCCCGCAATCCTTGCTATTCTTCCATGCGCGCCAAGCGCGAGGCAGGTTACCCGAGCGGCCAAAGGGAGCTGACTGTAAATCAGCCGTCTACGACTACGGGGGTTCGAATCCCTCACCTGCCACGA
>JBBRWX010000025.1:0-37523 GCA_038248935.1 Actinomycetales bacterium
CATGCCGCCCGCCGGCGAGCGTACGGCGATGGGGTGGAACATTGACCCGAGCGCTTTCCACTCTCACCTCATGAGGATTCACCGTGACACGGGCAAGCCGATTTACGTGACCGAGAACGGATCCGCGTGGGTGGACGTCGTTGACGCCGACGGGCGGGTCCGCGACACCGCCAGGGTGAGGTACTTCGAAAGCCATCTGGCCGCCGTCAAGATGGCAATCGACGAGGGCGCCGACGTCCGCGGGTACTTGGCGTGGAGCCTCATGGATAACTTCGAATGGGCGCAGGGCTACGCCAAGCGCTTCGGCATCGTGCACGTTGACTACAAGACTCAGGTGCGCACGTGGAAGGATTCCGCATATTGGTACAGGGAAACCATCAGAAACCGTGCACTTACCCCAGTTATGGGGATAGACTTATTGGCAGAGACGCCTCCTAGCGTCTATTAGATGTCCGGCGCCGCTCCCACCCCCCCCTCGGGTGCGGCGCCGGCGCCTTTTCCCCAGCAGGTCGGATAGTGAGCGCGGTCCTCGAGGACCGCGACCTTTCGTAGACTCGAACCATGCCCTCCAAGCGACGCTCCACCAAGCGCCCCTACGGGCAACCGCATCAGGAGTTCGATCCTGACCGCGTCCAAGGCCCACTCGGAGCTCGCAGGGAGACAGGTCCAGGAGGCGAGGAATACCTCGTCGCGGTGCCGCGACCCTCAGAGAAGATCTATACGTGTCCCGCATGCGGTCAGGACATCTCCGGCAATCAGCAACACGTCGTCGCGTGGGCGGCCGATGGAATCTTTGGTCCAGAGGCGGCGAGCGATGCGCGACGACACTGGCACAGGAACTGCTGGGAAACCTTTGGGAGGTCGCGTGGCTGACACCGAGATCGGCGCCATGACGGTGCTGCCCGCAATCCGCGAGGACATCACACTCGTGACCGAGGATGGCCTCACGTTGGTGGGAGAGCTCGCGCTTCCAGCTTCTGGTCGCATTGCCGCCACCCTCATCACCTTGCACCCGTTACCCACCCACGGCGGGTTCATGGACTCACACGTGTTGCGCAAGGCCGCGTGGCGCCTTCCGGCTCTGGCCGACATCGCGGTTTTGCGCTTCAACACGCGAGGAACGTCCTCACCGCGCGGCACGTCTCAAGGCCGGTTCGACGAGGGAGTGGGCGAGGCCGCCGATGTGCGCGCTGCCGTGCACTTTGCGGTGGACAGGGGCTTGCCTCGCCGTTGGCTTCTCGGGTGGAGCTTCGGCACCGAGCTCGCGCTGATGTATGGGGCAGAACTCGACGTCGAGGGCGCCGTACTCATGTCTCCGCCTCTTCGCCGCGCCACCGCAGCTCACCTCGACCGCTGGGCGAGGAGCGGCAAGCCGGTCACGATTCTGGTGCCCGAGCACGACGAATTTCTGCCTCCGGAGAGTGCCGTTCCCGCTTTCGCACCGCTCGCAGGCGCGCGGATGATCCCGGTCGACGGAGCAAAGCACCTCTGGGTGGGGGAGAAGTACGTCAGGATTGTTCTGGACCACATTGTCGACGCAGTGACTCCCGGAGCGGGGCCTCTTCCCACGACTGTGCCCACCGAATTTGTCCCGGCCCTAGGAGGCCCCTCATGACCGCACGACGCACGAATGTCCCTCTCGTGTTCCTCAACGCCTTCCCTCTCGACAGTGAGCAGTGGGAGCCGCTGCTCGCGGTGCTCAATGCGCCAGTGGGCGACATCATCACGTTCGACCCTCCCGGAATCGGCGAGATGCCTGCGACCCGCGAGGACCCCTCGCTTGAACTCATCGCCGATGCTGCGGTCGCTGCGATGCGCGAGGTGACCGGATCGGCGGACGCGCTGTGGGTTGGCTGTTCGATGGGCGGCTACGTCGCCATGGCCGTGCTCGAGAGGCACCCCGATGCGGTGGCCGGGATCGGGCTGCTCGCCACGCGGGCCGTGGCCGACTCCGAGGCCGCCAAGGCACGTCGCCTCGAGGCGGCCACCGCCGCGATGGCGCACGATGGCCTCGTCGACCCCGCGGATACCGCTCGTGCGCTCCTGGGGGCCTTCAGCGGCGAGAGAGAGTCACTTGTGCGCTCAACCGCTGCCAATGTGGCACGTCAGCGGGGCGAGGGCGTTGCGTGGTGTCAATTGGCGATGGCCGCGCGCCCGTCACGGCTCGAGGTTCTGCGCGCTTGCGACGTGCCCGCTTTCGTTGCGAGGGGTGACCAAGACGGCCTCACGACGGACGACGAGGCCGCCGCGATGGCCGACGCGCTCGGGGTTGAACTCACGCGCATCGGCGCGGCGGGCCACCTGTTGGCCGTCGAGGCTCCCGAGGCGGTCGCGCGCCTCATCAGCGTGCTTGCTACCGCCGCCAACGAATAGCTCGAAAGGCGCGCACGGGCCTAAAAGTCGTCGTTGCCTACGGCGAGCCGCTTCGCGAGCGACTCGGTCAGGGGCATTGATTCCCCATCCCTGGCGCCCCTACCGAGCTCCAGAGGCGCGGGCGAAGGTTCGAGGGTCACGCCCCTAAAGCGCTCCTTGATACCGCCAGGAGCGTGGAGCAAATAAAAGAGTCCCTCGACGCTCACTCCGACGCTGTGGTCCCTCTTGAGGTACCAACCTGTGATGTTGGTGCGCATCATCGAGTTGCCAGAGTAGGGCCGCGCAAAGAGCCGCTCTGGCAGGATCCCCGCGGCGCGAGCGTCTCGAGCGAATGCCTCGATGAGGACTGCGGCCTTGGCGCTTTCGGAGTCGCGAAGCCTGTCGAGGCGCGCAGCCAACTCAAAAGCGTTGCTATCGCGTTCTTCTGTCACGTCGCCGCTCTGCCATTCTCACTGCTCTGCCATTCTCACTTCTCAGATTCGGCAGGCTCGACCGCGACGTCTTGCTCCTCGCGGTCCTTGACCAGCTTTGCCGCGGCCGCGAGGTTGTGGATCGGGTCCGCGGAGAGCAGCGACCGCAGGTCGTCGAGGTACGAGGTGATCGACTCGCGTTGCGTGTTGAGCTCGTCCACCTCCTTATTGGCGAGTGAGCGCTCGCGCTCGGCATCGATGACGGCCTCCGAGATGATCGTCTCCGCGTGCTCACGGGCACCCGAGACAATGTCGTCCGCATTGTGCCTTGCATTGCTAAGAAGAGTGCGTGCGTGCTCCTCGGCATCGCGACGAGCCTGTTCGGCGCGTTCGAGCGCCTCGGCGAGTCGCGACTCCGCGTCGTCCGCGCGTGCGCGGGCCTCGGCCACCATGGCGTCCGTTTCCGACTTCGCCGCCGCATGACGCGCCGAAAGATCCTTCTGAGCGGCTTCTCGACGCTGAGCGACCTCGACCTGCAGATCCTCACGTGTGCGGCGGGCCTCTTCCTTTGCCGCCTCTGCGGCAGCGAAAGCGTCGCCTCTCAAGCGCTCCGACTCGGACTTCGCCGTCTCGAGCGTCGTCGAGGCCTCGCCGGTGGCTTGATCGAGCAGTGCGGCCGCCTCGGCGCCCGCTTGTTCGCGCAGTTGCCTGATTTCGGCCCCGACCTGGGCACGAAGGCTCGCAGCGTCCGACTCCGCGCGCTTACGCAGATCCGTCGTGTCGTTGTCCGTGCGTAGTCGCGTTTGCGCGTCGTAGTGGTCCGCAGCCGCCTTGGTCTCGGCGTGGTACTGATCCGCGTCGGCGGTCGTGTCTGCGTGGTACTGGTCGGCCTCGATGAACTTCGCGCCGTGGTACTGGTCGGCCTCTGCCACCTTGGTGGAGAAGTATCGCTCTGCGGCCGTGGTGCGTTCTGTGTGAACCCTGTCGGCCTCTGCCACCTTCGCCGCGTGGCGATCGTCGGCCTCGGCAATCCTCGTCGAGAAGTAGCGGTCTGCCTCGGTGACCTTTGCGGAGTGAAGGTCGTCTGCCTCCTCGACCTGCGTCGCGACGTAAAGGTCTGCCTCGGCGACCTTTGCGGAGTGAAGGTCGTCTGCCTCCTCGACCTTGCTCGAGAAGTAGCGGTCTGCCTCGGAGACCTTCGTCGAGGAGTAGCGGTCTGCCTCGGAGACTTTCGTTGAGGAGTAGCGGTCTGCCTCGGTGACCTTTGACAAGTGAAGCTCGTCCGCCTCGGAGACCTTGGTCGAGACGTAGCGGTCGGCTGTAGACGTGCGTTCCTGGTGGTAGCGGTCTGCCTCGGCGACCTTCGCGGTGTGGAATTCCTCCGCCGCCGCGAGCGTCGCCGCGTGATACTGGGCAGCCTCCGCCTTGAGGTTCTCCGACTCGGCTTGGCCGCTGGCAAGAATCTGGGCGGCTTGGCGCTTGGCAACCGTGAGCGCCGAGGCTGCCAGCTTGTCCGCATCGGCCCGAATAGCGGCCGCCTCACGCTGGAGGACCGTGGCCTCGTCGGTTGCTGCAGCGACGATGTTCGCGGCTTGGGTAGCGGCCGACTCAATTTGGTCGGCCGCGTCTTGAGCGATCTGTGCTGCGTCCACTCCCGCCGATGCGAGCGCCTGTTGCGCCTCGTCGTGGAGCCTTTGAGTTTCGATGCGTGCGGCCGACAGTGTGCTCTCGGACTCGCCACGAGCCGTATCGACCAGTTCCGTCGCCTCGCGTTGGCTGGCCACGCGAAGTTCCGTGACCTCACGCTCGGCGGTGGCGCGCAGGGAGTGAACCTCGCGCTCGGCACCTGTCCTCTTCTCGGAAACCTCGGCATCGAGGGAGGAGGTGATGCGTTCGGATTCGCGGTTGGCCTTCGCGAGCAACTCGCTCGCCTGGCGTTCGGCCGCCTCGCGGGCCCCAAGAGCCTCGGCCTCGGCCGAGGTCTTGATCTCATCAGCCTCGCGTCGGGACTGAGCCAGGATCTCGGAGACCTCGTTGTCGGCGCGTGCGCGCAACTGCTGTGCGGCGACGTTGGCACGCGCGATCGTGTCTTGAGCGTGCGTGTTTGCGCGGTTCACGACGTCGGCGGACTGCTCTTCCGCGGACCTCAGCAGGTGCTCAACGCGTGCCCCAAGTCCCTTGTAGGTCGGCTGATCGCTTTCGCTCAGAGTCTCCTTGGCATTGTCGAGAGCAGCGCGCGCTTCGGCAGCCTGCTTTCGTGCTTGCTCGGCAGAGGCGTGCTCCTTAGCAACGGAGTCCTCAAGCCTCTTCACGTGCGCAGCGACCGCATCTCGGTCGTATCCACGCATCGCGACGGGGAAAGGGAGCAAATCGTCGGCCATCGGTTCTCCTCATCGCAGGGCCTCAGCGTCACCCCACCCTAGTAGGGGCGCCAGGGGAAACAAAGCCACAAACGGAGGGTCATGAGCGTTGTCTCCTAGACTGTACGCCGACGCAAGGAGATTTCGACGTGACACTACGCACCACAGCGATCATCGCAGGCGTTCTTGGCCTGCTGATGCTCATCGCAGGGCTCGTTGCCAACGACGCCAGACCCGCCCGCGAGGTCGTGACTACCACCTCGGTGGAGACTCCGGTGGTCGTGATTGGCCCCGAGGTCATCGCGCTCCAAGGTCTTGACCGGATCGCGGTGCAGGCCGAAGGTGGCATCGAGGCGCACACCGCGCGTGCCTCCGACGCCGCGGGATGGCTCAAGTACTACTCGGCGACGTACGTGACCGGCTATGCGGGGTGGGACGCTCTCGCGACCCGTACCGAGTCGCGCGTTGTCCTGCCGTCTCCAAGCCCTTCGGCAAGCCCTTCGGCGAGCCCTTCGGCAAGCCCTTCGGCAAGCCCTTCGGCGAGCGCCGCGCCCGAAACGACGCCGACGCCGTCGCCGTCGCCAAGCCCCGTGCCTACGGACAGTGCCACAGCACAGCCGGGCGATACGGAGGCGATCACGGATTACGGATCGACGGACGACTGGCGATCGTCTTGGAGGGGCGTCAATCGCGTCTCCCTCGCGACAGGGGCTGTTGCTCCGGGCGAGGTCCTGGTCGTGTACTCGGCAGATGGTGCGAACCTCGACAACGTGCAATTCACCGCAGTTCGACTGGTCAACGACGGATGGATTAATCCGCTGACATGGATTGGTGCGGTGCTCGCAGCGCTCGGTGTTGTTGCGGCATTGTCGGGGCTCATCGACACGAGGCCCGTGCAAGAGCGCGCGGAGGGATGGCTCCGCGGGAGGTCGAGGATGGGTGCCGAGAACTCGGTCCGTGCAGGGTCACGCCGCGAGCGCAGGCTAGCGGGTTCTTCTCTGCCTGACGTCCTTCTCGATGACCAAGACGCGTCGCGGCCGATTGACGGCGTCTCGCACACGGTCGACGAGGCGGCCGTTGACACCCCGGCTAAGCCGACCACAGAGGAAGGGGGTGCCTCATGAGGCGCTTTGCTCTTGCATCAGCCGCAGTGATTGTGGCCGCCCTTGCCTTGTCTGCGTGCGCCGCCGAACCGCCCAGTGTGGGTGCAACACCCTCGCCCGCCGCGAACGCCGCGCTCATCGATACTCAGGCTCAAGCGATCATCGACGACACCTTCACGGTCCTCGCTGCCGCAGACGGATCGGCTGACTCCGCGCTTCTCGCGGCCCGATTTGCAGGCGACGCCGTCGCCGTTCGCGCTGCCGAATATGCCGTGGCGAAGGTGGTGGCCGATGCGCCCGCCTCGGACCTCCCCTCGGGAGTTCAAGGCATCTACGTGTCCAACGCGGAAATATGGCCAAGGGTGCTCGCTGCGGTCTCGGAGCCGCCCTCGGACGACCTCACACCGGTGGTGTATTTGTGGGTCCAGGATTCGATCCAGGACCCGTACACCCTCAGGGCCTGGGCTCATATGGTCCCTGGTGCCACGCTTCCAGCGATGGCGGGGACGGTGGATGGGGCGACGCAGTTGCCGCTGGGTGAGCAGGGGGTCGATCCATCTCCCCGTGCCGCCCTCGAGAACTATGTCGAGTTCTTGAGACAAGGTGCCGATAGCGAACTTGCTGCAGACTTCGCGCCAGACAGCTACTCCCAGCAGCTGTTCACTGCGCGCACAGCACTGTCGCAGGCGGCGGCGGCGGCAGGCGGAGGCTATGTCGACACGATCCAACCGGACCTCTCGAACACCTACGTGTTGTCGACGTCGGATGGCGGTGCTCTCGTGTTTGCGCCCGTGCAGGTCTCTTCGTCCTTCTCGGTGAGTGGGGCGACGCTTCGGGTTTCCGATCGTGACGCGCCTCTCGTGCAGGGGAGTGTCGTCGACAAGGCAACGTACTTGTACCGCGACTTCGTGGTGTTGTCGGTGCCCGCACCTGGGCAGAATCAGATCCCCGCCGCGGTTGCCGCCGAGCACCACTTGGTGTCGGTCAAGCCCGAATAGCCCCACGATGAGCGAAGGGAAAGGCCCATGAACGCGTCCACTCCGTTTGCAGGGGCGATCGATCTTGCGTCGCTTGCCGCCAAGGCAAAAGCCCCGGTGAAGGGTGCGCCCGGCGCGCCCCAGGCGATGACAGAGACCAACGCTGGCGACTTCATCAAGGAGTCGCAACGGCGGCCGGTGTTCGTGTTGTTGTGCTCATCGCTCGCGCCGCAGTGCGCCGACTTGACCGCGAGGGTCACAGCCATCGTCGATGAATACGGCGAATCCGTGTCGCTCGTGTTGGTCGATGTCGACGCCCAGGTTGGCCTCGCAGAGGCCTTCCAGATTCAGGCCGTTCCCGCGATGCTCGCCTTGGTGGCTGGGCGGCCGGTGCCGCTCTTCCAAGGAAGTCCAGACGACTCTCAGATTCGTGGGGTGTTCGCCCAGGTCGTCGAGGTCGCCAAGCAGGCTGGCATGGACGTGTCGGGGGTGCCCTCAAGCGAGGGCGAGGCGGACTCCGTTCCGATCGAGGAGCCGCTGCCGCCCCTGCACCAAGAGGCATTTGAGGCCATCGAAAGGGATGACCTCGATGGAGCGCTCGCGGCGTACGACAAGGCGCTGAGGGAGAACCCTCGCGACGCTAATGCCCGCGCAGGCAGGGCACAGGTGGGGCTCATCGCTCGGTCTCGCGGGGCCGATCCGCTTGTCTTGAGAGCCGCGGCCGCGGACGCACCTTCAGATATCGACGCTCAGCTCGCGGTCTCGGACCTTGACGTTCTCGGTGGTCAGGTCGAGGATGCGTTCGCGCGACTGATCGATGCGATCTCTTCGGCGGCGGGGGATGACCGCGATCGCGTCCGATTGCGGATCTTGGATCTGTTCGAGGTCGTTGGACAGGATGACCAGCGCGTCGTTGTGGCGCGCAAGGCGCTCGCGAGCGCGCTCAACTAGGTCGAGCGCGCCGCACTCAACTAGGTCGAGCGTGCCGCACTCAACTAGGTCGAGCGTGCCGCACTCAACTAGGTCGAGCGCGCCGCACTCAACTAGGTCGAGCGCGCCGCGTGAGAAGGCGGTCTACTTGACGGTGGGTCTGAAGTAAACCGCACCGAGCGGTGGGAGTCGTACGGAAGCCGAAGCCTCGAATCCCTTGTGCGGTGAACGCGCAACGGTGATCTTGCCGAGGTTGCCGACTCCGGAGCCGCCGTAGATCTCCGCGTCGGTGTTGAGGGTCTCGTCCCAGACTCCGTCGTGAGGGAATGCGAGGCGGTATTGCTCTTGGGGAACGCCCGCGAAGTTCACGGCGACGACGATCGGGTTGTTCTCGTGGTCATACCTGACGTACGAGATCACGTTGTGCGAGCTGTCATCCGCATCGATCCACCTGAAGGCGGTCGGATCGTCGTCGCGGCTCCATAGTGCGGGACACGCCTTGTAGACGGCGTTGAGATCGCCGATCAATCGGCGGAGACCGTCGTGAAGCGCGTCCTCGGTGTGCCACCAGTCCAGCGAGCGGCCCTCCGACCACTCCGACGCCTGCCCGAACTCGCAACCCATGAAGAGGAGCTTCTTGCCAGGGTGGGACCACTGGAAGGCGTAGAGCGACCTGAGCCCAGCGACCTTTTGCCAGTTGTCGCCTGGCATGCGCTCGTAGAGCGAGCCCTTGCCATGCACGACCTCGTCGTGGCTGAGGGGGAGCAAGAAGTGCTCCGAGAACGCGTACATGAGCGAGAACGTCACCGTGTGATGGTGGTACGAGCGGTTGATGGGGGCCTCGGCGACGTAGCGCAGAGTGTCGTTCATCCACCCCATGTTCCACTTGAGGCCAAAGCCAAGCCCGCTCTGAGAGGTGGGCGCGGTGACTCCCGGCCACGCGGTCGACTCCTCGGCGATCATGACGATGCCTGGCACATTCTTGTACGCCGTCGCGTTCACCTCTTGGAGGAAGGCGATCGCGTCCAGGTTCTCCCTGCCGCCATGGATGTTGGGGCGCCACTGGCCCGCCTCGCGTGAATAGTCGAGGTAGAGCATCGAGGCGACCGCATCGACGCGCAGCCCGTCCGCGTGGAATTCCTGCAGCCAGTAGAGAGCGTTCGCGACGAGGAAGTTGCGCACCTCGGCGCGACCGAAATCGAAGATGAACGTGCCCCAATCGGGCTGCTCGCCTCGCAACGGGTCGGGGTGCTCGTAGAGAGGAGTGCCGTCGAAGCGTCCGAGCGCCCACGCGTCCTTGGGGAAGTGGCCGGGAACCCAGTCGAGCAGGACCCCGACCCCCTGCTGGTGCGCGCGGTCGATGAGGTAGCGCAGGTCGTCCGGCGTACCGAACCGCGAGGTCGGCGAATAGTAGGACGTCACTTGATAGCCCCACGAGCCGCCGAAGGGGTGCTCCATCACGGGCATCAACTCGATATGGGTGAAGCCCATGTCCCGCACGTAGTCGACCAGTTGGTCCGCTAGTTCGCGATAGCTCAGGCCCTGACGCCACGAGCCCAGGTGCACCTCGTAGATCGACATCGGGCTGTCATGCGCGGAGCGCGAAGCCCTGTCGGTGATCCACGCTTGGTCTGACCACTCGTGAGTGCTCGCCGTGACGATGGACGCGGTGTGTGGGGGCACCTCAGTGCGCCTCGCCATCGGGTCGGCCTGCTGCTTCCAGTGGCCGTCCTTCCCGAGGATCTCGAACTTGTAGTGCGCGCCATCGGCGACGTCGGGAACGAAGAGTTCCCACACGCCCGAAGCGCCAAGCGAGCGCATCGCGTGGCCCGTTCCTTGCCAGTGGTTGAAGTCGCCGATCACGCGCACCGAGCGGGCGTTTGGGGCCCACACGGCGAAGGACGTGCCCGCGACCTCGCCAAGCACAGACGGGAACGTGCGCACGTGCGCACCGAGGACGTCCCACAGGCGCTCGTGGCGCCCCTCCCTGATGAGGTGAAGGTCAAGCTCTCCCAAAATGGGCAAGAAGCGGTAGGGGTCATCCGTGGTCACTGGGTCGCCGTCGTAGGTCACGTGCACCCTGTAGTCGGGTGTCTGTGTGCCCGGCAGCGCCGCTTGCCACAGCGCACCCTCGACGTGCTCCGCAGGGAACGTGCCATCGAGCGTCTCGATGCTGATCGAACTCGCGAGCGGGCGCAAGACACGCACGACGACGCCTGCTTCGTCCAGGTGGGGGCCAAGGACCATATGAGGGTCGTGGTGGGTACCCGCGAGGATGTCCGCCACTACCGCCGCATCGATGTCACGAGCCACGGACAGCCTCCGATTCGGTGGTGATCGTCGTCATGGTTGTATCGGCGCAATATGCACCAGGGTGAGCGCGGGGTCGAGTCGAACGTAAAACTCTCGTCCCCATGTGTAACTATCGCCGGTGATCGCATCCTTCACGACCACTCGGTCTTCCTCACTGCGGCCGATGGCCGTCATGTCGAACGTGATGACCGCGTCGTGCGCCATGTATGGGTCGAACGAGGCGACGACGATGACGGTGTCCGCTTGGCCGTCGGGAGACTCCTCGGCGCTCACGTGCCTCGAGAAGCACAGCACGTTGGGGTTCGTTGTGGGGTGCACGGTCAGCCCCCGCAACCTTCGCAACGCGACGTGGTTGTGGCGCAAGCGGTTGAGTTTTGTGAGGAGAGTCGCCATGCCGTAGTCGTCCGCGTGCGCCCAATCTCGGTGCTTGTACTCGTACTTTTCGTTGTCGATCTGTTCCTCGACGCCCGGCCTGGGGATGGATTCGATGAATTCGTAGCCCGTGTAGATCCCGTATGACGGTGAGCCAGTCGCGGCCAGCGCCGCCCGCATCTTCCAATACGGCACGCCGCCACGCTGCATGTCAGGCGTGAGGATGTCGTGGGTGGTTGGCCAAAAGTTGGGGCGCATGTAGAAGGAAGACGGTCCGGTGAGTTCCGTGAGATATTCGCCCATCTCGGCGGCGGTGGTTCGCCACGTGAAGTACGAATAGCTCTGGTGGAAGCCGATCTTCGCGAGGGTGTGCATCATCGCGGGCCGCGTAAAGGCCTCCGCAAGGAAGATCACGTCGGGGCGGGTCTTGGCGATGTCCGCGAGCAGGCGTTCCCAGAATGTCAGCGGCTTGGTATGTGGGTTGTCGACGCGGAAGATCGTCACGCCGGCGGCCATCCACACCTCGAGCACATCGCGGATCCCCTGGTAGATGCCTTCGAGGTCGTTGTCGAAGTTCAGGGGGTAGATGTCCTGGTACTTCTTGGGCGGGTTCTCCGCGTAAGCGATGGTGCCGTCGACCCGGGTAGTGAACCACTCAGGGTGCGTCGTCACCCACGGGTGGTCAGGCGAGCATTGGAGCGCGAAGTCGAGCGCCACCTCGAGGCCTAATTCACGAGCGGTCGCGACGAACGCCTTGAACGATCGCATCGTCCCCAAATCGGGATGAATGCCATCGTGGCCGCCCTCGGCCGCGCCGATGGCGTACGGGCTGCCTGGGTCCGTGGACTCGGCGGCGAGGGAGTTGTTGCGGCCCTTGCGGTGCGTCGAGCCGATGGGGTGAATGGGGGTGAGGTACACCACGTCGAAGCCCATGTCGGCGATCCCAGGCAAGCGCTTGGCTGCCGTGGAGAAGGTGCCCGATTTCCATTCACCCGTGCGCTTGTTGAGCTTGGCACCTTCGGATCGCGGGAAGATCTCGTACCACGCCGAGACGAGCGCCTTTTCGCGTTGGACGAGCAGGGGGTAATCGCTCGACGACGTCACGGATTCGCGCAACGGCGCCTTGTGAAGGATCTCCCTGACCTTGGGAGACAGGGCCGCCGCGAGGCGCGCGTCTGGGGGCGTGAGTCCATCCGTGAGGGTGGCGATCGCTTCGCTGAGCGACTCGCGAGCGCGCGGTGTCCTGCGGACCTCGTCGCGGGCCCTCGAGAGGATTGTCACGCCCTCGTCAAGCATGAGCTGGACGTCGACCCCGGCGTGAATCTTGACTTCCGCGGCATGCACCCACGTGCCCACAGGGTCCGACCAGGCCTCGACTCTGAACGAGTGCAGGCCCTCCTTGGTGGGCAGGAACTGCGCGACGTACAGCGCATTGCCCCAGTTCTTCATGGGCATGGGGAACGAGTGGACCTTGCCGTCTGGGTCGGTGACCACGACGGTCGCTCCCTCGGAATCGTGCCCTTCGCGGAAGATCGTCGCGGAGATGGGAACGGCTTCGCCGATGACGGCGCGGGCGGCCCAGCGGCCCTCCTCGAGGGTCGGTTGCACGTTCACGATGGGAACGCGGCCCACCGAGGCCTCGATGCTTCGGTCCATGGAAAGAACCTACTCGTCTTTGGTGTTGCAGCCAAAGACGGGCGAGTCAGCTGGTCTTGCCAATGTGCGCCCTCATCGGAGCCGTTCTACTGCCGTTCCTCGAGAGGCGTTGTCACATAGAGGCGCATGGTCATGGGCTCCATCTCGATGACGGTTCCAGGGGTCACCGTGTCTGATGGGCGCTCGCTCGGGGACTCCCAGACGCTGTCCCACACGAGGGACCACGGCGCACCGTCGTCGGCGGGGATCGTGACGGTGGCGGACACCCTCGAGCCATTGATGACCAACAGCGAATCGGCCGCGTCTTGGTCAGATAGCGAGCGCATAAACTGCACGACTCGCGTGGTGGGATCTTCCCACCAATCCTCGTTTTCGTGATCTCCATCGATGGTGAACCATGCCGAATCGGCGCGGTGCAGACTGTCGCGCGGGTCGTCGTCAACACCGTCGTAGAAGCGGCCAGGGCGCAGCACGGGGTGCGCCCTGCGCAGGCCGATGAGGTGAGCCACCGTGTCTCGCACCTGCTCTTGCCACGGCTCGGTCTCCCACTCGATCCAGGAAATTTCGTTGTCCTGGCAATAGGTGTTGTTGTTGCCTCGCTGGGTGCGGCCGATCTCGTCGCCGCCCAGAATCATCGGCGTGCCCGCTGACAGCAGGAGGGTGCCTAAGAGGTTGCGCAGGGACCGACGACGGGCGCGCAACACCTCCGCGTCGTCCGTTTGCCCTTCGGCGCCGTGGTTGTAGGAACGGTTGTTATCCGTGCCATCCCTGTTGTTTTCGCCGTTCGCTTCGTTGTGCTTGCCGTTGTATGCCGTGAGGTCGTACGCGCTGAACCCGTCGTGAGCCGTCACGAAGTTGATGGACGCCATGGGGCCGCGCATCCCGTACGGCTCGGTGTGGCCAAAGAGGTCGGCCGATCCGGCGAGGCGGGTGGCAAGCTCGGGTGCCGTCGCGTGGTCGCGGTTGCCGACAATGCCGGCGCCAAAGGTGAGCCAGTAGTCGCGCACGTAGTCGCGGAAGCGGTCGTTCCACTCGGACATCGGCGAGGGGAAGTTGCCTACCTGCCACCCGCCCATTCCCACGTCCCACGGCTCCGCGATGAGCTTGGTGGAGCCAAGAACGGGATCGGTAGTGAGGGCGACCAGGAAGGGGTGGCTGGTCGAGAAGCCGCTCATGGTGCGGCCGAGCGTCGCAGCGAGGTCGAACCGGAATCCGTCGACTCCCATCACGTCCGTCCAATACCTCAGCGAATCGAGGGCCATCTTGATCACCGGAGGGTTGGAGAAATCGAGGGTGTTGCCGGTACCGGTCACGTCGTCGTAATGCTGCGGGTTCATGGGGTTGTGGCGGTAGTACGAGAAATTGTCGAGGCCCCTCCAGCTCACGACGCGGTCGCCCCAGCCGCCCTCGCACGTGTGGTTGTAGACCACGTCGAGGATGACCTCAAGGCCGGCCTGATGCAGGATGTCGACCATGCCGCGAAACTCGTCACGGACGGCGTTGGCGCCTTCTTCCTGGGCCTTTGCAGTTGCGTAGGAGGTGTTGGCCGCGAAAAAGCTGAGCGTCGAGTAGCCCCAGTAATTGCTCTGGCCGAGGTTCTCGAGGTGCGGCTCCGACGTGGACGAATGGACCGGAAGCAACTCGATCGCGGTGACGCCCAGATCGGTCAGGCGCTTGATTGCGGCGGGGTGCGCGAGCCCTGCGTACGTGCCACGAAGTTCCTCGGGGACGTCCTGCATGAGCTGAGTGAAGCCCTTGACGTGCGCTTCGTAGAGCACGGTGTCTCGCCAGGGTGTGCGGGGCTTGGGGGTGGGAAGAGGGCCATCGTGATCGGGCATCACCACGGACCTGGGCATGAAGGGCGCGGAGTCCGTGCCATCGCGATTGGAATCAAGAACGCTCGCGCCGGGGGCCGTCGTCTGAGAGACGAGCCCATCGAGGCCGCGCCCGTACGGGTCGATGAGCAGCTTGGCCGGGTTGTACCGGTGCCCTCGCTTGGTAGCCCAGGGTCCCGAGGCTCGGAAGCCGTAGCGCTGCCCCGGAACGATTCCCTCGACGAAGCCATGCCACACGCCGTGGTCAGGGCCGTTGAGAGACACCCTGTGCTCAGTGCCTTCGTCGTCGAAGAGACAAAGGTCGACGCCAGTGGCATGGGCGGCAAAGACCGCTGCGGTCACTCCGCCATCGACGGGGTGAACGCCAAGACGGAACGGATCGAGGGAGGGGAAGGCGGGCACGGCGGGTACTGACCGTGCCGCTGCTTTGCGGGGAGACATGGCCCCATTGTGCCTTGCCGTCGTTTCGCTGGGTTTGCGCGCGGCCCCGGTAGTCTTGACTCATGCGCATCGTGGTCACTGTCAAGTTCGTGCCCGACCTGCAATCCACCCGCTCGTTCACCGATGGAACCGTCACCCGCACTGCGGACGACGGAACCATGAATGAGCTGGATGAGAATGCGGTCGAGGCAGCCCTGCAACTCAAGGAGTCCCTCCCCGAAGGCGAGTGTGACGTCTACGCGCTGACCGTGGGAGGCGCCGATGCCGTGGCCGCAGTGCGCAAGGCCCTTCAGTTGGGAGTCGACCATGCGGTCCACGTCTGTGACGCCGCCATTGCGGGATCCGACGTCTTCGGCACCGCCACCGTGCTCGCCGCTGCTGTGCGCGAGATCGAGAAGGATGGCGCGGTTGACCTGGTGATCACGGGAATGGCCGCGCTCGACGGGCTCACGTCAATGCTGCCCACTGCGCTCGCGGCCGAGCTTGACATCGCCCAGTTGACCCTCGCCTCGCACCTCGAGGTAGCCGATGGCACCGCAACAATCGTGCGCCACTTGCCCGAGGCTCACGAGACCGTCTCGGCGGCGTTGCCCGCGCTCGTGTCCGTCACCGACGAGGCCAACAAGGCGCGCTACCCGGGCTTCAAGCTCATCATGGCCGCGCGTACCAAGCCGGTGACGACGTGGAGCCTCGCCGACATCGGCGTCGAACCCGAGACGGTGGGCGCCATGGCGGCCCGCACCACGGTGGTCGATGCATCGCAGCGACCGGCGCGAGAGAACCGCGTTGTCGTGGCCGACAAGGGCGAGGGCGGCACCCAACTGGCCGCGTTCCTCATCGAGAGGGGGCTCGCATGACTGCCACAGTTGCCGTGCTCGTGGAGCATCGTGGATCCGACATTGCTCAACCCGCGTTCGAGGCGCTGACTCTTGCGCGCACGATCGGGCGGCCGGTTGCCGTGTGGATGGGCGAGGAGCCGCCCGCCGAGGCCGTGACCGCCCTGGGCGAGTTTGGCGCGGAGGAGGTGCGCGTGCTCGCGATCGGCGAGCGGGCGCGACATGCCAAGACCGCCGCGGTGGCGCTCGCGGCCGCCACGGGCGACGCCGCTGTGGTGCTCATGGTGTCGACGTTCGTCAACAAGGAGATCGCGACGCACCTCGCACTCGCGACCGGGGCCGGAGTCGTTGTCGATGCCGCGGGGGCCGAGATGATTGATGGGCGCATCGAGGCGCAGCAGACGGTGTTCGCTGCGACCTGGAATGTGCGCACGCGCGTCAATGCGGACCGCGCGATCGTGGCGTTGCGACCCAACACGACCAAGGCCGAACCCGCGGTGACCGCGGGGGCCGCTGAGATCGTCGGCGTGCTCGCGGCTCTTCCGCAGATGCGCGAGACGCTCGTCTCAGTGACTCCAGTGACGCGAGAGGAGGGCGTGCCGCTGGCTGAGGCCGCCATCGTTGTCGCTGGAGGTCGAGGCACGAGCGGCGACTACACGCTCGTGCGCGAGTTGGCCGATGTTCTTGGCGCCGCAGTGGGCGCATCCCGCGACGCGACGGACGAGGGCTGGATCAGCCACGAACACATGATCGGTCAGACCGGCGTGACAGTGACTCCCGCGCTCTATGTCGCATGCGGGATATCTGGGGCTGTGCACCACCGTGGCGGAATGCAGGCCTCCGGCACGATCGTGGCGGTCAACATCGACCCCGATGCGCCGATCTTCGAGATCGCTGACTTTGGGGTCGTTGGTGACCTGAACGACGTGCTCCCGCAGGCGATAGCCTCGCTCAAGGCGCACCGCGGGGTCTAAACGGCCCGGCACGGCTTGCGGTCCCGATGTGCGGCGTCCCGATGTGCCGTGTCCCCATGCGCGGCGAGGGGCGTGTGCCGACGCTACACACCAATTCGAAGTGCGACACGCCGACCGTGAGCGCGTTTTTGACCTGGCATCGGCGGGTGCGATTCACCCGCGGTTCGTGGAGGCGGGTCGGGCCCGCCGCGTGACGTCCGAGCATTCCGAACACCCGGAATGCTCGGATCAGCAGGCGTCGCTCGCGGGCGGTGTCACATCGCACGGGGGCTATCACTGCAGCGAACTCGACTCCTCCCAGGGCGATCCAGACTCGAATCAACCGAAACCGGATCAGGTCGCCGGGTTCCTTGGTGCAAGGGCCATCCGCTCGTTACCCAAGTTTCATCCGCCCACCAAGCGCCGGCGTCGCATGAGGCATACGGTGGACAACACGGACAATCCGGACAAAAGGAGTCCCCGTGCGTCGCCTTGTTGCTACACCACTTGCCCTGTTCTCTCTCCTCGGAGCCCTGGTGGTCGCGGCACCCGCGACGGCGGCCCCGTCGAGCGCGACAGGTTCCTCCACCGCCGCGACAGCGGCTAACGACTTGTTTATCTCTGAGTACATCGAGGGAAGCTCGTTCAACAAGGCCATCGAGATCTACAACGGCAGCGGTGCCGATGTCGACCTCGCACCGTACGTGCTCTCGCAGTTTACGAACGGCGCCACCACCGCGTCGATCAACTTGGATCTGACGGGCAACCTTGCCGCAGGCGACGTGTACGTGATCGCGCATTCGAGCGCCGATCCGGCGATCCTTACTCAGGCAGATCTCACCACGGGTGCGGGTCTCTTCAATGGCGACGATGCTCTCGTGTTGTCCAAGAGCGGCGTCACTGTCGACTCGTTCGGCCAAGTGGGCGTGGACCCAGGCACGGAATGGGTGGGAGGCGCCGCGAACGACACCTTGCGGCGTCTTCCCTCGATCTGCGCGGGTGACGCCAATGGGTTCGATGCCTTCGACGCATCGGTCGAATGGGCACGCTTCCCCACGGACACGTTTGATGGGCTCGGCGCGCACACGGCAACGTGCACGGGGGGTGGAACAGGCGGTGGTGACACCGGTGGAGGCGGCACCGACACAATCACGCCCATCCACGACGTCGAAGGATCAGGGACCACCTCGCCCTTGACCGGCCAGGTCGTGACCATTCAAGGCGTGGTCGTGGGTGACTACGAGGGGCCAAGCCCCGCGCTGCGGGGCTTCTACGTCCAGCAAGCCGATGCGACCGTCGACGCAGACCCTGCAACGTCGGAAGGAATCTTCGTCTTCAATGGCGCCTTTGACAGTGTCGCTTTGGGAGACGTGGTCGAGGTCACGGGAACCGTCGGCGAGTACCAGGGCCAGACGCAAATTGCTTCGCTAACTGCCTTAGCGGTCACCGCGACAGGCGCGACCGTGACTCCAGCGACGGTGGCCCTGCCTTTCGCATCGGCGACCGCGGCGGAGGCGTATGAGGGCATGCTCGTTTCCTTCCCGCAGCCACTCTCCGTGACCGAGTACTTCAAGCAGGGACGCTCAGGCGAGGTGGTGCTTTCGTCCGGTGGGAAGCTCCAGCAGCCGACCGCCGTCGCGGCACCAGGTGCGGCCGCCCTGGCCGTGCAGGCGGCGAACGACCTCAACCGCATCACGATCGACGATGCCACGAACACCCAAAACGCCGATCCGATCTTTGCAGAGGGAGGCAATCCGCTGAGTGCATCCAATCCGTTGCGAGGGGGAGACACGGTGACGGGCCTGGTCGGAGTCATGACCTACACGTGGGGCGGCTATTCGTCTTCGCCTAACGCGTTCAGAGTGCGACCGGTGGGCGACCTGAGCGACACGGGGCTCGTGGCGGGGGGAGTGGTGCCGTTCTTCGCGGCCACCAACCCGCGTCCCACAGCGCCCGATACGGTGGGAGGCTCTCTCAAGGTGGCCAGTTTCAACGTGCTGAACTACTTTCAGACGCTAGACAACGGCGCGGCGATCTGCGGGCCTGTGGGCAACGAACAGCAGTGCCGTGGGGCACAAAACGCCGTGGAGTTCGACCGCCAGCGCGCCAAGTTGATCGCCGCGCTGCAGTCGCTCGATGCCGACGTGATCGGGCTAATGGAGCTGGAGAACACCCCCGGCGTCGACCCGGCCACGAACCTCGCCGCGGGCCTCAACGCGGCCCAGGGCATCACGGGCTGGGAATCGATCGATACGGGAGTGCTCGGCACGGACGTGATTCGCGTGGGCATCGTCTTCCGCGGAGACAAGGTGCGTCCCTCGGAGGCCTTCACCGTGATGGATTCGTCCGTCGACCCGCGCTTCGACGACAACCTCAACCGGCCGTCACTCGCTCAGACCTTCGTGCAGATGAATGGCTCGGAGCACGTCACCTTGGTTGTCAACCACCTGAAGTCCAAGGGCTCGTGCCCCGGCGACGGATCAGCGAACGACGACCACGGTGATGGCGCGGGCTGCTGGAACGAGGCTCGAACCGAGGCGGCTCATGCTCTTGTCGACTGGATCAAAACAGGCAACGCGGGCAATGGCGACCCCGACGTCGTCCTGATGGGAGACATGAACTCCTACGCCATGGAGGACCCCATCCAGGTGTTCGCGTCTGCCGGCTACACGGACCTGAGCCACGGCGGCTACTCCTACGTATTCGACGGTCAGTGGGGCTACCTCGACTATGCGCTCGCGTCGTCGTCGCTGTTGCCGCAGGTCACAGGGGTCACGGAGTTCCACATCAACTCCGACGAGGCGCCTCTGTTGGACTACAACACCAACTTCAAGTCGCCCGCTCAGGTCGCGAACCTGTACGCGCCGGACATGTACAGGACGTCGGACCACGACCCTGTGCTGCTCGGCATGGACCTTGACTCAGGGGTTTCGTGGGCAGTGAACCCGTCCACTGTGTCTGGTCTAGAGCATTCGTTGGTGGACGTCGACGTCACTGCGACGGGCCCTGACTCAAGCCCGTGGACGGTCACGATCATTAACGCGTTCTCGACGCAGGCCGACGACGGCATGGGAGTCGGCGACCTCCCCGGCGACGCGGCCATCGTTGATGGGGACACCGCGCGGTTCAGGGTCGAGTCGTACGGTGCGGACAGCCGCCTGTACATGATGTACCTCCAGGCGGTGGGGCCGAACGGCGAGCGTGTGTTCCAATCGCTCGAGGTGCCGGTCGATGTGCAGCCAGTGGCGCCCATCTGCCAGGTGCGATATCTCGTGCGGGCCAGCTGGTGGAGCGGATTCAACACCCAGGTGCTGGTCAAGAACATCTCCGACGAGAGCATCGTCGGGTGGAACCTCGAGTGGGATTTCGGTGCGGGTGAGTCGATTCGCCAACTGCGGCGCGTAGATGTGACGCAGACGGGCTCGCACGTGAGCGTCGAGAACCTGTCCTACAACGGGACCATTCGGCCGGGAGCGACCGAAATGTTCGGGTTCATCGGCGTCCACACAGGGCCAGTCTCGATTCCCGAGTCGTTCATCCTCAATGGTCAGGTATGCGACGTGGTCAAGTAGCGTCGCAGTGACGAGGTCGGGCACGCCGAGAGGCGTCCCCGCTCCCGCGGGCGTGAACGGTCTCTGGTAGTTCCGCGCCTGCTCGGCGCTTACTCGGCCGCGGGGCGATCGACCGAGCGCGTGAGGTTCTCCCACGTATCGACCTCGGCCGACAGACGCTCGATCTTCATGCGCGCGCCCTCAAGCGCGTGCGCTCCCGCGATGAAGTGCAGCGGGGGCTCGGCGGCGTCGACCAGCGCGAGCATGGCCTCCGCGAGTGCCTCGGGTGAACCGGGCTGGTTTCCAGGCAGAGCGTGAATGCGGTCCCAGAACGGGCGCATGACCTCCTCGTAATCTGGGAGGATCTTTTCCTTTTTCTCGCCAGAGGGAATCCATAGCGAGCGAACGGGGCCGGGTTCGATCACGGTGACCTTGATGCCAAGATGCCCCAGCTCGGCGGCAAGCGACTCCATGAATCCGGAGACCGCGAACTTGGTGGCGCAGTAGTATCCGAGGCCGGCCGAACCGCGCACTCCTGCGATTGAGGAGACCGTGAGGATGTGGCCGGCACGGCGCTCGCGAAGGTGTGGGAGAAGCGCGGTCGTCACGCGGGCCGCGCCCCAGAAGTTGGCTTCCATCATGGCGCGTACGTCGTCGGTGTCCGACTCCTCGATCGTCGAAAAGTAGCCAATACCAGCGTTGTTGACCAAGACGTCGATGGGTCCGACGCTCGTGAGGGCCGCGCTCACTGCCGCATTGACGGACGCGTCGTCCGTCACGTCGAGCGCGAGAGGGACAACGAGGCCCGGATAGGCCGACGCAAGGGCGTCGAGGGTTTCGGGCCGTCGAGCCGTCGCGACGACGGTGTGGCCTCGCCGAGCGACGGCCTCCGCCATCGCGCGCCCGATGCCGGTTGAGCATCCGGTGATGAACCAAGTGGCCATGGGGGAGTCCTTCCGAGCGGGTCTGCCGCCACGTTACCCGCGCGTTCCGCCGACGCGCGTGCCCACGGTACCGCGGAGGACCCCGCCGACGCGTGCCCACCGTCCCGCGGAGGACCCCGCTTACGATGGTCGCGTGCGCCACTACCTCGATCACGCCGCGACCACGCCGATGCGCCCGGCAGCTCGTGACGCATGGCTTGAGGCCGCGAACGAGGGCGGCAATCCGTCGTCGCTTCACGCGGTGGGCCGTCGGGCGCGGGCGCGGCTCGAGGACGCGCGCGAGCGCATCGCCGCCTCCCTGGGCGCTCATCCGACGGAAGTGATCTTCACATCGGGTGCCACGGAAGCCAACAACCTCGCGATCAAGGGCGGCGTGTGGGCGAGCGTGGAGGCCGATCCCGCGCGCAATCGCCTCATCACCACGCAAGTGGAACACCACGCCTCCTTGGACCCCGCTCGATGGCTCGCAGCGGGTCATGACGTACCCGTCATCGAGCTCCCCGTCGATGCGGAGGCGACGCTCGACCTCGACCGGTTGAAGAGCGAGTTGGTGGCGAATGCGCATGCGACGGCACTCGTGTCGGTGCACTGGGTCAACAACGAGGTGGGCACCGTTCAGCCGATTGCGGGCGTGGTCGCGCTCGCGACAAGTGCGGGCGTTCCTGTCCACAGTGACGCGGTCCAGGCGATCGCGTATGAGAACGTGAACTTTGGAGCCAGCGACCTCGCCACGATGGCCGTGAGCGCACACAAGGTGGGCGGCCCGGTGGGCGTCGGCGCTCTTGTCGCAAGGCGCGATACCAAGCTTGTGCCCCTGAGTCATGGCGGAGGCCAGGAGCGTCGCGTGCGGTCGGGGACTCTCGATGTCCCCGGCGCGGTGGCATTCGCGGTGGCGCTCGAGGAGGCGGTCGCATCCCGGGCATCGCAGACGTGGCGGCTGCATGAACTCGCGGCACGGCTTATCGAGGGCGTGGGTGCCTCATGCCCCACTGGCGTGTTGAGCGGCCCTGATCCGGGTACCTCTTGGCCCACTTCTGGAAGGGCGCCGCACATTGTGCACTTCCAGAAGTGGGAGCGAACGCCGATGCCTTGCTCTACGGCCTCGACTCTCGCGGCCTCGATGTGTCTCAAGGCTCCGCCTGCACCGCCGGAGTGGTGCAGGTGAGCCATGTGCTGATCGCGATGGGGCGTTCAGAGGCCGATGCGACCTCGACCATCAGGTTCTCGCTCGGTTGGACGTCAACGGAGGCGGACATCGATGCGGCGATCGCGGCGCTTCCCGAGGTGGTGGAAAGGGCGAGTCGCTAGCCGCGCGCCACTTGCCAAAGACTCGGTCGCACGTCGCACGTCGCACGTCGCACGTCGCTAGCCGCGCGCCACACGCAGCCCTCGTCAGCCCTCGTCAGGCCTCGCGGCGACCGGCCCATGCGAAGGCCGTCCACACCAGCAGCGTCGTCGCGACCACGGAGACGCCCAAGGCTGGCCGATAATCGTTCATCGTCCCTCCCGCGGGGAGGTCGGCGAGCGCATTGGCGAGAGACGTGGGCAGCCATCGCGATACGGCGGGGGCGAGGCCCAAGATCGGCATGGCGATGAGCACCACGAGCGAGGTCATGACCGTGCTCAAAACGGATCGCGCGCGTTGCGCGACGGCGGCCGTGAGCGCGACGACGAAGGCGATAAACGCCACCCCGAGTGAGGCACCCGCGAGCACCGGTACTGCGGGTGGGGCGCCTAGCAGTGCCCACGTCTCGTACCAAGCCACTCCCGTCCCAAGAAGGAACGCGCCAGCGGCCGCGCAGAACGACACGACGACGCGCGGCACGAGGATCTTCCACGGCGGGCTCACCCTGGTGCGCAAGAAGACGCCCATCTCCGGGATCGCGTCGAAGGCGAGCGCCCCCGCGGCCACGATGACGACCACGAGAGTGCCAATCTGCGAAGCGTTGGACACGAACTGCACCATGCCGTCGGCCGGCGTCGGGTCGGGCATGGTGAAGGTCGCACCGTCCGTGCCGACGCGAGCCAGGATTTCCTTGATGTACCGCGCGCTGAGCGGGCCGATGAGGCCGAACGCCACGTATACCCCCGCGAGCGCTACCCACTTCTTAGTGCGTGTGAGACGCAGGAATTCGAGTCGCCACGGGCTCATGACGTCAGCTCCAGGAAAGCGCGCTCGAGGGAGACTTCCTCGGGCCTGATGGATACGACCGAGGCGCCGGTCGCTGCGAGTGCGCCCATGAGGCGCAGTTCGGCATCGGCGAGCGAGGTGACCTCGATGTGCACGATGCCGCCCTCGGCCGCGGTAGCCGATGTCACCCACGGCTCTCGAGACAGCGCCGCAACAACGGCATCGGCCCCCGTTCTGACGCGCAGCTCATAGCGGGGGACCGCGCGCCCCACGAGCAGATCGCGGAGCGGCCCCTGGAACAGCAAGTGGCCGTGATGCAGGATCCCTACGGTGTCGCACACCTCTTGAACGTCGCCAAGGATGTGGCTCGAGAACAGCACGGTTGCGTGGCCGCGCAGCGTGGTGATGAGGTCGAGCACCTCGCGTCTGCCTTGAGGGTCGAGCGCGGAGGCGGGCTCGTCGAGCAGGATCAGTACGGGTCGCGCCACCAACGTGGAGGCGATCCCTAGCCGTTGCAGCATCCCGCGGGAGTACCCGCCACAACGCCGGCCCGATGCCTCTTCCAGTCCCGCCTGGCCGAGCACCTCGTCGACCCTGGCGGCGCTCTCTATGGCGGTCATGGACCCGTGCTCCGAACTCAGATAGAGCGCGAGCGCGACGACCTCCCTGCCCGTCAGCCACGGGTCGAACCGCGGAGTGTCCGAGAGGACCGCGACCTTCCCTGGTGCGGCGTCGACGGCTACCTCGCCCTCCGTCGCCATGCGCAGGCCCGCCAGGATTCCGAGCAGGGTGGTCTTACCTGCGCCGTTTGGCCCAGCGAGTCCGTACACGGAGCCGGGAGGGACCTCGAGGTCGACGCCGTCGAGCGCCGCGTGGGATCCGTACCTCTTGACCAAGCCGCGTGTGCGAATCATCAGCGGTTCGAGTCTCGGCCAACGAGCAGGTAGACGATGGCTCCCAGCGGGATACTCACGCAGGAGATCACGATCCATGCCCACTTGGGCACGTACTTGACCTCGTGGCGGACGATGTCGACGACGCAGTAGGCGACAAAGCCCACGCCCAGGATCGCGACAGGGATGACGGCTGCCCAGGGGATGTTGTCTGGCATGGCGGACCATTTCCTTTGTGAAGAGTTGTTGTCGCGATCAACCTTGGCCAATCGCAACCGTTCTATTATTAGTAGCACAGTTGGTCGTGTGCCCTTAGGCACTTCGTCCCGCCATTTCCGACTGGTTCCCGCTGCCTCAGGTGGCCGGATGCTTTCCCCTGGACACCCCGTACCATTGTTGGGTCCCACGTGGTCCCCAGGAGTATCCCCATGCGCGTCCTCGCAGCACTGTCAGGCGGAGTCGATTCCGCGGTCGCCGCCGCGCGCGCTGTCGACGCTGGACACGAGGTCGTTGGCGTCCACATGGCGCTTAGCCGCAACCGCGACGAGTACCGCACGGGGTCGCGGGGCTGTTGCTCCATCGAGGACAGCAACGACGCGCGCCGCGCCGCCGACAAGTTGGGCATCCCCTATTACGTCTGGGACTTGAGCGACGAGTTCCACGACCTCGTCGTCACAGACTTCTTGAGCGAATACTCGAAGGGCCGCACCCCCAACCCGTGCGTGCGTTGCAACGAACACATCAAGTTCGACACGTTGCTTGAACGCGCCGATGCGTTGGGATTCGAAGCCGTCGCGACGGGCCACTACGCCCGCATCGTGACCCGCGAAGACGGTATCCGCGAGTTGCACAGGGCGGCCGATGCGGCCAAGGACCAGTCTTACGTGCTGGCCGTGATGGGGCCCGAGAAACTCGCGCGCGCGATGTTTCCCCTCGGGGAGATTGAGTCGAAGGCCAAGGTGAGGGCCGAGGCCGCCGCGCGTGGTTTGGGCGTCAGCAACAAGCCCGATTCTTACGACATCTGCTTTGTGGCGGACGGAGACACCAAGGGCTTCCTCGAGCGTGCGCTGGGCCAAAACCAGGGTGAGATCGTCGATGAGACTGGCGAAGTCGTCGGCGCCCACACGGGCGCCTACGCGTACACGGTGGGCCAACGCAAGGGTTTGCGCTTGCCGCGCCCTGCCTCGGACGGTGCGCCCCGCTACGTCACGGAGATCGACACCGGGCGCAACCTCGTGGTGGTGGGTCCGGAGACTCTCTTGTCGGTCCGTCAGCTCGTTGGCGAGGACGTCGTGTGGCTAGCGCCTGACGTTCCCGCAGCCGCTCCGACTCGGTGCCTGGCCCAAGTGCGGGCGCATGGCGAGCCGGTCGCGGGAACGGTGACGCGGGGCGTAGGAGACGACGGGCGCGGCAGAATGGTCGTGGAGCTCGATCAACCAATGCGAGGGGTCGCGGCGGGACAATCGTTGGTTGCGTACCAGGGAAGTCGCGTGATTGCTCAAGGGACAATCGCCAAGCGTGTCGTCTAGCGAGTGCGCGCGGCGCGGGGCGCGTAGGGCGTCCGCACCGCATGTTGCGAGCCGCCTCACGGCTTGAGCATGGCTTCGGGGCCGAGGTGTCGAGCGCCACATGGACTAACGGCCCGGCGTGTCGCAGCGGCGTCGATCCTCGCGTCCGATGCACGGGAAAATCGTCGAACCGGGTCAAGACCGAATTCGGTCGCCCAATTGAAACCCCTTGGTAACGATTCGATGACGAATCGGCTCCAAGAGCCCCGTTCGATTGACGTGCATGGCCACCCAGACCTACCGTGAGGGCGATTCGAAAGAGCGCTCTCACACGGGAGTAGAGCGCTCTCATCGGATCTGACTCATCCCTACATCACAAAGGAGTGAACGTGAGCTTCTCACGCCGCCACAAGGCCCTCGGCATCGCCGCTGGTGCTACGGCTTTCGCCCTCTTGCTTGCTGGTTGCAGCAGCTCGAAGAGCACCCCCTCTGCCTCCGGTGACGCTTCGGCGCCTGCCGGCGGAGCAGACATCACCCTGACCGTTGCTACGTTCAACAACTTCGGTTACACCGACGCTCTCTTGCAGGAGTACATGGACCTAAACCCGGGTGTCACTGTTGTTCAGAACATCGCGGCGACGTCAAACGACGCTCGCACGAACTACTTCGCCAAGCTTGGCGCCGGCGGTCTCTCTGACGTCGAAGCCATCGAGGTCGACTGGTTGCCCGAGGTCATGCAGTACTCCGACCTTCTCGCAGACCTCACCAACGGCCCCGACGTTGCTGGCCGCTGGCTCGACTGGAAGACCGCTGCGGCAACTGACGCAAACGGTCGCCTGATCGGCTACGGAACCGACATCGGCCCCGAGGCTGTGTGCTACGACTCGGCACTGTTCGAGGCCGCCGGTCTTCCGACCGACCCCGCCGACGTTGCCGCGTTGCTTGAGGGCGGTTGGGATCAGTACTTCAAGGTTGGCCAGCAGTACGTTGACGGTTCTGGTGGCAAGCCCTGGTTTGACGGTGCCGGAGGCACTTACCAGGGCATGATCAACCAGGTAGCGGCCGCGTACGAAGACCCGGCCACCGGCGCGATCACCGCGGCGACGAACCCCGACGTTAAGGCGATCTTCGACCAGTTGACGGCGGCCTCGGCCACCGAGTCCGCTCACCTGAGCCAGTGGTCTGACGACTGGAGTTCAGGTATGGCAAACGGCGGATTCGCCACGATGCTGTGCCCAGGCTGGATGCTCGGCGTCATCAAGGGCAACGCTGCCAACACCACCACGTGGAACGTCGCAGACGTCTTCCCAGGTGGCGGCGGCAACTGGGGCGGTTCGTACCTGACCGTTCCCGCCGACGGCAAGAACGTTGAGGCTGCAACGGAACTCGCTTCGTGGCTGACGGCTCCTGAGCAGCAGCTCAAGGCGCTCGCCGCTGCCGGTACGTTCCCGAGTCAGCTGAAGGCGCTTGACGACGAGGCTTCGCTGAACGCCGCAATGGCCGCGGGCGACGCCCCGACCAACGCGACCTTCTTCAACAGCGAGACGCTTGGCACGATCTTCAAGAACCGTGCCGCTGCAGTCACCGTGTCGCCGTTCAAGGGCGCGAGCTACTTCAAGGTCAACGACGTCATTCAGAGCGCACTGACCCGCGTCGAGGATGGTTCTCAGGACCCCGCAACTTCGTGGGCCCAGGCCGTGACGGAAATCGGCGCACTCGGTTAATCAACACCGGTCCGGGCCACGCCTTTACGGGTGGCCCGGATCGTTGCGCCCTCAACTTTTGACGAAGGACCTCCATGTCAAGCATCACTACCGAGCCTGACGGCGTGAACACCCCCCCGGACCGGTTGCGCAATCAACTGCCGCTCACGTGGCGGCAGCGTCGCGGGCGTTGGGACGTCAAGTATTCGCCGTACCTGTACATCGCCCCGTTCTTTCTGGTCTTCGCCGTCACGGGGCTTTTTCCGATTTTGTATACCGCGTTCATCTCGATGCAGGATTGGGATCACATCCGCGGCGCGGGCACATTCGTAGGACTCGATCAGTTCAACTGGATCCTTCATGACCCGAACTTCTGGAAGGCCCTGCGCAACTCCTTCTCCATCTTCTTGTTGTCATCTGTGCCCCAGATCATTGCCGCGACGCTGATCGCCGCGATGTTGGACACAAATTTGCGCGCCAAGACCTTCTGGCGAATGGGCGTGCTTTTGCCCTATGTGGTAGCGCCCATCGCCGTCGCACTCATCTTCTCCAACATGTTTGGCGACAAGTTCGGGCTCATCAACACCTTGCTTGGTCACGTCGGAATCGACCCGATTCTGTGGCATACGAGCGTGATTCCGAGCCACATGGCGATCGCGACGATGGTGAACTTCCGATGGACGGGCTACAACACCCTGATCTTGCTCGCGGCCATGCAGGCCGTGCCTCGCGACCTCTATGAGGCCGCCGAGGTGGACGGAGCGGGCATGGCGCGTCGCTTCGTCTCTTTGACCCTTCCGCAAATCAGACCCACGTTTGTCTTCGTGATCATCATGTCCACCATCGGTGGCCTGCAGATCTTTGAAGAACCCCTCATCTACGACACCTTTGGTCGAGGTGGGGCAAACAAGCAGTGGCTGACCATCACCCTCTACATGTACAACATGGGTTGGCTCGACTTTGACTTTGGGCGTGCGGCCGCGGTCGCATGGCTCTTGTTCATCATCATCATGGCGATCACCCTCATCAATACGTGGGTGACACGCAGATTTGTTTCCGGCGAGGAAGCCGTGAAGAAGTCCAAGAAGGTATCACAGAAATTCGCTCAAGTAGGAGGCAAGTAATGGCGCCCAGGACTAGGAAGCCCCGCGGCGCTGGGCGCCCGCCGAAGGTCGTCTATGCCGTGCTCTCAGCGGTGCTCATTGCCTCGATGTTCCCCTTCTACTGGTCGCTTTTGATCGGTTCGGGCGACTCGTTCACGATCACCGACCCGAACATGTCGTGGTGGCCGGGAGGCAACTTCCTACACAACGCGTCGTACGTAATCAACAGCCCCTCCGTCCACTTTTGGAAGGCGCTCGGCAACTCCTTGATCGTGGCGTTGACGGTGTCGGCTTCCACCGTGGCGCTCTCGACCCTGGCTGGTTTCGCGTTCGCGAAGTTGCGATTCAAGGGTTCTGGCCCGTTGCTCGTCGCCGTCATTGCGACGATGGCCGTTCCTGTACAGCTTGGCGTGGTGCCGTTGTACATCCTGATGCAGAGGTACGGATGGACGGGCCACCTCGGCGCGGTCATCATCCCTGCGTTGGTGACGGCGTTCGGCGTGTTTTGGATGACTCAGTACTTGCAACAATCGTTGCCCACAGAGTTGATCGAGGCGGCACGTGTGGATGGCTGTTCGATGATTCGCGTCTTTTGGCACGTGGCGCTTACCGCCGCGCGTCCGGCGGCGGCGATGCTTGGACTCTTCACCTTCGTGTCCACCTGGAACAACTTCTTCTGGCCATTCATCGTGCTCAACAACCAGAACCCGACGTTGCCGATGGCGCTGCGTTTGCTTCAGGCGGAGAAGTTTACGGATTACTCTATTGTTCTGGCTGGCGTGCTCCTGGCCACGATTCCATTGCTCCTGCTCTTCATCTTTGCAGGCAAGCAGCTTATTGCAGGAATCATGCAGGGGGCAGTAAAGGGCTAGATCCAAGCGGATCCTTGGTGGTGGGGCTCGTGTCGCGTTCGCGCGGCCGGCCCCCCACTGGGGCTTCCCAACTCAGGGGACGGAAGAAGTATGCGAACGCTAAAGGCGCCGTCCGCACCCACGCTTGAAATGGTGGGCGCTCACGCAGGAGTGTCGCGCGCAACAGTGTCGCGCGTGGTAAATGGTTCCCCCAAGGTCTCCGAAGAGATCGCCCATACAGTTCGGGCTGCGATAGCAGAACTCGGATACGTCCCCAACAGGGCGGCGCGGTCCCTCGCGAGCAAGCAAGCGCACGCGATCGCGCTCGTCGTCCCCGAAGACATGACCCGCTTGTTCGGTGACCTCTACCTGGCGACGATCATCGTGGGCATCAACGATCGACTTCAAGAATCCGACTATGTGCTCAACCTCATGGTTGCTTCCAGCGATCCTGCAGGCAAGACGATGCGCTACCTCCAGGGCGGAAACGTCGATGGTGCGCTCGTGGTCTCTCACCACACCGCCGACACGTTCTTGTCGGCTCTGACAAGCACCATTCCTGTGGTTTTTGGCGGGCGCCCGGCAGATGGCATCGAGGGCGGCTACGTCGTAGACGTGGACAACGTTGCAGGTGCGCGCTCGGGAACTGAACGACTGATTTCGACGGGTCGCACGCGCATCGCGACGATCACAGGTCCCAAGAGCATGAGGGTGGGATCTGAGCGCGAGGCGGGGTACCTGGCGGCGCTTGCGGATGCGGGCCTCAAGCCGGGACCCATTGTCGAAGGTGACTTTACCTTGCGTGGCGGAGCCGTGGCCATGCGTGCCGTGCTGGAACAGGACCCGACTATCGACGGCATCTTCGTGGCCTCGGACTCGATGGCCGCCGGTGCAATGACGGTGCTCAGGTCGATGGGCATTCGTGTGCCGACGGACGTCGCGATGGTCGGCTACGACGATTCCGAAGCCGCGATGTCGACTGAGGTGCTCCTGACCACCGTTCGCCAGCCCTCTGAGCAGATGGGCGTCATGATGGCCGACATCCTGATCGCCGTGCTCAATGGGGCGGAGGACCTGCCCCGGACCGTGATTCTTCCCACGGAGCTCATCGTTCGCGCTTCTGGTTGAACTTTGTGTGTCCCCGCTAGGGGTCGCCGCGGAGATAGTCTGGCGCGCGTCCCCCACGTGATTGAAGTGAGTGCACTATGACTGATCAGCACGACGACTCCGGTGCGCCAGCGCCCCAAGGCGTTTTCCGCACGCTGTGGCGTCGGTTCGGGCCCGTCGGCACCGAGCTCGCGCTGGTGGTGGCGCTTTACAGCCTGTACTCCATCATGCGTTCGGCCTCGCCGGACAGGTATTCGCTCGCCATGGGGCATGCCGCAGATATCGAGAGGGCCCAGCGGGCACTTGGCATCAACATTGAGTCGGGCCTCAACGCGCTCTTCGTTCGGCACCAGTGGCTGGCCGACTTTGGCAGCTACTGGTATCAGACCACTCACATGCTTGTCACCGCGGCCGTACTCATCTGGGTGTGGTGGCGCAGGAGGCCGCAGTACAAGATGATGAGGACCGCGTTGGCCATCGTCATGCTTGGCGGCCTCGCCACCTATTGGCTCTACCCACTTGCTCCGCCGCGCTTTGCGCTCGCCGGTGCTGTCGACACCATGACCGCGCATCCTGTGTTGTTTTGGGGTGACAACGTGACCGGACTCGCCAACCTGTACGCGGCGATGCCGAGCCTTCACGTGGCGTGGGCGTTCTGGTGTGCCCTCACCGTGGTGCTCCTGAGCCGCTCCACATGGAGGCACCTCGCGTGGCTGTACCCATTGACCATGACTTTTGTCGTCATAGGGACCGCGAACCACTACGTCCTTGATGGGGTCGCAGGCGTGCTGTATGCGACGGTGGCCGTGGCGGTCTCTCGCCGTGTGTACGGAAAGCAGTCCGCCACTGCGGTGCGGGTTCCGTTAGGGGCGTAGCGCACCCGCCCGCCGAGCCCGCATCGGGCCACGACCGCGGCCTTTCGGCAAGGGCGGGGCGCGGCCCTACGCTGTGTGCATGACCACCCCACCTCTGGTGATTGAGCGAGCGCGCCTGTGGGGCGCCGCGTCACCGCACGCCGACTCCCTGGTAGACGTGAGTGTCGCTGACGGTCGAGTTGTTTCAGCGACGCCGACTGGCTCCGGGCCAGGGCGCATCGCCTCCGACGCGACGCGCATCGATCTCGATGGGCGTTGGCTGATGCCTGGGCTCGTTGATCGCCACGTGCACTTCACGTTGTGGTCCAAACACAGGAACCGGCTGAGCATCGCTGGGTTGGCGTCCGCCGACGACGTGGTGCGGGCCATCGGCGTCGCGCTCGCCGGCATGGACCGCGACGCCGGGACAATGTCGAGGCCGCTCGTCGCGATTGGCTTCCAGGACGCGTTGTGGCCCGACGTTCCCACCGCACGCGCCCTCGACGACGAGGCGGACAGGGTAGGCCAACGCGGCCGCACCATCGTGCTGATCAGCCACGACCTTCACTCCGTGTGGATTAACTCGGCGGCCGCGGCGCGCTACGGCGCGAGCCCGGGGCTACTGAGGGAAGATGCCGCTTTCGATCTCGAAATCGCGCTTGAGGCGGAAGAGGGCGCGGACACGCGGGCCGTGGAAGCGCACGTGGCCGACGCGATGGCCGCGGCGGCGTCCAGGGGCGTCACCGGGATCATGGACCTCGAGATGGCCGACAACCCGGCAATCTGGGCCGCACGCGTGGGGTCCGGCCTCACCCAGCTCAGGGTCGAGGCGGGCGTGTATCCGCAACACCTCGACGCCGCCCTCGCTCGCGGGGATCGGACGGGAAGGCGCGTTCAAGGCACGGGTGGGCTGGTCACGGTGGGCCCGCTCAAGATCTTCGCTGACGGCTCACTCAATACGCGCACGGCCTGGTGCTTTGAGCCGTACCCCCACACCAGCGACTATGGGCATTCGGCCCATCCACGCGGCGACCTCGCCAGGGTTCTTGCCGATGCCCGCGATCATGGTTTCGAGGTGGCCCTCCACGCGATCGGCGACAGGGCGGTATCGGAGGCGCTCGACGCGTTCGAGCAAACGGGCGCGCGCGGTTCGATAGAGCACGCTCAGCTGGTGCGTGATGAGGATCTGGCGCGCTTTGCCGCCCTGGGTATTGCAGCTGGCATTCACCCTGAACACGCGCTCGACGACAGGAACATCACCGACGCGCTGTGGGCGGGTCGCACGCGCAGAGCCTTCCCTTACGCCGCGCTCGCGGCCGCGGGAGTGCCGCTACGCCTTGGATCGGATGCCCCCGTGTCTGCCCTCGACCCTTGGTTGGGAATCTCGGCAGCCGTGCACCGCACGCGGGACAATCAGTCGCCCTGGGAGCCGGGCAACGCCTTGACGGTTGACCAGGCACTGCGCGCCACGTGGGCGTTCCCAGCTATTCGGGATGGGGCGCCCGCCGACCTGGTCGCGATGGACTTCGATCCGGACGCGTTGACGCCTTCTGCGTTGCGCGTGATGCCTGTCGCGCTGACGGTGACCGCGGGCTCGGTCACGCACAGCACCGTGTAGCGATCGGGTCACCCGCCTCGCACCGTCGCTTCCGCCCGGAGACGACGACGAGGGCGGGGACGAACCCAGCCCTCGTGCCGACCGGAGCTCCGAGGGGGGATGGAGCGCCGGTCACGAGCCTCATCGGTCATTGGTCCCTGTTGTCGAGAGTTTCCTTGGCAAATGTCTCCCGGGCGCGCCCTCCGCCCGGCAGCCCTCCGCCCGGCAGCCCTCCGCCCGGCAGCCCTCCGCCCGGCAACCCGCCACCCCGCCCGGGCCGGCCACAAGCAGGGGGAAACGGGGCGGCGGTATTCTCGACGTCACGGTATGACGCGTTCCATATCCGGCAAGCAAGGGGCTTCACGCGTCAGACTGGCACTCAGCGCCTCATGTTCCACTCATCGTGTGTGCTCGTCGAATTGTGTCCCCATCGAAAGGCCCGCAGTCAATGCCCGACTTTAAAGCGACGGTCTCGACTGGTTCTGGCGTGGCAACCCACGCGAGTTCCAATGTGCGAGCGCATCCGATGGTTGGCCTTGCGGCGGTGCGACATGGCCGATGACACCACTGACGAGCGCCGCGGCACACCCGCGGGTGTGCCCATTGGCTTTTCGGCGCTGGCGCCCATCCCTCCCGAGATTCACGTGGCGGGGGGCGGCGAACTTCCCGTCGCTCTCGTCCAGGCGCTACTCGCTTACGAGCACGCGCTCGGCACGAACAACGTCGACGCGATCGCCGACTTCTTGGAGCCAGGCTCCGATACCGTGCGAGCCGACGCTGGCGGGCTCACAGTGGGGCACGATCGAATCAGCGCCATCGCGGGTGCAAGCGCGGCAAGCGGGACAAGCGCCGTCAGGGTGGTCACGGAACTGCGGCTCATTCCCGCAGGAGCGGACTGGTTAGCCGTGTCGGTCAATGCCCCAGTATCGGGCGGCAAGGGCGTCGCGAGCCAGCTCTGGAGGGAGACCGACGACGCATGGCGCATCGTCGCCGCTCACGTCACCGCACCAATGCCTGCGGTCGACACCAGGGTGTGGCGCCTCTCGGGAGCGCCGCTTGCCGAGGGAGCGCCGACAGGTCCGCTCACGGGCCGGACGGTGGCCGTCAAGGACATTTTCGCGATTGCGGGACAGCGTGTCGGCGCGGGATCCCGCGTCTACCTTGCCGAGGCGCGCGTCGAACCCCGGACCGCGCCCGCGGTGCAGGCGCTGCTTGACGCCGGCGCGGATGTCGCGGGGATCGCACAGACGGACCAGTTCGCGTACTCCATCGCAGGACTCAACACCGACTACGGCGCCGCGCCAAATCCTGCAGTGCGAGGCGGGATTCCAGGGGGGTCGTCGAGCGGCCCCGCGAGCGCCGTTGCGCTTGGTCATGTCGACATCGGGATCGGAAGCGATACGGCGGGATCCATTCGCATTCCCGCTTCCTACCAGGGACTATGGGGACTTCGGACCACTCACGGCGCCGTGAGCCTCAAGGGAGTGTTGCCGCTTGCCCCACGCTACGACACTGTGGGGTGGCTCACGAGAGACGGACTCATGATGCTCGCGACGGCATCTGTGGGGCTTGGACGGAGCATCAAGACCGCGCCCACCGCGCGGGTGCTGGTGTGCGAAGGCGTGAACCGTGCGGCGACCGCCGCGACGTCCAAGGCGGTCATGGACGTGGTGGACTCTCTTGTGAGCGCCGGACTGATCGAGGCTCCCGTGGCGATCGACCTCCCCCCCGTGCGCGAGATGTTCGAGTCGTTCAGGGTCACGCAGTCCGCCGAGGCGTGGAGGGCGGACGGCGCGTGGGTGAGTGCCCACCCTGGGGCGCTCGCCCCCGACGTGGAGGCCCGCTTTGAGTGGGCGCGGGCGGTCACGGCCGATCAGGAGGCGGAGGGGCTCGAGCGTGTGCGGAGGCTTGCGGCCCAAATCGACGCCGCACTTGGCGACGACGTGCTGGTGCTGCCCTCGGCGGCGTCGGCCGCTCCGAGCATCGGCGCGGATGCCGAGACGCTCAATACCTTGCGCGAGGCGACCCTGGGGATGACCGCTATCGCGGGGCTCACGGGAAGGCCTGCCTTGTCCGTTCCGCTCGCAGTGACCGATGATGGCCCCGTTGGGGTCTGCCTGATTGGACCGCGTGGCTCCGACCTGGCGCTCATTGAACGCGCCATCGAATGGGAGCAACGATGAGTATTCCTGGACCAATCAACCCGCCCGATCGCCTGCTCATGGGGCCAGGGCCTATCAATGCGCACCCGCGCGTGCTCCAGGCGATGGCGGCGCAATTGGTGGGGCAGTACGACCCGTTCATGACGGACACGATGAACGAGGTGATGGCGCTGTACCGGCGCGTGTTCGTGACCGCGAACGAGCAGACGCTCGTGGTCGACGCGACGGCGCGAGGCGCGATCGAGGCGGCGTTCGTGTCGCTTCTCGAGCCGGGGGACAGGGTCGTGGTGGCGGTATGTGGGCGCTTTGGGCACTTGCTTGTCGAGATCGCGTTGCGCGCGGGCGCCGAGGTCCACACGATCGACGTCGAATGGGGCAAGGTCGCCGAGCTTGACCAGATCGCAGACGCGCTGGCTCGCTTCCAGCCCAAGCTCTTGGCGATGGTGCACGGCGACACCTCGACCACGGTGCTGCAGTCCTTCGCGGGCGTGCGCGCGCTGTGCGACACGTACGGAACGCTCCTGTATGCCGACACGACGGCGACCCTTGGCGGCAACGAGTTCCTGGCCGATGCGTGGGGAATCGACGCATCCACGGCGGGTCTCCAGAAGTGCTTGGGAGGGCCGCCTGGTTCAGGTCCCGCGACCTTTTCGCCTCGCGCCGTGGGCGTCATCAACGCGCGCAAGTCGATCGAGATGGGCATTCGCGACGAGGGTGACCCCGTTGCAGCCGAGCCCATCCGTTCCAACTACTTCGACCTCGGGCAGATCTTCGAGTACTGGTCGCCCCGCAGGCTCAACCACCACACCGAGGCCACCACGATGCTCTATGGCGCGCGCGAGTGCGCCCGCATTGTGCTCGAGGAGGGGCTTGGCCCGATACAGGCCAGGCATGCGCTGCATGGCAAGGCGATGATGGCGGGAGCCGAGGGTCTAGGGCTATCCATCTTTGGCGACCGCGACAACAAGATGGCCAACATCGTGGGCGTGAACATCCCGGACGGCGTCAACGGCGAGGAGGTGCGCGGCCGTTTGCTCACAGAGTTCGGAATCGAGATCGGCGCGAGCTTTGGCCCACTTAAGGGCAAGGTGTGGCGCATCGGGACCATGGGATACAACGCGAGGACCGACGCGGTGATCACCACCCTCGCCGCCTTAGAGACCGTGCTTCGTGAGGCGGGCGCGTCGGTTCCAGCAGGCGGTGGAGTCGCGGGCGCGGAAGCGGTCTACGACGGGTCTGCTTAGCCAGCCGCTGACGCGTTTTGCGGGAGTGGCTTAATCCGTACCGGTTTTGAGCCCTGATTGCCCGCCAGTGGCTCAATCTGTACCGGCTCCGGGCTGCGCACGGCCCGGAGAGGCTGGATTGGCGCGACTGGCCCACCGGTGTGGCACCGGCTCGGGGCCAATGCTGTGGTTGCTACGGTGGTGTGCATGCCTCGACTCTTTCGCCGCAAGGCCGCCGACAGCGCCCCCGAGACGGGCTCGGCCCCCGAAATCGCCGACACCCGCGTGGACGATGCCGACACCCGCGTGGACGATGCCGACACCCGCGTGGACGATGCCGACACCCGCGTGGACGATGCCGACACCCGCGTGGACGATGCCCCGGCGGACATCGACGTCACCACCGACGCGATCATCCTGCCGGACGACATCGACAACCTGAGCAAGGCCCAAGTGGTGGAGGCAATCATCGCCTCAGGGCGTCAGGACCAAGAAACCGTCGTCGCGCTGATCGAGTCGCTGCTCGAGGCCGAACTGCAGGTGCCCATGGGCCTCGATGGCGACGGAGAGCTCGCGATGGGCGCGGTCATGACGGAGGTCGAGGGAGTGGTCTATGTGGCCGTCTTCACCTCGATGGACGCCGCTGCCCACGTGCTCGATATGGCGCCCGATTTTGCGGTGATGACCGGCAAGAAGGTCATCGGGACGCTACGCACGGACCTAGGCCTCGTGGTCGAGACGGGGGCAGGGAAGTTCGGCCTCATTCCGCCGATGCTGGCGTCGATCAGGGCGACGGTAGAGGCTCGTGAGATATCATCGTCCCTGGAAAAGCTCGCGAACCGGGTGCGGTCGGGTGCCGCAGACATCGACGATCTTGTGGCGGCCCTCATGGAGAGCAAGGTGGTGGTTCCGACCCCCGACGAGCCCAAGGGCGGTGGCGCATTCACCCCGGTGATCGCTATGGTGAACGGCGCGCCGCGCCTCGTGGTTGCCGCGTCGTTCGATGCCGCAGCCCGTTCGCGCGACGTTGCGGAGTTTGCGATGTCGGTCGAGGGCAAGTACCTCTTCGCGATCGTTAAGGGCGGCGTGGGGATTCAGCTCAACACGGTCGTGGGCTCGGTGGACTTCCCGCCGGAGTTGTGCGCCGCGGTGGTCAAGAAGTACTCGCTCGAAGAGACGGCTGCCGCCGCGAAAGACTAGCCTCGGTCTTTCATGGTGGTGTTGTGTGAGGCCGTGTTGGTGAACTGAAAAGTGCCCCTGAACTGGGAGAATGTGGGTTGTTGAGAACCACATCAGACGAGTTCGAGGAGCACCTTCCAGGTGAAGAAGACTACCGG
>JBBRWX010000026.1:0-37471 GCA_038248935.1 Actinomycetales bacterium
TGTACAGGGCTTGTGAGGCCTCACGGGTGTTAGCGCCTTTTCCTTGGCGGCCGGGCCTTGCACCCTGGATCGTCTGTCTTCTTCTCTGCCTGACAGCAGGCTATGGAGTTGTGGTGCGTTGTGTTCAGTCAGGGTCTATTAGCACACAGGGAAAGGTCGATCTCAAGAGCCTGTGATTAGAGTCACTTGCCTATTTAGCAGGTATTTCGCTCAAAGGTGTGGTAGTCGTTGGTGCTCTTTCACTGCGCTGCGGCTGCCCGGCATGATGTCTACCTGTGCAAACAAGTTGCCTGGTAGCGAATGAGGTGTGGTAGCCCTTCGTGCGTACCGCGCTACTGGTGGGAAGTGTCGAACGCGTCGGCTGCAGCGCTTCGGTGTGGATGCGAGCGCGAGCAGGTGGACACACCGCGCTGCAAGGGCCGGCGCGCTCCGGATGCAGATTGATGCGCGCGATTCTCGCCAGCGGTCACGGAAGTGCGTGGCTTTGGCGCTCTGGCTTTGAGGTGGCGCATGCACGAATTCCACTACTGCGCGTCTGGGAAGATCAGGCTCATGCGCCACTGCCGCAACAACTCGAAGTCGGCTCGGGACAAGTAGGAGTATTTGCCCGAGCGGTGTGCCGGGATGTTGCGTTCGGCAAGCCAGCGGCGAAGGCCCGTGTCGCTTACGCGGAAAGCGCGACGCACCTCGACTAGAGGCACGAATTCGGAACGAGGCTTCAACGTCACCGCGGTGCCCGATGCGACTTCGGACAGGGCTGTGACGATGTCGCTCATCGCTGCCATCGCCGGCGCGTTCAGACGGCGGGTGGCGTAGTCGAGGCCCGCGAACCGTCCGTCGGTGGTGTTGTTCACCAGCGCGCTCAGCGCCTGCTGGTGTGCTTCGGTCACCGCGATCGTGGTGTGTTTCTGGCTGTACATGGTGTTTCCTCCGGTGGGTCATTGGGCGTCTTGCTTGCAAGGTATCCACGCCGCCGAAAATGGCTGACGAGTCGGCGTGCCAAAGCACTCGAAATCCCGTATGAGACAGGTCCACCGCTCCCCAAGTGAAGCCTTGGGTGGCCGGTCGGGCTGACTTTGCTGGCCGGTCGCCAGGGGGATTGACGTGGGTGCCGCTCATGCCTTGTGTGCGTGGAGCCGAACGGTTGGTGGCAGATGGTGGAGGCGTCGGCAAAGGTTTGTTGCCGCTGATGTCACACCTCTGTCAGATGGTGGCTCCATGAAGGTTGGCTATGCACGTGTTTCGACGAGGGCACAGGAATATGGGATTTCTGCCCAATCTGCTCAATTGCGTGAACTCGGGGTCGATCCCGAACGTATCTATACGGATGAGGGTTTGACGGGCACGAACCGTGACCGCCCGGGTCTGCGAGAGGCGATGGCCGCATGTCGCACGGGTGACACCCTGGTCGTTTCAAAACTCGATCGACTTGCCAGGTCTGTAGTGGATGCCCGAAATATCATCGACGAACTCGCCAGTCGAGGGGTGGCGTTGTCACTTGGCGGGTCTACCCACGATCCCAAAGATCCCGTTGGCCGACTGCTGCTCAACGTGCTGTCGATGGTCGCGGAGTTTGAGGCTGACCTCATCCGCGCTCGCACCCGAGAAGGCATGGCCGTCGCCAAGGCCAAGGGGCGGCTGAAAGGTAAGAAGCCCAAGTTGTCGCGTCGCCAGGCCGCACATCTTTTAGAACTCCATCTTGCAGGTGAGCACACGACCTCCGAACTTGCGGAGTTGTTCGGTGTGGGGCGCGCCACGGTGTACCGCGAGGTCCAACGCGTTGCCACAACAACCTGACCGTTTGACGGGCCCCTACCGGGCAATTTTTCGGACGGGTCTAACGGACACCATCGTTACGCTGGCTGAACCATGAGTCATGGGGTGTCCGCTGGCCGGACGGCTTTCGGACGCCTGATATTTGCGTCGTCGCGAGACGTCACCGGAAGTACTGACCTGGCGTGATCGGATCCGGATACTCGTCCAGGTGGATTTCGTTGGGTGTCGCCCGTGCCCGGTGTTCGGTGTCGTGCCAACGGGGTGAAGATACGAGCCTCTTGAGATTCCTTCCGTGTTGCCTGGCCGCGCCGTGTTGACTTACCGTGGCTGCGTGGTTGGGTGAACTCATGGCGCGGGGGAGTCGACACGGGAACTCAGGGGGTGGGTCCCAGCGCGGCAACGCCGTTAGCGTCGATCGCCATGTGGCTGCGGTCGCGAAGGATGTCGGTCGCGGTCTCGACCTCTTTGAGGAGTTGGCCGCGCTCGCCGCACCTCTAGACGAGATTGACCGCCGAATAACTGAGGGCCTGGCCGCGTTGGTACAGTCACTCGAGCCCCATAGGCCAGAGAGAGTTGTAGAACTGGCACGCATTGCGTGTCTGCCGTGGTCTTTCGCGGGCTTGACCAAGCCGGACACGGAGCGCGGCGCCACGCAGGCCGAGTTGCTTTCTTTACTCGCTCTCGTTGTGTGTGTCGGAGACGAGGATGGGTCGTCGTTCGACGAAGTCCCAAACTCTCTTTACCGGGCCGCCCACGACTGGGCAGAGTCCATCGGCGATCTCATCGGACTCGCGCAGATGCGGAGCATCTTCACGGCCTGGGAAAAGCCCGCGGAGGACTTGGACTCGCTCGCGCTCAGGGTCCGAGCAAGCGCGGTATGGATCCGAAACTCCTCTTATCCCGACATGCTGAAGGCGACCCACGACTTGTTGTTCGGGCAGCAAGAAGTGCGGGGAGCGTTGTCGGCGCATCTCGGGTTCGACGCCTCGGATGCCTATGCGGTCCTAACTTGCTTGCACGACCTCCACGTTGAGCGAATGAACGACCGTATGGCGGACGGCTTCGAGGCGTTGGCCGAGGCCACTCATTCTGGCGAGACGTCGCCGGACACGGAGACTAGGAAGCACGCCGGTGCCGCGATTAACCGTATTTGGCAGCCCACAGCAGACCTCGTGGCCATCGATGCCGAGGACATCGCAGAGATCCTCAATTGTGAGGTCGACCTCGTCGAGGCGGTGCTTCGGCGCTTTGCCGTAGACACAGGCAAATCGACTTCGAGACAGGTCTTTGATGGCTTCATGCGTGGCGACAATCCCCTGCGCACGAATCCAGTCGTGCATACCAAGGCCGGAAAGCACATGCTCGTACACGAGGCGCTCGTGCTCCCGTCGATCCGGGAGAACCTGGAACAGGAACTCAAGGCGCTTCCCGAGTGGGACCAGTATCAGAAGTGGAGGGGCAGGCTTCTCGAGGACCTCGGCAAGGCGGCGATCGAGTCAATCATTCCTGGTGTGACGACGTACTCGTCTTTCGAGTACTTTGTGCCGGCGAATGGCACAGAGGAGGCGCACTCGCCCAGCGGGTACACGAAGAAGGTCGAAGGCGACCTTCTCTTCGTGATCGATGATGTGGCCCTCATCGTGGAGGCGAAAGCGGTGGCGATCAACCCACATTCGCGGGCGGGGGAGACTCGGAAGTTGCGCCGAGACCTTACTGGAATCATCAGGCACGCATCCGATCAAGCGGCACGTGTGCCGAAGCGCATCGAAGAGGACGGCGGGCTCCAGATCCATCGGGTGGGTTGGCTCGATCTCAAGCACGTGCGCGAAATGCACCTCATCGCATTGAGCCTTGAAGACCTTTCTGGAGTCGCCACGGCGACAAGCGACTTAGTTGCAGCAGGGCTTATCGATGCCGACAAGGTTCCGTGGACGGTTTCGATTCATGATCTCCAGGTCATCGCGCAACTGGTCGACCGACCTGCAGAGTTCTTGCTGTATCTGAGGAGGCGTTGCGACCCCGAGGTGTCGCTCGCATTCGTGTCCCCCGATGAACTCGACCTCTTCCTCTACTTCTACGAAGCCGGACTGTACGTCGCGCCGGATCCGACCGTGGTGGCAGCAGAAATGCCTTTTCTCCCGCCACCGCGACCGAGCGACACACGCCGGCGCATAAGGCAGACGCGGACGCTCATCACAACACGTACGGACCCTCTGGACGACTGGCACTATGCGGAACTTGATCCTGGCTTGCCGCGCGTCAGCAAACCTTCGCTTTCAGGATCACCTATGAAACCCTTCGTGGACGCGTTGGCGAGTCGCGGGGACTACGGGTGGCTCAGCATCGGCGCGACGTTGTTGGCGGGCGCGACGAAGGTGCAGGCAGACATGTTGCGCATACCGCAAAGGTTGCTAGCCGCGACTCGGAAGGATGGACGCGAGCACTCACAGACAATTCCCTTCGGGAGCAGGCTCAGCGACGCCTGGCTCCTTGTGTGGATGTCAAGGCCGCCGACGACTCCGCGCAAAGTGTTTGAACAGCAGGCCCGCGCGTATCTTCGCGCGAAGATGTACCAAATCAAGTTCAATAGGGGCGTGGTATTCACATACGACGCCCAGGGGAACAGTCTTGACGGCGTCATCTATGACGGGACGCTACGCACGCCGGACCTGGAGATGGACAAGGCGGTCCTGCGCTTGCTCCCGGCAGACGCGTTTGTCAGTTCCCCGCCGCCGCAGAGCAAGCCCAGGTCCAGCGCCAAGAAGAGAAAGCGGAAGCAAAGAAAGAAGCGGCCCTGACGCGGAGAGGTCGTGCGGGGAGTTGTCCCAAGGGTCTGCACTGCTGAGCGGGAGGGGACCCGACCCCTGCCAGGGAGTGGCGTGGCAACCTCGCGCTGCCCGCTGATTGGTTCAGGATGTTCGTTCTGTCGTAGTGGCGAGCCACAGTCTCGATGTCGTTTTCGATGTTCTTTGACGTAACACCGAGCGCATCCGGTCCACCGCCGTCGCTGCTGTCCGAACTGTCAGATTCGGGGGTACCCTCTAGTCAATTTCGCGCGCGTGCTGGAGCGAGCGTGCGTCAGCGTTCCGAAGCCTTTCGGCCCACTCGAGGGTGCGCCCGACGTAAAGCGTCTCAGTCATGCGTCCCTGCGCCATGTCCGTAAGGAGCAGTTCGGTAAGCGCGATCGGATCGATCTGGCCTTCGTCAGAAGCGCGCAGGACCGGAAAGCCAGCGGACGCGAGCATCAACGATGCCATATGGTCCCATGCATAGGCTTCGGGTTGCATTCCGCATACGGCTCCGGCGGCGAGCATCCCGGTGAGGAGCCCAGGGTTGCCGCCCAGTGGCGAGATCCACCTGATTTCTGGGTCTGCGTCCATTATCGCCTTGGCCCTTGAAACAGTCGACGACTTGCTCGCTGGGATGACGAAGTGCGGTCGAGTGAATACGGTCGGACCGAGCCGGGGCTCGAGGCGGTACGCGGCAACCTCGCGGTCTGGGTGAGTGGACTCGCTCACCCAGATCCCATCTGAACCGCTCGTGAACCCGCGGCCATCTCCAAGCAGCACCGCCGAAGCCAAGGAGGGGCTTCCCGGGACGCGGACCATGGCACACGCTGCCCAGCCCGATCGGTTGCCCATTCCGGCGGCTTGATTTGAGCCATCTAGAGGGTCAACGATTGCGAAGGGCAACTCGGAATCCATCAGACTCCTCAGGCGGTCGCCCCTTCGCGCCGATCCGCCTCCATGTTCGGCCCGGAACTCGTCCTCCTCTCCGAGAAGCGCGACACACTCGAGGGCGGCAGTGTGTGTCATCGCGTCCATCGCGGCCATGTCAAAACCGATCTGCTGCTCGCCCTGTTCATCGGGGGTTCCCGTTAGGGTAGCGCCGTCGACAATGTCCGAGTACGTTGCGCGTCGCCGCGCAGCCCCGATCTTTACGCGAGCGAGGGCATCGTCAACGTCGGCGGAGGTGTTGGGCATGCGCGTTTGACTCGCTTGTGCCTCCGACTCGGATATGTCCACGCCGAACAGAGCAAGGCTCTCAAGGGCTCTGACTGCGGTGAACCCCGCGTGCGCCAGGGAGTAGGCGATCCGCTCGGACTCCTCGGCTTGGTGATTGAATCGCTTAAAGAGGTCCACAGCGAGTCACCTCCTTCTCGTGCTGTGATTAACGTAACAGAAATGTAACACACAACTACATGGTGAAAGTGGTACATTCGTTCTGTGAGTTACGCCGCGGGGCGCAGATTTGTAGCGCGCTCGTACCTACTAGGGAAGGTTCCAACATGTCTCAAAGCCGTGTCTTGTCGATTCGCTTTACGCAGGAGGAGTACGAGACGCTTCAGGCACTAAGTCTCGTCATGGGCCGCCCTGTGAACGCGATCGTCAGAGAGTCGGTAAACGAGAAGGCTGACCGTGCTGCGGACGATGACGAGGTTGTACAGATGGCGGAGGAGACAAAGCGCCGTCTGGAGGAGGCTGACCGCCTTCTGCGGCAGCGTGTGTCCTCCGTTTGACGTCGCCGATGACAGGATGAGGCCCGCCTTTGGCAAGGGTCCAGATTTCTCGTAGCGGAAAGTGAGATTTCGGTGGGTTCGACGCTGGCGAGTTTTCTTCGGCCCACGGTATTGCGGCGCGAGGTTTGAAGCATGCGCTGGGACCCACCGAGTGTTTCTCGTGGGTCTGTCAGCGTGCCTCCTGTGTGTCCTCTCCGGTGGCCAATTCCGCGCGGGACGCGTCGGCGAACCGAGTTCGGGCCATGACGGTGCGGGTGGTCCATGGTCAAACGGGCCGATTCCGGTTCGGAAACACACCGAGGGTCGAACAGTCGCGGGTTCAGATTTCTGCTAGCCAGGGGGAGCGGCGCATGGTCGGCTAGTTGACATCACGACGACGGCCATGTTCCATAGCGGAGGCGTAGCGGTGTCGCGTCTTTGCGCGTACGCCACGACTACAGACTCCCCGCGCCGAGAACTATCGACTTTGCGAATCTCCAACTCGACCGGGAAACGTCGCGCCGGTCCGCTGGCGCTTAGGAAGTTCGCTTCGGTGTGCACCACTCTGGGTTGTGGGACCGTGCACGCGCCGACGAACCGAAATGTCGCGCACCGATCCGGATCCTTGCCGGGCGTCCCCGACACGGCCCGCCGCCCTTCGCATTGGACTTGCTGTTCGCACGCGATAGCCCCTCGGTATGGGTAACCGAGCGGACCCGTCGCATGAAGTGTCGGCGTGGCGTCTGTTGTGAGCACGAGCGATGCAATTGCTTCGCGCATCTCGTCGAGACTCCTGTCGACGAAGCCCAAGCCGCACGGGCTCAACGAAGGTGGGCGCCCGCCTCAGACTTCTGGGCGCCTGTGGTGGGGTCAGTGGCGGACATGCGACTGGGATCACCGTGCCCGGCTAGACGCTTCGGTTACACCTGGGACGATGCTTCGCAAAAACTTCGCAACACCACGAACTCTCAATGGCGCCCAAAAGAGATGGGCGACGTGTCTTCCCAGGTAGAACAACATATGTGGTGCTCAGTAGCGCTCATTCGCCCCAAAACGCGGTGCAGCGACAGAACCCGGCGTATCGGCCAACTCATCCGCTTATGGCCTCCCGCGAATGCGGTCTACGAGGCGGAGAGTCCGGTGGTCTCAGTCGACGCCCTCGGCGTCGAGCGCGTCGGTGAGGAGCCCAATAAGGGCCTCGAGCTGCACCGTTGTGGAGGATGTCTCGTCCTCATCTGGTGCCCCGTCGAGCGCCCGCGCCGCCAGCCCTGACTTGCTGTCGATGAGCTCGGCTATCTTGGAATCGATGGTGTGCGCGGCGACGATGCGCCACGCGGTGACTGGCTCGGCCTGGCCGATCCGGTGGATACGGTCGATGGCCTGGGTCTGCTCGGCGTAGGTCCAGGAAAGCTCGGCCAGCACCAGGTTGGAGGCGACCTGGAGGTTGAGCCCCACTCCTGCCGCCATGAGGGAACACACCACGATCGCCACGTCTGGGTCGTTCTGGAACGCGGAGATATTCTTTTCGCGCACCTTGGGCGTCTGGTCCCCACGGATTGAGGCGTAGCGGATGCCGCGATCGGCGAAGGCCTTCTCAGCCTGATCCATCACATCGACGTGCTTGGCGAAGAACACGACCTTGCCCACGTTGCGGGCCAACTGCGCGGTGTAGTCGGCGGCAAGGCCCGCCTTGGCCTGCCCGATCCGCCTGACCATCGTGAACACGTTCTCCACGCCGCTTTGCGCGCTCGACTCCTTGAGTTCCGATGCGGCCACTCGGCGAACGAGGGTGTGGTCTATTCCTTCCACGTCGCCGCCGCCCTTACGCGCCTTCCTGGCGGACTGGTAGCGACCGACCAGTCTGCTGGCAAGCGCGGCCTCCGCTGCCCGGATCGAGCGACCGGCGGCGCCGTCGAGTTCGACAGGGATGTCCGCCACCCGTCGGGCGGGGATGTCCGCTGCCACATCCACCTTGCGGCGGCGCACAATTCCCATGTCGATCACTCTTGCCCGTGCGGCAGCGTAGAACCCTGGGTCCACCGGGGTGAGCCCGGTCTCCTCGAGGGAGGCCATCAGCGCGCCGAGCGGCAACGCGTCGTCGATCCAGCCGAGGAACTGCCAGATCGCTCGGAAGTCCTCGATGTCGTTGATCAGCGGGGTGCCGGTGAGAGCCATCAGCAGCGGCCGGGCCGTGCGGGCGCGGATCCGCTCCGAGAGCGCAAGGATGTGCTGGGAGCGCTGGGAACTCTTGTTCTTGATGAAGTGCGCCTCGTCGACGACCATGCCGCGGAAGCCGAGATCGCCGAGCCAGCCGACGTGCCTGTCGAGGAGTTCGTAGTTCACGATGACGATGTCCGCGAAAGCGTCGACGCGATCGCCGTCGCCATGGACCACCGTTGACCGACGCTGGGGCGTCCACAGCTGGACCTCGTGGGCCCAGTTCGTCTTCACCACGTTGGGTGCCACGACGAGCAGCGGGTAGGCGTTGGCCGCCTGAGCAGCGAGCAGCGCCTGGGCCGTCTTGCCGAGGCCCGGTTCGTCGGCGAGCAGGAACGTGCGATGGCCGCCGGACGCAGCCGCGACGACCTGGGCCTGGTGGGGCATCAACTCCCGGCCGGGGGGAGTGGACACCGAGCGGGCCTCGGGCAGCGGCATGCAGGCCGGTGCGCCGGTCGCGCCATGCTCGAAAGACCTGAAGAGAGGCTCAAGCAGCTCCCAGCCGGCCAGCCTGCGGGCCCGAGTAGCGCTCCGCGCGGCCGAAGCCTCGAAGTCCGGTGCCAGGAACGGGTTTGCGAGCTGGCGCGAGACCACCGACTGGGGCACTACCTGGTTCTCGGCACCAGGCACGGTCGCGGTCGATGCGGCGGGCGCGGGCTCCTCAGGTGGCTCCAGACCGCCTGCACGCATGACGGTCGCCTTGAAGGCGCGAGCCGAGTCTGAGATCCGGGCGTCCTCGGCAAGCAGTTGGAGCAGCGAGGTATCGCGGGCGGCGGTCCTGGCCAGGAGGGTCGCCACCCCGTCGAGCTGCTTGAGCTTCTGGGCGCGCTGCGGCTCGGTCGGGCCACCGTCTGCCATCACCCGGGCCCGTTCTTCTCTCACGAGCAGCGCGACAACCTGGAACTTTGTGCGCGCAGACGCGCGCGTCGGCGGTCGCCGCACAGCGCTGTCGACCTCCCTGGCGACCTCGGCGAGAACCGAGATGATCCCCTGCGCGGCGGGCGGGGTGCGGCGCCCTTGAGCGCCGCGCTCAGTGCGTGCTACACCAGTGCGTGCTGCGCCAGTTCGCGCGCCAGCTGACCGGCGTTGGCCTGCTCGTGCCACATCTCCTCCTTCTCAGCATCCTCACCACGACTACGGCAATTCACGACTGCGCCGCAGCGCGCAATGCCACGCCCGCCCGTGACGGGTCGGGCGTCGCTCCCGCGCCCATGTCACTGGCAAAGTGCGCCAGGTCGACGAGATCGGGCGCCAGGCCACCGCGCAGTGTCCTCGGCTACAACGTCCTCGGCCGCAACGTCCCCGCCCGCGCCGCCCGCACGCCCTTGCTCACGCCGATGGTGCCACGACGCCTGGCATCTCCGCGAACAACGGCGGGTACTGCCGTGGCAATGCCGGCCGTTGGAGAACCTGGAGCGTCCCGTCGGTTTTCCCGACCGAGTCCGGTCGAAGAATGATCTTACGTGAATTCTCCCGATCTGCCGTAGACGGCATGGCTGCGTCGCAACACGGTGAGTTCCCGGCGGCTCCGGTGAGCCAGATTGACTGAGTCTCCCAGCGGCAGAACCTCGCGTTTCGGCCAACTCATCCATGTCCCCTCGCGCAAGCAAGACCGTGTGGCGGGATTCTTGATTTGGCTCAGGCCCTAGAACAGGGGTGACGTAGTGCCGTCCCAGTCACGCGAAAAAGCGGGACCCGCCTAGGCGTTTCGTCCGGGGTGTCCTGGCAATAATGCCCGGTAGGGTATCGCTGGGTACCAATCCGTCGACGCGAAGAGGCAACAACGATGTCTGAACCTAGCGTGAAGTCAACAGGGGCCGACAAAGCCGTCGAACCGATGACCCTGGGGATTCCTGCAGAGACCAAGCGTGGGGAGCGGCTCGTCGCTGCAAGCCCCAAGACCGTGGCACAACTTGTGGCACTGGGCTACCACGTGGTCGTTCAAAAGGGGGCAGGCGTCGAGGCGACATTCGCCGACGCTGATTATGCGGCGTCAGGGGCCGAAGTGGCGGATGCCATGGCCGCGTGGGGTGCGGATATCGTCACCGCGGTGAACGCGCCAGGCAGCGTCGAGTTGGACAAGATGCGCAAGGGCGCGGTGCTGATCTCGATGATGAGCGCGCCGTCAAGCCCCGACTACATCGCGGATCTGGCCCAGCGTGGCATCACCGGCATGGCGCTCGACGCGGTGCCGCGTATCTCGCGCGCCCAGTCGATGGACGTGCTGTCGACGATGTCGAACGTGTCTGGGTATCGGGCAGTGATCGAGGCCGCCGAAAACTACGGAGGCATGTTCACCGGCCAGATGACCGCGGCGGGCAAGACGCCTCCAACAAACGTGTTCGTGATTGGCGCAGGCGTCGCCGGATTGTCCGCGCTCGGTACGGCGACCAGCCTCGGTGCCGAGGTGAGGGCCTTCGACGTTCGCCCCGAGGTGGGCGAGCAGATCGAGTCGATGGGTGCCACGTTTGTGCAGGCGGCGGCCGCCCAGCAAGAGGTCTCCACCGACGGCTATGCGAAGGCGCTGTCAGCGGAGCAGGAAAGACTTACCGCAGTGATGTACGCGGAGGAGACCGCCAAGGCCGACGTGGTGATCACCACTGCGCTGGTGCGGGGCAAGGCAGTCCGCACCATCTCGGCCGAGATGGTCGCCGCGATGAAGCCGGGATCGGTCATCATCGACCTCGCTGCCATCGGCGGTGGCAACTGTGAACTCACCGTGCCAGGCGAGCGCATCGTGACCGACAACGGCGTGATCATTGTGGGTTACACCGACCTCACGAGCCGGATGCCCAAGCACACCTCGCAGTTGTTCGGCACCAACATCGTCAACGTCATCAAGCTCCTGACTCCGGGCAAAGACGGACACGTGGTGCTGAACTTTGAAGACGAGGTGGTGCGTGGCGTGACCGTCGCCCACGCCGGGGAGGTGATGTGGCCGCCGCCGCCAGTGAACGTGTCTGCGGCCGCAGCTGCCGGGCCCGCGGCTCCCGTCATTGACCCGGAAGTGAAGGCCAAGCTCGACGCCGAGGCCAAGGCCAAGAAGGCCACGAGGCGCTTGATCACCTCGGCTATCGCGGCGGTGCTCGTCGTGCTCGCGGTCGCAACCTCGCCGGTGTCCTTCGTTTCGTACTTCACGGTATTCCTGCTCGCCGTCGTGGTGGGCTACTACGTGATCTCCGGGGTATCTCACTCACTGCACACGCCGCTGATGGCGCAGACAAACGCCATCTCGGGAATCATCCTGGTGGGGGCGCTGCTGCAACTTGGTTCGACGGACATTGCGGTCCTGGTGATGTCGTTCGTGGCAGCCTCGATTGCCTCGATCAACATCTTCGGTGGGTTCCTGGTCTCGTACCGAATGCTCAGCATGTTCCAGAAGGGTGCGTGACCGCCATGACAACCATCGGACTGATTCAAGGCCTGTACATCGTTGCAGGAGTCATGTTCATCCTGTCGCTGGCGGGGCTGTCCAAGCAGACCACCGCACGCGGCGGAAACATCATCGGCATCATCGGCATGGGCCTCGCGCTCGGCGCCACCGTCTGGTACTCCCTCTACCTATCGGCCGAGTTCCCTGACCGCCAGCCGGTGTGGCTCACGGCGCTGTTGATCGTTGCCGTGTTGGCCATCGGCCTGTCGGTGGGCGCCCCGATCGCTCGCAAGGTCGAGATGACCCAGATGCCAGAACTGATCGCGGCGTTCCACTCCTTTGTGGGGCTCGCGGCGGTGCTGGTGGGCATCAACTCGTACCTCGCCGAGTCGGGGGGCGACAGCGTCCACACGGTCGAGGTCGCTCTTGGTGTGCTCATCGGCGCCTACACGTTCACCGGATCCATCGTGGCCTACCTGAAACTGTCGGCCAAGATGAGCTCCGCGCCGCTCGTGCTTCCCGGCCGCAACCTCATCAACATGACCTTGTTCGCGGTGTTCTTCGCGCTGATGGTGTGGCTGGTCGCCCTGGGCGACGGCAGCCACTCGTTCGGCCTCATCCTGGTCTTGGCGATGGCCGTCATTGGCTTCGGACTCGGTTGGCACATGGTCGCCGCCATCGGTGGTGGGGACATGCCGGTCGTGGTGTCGATGCTGAACAGCTACTCCGGCTGGGCCGCCGCCGCCGCGGGATTCATGCTCGGCAACAACCTCCTGATTATCACGGGAGCGCTTGTCGGGTCCTCGGGTGCCATCCTGAGCTACATCATGTGCCGCGCGATGAATCGCTCGTTCATCTCCGTCATTTTGGGTGGCTTTGGTACGGATACCGGCACCCACGTCTCAGGATCGGATGGCCCGGCAGGGGAATACACCGAGATCAGCGTCGAAGGCGCCGTCGAGGCGTTGATGTCGGCCAAGTCCGTGGTCATTACCCCCGGGTATGGCATGGCAGTCGCCAAGGCGCAGTACCCCGTGGCCGAGTTGACGCATCGTCTTCGCGCCAGCGGCGTGAAGGTTCGCTTTGGTGTGCACCCGGTCGCAGGTCGCCTTCCTGGTCATATGAACGTGCTTTTGGCCGAGGCAAAGGTGCCCTACGACATCGTCCTGGAAATGGAAGAGATCAATCCCGACCTTGCGGATACCGACGTGGTGCTCGTGATTGGCGCAAACGACACGGTCAATCCCGCAGCGAACGACGACCCATCGTCGCCGATCGCAGGAATGCCTGTGCTTGAGGTGTGGCATGCGCGCCACGTCATCGTCTTCAAGCGCTCCATGGCAACCGGCTACGCGGGCGTGCAGAATCCGCTGTTCTTCAAGGAGAACACGGACATGCTGTTTGGCGACGCGAAGACCCAGGTCGAGGCCATCGTCGCGGGCCTGCCCGTGTTGCAGAAGGCTTAAACGGTCGCGCTGGCGCGCTCGGGCACTCGACAGTGCCCGAGCGGCCACCGCGACGCCGCTGCAAGGGTGAGGCAAGGTAGTGCTATGAATGATTTCGACATCAGCGGCAAGACGATGGTCATCACCGGCGCCACCAGTGGCATCGGCAGGGGACTCGTCGACCACTTCGTCGACCGCGGCGTGGCGGTTGCGGCCGTCGGTGGACACGAGGCCACAGTCGAGCAACTGCGCGATGAACTGGCGGCAAGCGGCCGTTCTGCACGCACCTACGCCGCGGACCTGCGGGAAGTGGCCCAGATCGGACCGCTCTTCGACCGGATTGCGGCCGACCTCGGCCACATAGACATCCTGGTCAACAACGCAGGGATGGGGCGTCCGATCCCGGCAATTGACGTGAAGGTCGATGACTGGGACACGATGATGAACCTCAACCTGCGGGCAGCGTTCTTCTGCGCGCAGGCAGCGGCTCGCCACATGCTCCCACGCGGCTATGGGCGAATCGTCAACATGAGCTCGCAGATCTCCGTCGTGGCCAACCAAGACGAGGTCGTCTATTGCGCCTCCAAGGGTGGTCTGAACCAGGTGACCCGGACGCTGGCGCTCGAGTGGGGCGGCGCGGGCGTCACTGTGACAGGGGTCGCGCCCACCTTCACGTACACCGCGGGAACGGCCGAGCGGCTCGACACACCGAGCTTCCGCGACGCGGTGCTGTCGAAGATCCCCGCGGGCCGCTTCGCCACGATCAGGGATATCGCCGCTGCCGTGCAATACCTGGCGAGCGACGTCGGCGAGATGGCTAATGGGTCGACGCTCATGGTCGACGGCGGCTGGACGATCGTCTGAGCGACCTCGTCGTCGTGGCCACGCTAGATTCGCTTCCCCAAATCAACAACACGCCGTACTTCTCGTAGATTGAGGCACTAGCGCGGTCCGCGGGCGCCCCGCCGACCCTGAGGAGGAACACCATGGCCTTGCCGGAAGGTTTTGTCAGTCAGTTGACCGGCCTCTTCGCGTCACCTGCGGAAGAGAACCCGACCGGCGCGATAGTTGAGTCCGCGTATCGCCACGCGGGCTTCAACGGCCGCTATGTGACCTGCGAGGTCGCGCGCGACGGGCTGGAGGCCGCAGTGCGCGGCGCCGTTGCGATGGGATGGGCAGGCTTCCACTGCTCGCTCCCCCACAAGATCGCCGTCGTTCAACATCTCGATGAGCTCGCGGAGTCGGCGGCGCTCATCGGCGCGGTCAACTGCGTGGTGATCCGCGACAGTCGGCTGATCGGCGAGAACACCGATGGGCAGGGTTTTCTCGCCTCACTTCGGGACACCGTGGAACCGCAAGGGCAGCGGATCGTCATTCTCGGGGCTGGAGGTGCTGCCCGAGCGATAGCGTTCGAGCTGGCGCTCGCCAACGCTGGTCATATTCTCATCGTCAGCCGGCGCCGTGAGGTGGGTGAGGATCTGGTCCGCGACCTGCGCGAACGCACGGGTGTCGACGCCTCCGCTGCGCACTGGCAAACCGCGTTCGCCGTTCCAGCCGATACTCACATCCTCATCAACGCGACCTCTGTGGGACTGTTCCCCGACGTGGAGGCTCGGCCCGAGATCGACTACGGCACGGTCGCGGCGCAGATGGTCGTCGCAGACATCATCCCGAACCCGCCTCGCACCGCGTTCCTCAACGAGGCCAAAGCGCGCGGCTGCGTGACGATCGACGGGCTCGGCATGCTGGTGAACCAGGCAGTCATCGCGATCCGCCACTGGAATGGAATCGACGCGGATGCCGACGTGATGCGGGAGACCCTCACGGAGGTCTTCGGCGCACCTGCAGAGACAATCGTGCTTCGGGAAGGGACCCCGGCGGTCGCACAAGGATTGGCTGTGCTAGGAGACAGCCTCGAGGGTGGGCATTATCGGCCAACTCATCCGCCCTACCGAGGTTCGTGAACATCTCGACTTGACCTTCCAGTTGAATGGAACATCTATGGTGAGAGCGTCCCGCCCTTTCTAGGAGGTCCCCATGGCACACGACCACGCGCATGACACCGTGACCCACGCTCACGGCGACCAGTCGCCTGACGTGGCGGACACGTCCGGACACGCCTCGTCGGAGGATCACGCGACCCACGAAGGCCACGACCGTCACGGCACCGATCACTCGGGTCACGCGATGATGTTCCGGCGCCTGTTCTGGCGAAACCTCATCCTTGCCCTGCCCGTGATCGCCACATCAGGGATGGTCGAGGGCTGGCTCGGCTACGACCTCCCTGGCACCGCATGGATTCCTCCGTTGATCGGCACCGCGATCTTCGTGTACGGCGGGTGGCCGTTCCTGACGATGGCAAGGGACGAGCTGAGGCAGCGCACGCCGGGCATGATGATGCTGATCTCACTCGCGATTTCGGTCGCCTTCCTCGCGTCGGCGGCATCGACCCTGGGAATGGGCGAACTGGACTTCTGGTGGGAGCTTGCGGCGCTGATTGTCATCATGCTCTTGGGCCATTGGCAAGAGATGAAGGCGGTGGGCCAGGCCAGCGGAGCCCTCCAGGCGCTCGCCGAGTTGCTGCCGGACGATGCCGAACGCATCACCGATGGCGACGAGACCGAGCACGTGCGAATCGCCGATCTAGCCAACGGCGACGTCGTCATCGTCCGCCCTGGCGGACGCGTCCCCGCCGACGGCACCATCGTGAAAGGCGAGGCCTCCGTCGATGAGTCGATGATCACGGGAGAGTCCCAGCCCGCGGTCAGGCGCAAGGGCGACAAGGTAGTGGCGGGCACGGTGGCCACCGACGGCTCGCTGCGCATCGAGGTAACCGCGACCGGTGAAGGTACGGCGCTTGCGGGCATCCAAAGAATGGTGCAGGAGGCGCAAGAGTCGCATTCAGGGACCCGCCTGCTGGCGGACCGCGCCGCGGCGTGGCTCTTCTACATCGCCTTGGGTGCGGCCATCCTCACCTTTGCGATCCACGCGTTGACGGGAAACGTCTCTGGCGGTGTCATTGCCGCGGTCACGGTCCTGGTGATCGCCTGCCCGCACGCGCTCGGCCTCGCAATCCCGCTGGTCATTGCGATCTCCACGTCTTCCAGCGCTCAGCAGGGCATTCTGATCAAGGACACGGCTGCGCTCGAGGCGATGCGCACCATCGACACCGTGCTGTTCGACAAGACCGGCACCCTCACAAAGGGCGCCCACAAGCTCACGGAGTCCGCGACGGTCGACGGTTGGGACGAGGACAGGATGCTTGCGCTCGCCGCGGCAGTGGAATCCGACTCCGAGCACCCCATCGGGCGTGCGGTTGTCACGGCAGCCAAGGATAGGGATGTCGAGATCCCCTCCGCCGAAGATGGCGAGACCCTCCCTGGTCGCGGCGTCAGGGCCACCGTGGACGGTCAGCTCGTTGCGGTGGGCGGCCCCACACTCCTCGATGAGGTGGGTGCCACGGCGCCCGCCAGCGTCGAGGATGCCGCGGCCGGGTGGCGAGACAAGGGTGGCGCTGTGCTGTACGTCGTGGTCGACGGTGAGGTGGTTGGCGCATTCACCACGACCGATCCCGTCCGCGAAGAGTCGAAGGCCGCGGTGGACGCGCTGCACGCGCGCGGCATCGAAGTCGCTCTCATCACGGGAGACTCACAGGCCGTGGCCGACGCCGTCGCACGCACGCTTGGCATCGACGAGGTGTTCGCGCAGGTGCTGCCCGACGACAAGGACAAGGCGGTGATCTCCCTGCAAGAGCGCGGGAAGCGGGTAGCGATGGTTGGCGACGGGGTCAACGACGCGCCAGCCCTGGCGCGCGCGGATGTGGGGCTTGCGATCGGCGCGGGCACCGACGTCGCGATGGAGGCGGCGGGCGTCGTGCTCGCGAGTTCTGACCCTCGCAGCGTGCTCGGTGTGATCACCTTGTCTCGCGCGTCGTATCGAAAGATGCGCCAGAACCTGGCGTGGGCGACCGGCTACAACGTGATCGCGATCCCTCTCGCGGCCGGAGCGTTCTCGTGGGCCGGCCTCACCATGCCTCCTGCGGTCGCGGCGATCGCGATGAGCCTGTCAACGATTGTTGTCGCGGCCAACGCTCAACTGTTGCGGCGAGTGAACCTGAGGCCGGAGGACGTCACCGGCTGAGGCGGTCGGCCTCAGCATTGGATCCCACGGCCGGTAGCAGACCTGCGGGAGCGTGCCCCGAAAAATGCCACACTCCGGCAAGAGATGTGATTCGTGAGCCTCTTGTCGGGGCGCACATGATTCGTGTCCTCGCTCACGCTCGCACGTACCGTGGGGCCCCCGTCGGGCCCCCGTGGGGCCCCCGTGGGGCCCCCGTCGGGCCTCCAAGCACGAAGGGCCTCGGCGCCTTCCAACCGGTGTTGAGGTGGTCCCTGGTCGTGACATGCAGGGGGTTGACGGCCGGTGTGTGTGCAGGTTCGGCTACAGTGAAATTATGAATAATCGCAAGTTCACCCGCGTGAACTCCCACATTCCGGTCGATGTCGAGGCCAGTGGCGAGACGCTCTCCGGTGAGGTCCGCGATATCAGTTTCGAGGGCCTGTGGTTGCCCACCACCACGCCGTTTCCGGAGAGGATCCCGTGCCGGGTGACGGTTCACCTCGCCACGTCGATCAAGATTCGAGCTGATGGGGTGGTTGTCCGCTCGGAGCCCGAAGGCATCGCAGTCCAGTTTCGCGAATTGCTCGATCTCGAGAGTTACGGGCACCTGCGCAACCTGATCCTGTACAACTCCACCGACACGGCCACTGTTGAGCAAGAGATTGACAGGTACCTTCGGTCTCGGAGTGCCGACTCGTCGTTTTTGCCCCTTGAATAACCTTGCCGTCACGGCTCACCCGGGCCGTCGGCAGGCATCCATGCGCCGCGTTCCCTGTGGGCGAACTCCGTGAAGTCGATGGGCTCTCCGCCCAGAATCGCGCGGACGTCGTCGCTCAGTCCGGCCGCCATGCCCAGGCGCGCGGTGGTGTAGATCGCGGTCGTGACCGCAACCATTCCCCACGGCATGTGCATGTCCCTGCGCGCATGTCGCATGTACCGCAATGCGCCGGGCCGCTCGTAACGGATGGTCCGGCCGAGCTCCTTGGTGAGGATCTGCGCGATCTGGTCGTAGGTCAGCGCCCGCGGCCCTGTGATCGTCCATGCCCGGCCGCGGTGCGACCCTGGGTCGCGCAGTGCGGCGGCCGCTACGGCGCCGACGTCATGCGCGTCGACGAAGGCGGTGGCGGCGCGCCCGGCGGGGACGAGGATCTGGTCGTGTTCGCGCACCTCCTCGACGTGCGTCGTGGTCAGGTTTTGATGGAAGAACGAGGCGCGCACAAAGGTCCAGTCGAGGCCCGATTCCCTGAGCCATGCCTCGACCGTCGCGTGCGGAACGACCTTGTTTCGGTCCGCGCCTTGTAGCGAGAGGAACACCACGTGCTTGACGCCAGCGTCGCGAGCGGCGGCGACGGCGGGCAGGAGGTCGCGCTTCACATTCCCGATCGCTGGCGGGCGAACAAGAAACATCGACTCAACACCGTCGAAGGCGGGTTTCCAGGTGTCGGGATCGGTAAAGTCGAAGGCGACTTCATCCGTGGCGTCTGGCGTTGGCGCGCGGACTGCGAGGCGAACATCCTCTCCGCAACTGAATAGTTCTTGAGCGACAACTTCGCCCACATTCCCACGTGCTCCGGTGACGAGGTACACGGCATCTCCTTTGTCTATATGTGTAGAGTACACATATGTCGGCACTGCGAACCGATCTCGAGACGCTCGACAAGGCACTGTTGGCGGTGAGACGATTCCTCGAGGCGCCCCATGTAGTCGACGACCGTGGTCGCGCCATCGAGCTATCGACGCTGCTGATCTTGGCGGCGCTGCCGACCGATGGGCAGGGCATTCGAGACATCGCGGCGCGTCGTGATGTTGCCCCATCCATCGCCAGCCGCCTCGTCGCAGGTGCCGAGCGGTCAGGTGTAGTCACGAAGTCGAGAGGGGTTGCCGACGCGACAAGCGCACTCGTGACCGCGACCGACGCGGGACGAGACCTCGCCGTGCAGGCTGCCGAATACCGAGTGAGTCGGCTTGATGCCGCCCTCACCGGGTGGTCCGAGGATCGCATCCGGGCACTCGCTCGGAGCCTCGATGACTTTGCCAAGGCGCACACGCGAGGTCGGGCTGCACGCTCTGAGGGAAACATCTGAGCCAAGCTGTCGTTGCACCTACGTCACACCAACGCACCGGATCAAAGGAAGTTCATGAAGGCCACACTCATGTACGGAGCGGGCGACGTCCGCGTCGTCGATGTTCCAGATGCCACCATCACCGCACCGACCGACGCCGTTGTGCGCGTGGTGCGGGCCTGCATTTGCGGATCGGACCTGCACCCGTTCCACAGCAAGCCCGCGGGCAACGCAGGCCAGGCGATGGGGCACGAGGCCATCGGCGTGGTTGAAGAGATCGGCGCCGACGTCTCGCGCATCTCAAAGGGCGAATTCGTCATCGTCCCCTTCGGCCTCGAGGACAACACGTGCGTGTTCTGCCGCGAGGGCGTCCATACGTCATGCGTGCACGGCAGTTTCCTCACAGGCGCCCAAGCCGAGGCGGTCAGGGTCGCGCAGGCCGACGGCTCGCTCGTCAAGGTTCCGGGAGTGGGCGAGGACGCGGACGAGGCCCTGCTGGCCTCCCTGCTGACGCTGTCCGACGTGTATCTCACCGGTTGGCACGCCGCTCACATGGGTCGCGTCGAGGCCGGCAAGACCGTCGCCGTGATCGGTGACGGTGCGGTCGGACTCTCGGCCGTGCTTGCGGCGCGACAGATGGGTGCCCGGAAGATCATCCTCATGGGTCGCCACGAGGCGCGTACCGACCTGGGCCGCGAATGGGGAGCGACCGATGTGGTTGCCGAGCGCGGCAAAGAGGGTATCGCCAGAGTGATGGAGCTTACGGGCGGCGAGGGCAGCCACATCGTCTTGGAGGCAGTGGGCCACATGCCTGCCTATGAGCAGGCATATCGCATCGTCCGCCCAGGAGGAGTCATCAGCCGCGTGGGAGTGCCGCAATACCAGGACGCGCCTGTCGGCTTTGCCTCGCTGTTCGGCAAGAATGTCACGCTCACCGGCGGCCCCGCGCCCGTGCGCGCCTACATCAACGCCGCGCTTCCCGACGTTCTTGAGGGGCGCATCGAGCCGGGCAAGGTCTTCGACGTGACCGTCGGGCTCGACGGAGTGCCCGCTGGCTATGCGGCGATGGACGCCCGCGAGGCTCTCAAGGTAATGGTGAACCCAAGCCTTTAGCTAGCAGGTGGTTCGCCTGTCTGCTCGCCGAGAGGGCGACCAGGTGGGCGGGCTACTCGCCGGACTTCGCCTCTTGCTTACGGAGGTGTCGGCGCTCGTCGTTTGCGTAGGCATAGTAGAGCCCGATGAGTAGCCCGCCACCCACGAAATTCCCTAGCAAGACGATCCCGATGTTGCCCAGAGCTAGTCCAAGGTCGAGTCCGCCCTGAAGGCCAACGATGGTGAACAACACCGTGTTCGCGACGGAGTGCTCGAAGCCAACGAAGGCAAACACGAACACGCTCATGATCATCGCGAGCGACTTGGTGAAGTCATCCTTGATCATCCCGTTGTAGACCAGGATCATGGCCAGGTTAATCATGAAGTTGCACAGGATCGCCCGCACAAACAGGTCCGACCAGCCCGCAGCCCCCTCCGAAAGGTACGCGACCTTGTGGCCGACCGCCGCGGCCATCTGGTCGCCTACGGCTCCGTCGCCGAGCGTAGACCCAAGCACCAGGACGGCGACGAAGAGCCCGCCGATGAAATTGCCGGCGTAGCAGATTGCGAGGATGCGCAGCGCCCTGAACGCCCTGATGCGGCGGTAGTACACGCCGATCGACACGACCATCATGTTCGACGTCAGCAACTCGGACTTGCTGTAGTAAATGAACACGAGCGCGAAGCCGAACACGAGCGCGCCGGCGATGCGCCCAACGCCAACGAGATCCCCGTTTCCGATGCCTGCGAAGGCGGCGAGCACCGCGAAGTACGCCAGGTACATGACCCCGATGAGTACGCCGGCCATGGCCGCGCGCATCACATACACGCGCGCCAGTCCTCCGGTCATGAGCGTCTTGGTATCGAGCGCGTCGAGCACGGTCGAGATGAACTGCTTGCCAGGGAATAACTGGCTCTGATCGGTCATGGCTCTAAGGTAATCACGCGGCGAGCTTCGCAGGGTGGATCGACCCTCTGGGCCCTTAGAACCCTGCGGGCCATCGCGGCGTGTAGTGCTCCTCAAGAGCGGTGACCTCTGCGTCGGTGAGGTCGAGGTCGAGTGCGGCCGCCGCGTCATCCAGGTGGTGCACCTTGGTGCTGCCCACGATCGGTGCGCAGACCACGGGGTTGCGCAGCACCCACGCGAGCGCGATCTGGGCCATCGACACTCCGCGCGCTGCCGCGACTGCCTCGACGGCGTTGACGATCGGTTCGTCGGCGTCCACGAAGGTCCGGTCTTGGACCGCATCGTTCCTATTGCGGGCGGTGGTGGTGCCCCAGGGGTGCGTCACCCTTCCCTTCGCGAGCGGGCTATAGGGGATCGAGCCGACGCCCTCGTGGGCCAGCAGGCCAAACATCTCCCGCTCTTCCTCGCGGTACAGGAGGCTGTACTGGTCCTGCATCGAGACGAAGCGAGTCCAGCCACACAGGTCGGCGGCATGCTGCATTGACGCGAACTGCCAGGTCCACATGGCCGAGGCGCCGATGTAGCGCGCCTTGCCCGCCTTGACGACGTCGTGCAGCGCCTCCATCGTCTCCTCGATGGGAGTGGTGGGGTCGAAGCGGTGGATTTGGTACAGATCCACGTAGTCGGTGTCGAGTCGCTTCAGAGAGGCGTCGATGTTCTCCATGATCGCCTTGCGGGACTGTCCGGAGCCGCCTGGGCCATCGTGCATTGGAAAGTGAACCTTGGTCGCGAGGACGATGCTCTCGCGAGAGCTGTACTCGCGCATGGCGCGGCCCACGATCTCCTCCGACGTTCCCGCCGAGTAGACGTTTGCGGTGTCCCAGAAGGTGATGCCGAGCTCGACGGCCTGGCGGAAGAACGGCCGCGCCGCCTCCTCGTCCATAGCCCATGCGGGGAACGCCTTGTCGGCGGCGCCATAGCTCATCGTGCCGAGCGCGAGACGGCTGATCTTCAGCCCGGTTGAACCAAGTCGGGTGTACTCCATAGTGATTCCCTTCTCGGGGGCGTCATCCGCCGCCGATGCGTACTCGGCGCGAGGCCAGCCTCTCCTACCCCAAGCCTATGCGTGGGGCGCGGCGCGGCGCTGCACTGCGCTTTGTGGCGCAGGGGCCGGTCGCACACCCGCCCCTTTTGCCACGTTTTGCGGCATTCGCCGAATCTCGTTACTGTCAAGTAAGTAACGGGCGAATCGCTCGCCTTCACCTCAATGGAGAGGAAAGCCACATGCAGGCCACCACCCACGCCAGGCGATGGGGAGGGCGTATTGCCCTCTTGGGAGCTGGAGCACTGATCATTGCAGGCGCAGCACCCGCAGCGGCGTCGCCGCAGAATGATCCGTCCGGAGGGGCGCCGGACTTCGGGTCGAATGTCACCATCTTCGATCCGAGCATGCCGTTCGCAGCCATTCAGGCGCAGGTCGACGCCCTCGCAGACCAACAGCGTGACAACGAGATGGGCACGTCGCGCCACGCGGTGTACTTCTTGCCAGGGACCTACGGAACGCCCGAGCAACCGCTCCGCGTCGAGGTCGGCTACTACACCGAGGTCGCCGGCCTGGGCGCGTCGCCAGACGATGCGACCATCAACGGCACCATCGAGGTCTACAACCGTTGCCTCACCGACGGCGGCACGTCCAACTGCCTCGCGCTCGTGAACTTCTGGCGCACGCTGTCCAACCTCAAACTTGACATCTCGGCGAATGATCGCGGATGCCGAACGGGTACCAACTTTTGGGCCGTTTCGCAGGCCGTGTCAATGCGCAGGCTCGACATCTCGGGTGGCAACCTGTCGCTCATGGACTACTGCACGGCGGGCCCGCAATACGCGAGCGGCGGCTTCATTGCAGACTCCAAGTTGCCGTTCACGATCAACGGTTCGCAACAGCAGTGGCTCGTTCGCAACTCTGTCGTCGACGGGTGGAGCAACGGCGTGTGGAACCAAGTGTTCTCCGGAGTGGTGGGAGCGCCGAGCGACGCGAACTTCCCCGCCGACCCGTACACGACGCTCCCCACCACCTCGGTGAGCAGGGAGAAGCCGTACCTGTTCGTCGATGCGGAGGGCGACTACAACGTCAGGGTTCCCTCGGCTCAAAGGGACTCGAGTGGCGTCTCGTGGGATGACGGCATGACCGCAGGGCGCACCGTCCCAATCGGCGATTTCTACATCGCAAAGCCGGGCGACTCGGTCAGTTGGATAAACTCCCAGCTCGCTCAAGGTAAGAATCTGCTCCTCACTCCTGGCGTGTACGACATCGGCTCGACCATCAAGGTCAAGCGAGCCAACACGGTCGTTCTGGGAATGGGACACGCCACGCTGACTTCGTCAGGCGGGGTCACGCCGATGGAAGTTGCCGATGTGCCCGGAGTGGTGATCGCGGGAGTGAGCTTCGACGCGGGCCCCCAGAAGTCGGATGCGCTCCTGGTGGTTGGCAAGGATTCCAACGGTCAGGGCCACCAGAAGTCGGTCGCAAGCAATCCCACCACGCTTTCAGACGTGTACTTCCGCGTCGGTGGAGCTCATGAAGGTTCGGTCGACACCGCGCTCGTCATTAACAGCGACGACGTCCTGGTTGACCACACGTGGGTGTGGCGTGCGGACCACGGGCTTGAGGGCTTCACTCAAGGCGTCAACGGCGACACCGACCGTTGGAACACCAACGTCGGCCGCGTCGGCGTGGTGGTCAACGGCGACAATGTGACCGCAACGGGCCTGTTCGTCGAGCACTTCCAGACGTACAACACCATGTGGAACGGTGACGGAGGCACGGTGGTGTTCTACCAGAACGAGCTGCCGTACGACCCGCCCACTCAGGCGGACTGGACCCAGCCCGACGGCACGCTCGGATACCCGGGATACAAGGTCGCCGACTTCGTCACGACGCACCACCTCTACGGGGCAGGCGTGTACGTCTTCAACCAGAACAACCCGGCGATCATGACGGAGAACGGCTTCGAGGTTCCGGACAACCCCGGGGTGCAGTTGCACCACATCATGACCGTCAACCTCAGCGCAGGGACCATCAACCATGTGGTCAACGGGGCCGGGGGAGCGGCCACCACGGGCAGCATTGGCGTGCCGGTGTACATCACCGACTACCCCACGCCATAACGACGAAGGGGCGCGCCGCGCACGAGCGGCGCGCCCCAGTCGTCGGTGGGGGAGTCGGGACGATGCGCAACCCGCGGAACTGCCCCCGGCGCGCGTGCATCGCGCGCGTCCGCGTCCGGGATAGCCTCGCATGGTGAGCAACCCAGGTGGCGAAGACGGCCGCGACAGCGACGGTTGGCCCGACGGTCGGCCCGACAGTCGACGTCGGCCCATGCCTCCTTCAATTCCTGCAAGAGGAAACGGCGCGACGGGCGCCTCCGCACCCAAGCCTGAGGATGCCACTCCTCGCCCTCCCGCAGTGCCGCCACGGAGGTCGGTGCAGGACTCCCGCGGGCGCCCGGTGCGGCCAGACATCACGCGGCATGGCGCCCAGCGGCCGTCCGCGACACGGTCGTCGTCCACGCCGTCGTCGTCCACGCCGTCGTCGTCCACGCCGTCGTCGTCCACGCCGTCGTCGTCCACGCCGTCGTCGTCCACGCCGTCTTCGTCCATGCCGTCGTCGTCCACCCCGTCTTCCTCGACCCCGACTGGTGGCTCACGGTCGCTGAGGCCCCAGTCGCCCAGGCCCGTGTCGCCCAGGCCCCAGTCGTCCAATGCGCCGCCACCGCGCACCCCGCCATCCAATCCACCGGTGCCGCGGGCGGCCGCAACGCGCGCCTCGCATACCCGCCCGCCGGACGGTCCTCCGGTACGGCCCGTCACTCAAGAGCGCAGGCCGCCCGCCGATCTGGCGCCACCGCGCGGGCCGCGCGGCTCGCGATGGCGCCGCGTGCGGCTCATACTCATCGCACTCGTCGCAGTAATGGTGGTGTCGGCCGTCGCGATCAATGTGTGGGTCGAGCATCGGATCACGACGGTGGACGCGCTCAGTGGCGGAGCAAACACGCCCGGTCAGACATATCTCATCGTCGGCTCCGACTCCCGGGACGGGTGGATGGACGACGGCACGGTGGGCGCGCGCACCGACACCATCATGGTGATGCACCAACCCGTCAACGGCCCTACCGCGCTCATCTCGATCCCTCGCGACTCGTATGTCGACATCCCGGGTTACGGTCAGAATAAGATCAACGCGGCCTTCGCCTTCGGAGGTCCGCAGCTCCTTGTCCAGACCGTCGAGCAGCTCACGGGCCTCACGATTGACCGCTATGTCGAGGTCGGATTTCTGGGAGTCGAAAACGTGGTCAACGGGCTCGGAGGGGTCGAGTTGTGTTACGACGCGGACGTGAATGACCCTTACAGCACGCTCGTGTGGCAAGCGGGATGCCATCAGACGGACGGCGCCACGACACTCGCGTTCTCGCGCATGCGCTACGCGGATCCGCTAGGCGACATCGGCCGCACCCAGCGCCAGCAGCAAGTGGTGTCGGCGGTTGCGAAGAAGGCTATAAGCCCGTCCACCTTCCTCAATCCCCTCAAGACCAAGAGGGTGACGGAGGCGGGCCTCGATAGCTTCAGGGTGAGCAGCGGAACGCACGCTCTGGACCTGGCGCGCATGGCGATGGTGTTCAACGCCGCCAAGGGCGCCGATGCGGTGACGGGCACGCCACCCATCTCGTCCCTCGATTACCGAGTCGATGGCGTCGGCTCTTGCGTCCTGCTCAATCCGGACACGATTGGCGAGTTTTGGGCTCAGATCGCAGCGGGCACCTACGCTCCAGGCTCCAAGGTGGGCGGGGCGGGCTAACGCGCCCGGTGCGCCCCTGCAGTTCCCCTAGCGGTCACAGCGTGGGGCAGTCGGCTCACAGTGTGGGGTAGTCGGGTAGGGCCGCGCTCAATCCCCAACGCACGGCCTTGGTCGCGAGAGCGCCCCCAGGGCCGCCGACGCCGCGCACCCACCGGCTGTCGATGCCAAGTTCTTGGCGGGCCCACGCGGGCATTAGGGCCACGCCCCCTGCCGCGATGAGCGCGTAAGGGACGCGAGCGGTCCACGGTAGCGGAGGCTCGTGCAAGAGGAAGTGCGCGGTGTCCCTCGCGGCCTCTGTCGCGGCGAGTTCGGGTCGGTACCTGTCGAGCGCTGCCGCGAGTTCGGCGGTCGTCGTGGGCACGTCGGTCGCCCCGAGGGCGACGGCGACCCGCGCCGCTTGGCTCACATACTCGTCGGCCTCTAAAGCGCTCAACGGACGCGCGCCATAGCGCTGGTGGGCGGTGAGGAACGAGTCTGCCTCTGCAATATGCACCCACGTGAGCAGGTGCGGGTCGCTTGCCCTGTACTCGCGGCCATCGGGGGCCTTGCCACGTACGCGTTCGTGGACGGCGCGAATGCGATCGATCATAGCCTGCGCATCGTCCGCCGCGCCAAACGTCGTGTATGCCAGGAATGTTGAGGTGCGCTCGAGCCGCCCCCACGGGTCCCCGCGATAGCCCGAGTGGCCCGCCACTCCCGCCATGGTCAGCGGGTGGAGCGACTGCAAGAGGAGAGCCCGCAGGCCGCCCACCCACATCGAGGCATCCCCATGCACCCGACGAATCGCTGATCCCTTGGGGAACCAGCGCGGCCCTGGGGTCCCGTGAACCAGCCTCCTGGCGTCGTGCCCATTTGGCCCTGCTACGCGTGCGAACAGGGCCTCGCCCACGCGCGACCGGACGCGCGCCAAGGGGCTTGCGGAAGTAGTCACCCTCCCAGTATCCCCCCGCGCGTTAGGCGTTCTGGTCGATCGGAATGGCCTTCCAGATGCGGTCGAGGTAATCCCTGATCGAGCGATCCGAAGAGAAGAAGCCGCTGCGGGCCACGTTGAGTATCGCGGAGCGGCTCCACGCCTCTTGATCTGCGTAGGCTGCTTCGACCCTTGCCTGCGCGTCCACATAGGAGCGGAAGTCGGCGAGGGCCATGAACCGATCGCGCTCGGTGAGGGACGCAAAAATCGACGTCACCGCGCCTCCTCGGTCGCCGTGGGTGAACGCGCCGGACGCGATCATGTCGAGTGCCGCCTTGAGGTCCGCATCGGACTCGTAGAACTCGTCTGGGTGATAGCCGCGTGCCTGGAGCTCGGCGGCCGCTGGCTCGTCCATCCCAAAGAGGAAGAAGTTCTCATCGCCAACGAGCTTGCGAATTTCGACGTTGGCGCCGTCGTCGGTGCCGATGGTCAGGGCCCCATTCAACGCAAACTTCATGTTTCCGGTGCCGGAAGCTTCCTTGCCTGCCAACGAGATCTGCTCGGAGAGGTCGGCTGCGGGAATCAGCGTCTCGGCGAGCCTCACGTTGTAGTTCGCGGGGAACGCGACCTTGAGGCGGCCCTTGAGCGAGGCGTCGGCGTTGATCGTGCGACCGACAGCGTTGATGAGCTCGATGGTCTCCTTGGCGCGCACGTACCCTGGCGCGGCCTTGGCTCCAAAGACAAAGGTGCGTGGTGTGACTGTGTCGAGCGGAATGCGACCAGAGCGAATGCCCTCGTAAAGCGACACAATGTGGAGCAACTTGAGGCTCTGCCTCTTGTACTCGTGGAGACGCTTGACCATGGCGTCGACCATGCCGTCCCCGGCGAGCTCGATGCCGTCGCGCTGGGAAAGGACTCCCGCCAAGCGCACCTTGTTTGCTGTCTTGACTTCGCGGAAGCGGCGCCTGAATTCGGCATCGTCCGCAAGCGGCTCGAGGCGGCTCAATTGGCTGAGGTCGGTGACCCAGCCATCGCCGATGGCCTCGGTGATCAGGCCGGATAGTCCGGGATTTGACAGGCGGATGAAGCGGCGTGGAGTGACGCCGTTGGTGACGTTGGTGAACTTCTCGGGCCACATCTGCGCGAAGTCAACGAGCAACTTCTCCGCCAACAGCTCCGAGTGCAAGGCGGCCACACCGTTGACCTTGAAACCCGCGACGGTGGCAAGGTGAGCCATTCGCACCGCCCTGACGGGCTGCTCGGCAACGATCGACATGCGCCTCACGCGGAGCTCGTCGCCGGGGTAGGCCGCGCGGACCTCTTCCACGAACTCCTCATTGATCCGGTAGATGATCTCGAGGTGCCGCGGGAGTAGCTTGCCGAGAAGCTCGGTTGGCCACACCTCAAGCGCCTCGGGAAGCAGCGTGTGGCACGTGTATGCGAAGACCTGTTGCGTGATGCCCCACGCCTTGTCCCAATCCCAGCCCTTCTCATCCACCAGGATGCGCATGAGTTCGGGAACCGCGATCACAGGGTGCGTGTCATTGAGCTGCCACACGATGCGGTTCGGCAAGTTTTCGAGAGGGTAGTCGGGCGGCAAGACGTTGGTCAGGAAGTCGCGCAGGGACGCCGCCACGAAGAAGTACTGCTGCTGCAGGCGTAGTTCCTTGCCTTGAGGCGTCGAGTCCTCGGGGTAGATGACCTTGGAGATGTTCTCTGCGACCGTCTGGGCGCGAACGGCCTCCTCGTAGTCTCCCGCGTTGAAGATCTGGAGGTCGAAGGCCTGTGTCGCCTTGGCGCTCCACAGCCGCAGCGTGTTGACGCGTCCGTTGCGGTACCCGGGGACCATGTAGTTATAAGGGACGGCCATGACGTGCCATCCTGGAAGCCACGCGCGTGCACCGTCGGCGCCCCCGTGGGCCTTCTCGGTGTGCCCGCCAAAGTGCACCTCGACCGCGTTTTCGGGGTGAGCGATCTCCCAAGGCGAGCCGAGGCTCAGCCAGTTGTCGGGCTTCTCCACTTGTTTGCCGTCGACAAACGTCTGGCGGAAGATGCCGTACTCGTAGCGGATGCCGTATCCGATCGAGGGCACGTTGAGCGTCGCGAGCGAATCGATGAAGCATGCGGCAAGGCGGCCGAGGCCGCCGTTGCCAAGGCCTGGCTCAATCTCGAGGGCACGCAAATCTTCGATGTCGATCCCCAGGCCGCGCAATGACTCGGCCGCGATTGACTCGAGGTCCGCGGCGAGCATGCTGTTTTCGAGCTGTGGGCCGAGCAGGAACTCCGCAGACAGGTATGCGACGGTCTTGGCCTGGTCGTGGTACTGGTTGCGGAGCGTCTCGAGCCACCTCGTCATGAGGTAGTGGCGAACCGTCTTGGCGAGGGCCAGGTATTTGTCGTTGTCCGATGCCCTGTCCAGGTCCACGCCCTGGCTGAAGTTGAGTTCGCGCAGGAACTCCCTGGTGAAGCTCTCGACGGAGTGCTCGCGTGCCGCAACGGGCGGAGTGTTCTCATTCACAGGCTCCAATGTAATCGCTTGCACCTAGAACGGGAACCCACTGGGCGTGGCGAAACATGATCGCAATCTCCGTGTACGAAATCAGCCGATTTGTGGGGCTAAGCCTTGACGATGGTTACATCGCGATATATCGTGTCCATATCGCTTGATGGAAAGGAGAGCCTTATGAGGCATTCATCACGACACCATGGTCCCCGGTCAGGGGACGGAGATGGCCCGCAACTCGCGTGGGGTCGCCACGGCCCGTTCGGCGACCACGAAGGTGGGTTTGGGCCGCGCAGCGGCAGGGGCCCACGAGGTGGTCGCGGAGCGGCGGAACGCAGGGGCCCACGAGGTGGGCGCGCCCGCGGTGACGTACGCGCGGCGATCCTCGTGCTTCTCGCGGAGCAACCCAGGCACGGCTACGACCTGATTCGAGCAATCGAGGAACGCAGCGGGGGACTGTGGACCCCGAGTGCTGGATCGATCTACCCGACCTTGCAGGCGCTTGAGGACGAGGGGCTCATCACGATCGCTACCGTCGATGGTCGACGCAACGCATCGCTCACCGCCGAGGGGCTCGCGTGGGTCGACGAACACGGCGAGCACAACCAGGGCCTTTTTGAGACCGATGGGGCCGGCGACGCCGCTGGCTCGCTGCGGGCCGAGCTGATGGACCTGCGGCACGCCGCGATGCACGTCGCCCGCAGGCACGACAGGGGCGACCTGGCCGCCTCGGCACTCGAGATCCTGGTCAAGGCGCGCAAGGACATGTACCGCCTTCTCGCGGATGACGAGGGCTAGAGGCGTCGCTCGTGGTGGCGCTCTACTCGAAGAGTGCGCTGACCGATTCGCCACTGTGAATGCGGCGCACCGCCTCTGCGAAGGCAGGCGCGACCGAGATCACGGTGAGCTTCTCGTGCGAGAACGCGGCATTGTGCGGCACGGTGTCGGTGGTGACAATTTCGGTGACCCTGGGGTTGCCCGCAATGCGATCGAGGGCGCCATTCGCGAAGATGGCGTGCGTGCACGCGACCCTGATGGCGCGCGCGCCCCTGTCTTCAAGCAATCCGACGATCGCGTCGACGGTACTTCCGTTGGCAATCTCATCGTCGAGCACGATGATGTCGCGGCCCTCAACGTCGCCGATGATCGAGGTGATCCTCACGCGGTCATCAGGGAAGCGTTCCTTGGCACCTGCCGCAACTTCAACATCCAGCAACTTCGCGAACCGTGACGCGTTCTTCGCGTTCCCCAGGTCGGGGGAGACCACGGTAGTCCGGGACAGGTCGAGTGACGCGAAGTGGCCCGCGAGCTCACGAAGCGCGTGCAACTGGTCGACTGGCACCCTGAAGAACGCGTGCACCTGCGGCGCGTGGAGCGCCATCGTGAGCACGCGATTTGCGCCGGCCGCTGTGAGCATGTCCGCGACCAGCCGCCCGCCAATGGAAATACGGGGGGCGTCCTTCTTGTCCGACCGGGCGTACGCAAAGTGCGGCATGACCACGGTGATGCGCCTGGCCGACGCTCCGCGGGCGGCGTCGATCATCAGCAGCAACTCCACCAGGTTCTCCTGAGTGGGAGCCACGATGGGTTGCACCAGGTAGACGTCGCGTTCTCGACAGTTGTCGAGAAGTTGAACCTGGAGGCAGTCGTTCGCGAAGCGATCGGTCTGGGACGCGAGCAGCGGGATTCCGAGGTGATCGCACATTCGCTTGGCAAATTGCGCCCCGCCTTGACCCGCAAACACCCGGATATCATCCACGTTCCGAATCCTATCGGCGCGACGGGGTCGAGGTGGCGACAGGAGTCCCGGAGCGCGGTAGTTCCTCGAAACAGGAGTGGGCAGGGCCTCGCGTCTTAGTGGCTGCCGCGAGGGTAAATCTCGTTGACCAGATCGGCAAAGTGGTCCACGACGACCTTGCGGCGCACCTTCATCGAGGCGGAGAACTCGCCCTCGGCCTCCGTGAGTGAGCGCGGAAGCACCTTGAACTTGCGGATCGACTCGACCTTAGAGACAGTCGCGTTCGCGCGATTCACAAGTTCCTTGAGGTGAGCCAACACGTCGGGGTGTGCTCCGGCCTCGGCGACGGTCATCGCGGGCAGCCCGCGTTGAGATAGCCAGTGGCGCAGCATCGGCTCGTCGAGAGCGATGAGCGCGGCGACGAACGCCTGGCCGTCGCCTATCACGACGACCTCCTGAACGATTGCATCGGTCCTGATCGAGTCCTCGAGCCCCGCTGGCTGCACGTTTTTGCCGGCGTCCAGGACGATGATCTCCTTCTTCCTGCCCGTCAGCGTGAGGTAGCCGTCCGTGTCGAGCGAGCCGAGGTCTCCCGTCGCGAACCAACCATCATTGAGCACCTCGGCCGTCAGTTCGGGGGCGTGACGGTAACCGGCGAAGATATTCGGACCCTTGAGTAGCACCTCGCCGTCGTCGGCGATGCGCACGGAGGACCCAGGGAGCGGCTTGCCGACGGTGCCGATGCGAGACGCGAACTGCGGGTTGCACGTCGTGGGGGCCGACGACTCGGTGAGTCCGTAGCCCTCAAGGACGGCGACGCCTAGACCCGTGAAGAAGTAGCCGAATCGTGGGGAGAGCCTGGCTCCGCCACACACGATGAATCGCATCTGGCCGCCCATCGCGTCGCGAATCTTGTGAAGCACCAACCGGTCAGCGAGTGCCAACCGGAGCGCGAGGATCGGACCGAAGTTGCCCTTCTGGCGCGCCTCTGCAGCCTCGCGTGACACCTTCGCGGCCCAATTGAAAAGCTTCTGTTTCACGCCGCCGCCTGTCCTTGCCTCGGCGGTGTTGTAGAACGCCTCGAGCACTCGAGGCACGGCGATCATCCAGTGCGGCTTGAACGTCTTGAGGTCCGATGGAAGCGTCGCAGGTGACGGCGCAAAGCCAATCGTCATTCCCGATGCGAGAGCCAGAATCTCGAGGTGGCGCGCGAGGACGTGGGCGAGCGGCAAGAACAGCAAGAGCCTGTTGCCGGGCCTGGTGACCTCGTGAAGATCCGGATACGCCGCGTTGTTGAGTGCGTGCTCGACCAGATTGCGGTGAGTGAGCTCGACGCCCTTGGGATTGCCGGTCGTGCCGGAGGTGTACACCACGGATGCAATGTCGTCGAGGTGCGGGTGCGCAGTGCGCTCGGCGAGTTCGGCATCGGACGTGGCCGCGCCCGCGGCCACCAGGCTCTGGACTGCACCATCCTCGCCGTCGATCATGAGGATCTGCGGCACGTTCGCGACGGTCTCGGCGACGGCCCGATTCTTGGGCGTCTCAACAATGAGCATCCTGAGCGCGGCGTCGGCGACGATCCACTCAATTTGGAGCGCCGACGACGAGGGGTAGATGGGCACCGTCATCGCACCGGCGGCCATGATGGCAAAGTCGAACAACGCCCACTCGTAACGGGTTGACGCCTGCAGTCCGACGCAATCACCCGGCTTCACGCCCGACGCGACGATTCCCTTTGCGACGGCGTTGACGTGCTTGCGGAACTCTGCGAGAGAGACGGAAACCCATTCCCCGCTCTTGTTCTTGTACTCGCAATAGGGCCGATCGGCGTGCTCGGCCGCCCTATCGCGCAAAAGCGCGATCACCGTGTAGTCGTCAGCGATCGTGACGAGAGCGGGAAGTCCAAACTCAGTAGGGCCGTCGTTGTCCACACTCAGAGTCTAGGGACGCCACACGGAGTTTCTGGGTCAGGGGTCCCTGGTCTCAGGTCCCACCGGCGACGCTGCGGTCTGACGTCCGCTCGAGGTGAGGTCTTTACGACTTCTTGTGTGAGCCCTTGGAAGACTGCTTGGAGGCCTTCTTCTTGGCAACATCGGCACGCTCCCTGGCGTGAGCCGCACCGGCGGCGGCGCCCACGATCCCGGCACCATTGAGAAGTTCCGCAGGCACGATGGGCGTGCGCAGCGTGAGCTTCGGCAAGAACATGTCGTGGGCCTTCGAGACGCCGCCCCCGACGATGATGAGGTCGGGCCACAAGAGCCTTTCGATCTCAGAGAAGTACTTCTGCAGGTGCTTGGCCCACTGATCCCAGTCGAGTCCGTGCCTTTCGCGAGCGGACTCGGCGGCGTACTCCTCGGCGTCGAGTCCGTCGACGATGAGGTGGCCCAGTTCAGTGTTTGGCATCACCTCGCCGTCGACGATGAGGGCCGTGCCGATGCCGGTGCCCAGGGTCGCGAGGAATACGACGCCGTCTCGGCCGTGCGCCGCGCCGTAGAGGTACTCGCCAAAGCCGGCGGCATCGGCGTCGTTGAGCGTGCGTACCTCGCGGCCGATGAAGTCCCTCATGACGTCGTCCACATTGACGCCAACCCACGATGGGTCCATGTTCGGAGCGAAGCGGACCACCCCGTGTTGGATCACGCCTGGGAAAGTGATGCCGATCGGGGTCTTCTTTGACGGCTCGAACTTGGCGACAACCTGGGCCACGGCCTTGCCGACGGCATCGGGCGTAGCGGGCTGTGGAGTCAGCACGCGGAAGCGTTCGGCGGTGAACTCGCCCGTCTTCAGGTCGACGGGTGCTGCCTTGATGCCGGTGCCGCCGATGTCGACGCCCAATGCGATATGCTGGCTCATGGCGCTGTCAGGATCTCGTAGCCGTCCGCGGTGATGAGCACGGTGTTCTCAAATTGGGCCACCCATGATCCGTCGTCGGTGGCGACCGTCCAGTCGTCTGACCACTCGTGGTTGTTTTGGGACCCTGCAACCAGCATCGGCTCTACCGTGAAGACCATGCCTACCTCGATGATGTCGGAGTGATACGGGGCGGCGTCGTAATGGGGGATCACGAGCCCTGTGTGGAAAGCCGGACCTACGCCGTGGCCCGTGTAGTCGCGCACCGACTCGAAGCCGTGGCGTGCGGCGTATTTCTCGATGACTCGGCCGATCACGTTGACTTCGCGACCAGGGCGCGCGGCCTTGATCCCGCGCATCATGGCCTCTCGGGTCACCTCGACGAGCTGCCGTGCTTGCGTCGAACCCTCGCCCGCGATGAATGAGCCGCAGTTGTCCCCGTGCACGCCGTCCTTGAAGGCGGTGATGTCCACCTTGACGATGTCGCCCTCTTGGACAACGGTCGAATCGGGGATGCCGTGGCAAATGACCTCGTTGACCGAGGTGCACAGCGACTTGGGGTAGGGCCTCTTTCCCGCGGCCGAGGGATAACCGAGAGTCGACGGGTATGCGCCATTGTCGACCATGAACTCGTGCCCGATGCGGTCGAGCTCGTCCGTCGTGACTCCTGGCTGCACGTGGCGCCCCACCTCGGCGAGCGCCCGAGCCGCGATGCGGCCACTCGCGCGGATGCGCTCCACAGTCTCCGCATCGGGAACGTCGCCGCCCTTCCAGCGCGCGGCACTCTTCTTGCCGACGTACTCTGGCGTAGCGATGTGTTGAGGGACCTCCCGCCGGGGAGAGACAACACCCTTGGCGATACTCTCGCGAACCGATCCCATACTTGGCAGTCTAGACGGGGAGGTCAACGCACATGGAACCGCACCACGACAAGATCGAGTACTTCTTCAATACCACCACGGGCATGGTCGAAGAGGGAAGGCAAAGCTCATGGGAGCACTTGCTGGGCCCGTTCGCCACGTTTGACGCTGCCTCGCGCGCACTCGATATCGCATCGGACAAGTCCGATGCATGGGATGACGAAGACAAGAAGTGGCGCGGGGAGGGCTAGCGCCGAGAAGAACAGCGCCGAGAAGAATAGCGCCGAGAAGAACAGCGCCGAGAAGAACAGCGCCGAGAAGAACAGCGCCGAGAAGAACAGCGCCGAGAAGAACAGCGCCGGGAAGACTCGCGCCAAGAAGACTATCGCGGGGGGACTACACCCCGTCGCGCCAAGAGTGCGTCGGCTCGTAGCCTAAAACGCGCCGCGCCCTGTCGATGCAGAGCAAGGTCTCGTGCTCGCCGAGCGCCTTGGTGACGCGCACATTCGGGAACTGCTCGGCCACGAGTTCCGCGCTCGAGCGTGACATCACCGTGTCCGCGTTCGCGATGACAAAGCGGTCGAAACCAGGTACGTCATACTCGAGGGACCTGATGACCGCCTGGGCGCCGTCCCTCGCGTCGATGTAGCCCCACATGTTCCAGCGCCGCGCCATCGCGTCGGCATCAAACGCGGGGAAGCCCGCGTACTCGTCGGGATACATGACGTTCGAGAAGCGCAGCGCGATGATGCTCAACGTCGGGTCCCAGCGGCAGAACTGGGCCGCCATGGTCTCCTCGAGGTGCTTGACGAGCGAGTAGTTCGACTCGGGGCGGCTGACATCCTCGTCGACGGGGATGTACGGAGGGTCGATCTCGAACGGAAGCCCGAGCACGGTCTCCGACGACGCGTAGACGACCTTCTTGATTCTCGCCCGCTTGGCGCCCTGGAACACGTTGAACGTGGCAGGCATGTTGTTGTGGAACGTCGCCACGTCGGTGACTTGGCCCGGCGCGGGGACGGCCGCGAGGTGCACTACCGCATCGACCACTCCGTAGCGGTCCTGCACACCGAACATCGCGTCGACGGTCTGGCCGTAATCCGTGAGGTCAATGCGCGTGTAGTTGTGGCTTGCGGGGGCGAGCGCGGAGTCGAGTCCGTGCACGTCGTAGCCGGCGGCGGCGAGTTCCTCGACGACCACCCTGCCCAGCTTGCCCTTGCTGCCGGTGACAATCACGGTGGTCATCTGGTGCGTCCTCTCGGGACTATTCATCGAACGTATGGTGTGCGGCGGGGAACGTCCCGCCCTTGACCTCGCCCACGTAGGCGGTGGCCGCGTCGCGCATGGCCTTGCCCACCTCGCCGAAGTGCTTGGAGAAGCTGGGGCTCCAGTCGCCCATGCCCAGCGCGTCGAGCCACACCAGCACTTGTCCGTCGGTGTGTGGTCCGGCGCCGATGCCGATCGTGGGGACGTCCAGAGCGGCCGTGAGCTTCTCGGCCACGGGGGAGATGACCATTTCAAGAACGATCATGCAGGCGCCCGCCTCTTGGAGTGCGAGAGCGTCGGCGAGGATCTCGTCGTACGCCCCGTCACCTCGGCCCTGAATGCGCCTCCCTCCGAGCATGTTCTCGCTTTGCGGCGTGAAGCCAAGGTGGCCGACAAACGGGATTCCCGCGTCGACGACGGCCTTGGCCTGCGCGGCCACCCGGCGTCCGCCCTCGAACTTGATGGCGTGAGGCTGGGCGAGTTTCATCATGCGGATGGCAGATTCGACCGCCTGCCGGGGTGACACCTCATACGTACCGAACGGGAGGTCCGCCACGACGAACGCCTTCTGAGCGCCGCGAGAGACAGCGCGCGCAAAAGGGATCATCTCATCGAGCGTGACGGCGCCCGTGTTGTGGTTGCCCAGGATGTTGTCACCAAGCGAGTCGCCCACGAGCAGGACGTCGACGCCCGCGTCATCAAACAACTTGGCGGTGGGGAAGTCGTAGGCCGTGAGCATCGTGATCTTCTCGCCGCGAGCCTTCATTTCGCGGAAGTGATGGATGCGCACCTTCTTGCGTTCGGTCATGACTCCACTTTCTCACGGATGCGCGATCGCGCGGCCTACCGAGTGTTGCGCATGACGCACATGAGGCGCGAGTCGGCGCTGGTGACCACTGACGGACGTGGCTTGCTTCATAGTCGGGGCGGGGGAGCCCAAAGGGCGTGGGAAAACCCCCGGGGGCCCCCCCCCCCCACATACCACCCGGCGCCCACAAA
>JBBRWX010000027.1:0-36807 GCA_038248935.1 Actinomycetales bacterium
ATCAGGCGTTACAAAGGTAGCGTGAGACATGTCGAGGTCTTCCAGATGGGCAGCGTTAGAACTCCCATCTTCGGGGGACCTCGACCCCTATCCGAACACCGACCCGCCCACACCCTCTACACCCTCATTTGTGAAGAGCCCGCAAAGGCTGACGCCGTCATCGCGTAGATCTGCAAGCCCACTGCCACGACCGACATCCACGCCCCGATTCCCGCGATCAGACTACCGATCCACAACCGCGCGAATACGGGGTTGGTGCGCAGCGGGGCGAGGTCGACGAGGCGACGAGGCTTGACCGGCGGGACCTCGGGGTGCGTCACCCATGCAGAATAGGCGGGCGCCACGGTGCCCCCTCACCCCTGCTCCCGCGCGCCCGCCGCCGCCCGCATCACCCCCGCATCACCACCGCCGCCCGCGTGCGGCCCAATCGGCCGCCGCCCAATCGGCCCGCCGCCCCCCGCATCACCCCCGCATCACCATCGCCGCCCGGCGCGTGTCTGAGGGATTCATTAACGTGTTAACAATGAACGGAAAGACAACTCCGCCCCCGAGTCCTCGACTCGACCCTGGCGCAACGCGTTCGGAGACCGCAACGGCGACGGGCGCGGGGCCAGCCCCAGTGGAAAGCGACGACAACGACCTTGTGAACGAAGGCGGCCTGCTATGCGCGCTTCTTGACGCGGCGCGCGCGATCTCGGCCGAAGTCGAGGCGCGGGCGGGAGACGCCCATATGACAGTCGCACAGGCGCGGCTCGCCCGGCACTTCGCCTCGAGCGACCCGGGCGTGCCGATGACCGAATTGGCCGCACGGTCCGGAATGACGGCGCCCGCGGTGACCCAGATGCTTCGAAGAATGACCCAAAAGGGACTAGTCCAACGATCAGACAACCCACTCGATAGCCGCTCCGTCATCGTGCGACTGACTAGGACAGGGTTACGCGAGTTCCGCGCGATCTCGGCACGGCTCTCGTCAATCGACCGCGAGCTTGGCCGCCGTGCGGGGGTGAGCCCGGAAGACCTGAGCCGCATTCTTTCGCGCCTCGCGCCACCGTCCGCCCGATAGGGTGGCGGCATCGATCCATTCCGGCACTGAAAGGAGCAGTCTCATGAGCGCGAGGTTCGAAGAACTCGACTTCAGCCGCACCGAGATTGGCGACATCGCCTTGCGCAGGCGCACCGACCCTGCCACGGGCGTCGACATCTTCGAGGTGAAACTGGGCGACGAGTGGCTCATGTCGAGCATGTTCACTGTTGCAGAGGTCGAGTTGGCGCGCATCGGGCTCGCTCGCTTGAGAGGTTTTGGATTCGACGTCGTGGTGGGCGGTCTTGGACTCGGCTACACCGCGGCGACCGCTCTTGAGGACTCCCGCGTACGAGAATTGATCGTCGTAGAATTGCTCGATCCCGTCATCGACTGGCACGAGCGGGGGATGGTCCCACTGGGGCCGACGCTCACGGCAGATTCCAGGTGCCGCCTCGAGCAAGGCGACTTCTTCGCGATGGCGACGGGCGCGGGCTTCGACCCAGGCCAGCCCGATCGACTCTTTGACGCGGTGCTCCTGGACATCGACCACTCCCCCGTTCACGTGCTCGATGACGGCAGCGCCTCGTTCTATGGCGTCGAGGGCATGCGCTCCTTGGCGACGCACCTTGTGCAGGGCGGCGTATATGCGATGTGGTCAAACGACCCTCCAGAGCCCGCGTATCTCGAGGTTCTCACCCAGGTCTTCACCGGTGTCGAGGCCCAGGTCGTGACGTTCCACAATCCGCTGCAGGGCAGGGACGCAACGGCGACGATCTACTCGGGGATTCGCGGCTAGCGCTAGCCCTCGACGGGATAGAACCCCGCCACACGGTCGGCGCCAGATGCGGACGTCAGGGTCTGTGCGACGGCGACTCCAAAGTCGTGTTCGCGCCCGACGAGCGCAACCAGCACCGCGACGCTGAACACGGCGGCGCCAATGATGGGAAGCACGGCGGTGCCGTACATCGTCTCGTTGCGCCATTGATGGATGACCCGGAACCCCAACTCCGCGCCAGGGACCGTTGCCGCAATGTGCGCGTCGATCGAGTCGAGGTTGGCGCCCATCTCCACCGACGCATAATGCTGCCGATAGAGCCACAGCAAGTCGCCAATGCTGCTGCACGTTCCCCCGACCGCGTAGAGATGCTTCCCGGTTGGCTGCCCGGGCGTGTCAAAGGCGTGAGTGATCCGACCATCGACGCCAAAATGCCGAGAGCATGACGACCGGAGAGACTGTTCCAAGAGGGGAAAGGCCAGGTACGCGAGCACGAACCCCTGGGCATCGATGAGCTCGCGCGCGTGCCTGTCGACTTCATGAATCCGCGCGGGTACTTCCCCAGCGAGGACCGCGTGACTCGCCACAGTGAAGAGTGCGCCCAACGTGGGCTCGCGCTCAAACCACGCTCCCGTGCCGGACCCCACAAGAATCTCCGCGCACCACGCCCACACGACCCGGTAGTCGCGACCGTATCCCGCGAAGATCCCGCCGGGTCGGACCAAACTGACGGTCATTCCCGCCACGACCGCGCTGAGGTGCTCGAAATCGGCCGTCTCGAGGTCGTCACAGATAGTAGTGAGCGGCGAGCCCTGGTGTGGCCTGGGAACGCCACCGTGTGCCAGCTCCGCGCGGTACTGGGCGGCTGCGCGCTGGCTCCAGGCGCGGCAGTAATCCCTGATCTCTTGCGGGCTCTGGTCGGTCACCTGGGCAACGCTACCGTTCCCGTGGCACGAGCCCCAAAGTACTGCCTCATCGAACCGCGCCGCCTCATCGAAGGTTGGTATCGCATGGAGCCACCCGATGCATACCGGAGCCGGGCAACACGTGCGACAGGCAGGCGCCACTTTGAGACACGGCGCGCCTCGGCTCTTTGTTCGCTAGCCGTTGCCCCTCACCACGCCGGACACCCGCGCCCGGTCGTGATGGCTACTGTCATTGCGGCCCGTAATGGACCGCGACCGCGACACGATCTTGCGCGTGAACGCGTCGTCCTGCACCACGCTGGTGATGGTGTGGGCGACAGTGCTTTCGGGCTTGTAGCGCGCGTTCTTGTTGCGATACTTTGCCTGTATCCACGCCCATATCGCGATGCCCGTGCCGGGGCCGAGCGCGAAGATGAACCACGCAATACTGCCGGAGTCTCCTGAATCGTTCATCGCTCAATCCTTTTCTCTCCCACAACGGGGACACGGCCCGGAGCCATCATGCGCCCAAGACCAAGAGGACGATCGCGATAGGCCAGGTCACCGCTGACACAATCGCAGCCGTTCCCCACGCGACAAGATGCGCCTTCTTCCTGTTGATCGGCACGGAACCCATCGTGGCGCCTGTGCGGCCGTTCACGGCGATGTAGTGAGTGATCTGCCTGCCACCGCGCGTCTCCACGAAGCCATACAGCCACACGGGCAACAGAACGGCCACCCAGCGGCTGCCCTTGATGCTGACCTGCTCGGACTCCCACCGCACGCCACGGTTGTAGTTGCCGAGCGTGGGGAGTGCGCCCGCACGGGCAAGGGTCATGAAGTGGCCGGCCGCATACGCCTCGGCCGCATCCACATCCATATCTCGCCGCTCCGACGTGTACTCGGATCCCAGGAAGTTCGAGTTGAAGCGCACGATGTTCTTCACGTCGAAGGGCAACACCGCATTGATGATGTTGTTGGTTGACGTGGTCGAGTGGATGTCCACCTTGTCGGAGGACGTCTCGACGATGAGATCGTCGACCACCATCGACAACTCGCGCATCACCGCGTATTCGTCGGCGTGGTACTCGGTCTCCTTGTCGTTGACCCGCACGGTTTTGCGCAGAATCTCGCCGGCGCCATCGAGGCGCACCACCACGTTGCCGTCCACCGTCATGTAGGGCATGTAGAAGCCCATGACGTTCTCTGCCTTGAAGTTCGCAGCGAAGGCGGGGTGCGCGAAGGTCTTCCGCTCATCGACAAACGCTTGGATGCTCAGCATCGCCTGCTCTTTGGTGACGGAGACGGGCAGGATCCCATCGGGAACCGCGCCGTTCGGCACCTGGTTGTTGATCGACAGGGTGTGCTTGCACCAGTGGCACCTCGCAGACAGATTCTGGTCCGTGTTGATGACCACCTCCGCGCCGCAACCGGTGCACTTGATGGTGACGAGCGCCGTGCCCGCCTCGATGTCGACGGCGGCCGACGACACCGTGGTGCCCACCAGATCGGCGATGCCTTCTGACAGGCCCATGATCTGGTCGAGGCTCTGCTCGGTCCACGTGTAGCGGCAGAACGCGCAACGCAAGGTGCCGTTCGACGCGGAATACTGCACCTCGGTGGCCCCACACCGCTGGCAACGCACCACGCCATCGGCGTGCCCCTCGGGCGTGGTGAGTACCACGTAGTCGAGCGCGTCGGCCGCCTCGGCAGGCGTGCCTGCCGCGACGTCCGGGTTCCCTGCCCCCGGTGCGGGCTCTTCGGCGGTCATGCGTCCCCCGGCCTACAGGCCCAGGGCCTTCTTCTTGAGCGCCTCAAAGTCCGCATCGTTGATGAGCCCGTCATCGAGCATCTTCTTGTACTGCGCGAGCTGAACCGAGGGATCTGCCGGGGCTTGGGCGGCGGGCGCGGCGGCCGCGGCACCGACACCAGGAGTTGCAGGAGTGGGCGGCACCAGGTTGCCGAGGGCTCCCATGCCCATGCCCATCATGGCAAGACCGACGCCACCGCCACCGCCACCTTCGCCCGCGTTCTCGATGCCACGAGCAATCGACTGCTTGAGGAACGTGTCAGCACGGCCGCCGCTCAGAGCATCGGCCTTCCTGACGTCGGACAGGAGCGCCTGGGTGTCCTGGTCGTACTCGATCGCAACGAGCGTCGCCTGGGTAATCGTGATTCCGCGACCCGAGGTCCACGTGTAGTTCTTCTCGACCTCACTCGCGAGAGACTGCGCGAAGCCGACGGAGTCACCCTGGATGCGGGTGATCCTGTGCTCCTTGGCAGGATCGTTCACGTAGCGCGAGAAGGCGCCTGCGAGCGACCCCACGACCTCACTGAACAGCTGCTCGGAGACGGGGTTGTCCACCTGCGTGATGTCGAATTCACCTGCGTTTGAGGAGATGTAGTTCGCGGGAACGAGCGTCTTGACGAACAGGATGGGGTCGACGACCTTGATGACGTATGTGCCGCGCGTGATCGCGCCAGCCTGGGCGTTCAGGTAGGCGTCGTCCCAATAGATGGCGCTCTGAGTGCCGAACTTGTTGTTCGGGATCTCCTTGAGGTTGACGTAGAACGCCATCTGCTGCGATCCGGGCTGGCCTCCGAACTTGAAGCGCTCCCACGACGTCTGCAGGGTCGAGCTGAAGAAGCCGCCGCCTGTGAACACGGACTTGGAGTTCTGGTCCGTGCTGTCCCAGCGGTACGCACCTGCCTCGCCAACGAACGACGTGATGCTCCCATCCTGGAAGGTCAGCAGCCCATAGCCCTCTGGCACCACGATCTTGCTGCCGTTGGTGATGATGTTGGAGGACAGGCGCGTGTTTTGGCCTCGGCCCGCGTTGGTGCCCTGAACAACCGCAGGGAAGACGACGGCGGTGTCGGACACGTCGCTGGGCGGCACCAAGAAGTCAATGTACTGGTCCGCCGCGGTCGAGCCGACGGCGCCACTGATCGTGCCCGCCAGAATCTGAATGAACCCCATCGTCAATCCTGTCCTTCGAGGCGGGACGCGAGACAGCAGTCCCCCTGCTCATCGCGGAGGTTGGCCTCCGCCTGGATCCTGCTTGCCATGTGCGGGCGCGGCATTGCGGAAAACGTATCACAGCGGGTCGCGCGCCGAACAGAACATGGGCGGGTTCTGCGTGCGGGCGAGGCGCGGGCGGCTTGCACCTGCAGCGCACCGCGCGGGAGCCCGACCGCCTCGCTTCCAGCTAGCTTCCTGCCGGCGCGGTTGCGGCGGCCATGATCTCGCCGTCCTCATCATGGACGGGGTGCGCACCGGCCCCGCCCGCGGCACCAGTTCCCGGCTCGGCACGGCCGCGCGTCACGATCCAGCCCGCAAGCGCAAAGACCACTCCTGGCACGATCAGCGCGAGTCCCACCCACGTGGGCGCAAGGTAGCCCCAGCCCGCCGCGATGGCCGCACCACCCAGGAAGGCCCCCAGCGAGTTGCCGATGTTTAGCGCAGAGTGGTTGACTGCGGCGGCCATGGTCTGGGCGTCCCCCGCAACGTCCATGAGGCGGGTCTGGATGGCTGGGGAGATCGCGGAGCCCGCAAGGCCAACCAAGAACAGTCCCACCAGGAGCCCCGGCAGCGTTGGCGAAAGAACAATCACCGCGAGCAGTGCCACTGAAAGCGCCCCAAAGAGCCAGAAGATGGCCTTGAGTGCGCCGCGGTCGGCGAGCTTGCCGCCGATGATGTTACCGATCGTAGTGCCGACTCCAAGCGTGATGAGCGCAAACGGTACGTACTTCTCTGGAGAATCGGCAAGTTCCGTGACCATCGGCGACACGTAGGTGTAGACCGCAAAGAAACCACCGAAGCCGAGCGCGCCGGTGAGTAGCGCGAACCAGACCGCGGGGCGCTTGAAGGCGCCAAGTTCGCGGGCGACGGTCGCGTGCGGGTCGCCGTCCTGGTGCGGGACCACCGCGAGGATCGCGACCGTGCAGAGAGCAAAGATGCCCGCCACCGCGAGGTACGCGACCCGCCACGACGTGTGCTGGCCCAGGTACGTGATCGTCGGAACCCCAACGACGTTTGCGATCGTCAGGCCGGACAGCACAAAGGCAACCGCCTGTCCTCGCTTCTCCGAGCCCATGAGCTTGGCGGCCGCGAGCGCCGCGACCCCGAAGTAGGCGCCGTGAGGCAGGCCCGCGACAAAGCGGAAGATGACGACCGTCTCGAACGTCGGCGCGACGGCCGACGCGATCGTGCCCACCGTGAAGGCCACGGTGAGCCATGCAAGCAGCGCCTTGCGCGGGAACCGTGCGGCCATGGCGGCGATCGTGGGAGCACCCACCACCACGCCCGCCGCGTACGCGGAGATCATGATGCCCGCCTTCGCCAGAGCCTGTTCCTGGTTGGTGGCCCACAGGTGCGGGAGGAGATCCCGCGCAATGTTGGGGAGCAGTCCCATGGCCACGAACTCCGTGGTGCCGATCCCGAAGCCGCCGAGCGCGAGCGCGAACAGCGCCATGCGGGTGCGCGTGGGAGTGAGTGCGGCCTGGCTAAGCGTGGTCATGGGAGCCGATCTGTGAAGCGAGGTGCAAATTCAATCCACTGGTAGGGCGCTCACCTTCGAGCCGTGTGCGCCTTCACAGGGCACAAGAAGACTCTCTCACGTCTTCCACGGCATTCGCGCGCGTCCTTGGCCGTCAGCCCCGAGCGTGTTCGCGGATCTTTTTCATCGCCCACTCGTCGTGGCTCGAAGTCACTGACACACAGTGTGCACCCAACGAGGTGGTGCCCGTCCACGGGTAGTACCGGTTGGTGAAGAGCTCCTCGTCGGTGCGGTCCGCAATCAACGTGCGCGCTCTCGCACGCGACTCGCCAACCATCACCAGCGCCTCATCCACCGTGGTGCCAGCGTGTTGATCTCTGAAGCCCACATTCATGGGCTCGAAGTCTTCCCATGTGTAGGGGCCGGGCAGAAACGTGCGCTCCTCGCCGGCAAGGTTGGCTTCGACCCAGTCGATCAACAAGCGATGCCATTCGTGCAGGTGGACAAGGACGTCACGCACGCTGCGGTCCCTGTCGTCGAACGCGAACTCGCCCGCGAGGTCCTCAGGCGGCAGCGACTCGATGAGCGCCATCAATTTGCTGAAGCTCGCTTCGCTCGCGTCGAGCAGATCGAATCTGGACTGAGGTCTTGCCATGATCATCTCCCCTGGGAGCCGGCGGATTCTTTGAATTCCTGCGCCATTTTGGCGAGCCTACCTTGGCGGGCACACTCCGAGCCCCTTACCGCCCGCCCTCACGCACTGCGGCCTCAACCTCTCCGGGGCTCACCCTCCACGGGGCGCCGTGACCAGGCAGCACCCAGGTGGCCTTGACGTCGGCGAGCCGGGACAGAGACTCCAGCGCCTCGGCGAGCTCGTCAGTGAACGGCGCCGGCTGAGGGCCGACGCGCCCCGTGAGCACGTGGCGCGTTGTCAGGGCGTCTCCCACGCACACGGCGTCGGCGACGGGAACGTGCACGGCGATGCTGCCAGGAGAGTGACCAGGCATGCCGATCACCACGGGCGAGCCAGGCAGCGGGAGCACGTCGCCGTCGGCAACCTCGACCAACTCGGTCAGGTAGTGCGTGCGCGCCGCGCCCTTGCTCATTCCATAGCCAAGGAAGCGGAGCACTGCACCCAACTTCATGCTCCCCATTGAGGCCTTCGGCTTGTCGCCTCCCTTGGCGCGATCGGCATCGGCGGCGTGAACATAGACGGGAATGCCTGCCTCCTTGCGCAAGCGCTCCGCGAAGCCCAGGTGGTCGCTATCACCATGAGTGAGGACGATCCCGCGCACATCGGCCGTGGTGCGCCCCATGGCGGCGAGCTCCCTTTGGAAGTCGCGCCAGTGGCCAGGCAGGCCCGCATCGATGAGGGTCACGCCTTCGTCGGTGTCGATGAGGTACGCGGCGACGATGTCGTTGCCGATGCGGTGCACGTGGGGACCGATCTTCATGAGGTTTCCTTTCACACGAGGCGCGCGGGTGGCACGATTCCTCCGTCCGATACTGGACTTGGCTAATGTACGTAGGTATGATGGCTACTGTCAATAGCCCTGGGATGTTGGCGATAGCCGCCCAGCCGCACCGCCCAGTCGCACCGCCCAGTCGCACCGCCCAGCCGCACCACCCCAGCCGTAGGAGCCCGCAATGCCCACCCCACCCCGCACCTCGCTCGGCGCCATCACCGCCGCGGGCGGCGAGATTCTCGAGACCCGCGGACTACCAGGGCTCACGATGCAAGCCGTCGCGCAGTCCGTGGGAGTGAAGGCCCCCTCTCTCTACAAGCACGTCGCGGACCGCGATGCCTTGGTGCGCCTCGTCACCGACGCCGCAGCCACCGGGCTTGCCACGCACCTCGCGGCAGAGGTCGACCTCGCGGGCCTCGCGCGCGGCCTGCGCACCTGGGCGGCAGCGCACCCGCAGGCGTACCGCCTTGTGTTCTCCGGCCGCGGCTCTCCCGCGGTTGCCGCCGCCGCCGGTGCTCCTGTGCTGATGATCGCGCGATCCCTGGCGGGCGACGCCGACCAGTTGGCCGCCGCTCGCCTCATCACCGCGTGGGCCACCGGCTTCATCTCGATGGAGCTCGCCGGCGCCTTCCAGTTGGGCGGCGACGTCGACGCCGCGTTCGATTACGCGCTCGAGCACCTCACGGCGACTTTATCCGCACGCTGACGAGGGAATCGAGGCAAGTAGCGCGTGGTTACCCTCACCATGCGCGCAATCACTTACAGCGAATACGGCTCAGCCGACGTCCTCAAACTGACCGACATACCGGAACCCCACATCGGCCCCGACGTCCTCGTCATCGAGGTGAAGGCCGCGGGCCTCAACCCGGTGGACTACAAGGTGCGCGAGGGATACCTGCAGGGCCTCCTGGACGCCGTCTTCCCCATCGTCCCCGCTTGGGATGTGGCGGGAGTGGTTCTCAAGGTCGGGATCGACACCCCCGAATTTGCCGTGGGCGACGAGGTCTTCGCCTACACCCGCAAGGACGTGTTGAGTGGCGGCACCTTGGCCGAACAGGTCGCGGTTCCCGTGCGCACGCTCGCCCACAAGCCGCGCTCGATCAGCTTTGAACAGGCGGCGGGCGTTCCGCTCACCGGCCTCACGGCTCTGCAGAGCGTCCGACGCGCAGGGGTCACCTCGGGCGACCGCGTGCTCATTCACGGCGGCGCTGGCGGCGTGGGCAGCTTTGGTGTGCAGCTCGCGGTGCTTGCGGGCGCGACCGTGGTGGCCACCGCGTCTGCGCACAATCACGACTACCTCGCCTCGCTTGGCGCTACAGGGATCGAGTACGGCGAGGGCTTGGTGCAGCGCGCGCTCGAGGCCTCCCCCTCCGGCTACGACGTGGTGCTTGACTTTGCTGGCGGCACCTCTCTTGATGGCACGGTCGCGTTGCTCCGCGACGGTGGCCGCGTGGTTTCGATCGCCGATGCGCGCGCCGTCAAGCTTGGCGGCGTGAACCTGTGGGTGCGCCCGAACGCCACGGACCTCGCCGAACTCGCCGAGCTCATCGACGCGGGCAAGCTGCGCGTCGAGGTCGCTCAGGTCTTTGATCTGGCCGATGCGGCCGATGCCTATCGAGCCCTCGAGGGCGGGCACGTCCGCGGCAAGGTCGTGGTGCGGGTTTAGCGGCCCGCGCCCGCACCTCCGGCATCGCCCGCTTTGGCCGCGACGCCCTCCTCACGTGCGAGCCTCTTACGTTCGCGCGGCAAAGCGAGCGTCGCCGCGAGGCCGATCAACAGGATCCCGGACGCGACGCCCGTCGTGATGCGCGTCGCGCTGATCATCGCGTCGGATGCGGCGTTGCCCGCCTTCGCGGTGGCGCCATCGGACACCAGCGGCGGAATCGCGGCACCAAGGCTGTCGCGCACCGCCGCGGTGATGGGAGCGGCTTGCGTGCTCGGCACCCCAGCATCGGCGAGATTGCGCTCCGTGATGTGACCTAGCGACACGATGAGGAGCGTGCCGAGCACCGCGACGCCAAGCGAAGACCCGAGTTGGCGCACCGTGGACTGCAGCCCGGACGCCTGTCCTGACTCCGCCACGGGAACATCGGCCAGGATGACGGATGTGAGCTGAGCGGTCGCGAGACCCACACCCACCCCATAGAGGAACAGGAACGATGCGACCGTGAGTCCGGATACTCCCGAGGACACGGTCACCGCCAGCCCACCAATGGCGATGGCCTCCGACGCGAGGCCCACCCGCACGATGGCGCGAGCGCCAAGCCGGCGAGTGAGTTGAGGCGTCAAGCCCGAGGAGAAGAAGGTGCCTGCCGCGAGGGCGGCGACTAAACCACCGGTGCCCAGCGCGGAGTATCCCAGCGCGTTTTGGAGCACGAGCGGCAGCGTAAACAGGAGGCCGAACTCGCCCATCGCCACCACGAGCGCGGCGATCGCGCCGTACCTGAACGTCCGGATGCGGAACAGGCCCAGGTCCACGAGCACCGTCTTACCGGCGGCGCCTCTCCTGCCGAGTCGCACCACGAACATGACGACTATCGCGATGCCCGCCGCGAGGGCGAAGGGAATCGGCGACACGGAACCGTCGGCCCGGGTCCACCACCCGTAGCTCTCGCCCTCAATGAGTCCGAACACGAGGGTGCCGAGGCCCGCCGCCGAGAGCAGGGCGCCGCCGATGTCGAGGGACTTCCCGCTCGAGCCGTCGCGGCTCTCGGGGACCGCCCACAGTGCGAGCGCCACCACGATCAGGCCCAGCGGAATGTTCATCCAGAACGCCCAACGCCATGAGGCGTTTGTCGTGAGCCAGCCACCGACGAGCGGGCCCATCGCCGCCATGCCGCCGATCGTGGAACCCCACACGGCAAAGGCGATCGCGCGCTCCCTGCCCACGAAGATCGCGTTGAGGGAGGACAGGGTCGCGGGCAGTAGGAACGCCGCGCCGATGCCCTGGAGCAGCCTGGCCGCGATGAGCGTCGCGCCGGAATCGGCGGCTCCCGCGAGCACGGACGCGCCCATGAAGACAAGAACGCCGATGACGAGGAACCGCCTGCGTCCCCAGATGTCGCTCGCGCGGCCGGACACCAGAAGGAGCGACGCAAAGACGAGCGAGTAGACGGCATTGATCCACTCGGCTTGTGTGGAGGACAGGTTGATGTCGCCGATGATCACCGGCAGCGACACGTTGACGACGGTCGCGTCCATGATGACAAGGGACACGCCCAGCGCGATCGCCGCGAGCGCCCACCAGCGCTTGGAACCGAGTGCCTTGGGGTCGATGGTGGTGGGAGAAGTCAAGTTGCCGTCAGTCATGTCGGTATCTTATCAACGCACGTGTCGGTAAAATCCACTCAGGGGACCAATTCAAGAAGAAACACCCCGGACGGAAGCCGTAACCACCGACAGCCCGCCGGGAATCAGCACGGCTTCCCACGCCGCGAGAGGAGCGCCCTATGCCCCGCATCGACGCCCCCACCGTCGCCGAGCATCACCAGATGCGGCGCGGCGCACTGCTCGCGGCGGGCATCGAGATCCTGTCCACCGAGGGTCCTTCTGGCCTGACACACTCAGCGCTCGGCGAGGCGGCGGGCATCGCCCGCACCAGCGTCTACCAATACTTTCCTTCACGCGACGAGCTCATCGACTCGGTGATCGACCACGCATTCGCGTCGGCCAGCGCCCACCTCACCGCCACCGTCGAGCATGCCTCGAACCCCGTGGATCGCGTTGCCGCATACGTGACCCACGCCGTCGCGCGCGCCTCCGATGCCACGCACAGAATAGTCGCCTCGATCCCCGGCGATCGGCTCAGCGCCGCGTATGCACAGCGTCTCCACGAGCTGCACCGGGCGGCCCTCGCTCCCCTGCGGGAGGCGCTGACGGAACTCGGGGTTCCCGACCCGTCGTTGACTGCCTCGCTTATTGACGCGATGGTCCAGGCGGCGTCGCGGCGCATCCTCGCGGGAGACGACCCCGCCGCTGTCACACCCGCCCTGGTTGCCGCCGTCGTCTCGGGACCGTTGTCTCGGGGTTAGGGCGCGCTCGTCGCCGCGGGGCCGCTCTCCAAGCCGTAAGTGCCGCGCCCTGGCGGGGCCGCGGCTCCGGCCGCGATGTCATACCTCTCTCTCCCGCCGAGACGCGGGCTGCGCGCGGGGTCCACCGAACGTGGCGGAGTGAACCACACTGCCTTAACCCGCACCTCGATGTCCCAACCATCACGATGAACTCGATGATGACATCGGGCACAAAGCAGCACCCCGTTCGATAGATCCGTGGGACCGGCATCGCGTCCCCACCATCTGATGTGGTGCGCCTCGCACCAAGACGGCGGGGCGTTGCACCACGCGCACCCGCCATCACGCTCCACCAATGCCAAACGCTGTGCGGGAGTAAACAGCCGACGGGCGCTCCCCCAGTCCAGCACCTCTGAAGCGCCACCAAGAATGGCAGGGATCACCTCGGCATCGGCCGCCGCGTGCCGCAGGGCCGACGCGCTCACGGGCTGAGAGAGGCCGTCGACCTCGCCAACTCCGAGGCCCTCGGCGATCTCAGCCTGCGTCATCCGCACCACCACCGTGGTCTTGACCCCGCTGGTGGGTTGATCGCAATCGAGGGCGTGGCGGCATAAGGCCACCAGGATGTCCGCCCTCATTTGCCCCGGCGTGCGGGTATCCGACGAGGGGTCGTCGCGCCGCTGTTGCATCGCCCAGCGCACGTTTGCGTCGAGCACTGCGCGCACGGGCGCGGCATCCAGCGGCGTGAGCCTGGACGTGAGCGTCACCATGCCGTCGACATCGTCCCTGAGCCCCGCGTAGCGCTCAACATATTGGCGCTCCTCCCGCCGCTCCCACGCCATAGGGTCCGCGAGAGCCTGCGCGCGCCACACCAACTTGCGTACATCGTGAAGCGCCAGCCCCGGAGCTTTGGCCAGAGCTCGCGTGAACAGATCGCGGGTCGCATCGGTGTCCGGAAGTCCAGCCATCGCGGCACTGAACGCCGCGGCCCCATCGACCGAGAGTTCGCCCGCGCGAATAGCCCTCGCCAATTCCGAGCGAACGCTCGCGAGCGGACCGAGGGCGGCAGGGTCGAGCGGGCCACCTTGGATGTCGGGCGCGACGGCGACGGCACGATCGATATCTTCCGCCATCAACTCCCCCGCGACAACCAGCCTCCGAGCGTCGGCAACGCTCCCACCCGTGACGCGCGCGATCAACTCCCCCGCGGAGCGAAAGCCCTCGCGAGCCGCCAACCCAGCCGCGCCATCGTCGGCCGTCGAGCGCCTCTCCACCTCCGCCGCAACCTGCGCGAACGCCACGTCGACAGCCCGCCGCAACCCGGCCAGGTCCCGCGACAACTCCAACAACTCGGGGCGCGAGAGCCCGCGGACGTCGGCGCCGTCGCGAGCGCACACGGCATCAGCCGCAGTGCGCACGTGGGCTGTGGTCAACGTCATGAGACAAGTCAATCACCACCCACTGACATCTAACGATGTCAAACGGCACTAGGCCTGGCGATGCTCGCGAGCGAGGCCTGGAGAGGCTCCTTGAATTCGGTCGCGGCCCACCGCGCGGGCATCGGCATGGCACCACAGCACTCCGCCGACCCGCCAATGCCGCAACTACCAGCCACGACGCGCCCCCGCGAAACCCCAGAAGCTCGGCCCCGTCAACAGACCCTCGTCCCTGGTTCGCCGCCACGCCGTGCATAGTCTCGAAGCATGCTCAGAGTTCTGCTGGTGGCCCTCGCGTGCCTGGCCGCCGTCTGGGGATTCCTCGCGTTCCCGAGCTGGCACCTCAGGTGGGGCACCACACCCCAAGAGCCCGCCGCGGTCATGCCGGGTGACGAGGTGCCAGTGAGCCGCTTTGGGATGCACGGCACACGCGCCATCACCATCACCGCACCACCCGAGGCAGTGTGGCCGTGGATCTACCAGATCGGCGCAGGCAAGGCGGGCTGGTACTCCTGCGACCTTCTCGACAACCTGGGCAAGGAAAGCGCCCGCACGGTGCTGGACGAATGGCAGCACCCTCAGGTGGGCGACCCTGCCGGCCCGATGAATCCATTCGCACCTGTCGAGACGTCACCGTGGCGCGTCACCGTGTGCGAGGAGCCGCTTCTGATCCTGTGGCGCAACGGCGACCAGGCGACCTGGGTATGGGCGCTCAGCCCCACGGCCGACGGTGGCACGCGCTTGGTGTCGCGGCTTCACGTCGGGTACAAGGCGCCATCGGGCATCGCCTTTGCCCCCTTGCTCGAGGTCGCCGACTTCCCAATGTTCCGCAAGATGCTGTTGGGGATCAAGGAGCGCGCCGAGGCCCTCGCGTCCGCCGATCCCCGCGAGGCGTCGCACACCGCCTAGCGAGACGTCGTGGCACGATGGCCCCCATGCCTTCCGCCCCACGTGACCGCCTTCCCGCTAGCGGCTCCGACCGCACCCCCGTTCGTGACCCCAATCGCACCCCCGACGGCGCGGCCCTCAAAGGCTCCACCCCCATCGGCGCCACCCCCGACATCGTCGTCACCCCCGACATCGTCGTCAGCGCCGTCGTCCTTAGGGACGCGAAAGGCCGCATCCTCACCGTCCGCAAGGCGGGCACGCAGCGCTTCATGCTCCCAGGCGGCAAGCCCGAGCCAGGCGAGACAGCCGCGCGGGCCGCGATCAGGGAATGCGCCGAGGAGCTCGGCCTCGTGCTGGACCCGGACCTGCTCACGGCGCTGGGTGTCTTCATGGCCGATGCGGCGAACGAGCCCGGTCTGGTGATCGAGGGTTCCGTGTTCGAGCACCCGCTGGTGGGACAACCGGCCGCCGCCGCCGAGATTGCTGAGCTCCGCTGGCTCGACCCCTCGCGGCCCCTCCCCGACGACCTGGCACCACTGCTGGAGCACCACGTGTTGCCGATGCTTGGGTGACGGGCTAGCCGCGCGGCGGCCGGGCTCTAGCTGCACATCACATCTGCCCGCATATCAGGGACGATGTTTCGGTTGCTGAACGCGGCGACACTCAGTGGGGCCGCACTCCCCCGCTGACGTCCCACAGCGCCACAAGGGCTACGGGGTTACAGTGGAAGGGTGGTCCATGAGGGCACAATCTCCGAGCCCCTCAGCGACAAAGAGCACGGCGTCCTGCGGGAGCATGCGGGCGCCCTGGTGTTCCTTCCTCAATTCGTCGCGGTTGCCCCTCGCAGGGCGCACCGGCTACCCGCGAGCGCACAGTTCATTGCGACGCCCGCGCCCGATGCCCCACAACAGCGATCGCGCATCCGCGAGACCGTCGCGGCCTCACACCACCCCCAAGGGAGATCATCATGAAGAATGCATTCAAGGGAGTCAGCGAGTACGACCGCTTTGGACCCTGGGTCGACGACGTCAATGAGGAAGAAGACGTACCGCGGCTGTATCGCAGCTACCCGATCGATTTCGGCGCGGAGCGGCTCGTGCTCAAGGTTCCGCGCAACATCGCGCGCAGGAACGCGACGGCAAACATGGACCTGTACAACCATTTGATCCTGCTGGGACAGGAACGCCTGACCGTGCTCAGCCGACGCGTGAGCAAGGCCTCGCGCGCAGCGGACAGCGAAGCCGTCGGCCCAGTGCATGACGCGGTGACTCCCGAGGGCGGCCCCGGGTACGACGTCGTCACCATCCAGTGTGCCGACGTGGTCGCCATCCGCAACAGCCTCAACCTCTTGGATGGCCGCCTGACGGTCTCCACGGCTGAGGGAACCCCGATCAAGGTGGCGTACAACGGCACGGCATCGGACGTGATCGACGCGTTCGTTGGCGCGCTCAGGGAGGCCGCGTGCGTGAAGCCTGCCAGCCCCGTGGGCATGGCGTTGCTCTCTGCGGGCGGTCCGCGCGCTCGACCCGCGTTGTTGCCGAAGGACGGGCCCGTCGACACGTTCTTGGCGACATCGTTCCTTGAGTCCCACGGCGCCAACCCCCGCCTTTCCGCGTGGGCCGCGCACGGGCGTCGGCGCGTCGCTCCGGAAGCCGCCGGGATGGAGGGAGCCGTTCAACGCACGAAGCACGCACTATCGCCGATGACGTTGCACGGAGCATTGTTCGCCGCCGACGATGTCGCGATGGAGGTCTTCGGGCGACAGTCCTGGCTGATGAGGGGCCGCGCCGCGACCTACTCCAAGTCGCGCCTGGTCATCCCCTTTGGCGCTCCCGACCACCTCGCCCTGACGCCTCACCCGCTCTATCCCGCCGTCACCGTGGCGACCATCGGGGCAGGCAAATGGAGGGCCGAGATGCCCTTGCCTCGCGACTCGGTGGCCGAGCAACTGCTGAGCGAGGCCGCGGGCAAGGTGGGCTGACTCTTCAGAACCTTCCGCCGCGCATATGAGCCCGAAGTCCGAGCGACAGCCCCCTGTCCTCGCAATCGCGGACGATGCTCGAAGCCGCGACGGACGCGTCCGACGTGCTCCTTGGGCGCCTTAGGGCGGCCGACGTCAATGGAGCGGGAGTGGATCAGTGGCGAGCCGATGTGGTGCGCCTCGATGGGCTGCTCGCGTTGAACACCCTTTCCGGTCGGATCCCGTCGGAGTAGGGGCAACGGCCATCCGGGCGCTCTAGTTGGGACCGCCGCACGCCCCAACGTCGGCGCTCCGTGACAGAATCACTCCCATGCCAGGAACCAATCTGACGCGCGTTGAGGCCGAGGCCCGCGCAGCCGTCGTCTCTACGGAGACCTACACCGTCGAGCTGGACCTCACCACCTCCGAGGCGACCTTCCGCTCGACATCCACAGTCGCCTTTACGGCCAAGGCGGGCGAGTCGACCTTCATCGACCTGATTGCCCCCGCGGTATTGAGCATCACCCTCAACGGCGAGTCGTTGGACCCCGCATCAGTGTTCAAGGACAGCCGCATCGAACTGCCCAACCTCCAGGCGATCAACAGCCTCACAGTGGTCGCCGACTGCGCCTACATGAATACCGGCGAGGGCCTGCACCGCTTTGTTGATCCCGAGGACGGCGAGGTCTATCTCTACAGCCAGTTCGAGGTGGCCGACACCCGCCGCGTGTTCGCGGTGTTCGAGCAGCCCGACCTCAAGGCCAGCTTCCAGTTCGCGGTCACGGCACCCAGCCACTGGCACGTGCTGAGCAACAACCCGTCGACCGTCACGCCCGTCGACGGCGCGAGCATCGTCATCGCAGGCACCACGCGCGACGTTGCACGCTGGGACTTCACCCCCACCACTCGCCTGCCTTGCTACGTGACCGCGATCGTCGCAGGCCCGTATCACGAGGTCTTGGGCACGGTCGTGTCCCGCAAGGGCACCCTGCAGGCCAACGTGTATTGCCGCAAGGGCCTCGCGGAATTCCTCGACTCCGACGTGATCCTGGACGACACCCAGAAGGGCTTCACGTTCTACGAAGAGAAGTTCCAGACGGACTATCCGTATGAGAAGTACGACCAAATCTTCGTCCCCGAGTTCAACGCGGGCGCGATGGAGAACGCCGGCTGCGTCACGTTCCTCGAGGAGTACGTGTTCCGCTCCAAGACAGCCCAGGCCCGCATCGAGCGCCGCACCGTCACCGTGCTGCACGAGCTCGCCCACATGTGGTTTGGCGACCTGGTCACCATGAAGTGGTGGAACGACCTGTGGCTCAACGAGTCCTTCGCGGAGTTCATGTCCACGCTGGCGACCGCCGAGACCACGCAGTACAAGAACGCGTGGGTCACCTTCAACTCACTCGAGAAGTCGTGGGCCTACCGCCAGGACCAACTGCCGTCGACGCACCCGATCATGGCCAACATCCGCGACCTGGAGGACGTCGAGGTCAACTTTGACGGCATCACCTACGCCAAGGGCGCCTCGGTGCTCAAGCAGATGGTCGCCTGGGTGGGTCAGGACGCATTCTTCGAGGGCGTGGCCGAATACATGCGCAAGCACCACCACGCAAACGCGACGCTCAACGATCTCCTCGTCGAGCTGGAAAAGGCATCGGGCCGCGACCTGGCCGCATGGAGCGACGTGTGGCTCCAGAAGGCGGGCGTCACCACGCTTCGTCCGATCATCGAATCCGTCGAAGGCGCGGCCGACGCGGGTACCATCACGCGCTTCGCCATCGCCCAAGAGGTCCCCGCAGAATGGCCGACGCAGCGCCCGCATCGCTTGCGCGTAGGCGGCTACGACCTGGTGGACGGCGCACTCACGCGCACCTTCTTGGTTGAGACCGACATCGACGGCGAGCTCACCGAGATCCCCGAGATTGTCGGCAAGCCCCGGCCCGCGCTGATCCTGGTGAACGACGACGACCTCGCCTACGCCAAGGTGCGCCTTGACGATGCCTCGCTCGCCACCGCGATCGAGCACGTCGCGACCCTGCCGTCGTTCCCCCGTTCCATGGTTCTCGCTGCAGCGTGGGACATGGCGCGCGACGGCGAAATGGCCGCCCGCGCGTTCATCGACCTGGTGCTGAAGAACATCGGCGCCGAGAAAGAATCCACGCTCACGCTGATGCTGCTGCGCCAGTTGCAGACCGCACTTGGTTTCTACGTGTCTCCCTCCGCGGCCGACGCCGCCGCGGAGCAGGCCGCCGATGCCCTGTGGGCGCTCACTCTCGCGTCCGACGGCGGCAGCGACAACCAGCTGCAGTTCCTGCGCGCGTTCGCGGCGCTGGCGTCGACCGAGGTCCAGCTGGACAGCGTCCAGGCGCTGGTGGACGACAAACTCCACCTAGACGGCCTACCGATCGACACCGACCTCGCATGGGACCTACTGAACTCGCTCGTTGCGGGCGGCCGGGTCACCGAGGTCGCGATCGAGCTGCAGCTAAGCAAGGACGCGACGGCATCGGGTGAGCGCCGCGCCGCTCACGCCCGCGCCGCGATCCCTACCGCCGAGTCCAAGAAGGCCGCTTGGGACGCGCTCATCAACGCGCCGGCAGGCAAGGACCTGCCAAACGCGATCCAGTCCGAGACCACTGCCGGGTTCAACCATGTGCACGACGTGGCGATCCTCGAGCCCTATGTGGACGAGTACTTCGGGATGCTGCGCCGCGTCTACAGTGAGAAGACCAACGAGATGGCCGCCAACCTGATCGAGGGCCTTTACCCCTGGCAGCACGCGGGCCGCGTGGTTGACCTTCAGGACAAGGCCGACGCGTGGCTGAGCGAAAACGCAGATGCTCACGACGCGCTCAAGCGCCTGGTGATCGAGGGCCGCGACAACGTGCGCAGGGCCTTGGTTGCTCAGGAGGTCGACGCGTCCGCCGAGTGGGAGTCCGTGGTCGAGTAGGTCCCTGCCCCAACTGGCTCAATCCGTACCGGTTTTGAGCCGCAACTGTCGCGCAATGGCTCAATCCGTACCGGTTTTGGGGCGCAACTGTCCGGCAATGGCTCAATCCGTACCGGATGGATGCCCTGTCACCCCTCGGCCCGACTCCCAGGCTGGCCGAGCACCGTAGCCAGCGCGATCGCGACGGCCACGCGTCGATCCAGTTCGAGGGCATCGGCGCACACGCCTGGCATCGGGATCGCAACTAAGCCTGCCGCGACCTCGACGACGAGGCCCCTCGCGTCGGCATCGAGCAATCTCGAACGCAACTGGGGCGACAGGAGGCGCCGCACGGCGTCGGCATCTGCGCCGCGAGCCGACCACGTCGCGTCAAAGTCGGAGTCACCGCTAGGCACGCGTTCACCCACTTCGCGGCCATCGCGGTCCAAGACCCACGCAGCTGACTGCAACGTGCACATCGGTTCAACCGCCGACGCAGCCACACCCGATCCCACCGTCACCGTGGTCAGACGGGTCGGCAAGTCGTCGCCAAACCTTCGCGCCACGCGCGCCACCTGGATTTCCATGCGATAGCCGTCTCTGTCGCCGATAAACGTGGCGAGGACCTGGTCGCTCGCGGGGGCCACATACTCGAGGCCGCGAGTTCGCGCCCAGGCGGCCATACGTTCAAGCGGGTCACCACGGCCGGCACCCAACATCGCGTAGGCGATGGCAAACAGGACCACTGCGCCCGCGGCCGCAATGATGCCCACGTCGACGACGCCCAAACCACCTGTCACCAGCTCAGGCTAGCCGCACAGTGCGTGCACTGAACCATCGCTCGGCGGTCCATATTCAGCCATTGCCGGCGAAATCCGGCCGCGAAGCGGTACGGATTGAGCCACCACGCTGACGAGCCACCACGCTGACGAGCCACCACGCTGACGAGCCACTGCGCCACTGCGCCGCCGCGTAAACGAACCACCGTCCCACCGTGCCGACGCCCGAAGACCGCGATACGGGGCTCGACCAGAGCCGGCGCCCGAGCCGGGGCTCCATCAGGAGCTGGGGCTCAACCAGAAGTCGTCAGCGTGGACGACACCAACTCCGCGAAGACCACGATGTTGTCGTCGTAGTGCCCGGTCGCTTTGTTGAACACGCCCCCGCACGTGATGACACGAAGCCCCGCGAAGCTCACCGCACCGTAGACGGCCTCAGTGGGAAACTCGTCCTTGGGATACTGGCCCACCTCGGTGACGGCAAATACCGCAGTGCTGCCGTCCGTGCGAGCGACATCTATGAGATCGCCGGGAACCACCAGGTTCAGGTCGTGGAAGACGGCGGGCCCTATCCAGTCGACGTGGCCCGCAATGACTGCCGGTCCGCGCTCTCCTGGTGTGGGCGCGCCGGTATACCAGCCAGCGAGCGTCCCATCGGGTGGCACCTCGAGTGAGCCATCTGGCATGAGACCAAGGTCCATGAGCGGCGTATCAACCCCGATCGACGCAATGGTGAGCCGCACGGGAGCCGATTCGGACATCGGGCCCGATGCGCCAAGCTCGGCCTTCTCGGTCGGGATTGCCAGAGGCGTGATGACGGTGATCTCCGGCTGTGGAGAAGAGTCCACCGCTTCGGCCTCAGCGCCGCGGGCGTCTCCTGCGGGCCCGTAGGTCACCGCCGCCACCGTCACGGCGAAGATTGCGCCCGCCGACAGCGCAGCCACCACACGCCACTGGAGCGTGAGGCGGCTCCGCCATCGGTCGGACGTGGGGCGCCTCAAGCCATACGGTCGCGACGACGCGAACGACCGGCCAGGACGCCAACGAGTACCAGGGTGCCAAAGCCGGCTGCCACGGCCAGTCCCGCTCCGAGAGGCGTTGACGTACCCGCAGTGCTACCGTCACCGGTGGCGACTCCTCCTGTCGGCGTCACAGCCGCAGGCACGGTCGGCACGGTCGGTACGGCACACACGGGAGCGGTGATCGTGTTTGTGTCAAGCGTCACGGTGCCGTTGCGGGCCAATACCCTGCCCTCGACGGTGGCACCCGTGGCAAGGGTGATCGAGGTGAGAGCGAGGATGCTGCCACGGAAACTCGCGCCAGTGCCAAGCGACGCCGAACTCGTGACCTGCCAGAACACGTTGCACGCTTGGGCACCGTTGATGAGGTTAACGGACGCTCCTGAAACCACGGAGAGGTCAGATCCAGCCTGGAAGACGAACAAGGCATTGGGGTCTCCTGCGGCGTCCAGCGTTAGCGCGCCGGTAAGGAGAATCTGGGAACCCGAGTTGTATACCCCTGCCGTGAGAGTCTGCCCCGTCAGGTCGGCCACAATGGGCGAGGTGGGCCCCTGTCCCGCGGCATTGTCGTACGCCGTGGTCAAATCGGTCTTGGCCTGCTGAGTCACGCCGTCGCCAGCATGATTCGTACCATTGATGGTGATGGAGCCCGTACCGGAGATCGACGTGGTCGGGTACGTGCCGAGGTCCCCGTTCAATGTGACGGGACCCGTGGCGGTCACTCCGGTACCTGCCAAGACGACAAAACTTGTTGCCGTGCCCAGCGAAACCGGGCCCACGGCGGCCGTTGCGGCGCCCCCGCCCACGATTGTCAGCGCGGACGCTACCGCTGCCGCAGTAACGGCGAGGAACGCGTCTCGACGAAACGTCCCGGTCGTGTGCGATCGATTGTGAATCATGGTGAACCCTCCCGAGACGAACCTGAGAATATGAAGACAGGAAGTTCGCGCGGCTCTACTCGGAGCCTGTTGTGCCTGGCGGTCTAGAGACCGGATTCTGTGTGCCAATTCTAGCATCATGGCCTTCATTCTCAGGGCATTTAGTGATATTCCTGTCATGGGATCGCCCCAGACCCACCAGGCCTCACTCACCGCACCAGTGAACCGGTCGCGCTCGGCCTTCCCCCACACCCGAAGATGGCGCAATCCGTACCGCGCTGGGGCGCCGAACCCGGCCAGTGGCTCAATCCATACCGAGGCCGTTCCTGACAGGTCGCCGGCCGATGCAACCCACCTGCCCAAGTTCCACCCGCAGCCGGTACACATTCCGCCACTGGCCGCCCAATCCGGCCGCAAAGCAGTACGGATTGAGCCCTCGCGCCCGTCGTTTCCCAACCGTGACATGAACCGGTCAATCGGCCGTGCGCATCGTGACAAACTCGAACCATGCCAGGCATGAATCTCACAAAGTTAGAAGCGATCGAGCGCACATCCGTCGTAAACGCCGTCGCCTACGAGATTACCTGGGATTTCACCTCCCCTGGGGATACGTTCCTGGCCACCACCACCGTGACCTTTGGCGCGAAAGAAGACGCCCGGACCTTCATCGAATGCGCCGCGGTTGCAGCCAGCCGCGTTGAACTCAACGGCGTTACGCTCGACGCCCCGACCGCCCTCGCGCACGGGCGCATCGAACTGGGCGACCTGAAGGCGCTCAATACCCTCACAATCGACGCCGAGTTCGCATACCGCACCGACGGCCAGGGCATCCACCGCTTCGTCGACCCCGAAGACGGCGAGACGTACCTCTACAGCCAGTTCGCGGCGAACGATGCCCGCTCCGCATTCCCTTGCTTTGACCAGCCCGATATCAGGGCGACATTCTCGATCGCCGTGGTCGCCCCCGCGCATTGGGTTGTCGTGTCCAACTCCCCCACGCCGAGGCCGGAGCCGGTTCCCGCATCCTCCACAGGAGCAGCACCCACAGGAGCAGCACCCACAGGAGCAGCACCCAGAGGAGCGGCGAGCACGGCGAGCGCAGCGGGCGACGCGGCATCGGCATCGGCATCGGCCAACCTGTGGGTCTTCCCGACGACCGTCGCACTGCCCACGTACGTCGCCGCCGTGGTCGCGGGCCCCTACGCATACGAAGAGGGCACCCTCAACAGCCGCAAGGGCCCGCTCAGCGCACGCGTCTACGGCCGCAAGAACCTCAAGGCTCACCTGGACACAGAAGAGATGATCGCCACGGTTCAGGCGGGCATGGAGCTTTACGAGCGCATGTTCGACACCGAATACCCCTTCGAGAAGTACGACCAGGTGTTCGTGCCCGAATACAACCTGGGTGCGATGGAGAACGTGGGTTGCGTGACGTTCTCGGAGGACCGCCTGCTGTTCCGCTCGCGCCCGACCGACGCATTCCGCGAGTCGCGCCGCAACATCCAGCTTCACGAACTCAGCCACATGTGGTTCGGCAACCTGGTGACGATGCGCTGGTGGGACGACCTGTGGCTCAATGAGTCCTTTGCCGAGTTCGTCGGCACGTGGGCCACCGAGCAGACCACAGAGTGGAAGTACGCCTGGGTCACGTTCGGCGCGGGCCGCAAGTCCGTGGCGTATATCCAGGATCAACTCCCCACCACTCACGCGATCGTCACGGAAATCCCAGACACCGAGGCGACCATCAGCGCGTTCGACATGATCACGTATGCGAAGGGCGCATCGGCGCTCAAGCAACTCGCGGCCTATGTGGGCGAGGATGCGTTCTTCGCGGGAGTTGCGAGCTACCTCAAGCGCTACGCATTTGGAAACGCGACGCTCGCCGAGTTCCTGGCCGAGGTCGAAACCGCGGCCGGCCGGCCGCTCCACGCATGGGCATCGGCCTGGCTCCAGACGCCTGGAGTCACGACGCTGCGACCTGTCATCGACACCGATCCCGAGGGCATCATCACGTCGTTCGCCATCGCGGAGAACGTCCCCGCCGAGTTTCCCGTCCACAGGCCACACCGCGTCACGATCGCCGGCTACTCCCACAACGACGGCGCCTTCACTCGAGACTGGGCGGTCGACGCTGAGATTGACGGCCCGCTAACCGGCGTCTCCTCGGTCGCAGGCAGGCCCCAGCCCGACCTGCTTCTGGTGAACGATGCCGACCGCACCTACGCGAAGTCCCAGCTGGACGACCTGTCGATTGCCACCGTCACGGAGCACCTGAGCGACCTCACCGACGCGATGCCTCTGGCAAACGTGCTGGACGCAGCGTGGCACATGTGTCGCGACGGGTCACTGGCCGCGGAGGGTTACGTGGACATGGTCCTCACGGCTTTGCCGAACATGACGAATTCCGAGACGGCCGAATCCCACGTGCGGACGATGACGATTGCGCTCTCGCGATACGTGCCCCCTGCCCGCACCTTAGAGGTCACCGCCGCCGCAGCCGAGCGCCTGTGGACAACCGCCCAGAACGCGGGACCTGGCAGCGACCGCCAGCTCCAGGCGCTCAAGGCCTACGCGCGCTTGACGACCACGCCAAAGCAGGCCGCTCGCCTCGCGGATCTGCTCGACGGCGCTTTGTCGCTCGCGGGCCTCAGGGTGGATGCCGACCTTGGTTGGGACCTGCTCGCAGGGCTCACGGCAGCGGGGGCCGCCTCCGAGGGCTCCATCTCAGGTCGCCTCGCGACCGACCCCGGCGCGGCTGGCCAGCGGAGGGCGGCCGGAGCGCGCGCGGCGATCGGCGTCGTCGAGGCGAAGGCCAGCGCCTGGGAGGCGCTCGCCAGGCCCAGCGCCCCCGTACCCAACGCCGTTCAGTACGAGATCGCCGCCGGCTTCGCTCGCGTCATCGACCCCGCGTTGTTGTCGCCGCTCGTCGGAGCGCTGATGGCGGACTTGCGCGGCTACTACGAGGCAAACGAGGGCTTTGTCGGCGCCCACGTCGTGAGGCTCGTGTTCCCGGTGTGGGCCGCAGGTCGCGTCGAGGGGCTCGACGTTCTCATCGAGCAGTGGCTCGCCCACAACGCCGATGCATCGTCCGTGTTGCTCAAGATCGCGCGCGAGGGTCTCGACGACGTCAGGCGAGCGATCGCAGTTCAGGCCGTCACCACGGACTAGTTGCAGACGACCCGCCGCTCATCGCGAGCGCGAGTTACGCCCTCGCGCCCCTGATCGCGGCGACCAGGCGCTGCATGCGCGGGTGGTCGAAAAGGTCGTCGAGCAGCACGGGCACACCGTTGCGGTCGGTGAGCGGGATCTCCCAGTTTGGGTACTCCTGGAACGTTCCTGGAACATTCTGTGCACGCATGTCCCCCACCGCGTCGGTCAGCGCAACGCCCGTGAGCAGGCAGGGCGCGCTCAACACCAAGCGGTGCGCCGCGGCGATGACGTCTTCGTCCTCGAAGTCGGGAATCATGAGGTGTCGCTCCAGCAGGAGCCCCCTCAGGGCGTCGAGACCGCGGCGCGCCTCGTCCTTGGCCGCCTCCACATCGGTCAGCAGGCCCAACTCGGCGCGCAACTTAACCTCCGAGCCAGCGAGCATCATCGCCGTCGTCGGTAGGTCGTGAGTCGTCACCGTCGCAAGGGTCTCTGGTCGGTAATGCTCGGGCAGGGTGAACCCGCCGCCGTGAGTCCGTTCGAACCACATCACCGACGTGCCGAGCACCCCACGTGACCTGAGGTACTCGCGCACCCAAGGCTCCACCGTTCCCAAGTCCTCGCCGATCACGAGCGCGCCCGCACGGTGCGCCTCGAGCACCAAAATTCCGATGAGCGATTCAAAGTCGAACTGCACGTAGGTGCCGTCCGAGGCCCCGTGACCCACGGGGATCCACCACTGCCTGAACAGCCCAAGAATGTGATCGACCCGCACCGCTCCCGAGTGCTGCACGGCCGCACGCACGACGTCGCGGAAGGGTAGATACGCGGCCGCTTCGAGCGCGCGCGGCTGCCACGGCGGTTGCGACCAGTTCTGCCCTTGCGGGTTGAAGGCGTCCGGAGGCGCGCCGACGCTCATGCCGAGCGCCAAGACCCGATGGAGACTCCATGCATCGGCGCCTGACGGATGCACGCCCACCGCGAGGTCGGTGATGACGCCGATCTCCATGCCCGCCTGCAGGGCCGTTGACTGAGCGTGAGCCGCCTGCTCGTCGGCAATCCACTGCATCCACGCATGGAAGAGCACCCTGTCGGAATGCTCCTCACGCCACGCGGCGACGGCGGGAGAGGACGGCGTGGAGAGCTCTTCTGGCCATTCACCTTCCGCGTGAACCTCGGAAATCGTCGCCCACGTCGCGTAGTCCTCAAGAGCTCTGCCCTCGTGCACGCAGAACGCCTGGAACTGCGCTTCCCTCCCAGGCGAACGAGGCGCAAGGAAGACCTGCTCGAGGGCGCCCAGCTTGGCGCGCCACGACTCGTCCCTGTCGAGGAGTTCGTCGGTGTCGTTGTGGCGACTCGGTCGCTCGGACTCCCATTCGATGACCGCGCGCTGCTGGGAGGGAACGTACGCCACCTCGGGGATGTCCTCGACCCGGATGTACATCGGCGCCAAGAAGCGTCGAGATGAGGGCAAATACGGCGACGGGCTGAGAGGAGGGACGGCCTCGTTCGCGTGCAGAGGGTTGATCAGAACGAAGTCGGCTCCCGCCCTGATCTTGCTGAGCGCGCAAAGGTCGGCCAGGTCTCCCAGATCGCCGATGCCCCACGAGCGTCGCGATCGCAACGAATACAACTGGGTCATGAATCCCCACGGCCTTCGCGCGGCCACGTCGGCTGGCACGTGAAGCGACTCGGGGGTCACGACCACATAGCCGCGGCCGCGCCTTCCAGGGAACGACGCCTCAACGACGTGCCACCCGAGGGGGAGGTCACTTGGCACGCGGAACATCGCCCTGCCGACAGGTGCACCACCCACGTCGTGAGGCTTGGTGTAGACGTCGAGCTGGTCCAGCTTCGCTTCACCGCCAAACTCGAGGTGAATCACAGCGGTCACGGACGAGCCGTCGGGAACGTGAATCGGAATGTCGCGCGTTTGCCCTTGGCGGATCACGGTCACGGGAGGCACGATGCGCTTCCAGACGTAGTCCTCGAGTTCGTGCATCGACGCTCGGCACGCGTCGTCGGTATCGGCGCCGATGCCCATCGCCTCAAGCGCCGACACAATCGCAGGCCTCGAACAATGCACGTGCGTGCCGTCGATGAGGTGGACGTCCGTCGCAACCCCACAGGCTCTCGCGAGCAGCTGGAGCATCTCGGACGGAACTGTGTCGCTCTCCACCTCAGTCATGGACCCTATCCTGCCAGGTCTGGGCCGAAAAAACGGAGGGCCTCGCCGCCGCCCATTACCCTGGAACGATGCGACCTCTCCTGCCCCTTGCTCACTCGCTTCAGTTCGAGACGACCATCGGCGGCCGCACCCTGTCCCAGTGGACGGATGCGATCACCGCAAAGGCCATCGGCGTGGGCATTCTGTTCCTCGTGGCGCTGCTGTTGTGGCTCATCGCTCGGCTCGTGATCCGTGCGATCACTCGCAGCATCGAGACGGGTCTACCGGTGAGTAAGAAGGCCCGCAGGGCGCTGGCTCGCGCCCACATCGCCGTGCCCGTCGCCACCGCCCAGGAGCACTACTTGGCGACCTTGCGCAGGGGGCAGAGAGCGGGAACGATTAGGTCGGTCCTGCAGTCCGCCCTTGCGGTGGTGCTGCTCGCAGTGATCTCCGTGATGGCTCTCGACATGATCGGACTGCCCGTGGCGCCGCTCCTCGCATCCGCGGGGATCGTGGGCGTTGCGCTTGGATTCGGCGCCCAATCGCTCGTCAAGGACCTGCTCTCGGGGATCTTCATGCTCATCGAGGACCAGTACGGCGTGGGCGACATCGCCGATGTCGGTGATGCGACGGGCGTGGTCGAGGAGGTCGGGCTACGGTCCACCAGGTTGAGGTCTCTCGACGGGACAGTGTGGTTCGTTCCCAACGGCGAAATTCGCAGGGTGGGGAACATGACCAAGATGTGGTCAAGGGCTCTCATCGAGGTGCGGCTGGACTACGAGACCGACATGGACCTGGCGCGCGCCGCGATGCTCGACGCCCTCACGGCCGCGCGGGAGGCCGATCCCGACGTCGATGCGGCGATCCTGTCCGAGCCGGAGGTGCCTGGCATCGAGGATTTCGACTACTACTCCGTAGTGGTTCGCCTCATGGTCAATGTGAGCCCCACCACTCAGTGGACAGTGATGAGGTCCGTGCGGAAGCAGATGCGCGCCATCTTTGCCGAGCGGGGCATCCGCCTGGCCATGCCTGGTGACACTCTCTACGTCGATGCCGATCGCCCGTCGACCAAGGGCATCGAGAGCTCAGAGCCTACGTCGTGACGGCGTTTCCGGCCGAGGGTGATGCCGGCGAAAGCGCAGCATCCGCTTCGTTACCAGGAATGACCGTGGGCGCGGGCCCCACGCAGGCCGAGGGTCAGAGCTTCTTCGAAGCGGTAGGAGGCCACCCCACCTTCACACGCATCGTGCGCGCCTTCTACGCCGGCGTCGCGAGCGACCCGGTCCTTGGCCCGATGTACCCGGCCGACGACATGGAGGGCGCGACCGAGCGCCTGACCCTTTTCCTTGAGCAGTATTGGGGCGGGCCCACGACCTACTCGGAGCGCCGCGGCCACCCGCGCTTGCGCATGCGCCACGCGGCATTCCACGTCAATCCCGAGGCGAGGGACCACTGGGTGTCGCTCATGAGGGCCGCGGTCGAGGGCGCGGGACTCTCGCCTCTTCACCAGGCCACCCTGCTCGACTACCTCGAGCGCGCCGCTCACTCCATGATCAACACGTTTGAGGCGACTCCGGGCCGCTGACGGAGCCGCACGCCGGGTCTCGACGCCCGTCACGGCGCCCGTCACTGCGCCCGTCACTGCGCCCGTCCCGGCGCCCAATCCGCGCCCCACGTCAAGAACTCACTACCAATTCGACCGGCGCCGGCAATCCCACGCTCACACCTCATCGTGAAGGCGCGACCGGTAGTGGGTTTGCGCGGGTGTGGGCCAGGTAGCCTCGGATCATGGAGCACGTACACGATGTGTGGGCCGAGCGATCCGTCACCGTGGGCCTCGCGTCACTTGACCTGCGCCGGACCGGCGACACCACGTTTGAAGGCGCCTCGTTGCCGATGCCTGGAGGGCGTGTTTTTGGAGGGCAAGTCGTCGCGCAGGCGGTGCTCGCCGCGGGCCATACCGTCGATTCGGATCACGTCGTCCATTCGGCGCATGGCTACTTTCTGCGACCGGGCGACGCCTCCAAACCCATCGACTTCGAGGTCGAGCTCTTGCGAGACGGGCGCTCGTTTTCCGCACGGCGCACCCACGCCCTCCAAGGCGGGGTGCCGATCCTGTCGATGATTGCGTCCTTCCAGTTGCCTCAAGACGGCCCCGAGCACTCGGTGCGCATGCCGGAGGTCCCGCCCCCGGACTCCGTGGCTTCCGGGGTTGACGTGCTTGCCCCCTTGGAAGGCCATCCCACGGCGGACTTCTGGCTCAACTCGGCGCCTTTTGATGTGCGCCATGTCGAGGGCACGATCTTCGTGACGCCCGATCCAAGCCCCAAGCAGTACCAAACCGCATGGATGAGGGTGCGACGGCCGCTCGAGGTCTCTGACCTCATGCACAGGGCGCTCATCTCATTTGGCGCGGACCAAGTCATTCTCGAACCGGCATTGCGCCGCCACGGCGCGTCATGGGCCACCCCAGGAATCGCCTTCGCGAGCCTCGATTACGCCATCTGGTGGCACCGCCCCGCGCGCGCCGACGAATGGCTGCTTTTTGTGCAGGACTCCCCCACCGCTCAGGGAGGCAGGGGGATGTGCGGCGCCTGGGTCTTTGGCGAGGACGGACGACTGGTCGCGACGGTCGCCCAAGAGGGCATGTTGCGCATGCCCTCGTAGGCATTGGAGCGAAAGGAGCCCGCGCCAACGAGACGTGCGAGCTAGTCGCGCGTGAGCTTGCGGTACGTGACGCGGTGGGGACGCGCGGCGTCGGCGCCCAAGCGAGAGACCTTGTTTTCCTCGTACGACGCGAAGTTGCCCTCGAACCAGTACCAGGCCGCCGGGTTGTCGTCAGTGCCTTCGTACGCGAGGATGTGCGTCGCGACGCGGTCGAGGAACCACCTGTCGTGCGAGACGACCACGGCGCAACCTGGGAATTCGAGCAGCGCGTTCTCGAGGGAACCGAGGGTCTCGACGTCAAGGTCGTTCGTCGGCTCGTCAAGCAGCAACAGGTTGCCGCCCTCCTTGAGCGTGAGCGCCAGGTTGAGACGGTTGCGCTCACCACCGGAGAGCACCCCAGCGGGCTTCTGCTGGTCGGGCCCCTTGAAGCCGAAGGCGCCCACGTAGGCGCGCGAGGGCATCTCGACGTTGCCGACCTTAATGTAGTCGAGCCCGTCGGAGACGACCTCCCACAGCGTCTTGTTGGGGTCGATCCCTCCCCTGCTCTGGTCGACGTACGACAGCTTGACCGTCTCGCCGATCTTGAGCTCGCCTCCGTCGAGTGGCTCGAGTCCGACGATCGTCTTGAACAGCGTCGTCTTTCCGACGCCATTGGCCCCGATCACTCCTACGATGCCGTTGCGAGGAAGCGTGAAGGACAGGCCATCGATGAGGGTGCGGTCGCCGAAGCCCTTGTTGAGGTTCTTTGCCTCCAGCACGACGCTGCCCAGACGCGGACCCGGGGGGATCTGGATCTCTTCGAAATCGAGCTTCTTGGTGCGGTCAGCCTCTGCGGCCATCTCTTCGTACCGCCCGAGGCGCGCCTTCGACTTGGTCTGGCGACCCTTTGCGTTTGAACGCACCCAGTCGAGTTCATCCTTGAGGCGCTTCTGCAGCTTTTGGTCCTTCTTGCCCTGGACCGCGAGGCGCTCGGACTTCTTCTCGAGATACGTCGAGTAGTTGCCCTCGTAGGGGTAGGCGCGGCCGCGGTCGAGTTCGAGAATCCATTCGGCGACGTTGTCGAGGAAGTACCTATCGTGCGTCACCGCGAGAACGGCACCTGCGTACTTGGCGAGGTGCTGCTCGAGCCACAGCACCGACTCGGCGTCGAGGTGGTTGGTGGGCTCGTCGAGTAGCAGTAAATCGGGCTTCTGGAGCAGCAGCTTACACAGCGCAACGCGACGGCGCTCGCCGCCGGACAGGTTGGTCACGGGAGAGTCGCCTGGCGGGCAACGCAGCGCGTCCATCGCCTGCTCGAGCTGGGCGTCGAGGTCCCATGCGTCCGCATGGTCGAGGAATTCCTGAAGGTTTCCCATCTCGGCGAGCAGCTTGTCGAAGTCCGCGTCGGGAAGCGCCATCTGATCGCTGATCTCGTTGAAACGCATCAGCTTGGCCATGGTCTCGCCCGCGCCCTCTTGGACGTTGCCAAGTACGGTCTTGTCCTCGTTGAGCTCCGGCTCTTGCATCAAGATGCCGACGGTGTAACCGTCGCTCAGTTTCGCCTCGCCATTTGAGGCATGCTCGAGGCCGGCCATGATCTTGAGAACGGTGGACTTACCCGCGCCGTTGGGGCCCACCACGCCGATCTTTGCGCCCGGCATGAACGAGAGCGTCACGTCATCGAGGATGACCTTGTCGCCGTGCGCCTTGCGCGCCTTGTACATGGTGTAAATAAACTCAGCCACTGCCACTCCGTCGGAATCGTCGAGGCGGCGTGAGCCGCCGGAACCGTCCCCAAGCCTACGCGGGTCGCTGGACTGGCCGTGCCAGCGGCTCCAGCGGGCGGGCGCCATTTGCGCCCGAGCCCGCCGGTGCTACCAGGCGCTCAATGTGGCTTCTCCTGCCGTTCTTGACGCCCCTGATCTCGAGGTCAGGCGGCTGAAACCTCATCGAGTAGGGCATCGGCCCCTACCTCGGCGTCGGACTGCGCCTCGATCGGCTCGTCATCCGGTTCGCCAGCCTCGCTTGGCGCGTCCCCGCTTGAGGTGTCGCCCACCAGGCTCGCGTCCGCCGTGGCGCGGGTGAAGGTCGCGATGCCCTTGGTGAGGTCGTGACCCACGCTCATCGCATCGATGACCAGATCCGTGCGGGGGCCCGCGTCGGCATCCCACTGGTGAGTGCGCAGACGCCCCTGCACGAGGACGGGTTGGCCCTTCTCGATCGAGTTCATGACGGTGATCGCGGCGTTACGGAACGTGCGCACCGTGAACCATTCCGTGTTTCCGTCAGTCCACGCGCCCTTGTCGCGGTCAAAGTACCTGCTCGTCGACGCGAGCCTGAAGCTCGTCAGCCGCGTTCCGGTGGGTCCCACCACGTGGCGCGGCTCCGTCGCCACCCAACCCGTCACTGTCATCGTCAAGTCGTTCATGTCGTCCTCCTCCGTGGGAGCCCTCCCGGCGCCCTGTCGCCAGGATGTGGGACGAGACGTCAGCGGCGGATGCGAAATCTGAACAGAGGAGGACGGGCGCAAAATCGCGGGCCTGGGGACGACCGCCGAAAAACCTCCAACGACAGATGAGCAACGAGCAACGAGCAACGAGCAATGACGGCCAGCCCCCACAACAACTACGCGAGGTCCGCCAGTTCGTCGAGGTTGCGGTACGCCTCGTGGATCATCTCGGTGGGGTCGATGACGTGAGGGGTGACCACTGCGCGAATCGTCGCCCGTCCCGCCTCACGCACGGCTTGGCCCGCGGAATGGCCCTTCCGAGCCCTCGACCACAGGCCCCTGAGTCCCTTGGGTGGCAACACCTCGGGCCACACCACCGCCGCGAGCGAGTGCTCGAGTTCCTCGGCGAGTTGCGGGGCGTGCATCACCGCGTCATTCATCACAATTCGCCACGCGAGGGGTAGCCCCGCCGTGGCCCCATCAATCCATTCGAGTCGTACCTGGTCAACTGCGGCCAACGACGCGCTGAGCGACTCGGGATAGACACCAGGCTTTCCCGACGCTATGGCCGACGCGGCATCCGCGCGAGCCTCGACCCCAGCCGCCCTCGCGAGCGCGGCGACCAGCCCCTCAACATCCGGAACCACCGGATCGGCCTCGCGAGCAAGTGCGCCCTCGAGAGATCGCCCTGCGGACACCAAGTCGGATCTGACCGCTTCCGCCGCGACCGAGCGGGTCGCCGCTGCACCCGCGATCTCCGCGCGCAGCGCGGCGATCCCTCGGCCCGTCCGCGCACTCGTCAGCATCACGGGAGAATCTGCGATGCCCTCGGCCTGAACAAGCTTGGCGAGGTCACGCGCCACAGCCACCGCGTCTTCGTCGCTGAGCCTGTCCACGTGATTGAGCACAATGAGCGACGGCTGCCCGTGATCTGACGCGACCTTGAGATACGCGGAGTGGAGCGCGTGATCCGCGTACTTTTGCGGGTCGACCACCCACACGATCAGGTCCGCAAGCGGCACCACGCGGTCGACAGTGGCGTGGTTCTCCTCATTGACCGAGTCGTGATCGGGCAGATCGAGCAAGACGACGCCGTCCATGTCAAAGGAAGACCCCAGGTCGAGCCTGCGCGGCACGTCGACTTCAAGCCAATCGAGAAGGGCGTGGGCGGGCCCCCATGAGGCGGACACGACGGCCGAGGTCGTGGGCCGCGCCACTCCTGGCACCGCGAATTCGGTGCCGACGATCGCGTTGAACAGGCTCGACTTACCCGAACCGGTGCCACCAGCGAGGGCGACGATCGTGTGGTCCACCCCCAACTCGAGCCGTTCATCGCACCTTTCGATCGTGCGCGAAACCTCGTCGCGCACGGCCGGATCGATCGCTTCCGAGGCCCACTCCATCGACGCGCGCAGCCGCTGGACCCTCTCCTTGAGACGCGATGTCTCCGTGCGCGGAGGTACTTCGTTGAATGTGGGGCTCACAGGAGTGCTCTCAACTCCGCGCGGCGCAAACGCACCTTGGACGAGGCCTCCGCGCTCAGCGACACGATGTCGGTCGGCTTCATCATGTCAAGCGCCTCTTTGCTGATGACGTAGCGCCTCGCGGCCGACAACTGCTCTCTCGCCTTGTCCATCGCCTCGGTTCCGGTTTCGCGAGTGAGCACGGCGAGCGCGCCGGCGGCCTTGTCGACGCCAACAGCGGCCGATGCCAATGTGAGGCCAAGCCCCGCATCGCCTACGACGGCCCTACCGCCGTCGGCGCCCGAAATCTCGAGCGCGAGCGACGCGCAAGTATCCAGCCACGTGCGAGCGGCGTCGGCAGCCCTGCGTTCGCGCACGATCCGCGCATCCCTGGGATCCCGCTGCTGGGCAAGCCAGGGCCCCACACCGCCCTCGACCTTGCCAAGCGACTTCATCATTTTCGACGTTGCGGTCGCCGCCGCATGGGACAGGGACGCCTCGACTGCGGCGATCAGGTCAGCCCTGATCACTCCCAGCGCCGCGTCCCTCTCCTCGCGCGCGCTGCGCCTCTTGACCCACATCGAATTGCTGAGCCGGAACAGGGGGCCCTTTTCCGCGGTGGCTTGACGCCACCGCGCGTCGACAGGGCCCTCGCCGATCGCGCGATACCAGTCGTCGCCCGCCTCGACCTCGGCCTGGGCCGCGCACCTGCGCACCTCGGACCGCACGTCCTTCGCGGCTGCGGCTTGGTCGTCCATGTGCTCGGCGAGCTGCTCGAGCCATTCCTTCATCGCCGCAATTCCGCCGTGCAGCGTGCGCTCAACGATCGTGTTCGCGGACGAGGCGGCGACGGTATCGAGCCAGCGCCCCAAGCCACGAACGACGTCTCTGGGGATGTCGACCGTGGCATCCTCTGGGATCACGAAGAGCGGAAGGCCCTCGAGCTTTTCCTGGGCGAGGCGAGAAACCAATTCCCTGCGCACTTGAGCGGCGACGTCGGGAGTGACGCGATTGAGGACGATGGCCACGGAGGCGCCACGATCGGTCGCCTTGCGCAAGGCGTTCCATGGAATCGCGTCGCCGTACCTTGCGGGGGTCGTGACGAACACCCAGAGGTCGGCCGCCTCGAGCAGATCCTCCGCGACCTCGCGGTTCTCACCGCGGACGCTATCCAGGTCGGGGCTGTCAACGATCGCAAGCCCGCGCGGAACCGCCTCGGTGGGGTGCGTCGTCGCTCTCTTCGCCACCTCGGCAAGCACCGCGCCGTCGAGCGGGTGGTGGAACAGGTGCGGAACTCTGGTGGTGGGCCTCAGCACGCCCGATGCGGTGAGTTCCTCACCCAAGAGCGCATTCACCACCGTGGACTTGCCCGCGCCGGTGGGGCCTCCCACGATCACCACGGCGGGAGAGGTCTCTTCACGGACGCGCGGAATGAGGTGGTGATCGAGCTGATCCATCATCTGCGCGACGAGTTCGTTTGCCTCGCGTTCGCGGCCGGTGGGCAGCGGCATTTCGACAACGGAGATCACGCGTCGCGTGTCCGTAAGCGCGTCAAGTAGCGCTCCCGGATACGACCACGTCTTGATCGGCCTGAAGTCCATGGTGCTAGCCTGCCTCCTCGCCGCTTTGGCATGAGGCTACCGCGCCGACGACGATGCAAACACGCGCAGAAAAGCGCCCGCCGACATCGATTCGATGTCTTGTGCGGCGAAAGGCTCAGACGGTGACGCCCGACGCGATCTTGCGCCACGTGATCATGGCCGCAGTGAGCACGCGCGACGCCTCGGCAAAGTCGCCGCCTTGACCTGTCGACACACGCGCCTCGGCGAGCTTTCCCTGATCAATCTGGCGCAGTACCTTGGCGGCCTCGCCATGGAACTCCCCATGAAGCACTGTCGCGTGCTCGTGGCTCTCCGCGTCGCGTGACGTGGGAACAGTTTCGCGCAACCACTTGCCAAACCCGCACTGATCGTTTTGCGCCACGACGGCGATGTTCTCGTGGTGAGCGCCCGCAGTGATCGCGTCGGCGAGCCTCTTTTTCCATGCGCCGTGGGCGCCGATGGCGTTGGTGATTTGGCTGGCAACGGTCACCTCGCCGCGATGCTCGTCGGACGCGAACGTGAAGCGTGCCAAGAGCTGCGCCATCTCGGAGGACATACGCGATAATTCAGTGTTGAGCGCGTGGGTCTCCGACACTCCTTCGCTCGTGGACGACGCCGCGCTGGCGACGCTCGTAATGCTCGACGCGATCTCGCCCGCGCCGGTGGCGGCCTCCGACACGTTCCTGCTCATCTCGTTCGTGGTCGCAGTCTGCTCCTCCAGAGCCGAGGCGATGGTCACTTGGGATTCGTTGATCTGCTCGATGAT
>JBBRWX010000028.1:0-34970 GCA_038248935.1 Actinomycetales bacterium
GGCGTCACCCTCGACATCGTTCGCGTCGGATCCGACGCGTCAGCGATCGACTCGCAAGACAAGACCGCTGCCGCCTTCACCGGAAATCCCGGGGTTACGAACTGGGTGGTGTGGGGCTGCAACGATGAGTCCGAGACTGGCGCTGTGACTGCCCTGCAGAACGCGGGTGTCGCCCCGGCTAACATCATCGGCGTTGGCCTCGGCGCTTACCTGACCTGTAAGGACTGGCAGGCTGGTGCCGACACCGGCAACAAGGCCGCGCTCTTCATCAGCGGTAAGGACGTAGGCTCCGCCGCAATCAAGGTGCTGGTTGACAAGGTCAAGAACGGCGTCGAACTCCCGGCCAACACGATCGCGGACACCACCATCGTTGACCCGAGCAACTGGGAAGAAATCATGGGTTCCTGCGCCTAACGGCGTCCGGCCGCGGCGGGCATGTCCCGCCGCGGCTACACCCGCTGGAACGGCTCGACAATGTGGCAACCGATCAACCGAGGAGCACGCGGCACTATGACCAGCAAGGTCGTCATCACAGGACTTACGAAGTCGTTCGGTCCTGTACATGCATTGCGCGCGGTGGACCTCGAAGTCGCCGCCGGCGAAGTTTTGGCCTTGCTCGGGGAGAACGGGGCAGGCAAGTCGACTCTCCTCAAGGTCCTCAGCGGTGACTACGCCGCAGATGCAGGCACAATCGAGATTGACGGTGAGCCGGTCGTCTTCCGGGGGTCCCCCGATTCCAAGCGAGCGGGAATTCGCGTGATCGCCCAAGAGCCAGAGATCCTCAAGCATCTCTCAGTTGCGGAGAACATCTTCGTCGGAAACCTCCCTGTAAAGAACGGGCTGTACATCAAGTCGTATGTCGAGCAGCGCGCCGCCGAGGAGTTGGCACGGTACGGGTTCGATGAGGTCATCTCCACTGAGACCATGGGCTCAGACCTCTCGCCGGCCCAGCGACAAATCGTCGAGATCATGCGGGGGCTCGTCGCCTCGCCTCGCATCGTCGCCTTCGACGAGCCGACATCGTCGCTCACCGAGCATGAGGTAACCGCGCTCTTCCGTCTGATCCGCCAACTGCGTGCCGATGGTGTGGCCGTCATCTACGTCTCACACCGGATGCACGAAATTTTTGATGTTGCTGACCGCGCCGCAGTCCTGCGCGACGGACAGATGGTGGGAGCCCGCGACCTTGCCGACACCACCGAAAACGAACTTGTCAAGCTGATGGTCGGGCGTGAGCTCTCGGAAATGTTCTCCCGCAACAGGGTAGAGCCGGGCAAGGTCGTCCTGCAGGTCGACGGCCTCGTGAACGAGTACGTGCACGACGTGTCGCTCAGTGTCCGCGGCGGTGAGGTCGTGGTGATTGCCGGCCTTATTGGGGCGGGGCGGTCGGAACTTGCCCGGACGATTGTGGGCGACCTGTCACGCACGGCCGGAACGGTAGCGGTCGACGGTGTCGAAATCACCGCGCGCACCCCACGTGCGTCTATGAAGGCCGGCATCGGCTTCGCGCCCGAGGAGCGCAAGGCGCAAGCTCTGCTGCTCCAGCGATCGGTCCGCGACAACACGAGTCTGGCGATCCTCGATCGGCTCACTCGGCTGCTGTTCGTGAGAACTTCGTTGGAGCGAAAAGTAGTGCTCGAGATTGTCGAGCGAATGAATGTGCGGACACCGTCGATTGAGCAGGAGATCAGCAAGCTCTCCGGCGGCAATCAGCAGAAGGTCGTTCTGGGCCGCTGGCTGGCCCGCAAACCGAAGGTGCTCATTCTCGACGAGCCAACAAGGGGCGTCGACGTGGGTGCGAAGGCGGAGATTTATGCGGTGATCGACGAACTGGCCTCGACCGGTATCGGCGTCCTCGTCATCTCGTCCGAGCTTCCCGAGGTACTGGGCCTGGCCGACCGCATCCTGGTGATGCAGGGCGGTCGGATCAGGGGAGAACTCCTCCGCGCCGATGCGACGGAGGAGGCAGTTTTGAGTCTTGCCCTACCGATTAGCGAGAGCGTTGAGGAGAGTCACCGATGAAATCTACAGTTGCGGCCAAGGACAAGGTGGCAGTGGAAGACACGCAGGCCGCCAAAGGACTGAGGATGCTGAAAAAGGCTTTCGCGGTGGTTGGGGTACAGAACGTGAGCCTGCTCTCGGCGCTCATTCTGCTCGTCGTGGTCATCGGCTTCCAGGACCCCAACTTTTTCCGGGCTCAAAACCTGCTGTCGATAGGCTCAGCGGTCACCATCTTCGGGCTACTTGCAGTCGTCCAGACTGTCGTGATTTTGCTCGGTGCGCTCGACATCTCCGTCGGCTCGATGACCGGGCTCACGTCGGTGGTCTCGGCGATGGTGTTCACTTCGACGAGCCAAGCGTCGCTCGGTATGCTGGCCGCACTTGGCGCTGGCGTTGCCTGCGGGCTCGTCAATGGACTCGTCATCATTTACGGTCGCGTGAACGCCGTCATCGCGACGCTGGCGACGCTCGCCGCCTTCAAGGGTCTGGCTCAGATCATCTCAGGTGGTCGCTCCCAGGGATACACGGGCACCGACCCCTTCTTCACCTTCCTTGGCCGGGGTAAGGTCGGCGGGGTTCCCTTCCTCATCATCCTTCTGCTCATCGTGGCCGTCGTGGTGCACCTTGTGCTGCGATACACCAGCATCGGGCGCAACATCTATGCCATTGGCGGCAACCCGACGGCTGCTCGACTCGCAGGCATCAACATCAACCGCTACATCATCAGCGTCTACATGGCCGTCGGGTTCATCGGCGGACTGGCAGGCATCCTGCTCACGGCGCGTACCGGTAGCGGTCAGCCGGTGTCAGGGAGCGAGGGCCTCGAGCTTGAGGCGATCACGGCGGCGGCCCTTGGTGGGGCCGCACTGACCGGAGGCAAGGGCGCGATTCCAGGCACGATCCTCGCGGTCTTGCTACTCGGTGTGCTGAGCAACGGCCTCACGGTTCTGGGCGTGAACCCGTTCTTGCAGAACGTCGCCAAGGGTGCACTTCTCCTGGTCGCGGTCGTGCTTCAGCAGCGGCGGGCCGGACAACGTGCTGTCGGCCTCCCGGCCTGAGGCCTCGCCCAACTGTCACCGCTTAACTACCCGAACGGAATCGATGATGAAGCGTGAAGCTGTTTTGGACGCGATCCTCGACCAACGGACGATCGGTATCGTTCGATCCAAGAACGTTGAGTCCGCCTGTGAGACGGTCGACCTCCTCGTAGGGGCCGGGGTCATGGCGGTAGAGGTCTCGCTCGTCACTCCAGGGGCACTCGAAGCCATCACCGCATCGCGAGAGCGGCACGGGGAGGCCGCCGCGATCGGCGTCGGCACCGTTCTGACGCTCGAGGATGCCGTGGCTGCGGACGCAGCAGGGGCTCAATTCGTGGTGGCCCCCGTGACTGCCGACGACGTGATCCGATACTGCGTGGCGCGAGGACTCGTGGTGGTGCCCGGGGCGGGTACGGCGTCGGAGATGGTCCGAGCGCAACGCGCGGGCGCGCCGCTTGTCAAGGTGTTCCCAGCGTCGACTTGGACACCCCGATCGATCTCCCATCTGCTCTCGGCGTTGCCCTCCCTCCGCCTCGTCCCCACGGGTGGAGTCGGCCTTTCCGACGCTCCCGACTGGATCCAGGCAGGGGCGGTCGCGGTGGGTGTGGGAAGTGCACTGTCCGACGCCGCCCACACTCCGGACGTCGTACAGGCGTTCTTGGCGTCCCTACACAAGGGCTGATCCGACCGTGGCGACGACCACGAGGACCACGTGGAACGGCGTGGAGGCGGTCCTGCACAGCAACGGCAAGGTGGCCCTCGTCGTGCTGCCCATTCGCGGCGGGAAGATCGTGTCGTTGCAGGCATTCGGCCACGAGTGGCTGGCGCAACCTGAACTCCCACTTGGTGCTCCGCCTGCGCCTGGCGACGCGTTCGTAGACGGCGATATGTGCGGCTGGGACGAGTGCGCACCCTCGGTCGTAGAGTGCACGCTGCCCGGATGGCCCGAGTCTTCCGTAGACACCCAGTTGCCAGATCACGGCGAGTTATGGACCGTCCCGTGGACCGTCGATCCCGCTCAAAGCGATCGAGCGGTTGCGTTGGGACCCATATCACGTTGCACCTTCGCTCGCACCGTCACCCTGGGCACGGGACCGGTGGTGAGGCTTGACTACGCCGTGACAGCGGCTCTCGTCGACACGCCGTTCCTCTGGGCGGCCCACCCGCAGCTGCGTGCGCCGGCCGGGAGCCAGGTCCTATTGGGCCGGGAGCCCGAGCGGGTGGTGGACGTGGATTCGGGGAGCGATCCCATGCCCGAGGATTGGCGACCAGAGCTCGCGCGCATCGACACCGTGGCTCCGGGCGGCTCAAGAAAGTTCTACCTCGAACCGACCGATCACGTGGGGAGCGCGGGCCTGATGCTGCCCGACGGCCGCTCGCTGACGATGCGCTGGGATCCCTTGCTCCTTCCCTATCTCGGCATCTGGTTTGACAGGTCCAGGTACTCCCGCGAAGACGTGGTGGCGATCGAACCATCTACCGGCTGGTACGACTCGACGGCGCGAGCGATCGCTGAGGACCATGTCTTGCGGATCCCGGCAGGCGGCACGGCCGCGTGGTGGCTCGAAATTGCGCTGTCCACTCCCGGCCCCGGTGCAGAGATCGCGACGGCCCGGTAGGGCGTCACTTGGTGTGAATTGCAAGCGGATAAGCCCACGCCGTGTATTAACGTGCGCTCGTCGGTCGGCGATGGTGTTGCGCTGGCCGTCGGCGTCCCGCAACACCACGGTGCCGCGCACCACCACGTTCTTGCCGAACGTCCAGTCGCCCTTCACGGTCAGCGACGATGCCTCGCGCAGCGACGTTGCTGGGTCGCAGGACGGGCAGCCGGACGGCCCGGCCGCTGTTCATCCCGCGCGGTCCTTAGACCTGCCCGCCCTTTGCACCGGGGTCGGTCGCGGTAGCGCCCGACCTGGCCGACTTGGCCGACCGGATCGACGGGCCGACCGGTCGGCAGGTGGTCATGGTGCAGGGGCACCTGTCCCGTCGACCGGGGCAACATCACCCGAGGCCGGTCGTGGAGCGGCACGTCCCCGGACGCCACGTCGACCACGCCGTGGCCTCCCTCGCCGTTGCGATGAAAGATGACCACGAGCGCCGCGCGGACGTTCTCGATGCGTTCCCGGGCCAGCGGACGCCCCGACAGGACTACGACGACAAGGTGGCGACTCATCCTCAGCAGCGCCTCGAAGGCCTCGACCTGGCTGGCGGGCAGATCGACCGAGCTGACCGAGTTCGCTTCGGGGCTGCGCATGGGATCATCGCCGACGCAGGCCGCGACGACGTCAGCGTGGCGCGCCGTCACGAGTGTCTCGTCGCGGAAGCGGCCGTCGTCGACGGTGACCGTTGCCCTGTGCCCGGCGAAGCCCTCCCGGTCGTCTGCGGCGACACCGGGCAGGACGAACTACCCGACGGCGTCCCAGTCGCTCACCACGACGCTGGCGAACCCGAACCCGGCCTTGACATGCCTGCGCACGAGTGCCGCATGCGCGGTGATCGGTGTCCTATCGAGGGTGTGAAAGGCCGTCATCGCCGTCGAGACTCCCGCGTCGACGGCTGCTGCGAAGGGGCGTAGGTGGCGGTCGTGCAGGGTCACCGGTCCGAGGTCGACCTCTGCGTCGTCCCGACCTTCCGGGACCAGGCCGTACCCCACGCAGTGCTCAGCGCCGGCGCCGAGGCTGTCCGGTTCAGCGGGCCCGGCGCCGTCCGGGCCTCCCTGGAAGCCCTCCACATCGGCTGTGCCCAGGCGTGCGGACAGCCATGCATCCTCACCCCAGCTCTCGGCCACCCGGCCCCACCGGGGGTCGTGCGCGCTATCGACCATGGGGGCGAACGTGCAGCGCACGCTGTCCGCGCTGGCCTCGCGAGCCGCGGCCCGCACGCACCGGCGGATCAGGTCCGCGTCGAACGAGGCCGCCTGGCCGAAGCGGGACAGGGAAGACCGTCCGGTGACCGTGGATCACGTCCCGAGCGATCAACAGCGGGATCCCCAGGCAAGAGGTCTTGACGGCGGCACGTTGCAAAGCGCTGAGGTGCTGCTCGACCGAGCGGTCGGGCACTGTCTAGGGCCGATCGGTTATGGCAAACGGATCTCCAGTTCCGGACCGCCCGGACGTAGGGCCTCGGCGAGGTCGGCGAGATCGATCACGAGGCCGCCGGGACGGTAGGGGTTCTCCGCCCGGGTGGCCGGCAGGGCCCGGTCTAAGAGGTAGACCCCCGTCGGCCCGTGCCCTCGCTGGCCGACCAGGTAGCGCACCCGGAGCACGCTGCCTGCGAGCGGAACCTCGGCGGTCAGACCGTCGAGGCGCACCGGCAGGACAGGGTCGATCAGAACGTTTGTCCCGCGGCGCCGGACCCCGAGCAGTGAGTGGGTGATGATCCGCAGGAGCACCCCTGGACCGGACGAGTAGATCCGCCACCCGCCTTCGAGTCCGGTCGCACCGGAGAGCACATCCTTGTACCGCAGGGCGAAATCCTCACGATCCAGGACCACGGCATCGGAGCTCGATGGGTATGCGTTCGCCTGGCGGGGGCGAGCCCCGGGGACCACCTGGGCGGCAGCCGGGGCGAGCGCCTGCTGCAGCCCCAGCCACAGCGCTTCGGCATCCCCCCAGTGCGCCATGGCCTCGCACCAGCGCAGGTGGGCGTGCATGTACATGAGGCCGATCTCGCGGCCGACGAAAGTCGCCGTCTCCGCACGCTGGAAGTGCCGCATCGTCCCGCCGTGATAGGCCGGCGGCCGGTCGAACAGGCGCACGCCGTCGACCCCCATGAGGTGTTCGCGGACCAGTGCCACGTGGTGCGCGGCCTGGTCCGGGTCGAAGAGGCTGTCGCCGAGCGCGTGGATCATCTGCAGCGACCCGTGGTGCAAACCTGTCTCGGCGTCCCGGGGGTGCACTAGCAGACGCCGGACGGCGACCTCCCCGTGGTCGTCCGGGGGGTCGAGCAGCGCGTACCCCGCCAGCTCGCCATCGACTACGAGGTACCGGTGAAGGTCCGCGGTGATGCCAGCGGCCTCTGCCAGCAACTCGTCCGCCAGCTCTGCATCACCGCCCATGGCACCGAGGCTGTCCGCGAGCGTGCGCAGTGCCTGGTGGTGCAGCGTCACTGTCCAGGCGCTGGTCATCGTCCCGGCCATCTCAGGGTCTGCCGGTTGCAGCGAGTCGTTCCAGTCCCCGTGACCGTAAGCCACCAGCCGCGTTCCGGGCAGGACGCTGGCGCGGGCTCGGTCGAGAGCGCGCTCCAAGTGGGTGCGCATGGTCGAGACGGGTACCTCCGGCTCGCCCGCAGGGGTATACCAGCGCACGGGCTCCTCAAGCAGGGATGCGTCGCCGGCCGCCTCAAGGAATCGGCCGACGGCCAGCAGCGGCCAGAGCAGCACGTCGCCGTGCGGGGGCTCGTGGCGCGCGTGCTCGTCACCAGGCAGGAATCCGAATGCCTGCGGCCAGGTGCCGTCGACGTTCTGCGCCGCGAACAACCTCAGCAGCAGGTCACGGGCGTCCGGCAACCGGTCGAGGGCCAAAAGTAGCTCGAGCGGGCCCTGGGCCACGTCGCGGGTGCCCCATGCGCCGCCGGTGAACTGCTCGAGGCCTCGGGGCGCGAGGAAGTGCACGAGGGCGTCGCGTACAAGCCAGGGAAGGCTCACCGCGAGTGGTTCGACGTCGCTGACGCCGCGCACCCGGAGGCGCGTCATATCGGCCCACCAGGCGGTGTCCACCTTCGGGCCGGTCGGATCCTGGCGAGAGCAAGGCAAGGATGTCGCCGACACCGTGTTTGCGCCGTTGCCGGAGGTCACGACCCGGACCTGAACGGCGACCGCCCTCGTGGCAGGGCTGACCAGCGTGACGGCCGACGAGCTGCGCCGAGCGCCGTCGTCGAACAGCGGCCCGTCGTCCCCGAGCGTCTCGACGTCCTGCGTCCGCAGGACCAATTTGCGACCGGGGTCGCCGCCGCTCGCACCCAGATGCACGACGATGCCATCCGCTCGCTTCTCGGCCCGGACGCCGTCCGACCCGGCAGGGAAGAGGTCGTCCCCGGTGGCCAGGTGGAGGGCCAGCAGGACGCGGCGGGCCGGACCCGCGATTATCCGTACCGACAGGTCGATCCGGTGATCGTCCGCCGGGGCGAGGGTCGTGACCTCGAGCAGCCCGATAGGGTCGCTCCCGTCGGGTTCGACGGCGTAGACCCACCGTGCAGAGTCCGGTGTCATCGCGAAGACGGACGGCTGGTCGAGCAGTCGCCATCGGCCATCGACCTCGAGGAAGACTCGCAGACCATAGGCTCGGTGCAGGCCGAGGTATCCCCGGACGGTCGTAAGCACGGGCTGGTTCGACGCGTGACCACGGGTCAGGTACGACAGCGGTGATCCGGTCATCCATGCGGTGACCGTGAGCGCGCATGGGTCCGGGGCCGCGGTGTCGCCGGTGCGCAGGATCGTGCCGTGCGGCCGCAGGACGATGAGCTCCTTGGCGCTGGTGACGACGTGCGCGTCGTCGTCGGTGAAGAACGACAGAAGCCTGCCTTCGTCGTCGCGCTCCACCGCACGCCGAGGCTCGGGCCACCGGTCCCGCAGTTCGTCGTCGGTCAGCGACCGGACTGCCAGCTCCCGACCTCGGTCGTAAGCCCCACTCGAACGCGGCTCGGCGGGTGCTCCGGCGATCGGTGTCGCGCGGTTCTCGGACTCGGACTCGGACCCGGTCCAGGTCTCGCGCCAGGGGGCGGTGGCGAGCGCGATCGTCAGCGCCTCCGTAACACGGGGAAGGTCAGCCTGGGAGGTCGCCGCCGGGTGGTCGTCGACCAGCAGGCCGGTGAACGACGTTCGGAGCGTCTCGCCGGGATGAAGGCGGGTCCGTGCCGTCTGCAGGGTGACCAGCGTGTGCTCGTGCTGCCGCCGCCGCGACGGCAGGCTCTTGAGGGGCCCTTTGGGAGGCAGGCCGGATCGCCCGGACAGACCGTGAACGTCGAGTGCGTCGGTCGCCCAGCCGACGACGGGGGAGGTGGCGGCCAGCACGCACCACGGGTGCCTGCCGGCCTGGGCGAGGTTTTGCCGCACGGCGAGCGCTGTGCCGAATCCGTCGCCGTGCAGCGGCGTCACATCCAGGTACTGGCTGACGTAGAGCTCGTTCGCCCGCAGGGTGGAGGGCGCCGCGAGCGCGATGTCGTGCGCGTGTACCAGGTCGACTTCGCGTGGGGCGGGGCCCTGGTTGATGAGCTCGACGTGCCAGGCCCAGGCGGTACGGTCGTCCGGCAGGGTGAGCGTCACCTGCCAGGTGAGGGAGCCATCGTCGTCGGCCACGCCACCGCGCACGACGAGCGCCCCGCCCTCGAGGCGGATCCGTGAGCCGGATCCCGCTCCCAGGACGGGCCAGGAGGTGTCAGACTCGGTGTCCCTGACCCACAGTTGCAGCAGGCCAGCCTCGAACACCGACGCGGCGTGCTGGACCAACTCGAGCCGCTCCGTCCCTAGGCTCGCCAACGCACCGCCCTCGATGACAACGGCCCGTAGGCCACCGTCGGCCGCGAGAACCCACGGCGGCGGGTAGAACGCAACGGTCACTTGATGCCCGTCATTGCAACGCCCTGCACGAAGTAGCGCTGCAGGACCAGGAAGACGATCAGGACGGGCACGACGACGACCACGGCCCCGGCGAGCAGCAGGCCGTAGTCGGTCTGGTTCTGTCCGGTGCTGTAGAGGGCGAGGGCAACGGGCAGCGTGTACTTGTCCTCAGTGGTCGCGACAACCAGGGGCCATAGGAAGTTGTTCCAGGAACCGAGGAACGTCAGGATTGCGAGAGTCGCCAGAGCAGGCTTGGCCAGGGGCATAGCGACCTGCACGAAGATTCTGGTCTCGCTCGCCCCGTCGACGCGCGCGGCGTCGATGAGCTCGTCCGGAAGCGCGAGGAAGAACTGCCGCATCAGGAACACCCCGAATGGGGCGGCAAGGAACGGCAAGATGAGTCCGAGGTACGTGTTGACCAGGCCCATATTGGCCACGAGCACGAACAGTGGCACCAGCGTGACCATCCCGGGGATCATCAGCGTGCCCAACACGAGCCGGAAGAGCAGCGTCTTGCCCGCGAAGTTGAACTTGGCGAGGACGTAGCCCAGCATCGAGCAAAAGATGAGGTTGCCAAGCGTTACGGCGACTGCTACAAGAGTCGAGTTCGTAAAGAACTGCGGGAAGTTGAGACGGTCGAACAAATCGCGGAAGTTGTCGAGGGTGGGTGCTTCGGGCCACCAGGTGGGCGGGATGCGGCGGATCTCGCCCCCGCCCTTGACTGAACTCAACAGCATCCACAGGAACGGGCTAGTGACAACGATCAGCCCGAGTCCGAGGATCACGTAGGCGAAGGGGTTGGCCCGGGCCTCACCGAACAGTCGTTCCTTGGTTTTGTTCCTCTTGAGGGGAGCGTCGGGCGGCTGCTGGGTGGGAGGCTGGATCACGGGGTCCGGATGGGTGCTCATGGTCAGGGCTCCTGCCTGGCGACGGGGGTGGGCTTACGGCGGTGGCGCTTCTTGGGTGTGTCCCTCTCACCGAGGAACCGAAACTGAATGAGCGTGAGCACGACGACGGCGAGAAACAGCACGTAACTCATCGCGGCCGCGTAACCGTAGTTGCCGAATCCGAACTGGTTGTAGGTCTGGAACGCGACCGACGTCGTGCTGTTGAGCGGACCACCCTGCGTCATGACGAAGGGCTCCTCGAAGAACTGCACGTACCCGATGCCGGTGATGACGGCGCCAAACAGGAGAGTCGGACGAATCGTCGGTATCGTGATGAACCGGAAGCGCTGCCAGGCACCCGCACCGTCGAGCGCGGCAGCCTCGTGCAGCGCGGTCGGCACGCTCTGCAAGCCCGCCAAGAAGATGATGATGAGCGTGCCGATCGACCGCCAGGTAGCCATCGCGATCATCGACGGCATGGCCCAGATGGTGCTGCCGAGCCAGTTGGGCCCCTCGATACCGACGAGCCGGAGCACCTCGTTGATGAGACCGCTGTCCGGGTGGAGCAGGAAACGCCACACGACGGCCACGGCCACGATGCTGGTCACGACGGGCATGTAGTAGCCGACCCGGAAGAAGCTCTTCAGCCGGGTGACGCCCACGTTGAGGATGACCGCGATCGCGAGGGAGAGCGAGAGGGTCAACGGCACACCCACCAGGACGAAGTACGCGGTGTTGAAGGCGGCCTTGCGGAAGAGCGGGTCCTGGAAGACGGCGACAAAGTTGTCCATGCCGACGAAGTTGACGGCCAACGGGTCACGCAGGTCCCGGCTCCGGATATCTGTGACGGCCATCGCAAGCGACATGAGCACAGGACCCGCAGTGAACACCGTGAAGAGCACTACGAAGGGCAGTGCGAATCCCCACGCGGCACGCGTACGACGCCAGTAGAGCGGAGCGTGCTTGCGGGCGCTGCGGGGCTCCACCCGGCCCGAGGTAGCACCCTTGGGCCGGGTGGCGATGTTCCCGGACATCTCAGAGTCCGGTACCGATGGCGGCCGCCTGCTTCTGGATGGAGGTGGCGACCTCCTGCGGGTCGGCGCCGGACTTAGCCAGCCGCTCGAGTTCGGTGTCGATCACGCTCGCGACCTCTTCCCAGGTTGGGATCGAGGGCGGTGCGACGGCGGTCTCAAGTTGTGTCCCGAACACGCTGAGGTACTGGTCGTCGGCGATGGCCGGGTCGTCCCACGCGGAGGCGACGGACGGCAGGTCGTTGACCGCCTTGTACCACTCGACCTGGACCTCGGGCTGGCTCAGCCACTCGACGAACTTCCACGCCGCATCGCGATTGGTGGCGTCCTTGAAGACGGCGAGGTTGGCGCCACCGATGAACGACGCCTGCTGTGCTCCTGCAGGGAGCGGGGCGAGCCCGACGTTCGCCATCCCGGCGGCGTCGGTCTCAGTAAGGATGCCGACGTGCCAGGGGCCGGAGACGAAAGCACCGATGTTGCCGGCCATGAAGTCCGGCTCGAGCGACCCGTCCGGTAGCTCCATGGGTGCCAGGCCGTCGGTGAAGAAGGACTGGTACTTCGTGAGCGCCGCAACGAACTCCGGAGAGTCGATCGTGAACTCTGTGGCGTCCGCGTTGGTCATCTGCGCGCCAGCCTGCCAGGCGAAAGGCATAAACGTCTGCCAGGCGCCGGTCTGGCCGGGCTGCAGGGTGATGCCCCACTCGGCACCGCCAGCCTGCATGGCCTTGGCCATGGACGTCAGACCGTCCCAGTCGGTCGGCGGTTCGGGCACGAGGTCCGTGCGGTAGTAGAGGACCCGGGTCTCGACGTACCACGGCACACCGTAGTGGGTGCCACCCACGTCGGTGCTACCCCAGGCGCCCTCGAAGAATCGCGAGTTGTCGATGAGGTCGGGGGTGGGATCCAGGGCGCCGGTCGCCGCAAACTCTCCCATCCACGTGGTGCCGATCATGGAGACGTCGGGAGTCTGACCGCCAGCGATCGCGGTCGCGATCTTGTCGTGGGCGGAGTCCCAGGGGATCGCGGTGACGTTGATCTTCACGTCGGGGTTCTCGGCGACGAAGGCCGCAGCGAAGTCGCCCAACTTCTCGCCCTCGGTGCCCATTGCCCACACCTCGACGGTGCCGGACGCCGGTCCTTCGCTGACGGCTGCGCCGGTCTGCGGCGCGTCCTTGCTCCCGGCGTCGCCTCGACCGCAACCGGCGACCAGAGCACTGATCGCGAGCACGGTGACGCAGGCGCGTGTTGTCCTGTTCATGGGTGTTCTCCTCTCGACGGGTGCGACCCCCGAGGGGTAGACACCAATGTCTGAATCTATGCGCTTAACACTAGACGTGTTCAGTGTAGGCCGACCACTCCTCCACCGCAACCGCTCAGCCTAGATGGAGCGACCGCAGGGCGTGCGGAAGCAGGCGGAGGCGTACGAAGGAGGGGTCAGGCGGGAGGAGCGTCAGGCGGGGGAGCAACCGCAGCTGCGGCGCACGACCATGCGCACAGGCAGCGTCTGATCTACCGGTGGGAGCCCGGGGTTCGCCAGGGAGTCCATGAGAATGTCGACCGCCAGGCGTCCCATCGCCTCCATCGGCTGACGCACGGAAGTGAGCGACGGAGAACTGAGACGCCCGGCGACGGTGCCATCGAAACCGGTCACCGCTACGTCACGCGGGACGTCCACCCCGAGCTCCGCGAGCACGTCAAGCAACCCCAGTGCGTGCTGGTCGCTCGCGCATACCAGGCCGCGGGGCAGTTTGCCTTCTGCCACCAGGGATCGGACGGCCGCATACGGCCGGTCATCGACGAGGGCAGTCGGGTCCAGCGTCGCGTCCGGGACGGGCAGGCCGTGGCGTTGGAGTGCCTCGCACATGCCTTCGAACCGCTCCTGGTAGTCGCTCATCTCCGGCTCGCCGACGAACTGGATGTCGGTAATGCCGTGCTCGACGATGAGGTGCTCGGTCAGTGTCCCGGCCCCCTTCCGGTTGTCCACTAGCACGTGGCTCACGGTCGCGAGCCCGTAGGGCATGGCGAAAGCGACAACGGGGAGACGGTGCGAGAGCTGGGCGATGATCTCCGCGGAGTGGACGCCGGGAAATACCGCCAGAGCGTCCACGCGACTCACGATGTCGAGGACCACGCTCCCGTCCCCGCTGGGACCCCTGCCGATCAGTATCGTGCGTCCGCGACGGGCACACTCGAGCTCGAAGCCTCGCTTCACCTCGTCCACGTACAGTGGGAACACGCGGAAGTCCTCGGCGTCTGCGTCGTCCGCGAAGGCGTGGTCGGCGACCTCCGCGCCGCGGAAGGGGCCAGTGTTCTCGCGGACCGGACGACTGCCCCCAGTCTCGACCGCTTCGAGCAACATGTCGAAGGAGTACAGGCCAAGGACCCCGGTGCGCCCGTCGGCCAGGCCGCGTGCACTGCCGTTAGGCACGTAGTTGAGGGCGCGGGCGGCCTCAAGTACGGCCTCACGGGTCGCCGCCCGGACCCGCGCCGGCCGCCTGAACGTGTAGGACACCGTCGCGATCGACACGCCAGCTGCCTGGGCCACGTCGTAGACCGTTGGTCTCTTCGCCATGGTGCACCTCCCGGGCGACACTCTAAGCGAATCACAGCGACAAAGCAGGCGCGGTTACGTCAGCGCACCGGTGCGTGCTGTTCTCCCGAGCTGGTATGCGCCTGCGCGGACCCGACTGTGACCTCGGGTTTGCGCACAGCTAGCCCTCCATCACCACGCCGTCGAGCAGGGTGCCGTCGGCAATCGCGTTGCGCTCGCCATCGTCGTCCTGAAGCACCACGGTGCCGCGGATGACCACGTTCTTGCCAAATATCCAGTCGCCCTTGACAGTGAGCGACGATGCCTCTCGCAGCGACGGGGCGCCGTGCGGGAAGCGGGCATCGAAGTCGGCCATCGTCTTGTAGAACGAGGGGTCGAGTTCAATGACCGGCGCCTTGCGTACCGCGAGACGCAACGCGCCGTCATCGTCCAGGCTGTATGCGTCGGAACGCAGCAGCAGCAAGTCGTTCGTGGTCTTCACGGGCAGGAAGCGGTCGCGGCCCACGACGATTGCCGTGGCGCCTTCGAACACCTCGATGGCCGCGCCCATCGCGGTCTCAATCTGGAACACCTCAGGTGATTCCTTGTCGGTGGGGTCCACGGTCTTGGTGTTGCGGATCAGCGGCAGGCCAAGCACGGCGCCCCGCTCGGTGAGCGCCGCCTTGAGCTTCTCGAGGTCCCACCACAGGTTGTTGGTGTGGAAGAACGGGTGGTGGAACTCGTCCGTGAAGAAGTGCATGTCCTCGGGGGCGGTTTGGGCCGTGTCGCGCAGGATGAGCTGGCCGTCGGCCTTGCGCACGGCGAGGTGGCCGCCCTTGCGGTCGGCCGCAGTGCGCGCGCACAGCTCGGCGGCGTAGGGCGCGCCCGATGCGGCGAACCATCCCGCGATCCGCGCGCTCGGTACCGCACCCAAGTTGTCGGAGTTGGACACCGACGCGTAGCGGTAGCCGGCGTCCAGCAAGGCATCGAGAACGCCCGATGCGAGGATCGCCGTGTAGATGTCCCCGTGCCCTGGCGGGCACCACTCGAGGTCAGGGTCGGCGGGCCAGTCAACTGGGGTGAGCCCGTCGACCAGGAGCTTGGGCTCCTTGTTCTGCAGGAAGTCAAGTGGCACACCGTCGACCTTGACGCCTCGATGTGCCGCCAGCGCGACGAGCGAGTCGTCGCGAGTTCGGAACGAGTTCATGAGCACGAGCGGCAACGGCGCGCCGGTGGTCCGCCGCGCATGGTGAACCTGACTCACCATCAGATCGAGGAAGCTCTCTTCACCACGCACGTGAAGCAGCGACTTGGCGCGGTCCATGCCCATCGACGTGCCGAGCCCGCCATTGAGCTTGATGATGGCCGTCTTGGCCAGGGCCTGGCGCGCCGCGTCTTCGTCAACCTCGATGGCGTCCAGGTGCGTCGTATCGGTCAAAGGCGAGATCGAGTCCTCGGGGATCAGCCCCGTGGCACCCGCCTCGAGTTGTCCGTAGTAGTGGCTGAAGACATCGATCGCGGCCTGGTTCACCCCCGCGTCGTGCATCTTGGTCTGGGCAGCGGTCAATCCGGGTGCGTCGGTCATGGCTTAAGCCTAGGCGCCCGCCCGCATTGCGGCGCGTGTCCTTTCCGAGTTCTCGTACACGGGTGCGGCCGTCATTGGCTGGTTCACGTGTGCTCCCGGGGCCTCGCTGTTTCCTTTCGCGCGTTTCAGGATGTACTGAAATTGCGAGAAGGAATGTCGGTCCCGGGTGGTGGGGGTGCGCAGTTCCTTGACTGCGACGGGTTCTGGGCATGGCCTGGGACTACCCAGGCCAGAGTCGCGGTGTCCAAACGCCGGGTGTCCAAACGCCGGGTGTCGGACATCGTCACCTAGGGGGAAAAGCGTGCGCAGTCCACGACGCATCCGCCGATTTGTTAGAGAGAAAGCCGCCGAATTGTTAGATAGGGCGCTGTCGCCTGTAGTGCCCAGAAACAACAAAGCGGGGCCGGCCCGTAGGCCAGCCCCGCTCCGTCTAGCGTCGAAGATGACACGCGACGAGAACTACACCTCCGCGGTCATGACGGGCACGGGCTCGTCCGCACCCTCGTCGTCGCCGTTCTCTCTCATCGTCTCGAGGCCCGACTTCTCTTGAAGCGGGATGTGCGGGATGAACAGCGCGAAGATCAGGGCGAGGATGGTGATGAGCGCCGAGATAAAGAACACCCTGGTGATCGCGTCGGCGAAGCCCTCCTTGAAGGGCGCTGCTAGGACGGGGTCGAGCTTCTTGATGAACGACGTGTCGTCGAGAGAGATCCCTGCCTTCGATGCCCCGTCGAGCGAGCCCGACTGCACCGTCGTGATGATGGCCGCGTTGGTGGGGTTGTCGAGCGTCGCGGGATTGCTCACGACTTCCTGGAACTGAGGGGTCTGCGCGGCCTTGGCGAACTCATTGCTGATGTCGCCCTGAACCGAGCCGAACAGGATCGACAGGAACACGGCGGTGCCGAGCGAGCCACCGATCTGGCGGAAGAACATGACCGATGCCGATCCGGTGCCCATGTCGCGCGGCTCCACGGCGTTCTGCACGGCGAGCATGTTGGGCTGCATCACGCCGCCGAGGCCAAGACCGAACACTCCGGCGCCCAGGAACAGGTGCCACAACGGGTCCGAGGCCTGCAGCGTCGACAGGTAGAGGCCCGAGATCACGAGCAGGCTGGTGCCGATGATGGGGAACATCCTGTAGCGGCCGGTCTGGTGGATGACCCGCGCCGAAACTCCCGCCATCGCGATAATCCCGAACGTCATGGGGAGCATCGCGAGGCCCGACGCGGTGGGCGACATCCCCTTGGCGATCTGCGTGTAAAGCGGCAGGCCCGCCATTCCGCCAAACATCGCGAAGCCCATGATGAAGTTCAGGCCCGCAGACACGGACACGGTGCGTGACTTGAAGATTCGCGGCGGGAGAAGGGCGTTGTCGCCCGCCCTGTGTTCCGCAATGAGGAACCCAATGACTCCCGCCACCGACAGCGCACCCAGGCCGAGCACCGATCCGGAGGTCCAGCCCCACGTGCGGCCCTGCTCGACGACGATAAGCATGGGGACGATCGCGACGACGAGCGCGGTGACGCCCGCCCAATCGATTTGGACGCGCTTGTGCGTCGCGGGAAGGTGGAGCACGCGCAGGATGATGAAGAGCGCGCCGATGCCGAGCGGCACGTTGATGAAGAAGATCCAGCGCCAGCCCGAGAAGCCGAGGATGCTGTCGGCGTCGGCGAAGAAGCCGCCGAGCACGGGGCCTAGCACCGAGGCAACGCCCCAGACGCCAAAGAAAAATGCCTGGTATTTGGTGCGTTCGCGGGGCGAAAGCATGTCACCAAGGATGATGAGCGCGAGGGCCATGAGGCCACCGGCACCGAGTCCCTGAACGGCGCGGAACGCGGCCAGTTCGTACATGCTCGTGGCCGTTCCCGACAGCAGGGAGCCCACAACGAACGAGCTGATGGAGAACACGTAGAGCGGCTTGCGGCCAAAGATGTCTGACAGCTTGCCGTACAGCGGCGTGGAAATGGTCGATGCGATGAGGTAGGCCGTGGTCACCCACGCCTGGACCGTGAGGCCGTGGAGGTCGTCGCCGATGGTGCGGATGGCGGTGGACACGACCATCTGGTCGAGCGCGGCGAGGAACATGCCGACCATGAGGCCGCCGACGATCAGGTTGATCTGGCGAACGCTCAGGAGCGGCGTAGGCGCTTCTGTTGTCACAAGGGATTCCTCTCCCATGCCAAGGGGACATGGAGCTGGCAGGGGTCGCGCTTGCGCGGCCGATAACGGGAAATCGCAAAGATGGGGAACATGCAGGGATGGGAGTTGCGGGGCGGGCCCATTCGCGGCACAACTAGGAGAGTTTACGCACGCGCACCGACATTTATTCCCTCGACGGGGAAATACCTGGTCCGCACCTAGTCTTGAGTCATGACGATCGTTGGCCTGAGCGCCATCACTCGCGACCTCTCCGTGGCCGTCGTGGTGGGCGCACTCTTGCTTCTCGCGACCGTGGTCCGCGGCGCCGCTGTCGAGAGAGCCGCTTTGGTTGCTCGCATCGGCGCGATCGCGTGGGTCGTCTCTGCCTCCGTCTTTCTCGTGTGGTCGTACGCCGAGATCGCGAACGTGAGCCTTGGCGACCCGACGTTTGGACAGCAGTTGTGGAGTTTTGTGGCTGACATCGACCTAGGACGGGCGTACGGAATGGGCGTCGCCGCCGCGCTCGTGACCTCCATCGCCGTGACGTTTGCCCGCACACCGGCCGAGGCGGCCTGGGCCCTCGTGCCCGTCATCTACGGCCTCGGCGTCCAGGCCGAGACGGGTCACGCGGCGGGTGCGGCCGACCACCACCTCGCGGTCACCGCGATGTTCATTCACATCGCCGCATCGGCGGTGTGGCTGGGCCTGCTGGTGGGGATCGCGGCCGCGCGCCGACAACTGGGAGCAGACGCCAAATCCGCGGTGGAACGCGTCTCAAAGATGGCGGTGTGGGCGGCCGCGGCGATCGTTGCGTCGGGCGCGGCGAACGCGTGGTTGCGCGTCGGCTCGGCGAGCGATCTGGTCACGACCACGTACGGGCGCCTTCTCACGGCCAAACTGCTCTTGATGTCGGGGGCGATCGCGCTCGCGGCACGGCATCGCCGGCGCACGATGCCCCGCCTCACAGTCGTCGGCGTCCAGGCGCACTTCTGGCGCATCCTGTCGGTCGACATTGGCCTGCTCGCCGGGGTGATCGCGGTCGCCGGCGTGCTCTCCAGGACCTCGCCCACCATCCCCGTCGAGGTCGTGGCCAAGCCCAGCCCGGCGTTCCTCCTCACCGGCTACGCGTTGCCTCCGCGCCCCGATGCGTGGGAGTGGATCGCGCAATGGAGACTCGAGATCCTGTCGGCCTTCGTCATCGTCGCGCTCGTCACCGTGTATCTCAGGTGGGCGTTCCGCTTGCGCCGACGCGGCGACAACTGGCCCTGGCATCGCACCGCTTCGTTCCTCGTCGGCATGGCGGGGCTCGTCTGGATCACTCAGGGTGCCCCCGCCGTGTACGGCATGGTGACCTTCAGCGGCCACATGATCGAGCACATGTTGCTCGTGATGGCCGTCCCGCTGCCGATCGTGTGGGCGGCCCCCATCACGCTTGCGCTTCGCGCGCTGCCCCCGCGGCACGACGGCACGCGCGGCCCGCGCGAGTGGATCAGGACCTTCGTGGAGTCGCGCTGGATGCGTTTCTTGGCCAACCCCGTCGTCGCGGCCGTGAACTTCGCTGGCTCGCTCATCGTGTTTTACTACACGCCGATCTTCGAGTTTGCGCTGCGGAATCACGCGGGGCACCTGTGGATGATCGTCCACTTCACCCTGGCCGGCTACCTATTTGCGAACGCGCTCGTGGGCATCGATCCGGGGCCCAAGCGCCCGCCATACGCGCTCCGGGTGGTCCTCCTGTTCGCGACGATGGCGTTTCACGCCTTTTTTGGGGTGGCGCTCACGTCGTCCGAGGTGTTGCTCGCGCCGCGGTGGTACGGGCTCATGGGCCGCGATTGGGGCGCAGATGCGATCCGCGACCAGCAGTTCGGCGGCGCCTTCGCGTGGGGCCTGGGCGAGTTCCCCGTACTCATTTTGGCGATTGGCGTCTTGGTGTCGTGGCGAACGGCGGACGCTCGCACCGCTAAGCGTCTCGACAGAGAGGCCGTGCGCACCGGGGATGCGGATCTTGTCGCATACAACTCGATGCTCGGTCGCCTCTCGAAGTCCGATGAGGATGCCCCTTCGTAGCCGAACAACTCGTGCGTTCTCCACAGATTTTGTCCACAGCTCTGTGCAGAACGGGGCATTCCCTCCCGAAAGACGGTGGAAAACAAGGGGGAGATCCCATGGACAAAAATAGGCGCTTCGAGCGGTTGCGCCGACGGGTTGAAGTGGGATAGACCTATGCCATCGGGAGGGTGATCTTCCGCCTGATCGGGGCCTCGGCCCAGGTCTTCTGCAGAAAACGCGTGCGTTCGGGAGACCGGCGTGGCGGCTCGGTGGAATCGGCGGGGAACACCCAATCGGATGCTTCGGACAACGGCAGTCCACGTTGCGGAACGGGCCTTCGAGCCTTGAATCGCGACCTGTGGGTGACGGCGCAGGGTCTGGCGGCCCGGAGCATCGACCGCGAGGTCGCATCCGTGAGCGGGAGCGAAGCCGTATCGTCAATCACGGCCTTCGGTTGGGGTCCCTTGGGACGCTAGTCGAGAACTCAAAGTCATGGCAGGGCCCCTCGAACGCTTACTTCGAGGGGCCCTTAGCCTTTCTGGGGGCCGCGTGTTCCTGCGTGTTCGCCCCGGCTCGCTCCGCCCAGCTGCGTCTTACGCCCCAGCGCCACCACCTTTCACGACCGCGGTCCCCCGAGGCGTGCACGGATCTGCCTCGAGCTGTGCCCCGAAAGAGGTCCCGGTCCCGGGGAGTTCTCCACAGATTTTGTGCACAGCCCGGTGGATAAATGCCCAGGTGAGCGTGCAAAGAGGGGGAAAACCCTGTGCAACAAAAGTGGAAAAGAATAACGTCGATTTGGGCTTGCGCCCGACCCCCAAGAGGAGTACTTCTTAGGTATCCGAAACGCACATCGGGGATCGAGGAGGTCGGGGCAACCTGGCCGCCAGAGTCGCCGAAGTGGGTGAGGAGTCATCCATGGGATGTCGTTTTCCTCAAGGCCTCTTCGGAGGTTCGAGGGTCGCCGGTGACGCGGTGGTTGCGACGGAGTTGCGGATGACAGGGTGAGGACGGCTCCGCTTGCGGGGTCGGGGTCTAGATCGTCATCTGGCCCCTCGCGAGGCGCTTGCGCCGAACGATGTTGTTTCACGAGCGGTGTTGTTTCACGAGCGACGTTGTGTCAAAGCAGCGTTGTCTTCGAAGTAGCGTTGTCTTCGAAGCAGGGTTCTCACACAAGCAAGGCCCCCCGGACGCTTACTCCGGGGGGCCTTTGCTGTGTGAAGCAAGCGGACGGACCCGCTACTCCACCAACGACATTACGTGGGCACTTCGTGTTTCTCCCGGAGCGACACGCAAAGTTCATGTCGGCGCGCCGCGCCACCTCGAAACCCATCGGCGTCGTCGCGCGGCTGGTTCGGTGGCCCCGCTTGCCGGTATCGCGAGGCCGAGTGACGCGGAAGTCAGTATGGTTTAAATACGGGGCCCGGTACCCGATAGGACCTCAGAGTCGTGATCCGAGGAGGTGAGTCGTGGGCGACACCGAGCGCGAAGGCGACCTGCCTGAGGCCGATGCCGTGGCGGCGCGCCTTGTGCGACTCGAAACCATCCTTGAGCTTGCCCCTGTTGGCATTGGCCTCGTCGACTTCGAAGGTCGCACGACCATGACCAATAGCGCGCTGCGCCGAATGCTCGGTTACTCGCCCGACGAGTTTGCGGCGATGGCGTGGAGGGAGTTCACGCACCCCGACGACATCGAGCCGAACCTCGTGCTTTCCCGCCAACTTGCCGCCGGGGCCATCGACCACTTTGACATGGAGAAGCGCTTCCTCCGCAAGGAGGGTGGGTACCTCTGGACCGCCTTGACGGTGTCGCTCGTCAGGGACGCCGATGGAAAACCGGACTACGAAATCGGCATGACGCTGGATATCACCGAGCGCAAGCGGCTCGAAAGCGAACTGCGCGCTGCCGAGGAGCGGTTTCGGCTGATCGTCGAGCGGGTCCCCGCGGTCGTCTACGTCGCCGAGACAGGCCCTCAGGGCCGCTGGCAATATGTCAGCCCGCAGATTGAACGGATGCTCGGATTCACGGCCCAGGAGTGGATGGCGGATCCCGGCCTGTGGCTGCGCCAGCTCGACCAGGCCGACCGTGACGAGGCGTTGGCGTCCGAGCAACGCCTGATCAATACAGGAACCGCGGCGGAGCCACACTCGGACACCTACCGGCTGCACCGCCGGGACGGAACCACGGTGTGGGTGCGGGACGACTCCACGGTGTTACACGACCAAGACGGCATCGCGACCTTGCAGGGCGTGCTCGTGGACGTCACCCAGGAGAAGGACCTGGAAGAACGCCTCGGTCATCAAGCCTTCCACGACCCGCTCACCGGCCTTCCGAACCGTAGGCTTTTTCGCGAGCGGGTCGACCACGCGCTCGCGGGGCGGGCCTGGCCTGGCCGCGGCAGCGTGGTGCTCTTCATTGACCTCGACAATTTCAAGACGGTGAACGACAGCTTCGGCCACGCCTGCGGCGACGAGGTCATCGTCGCGGCCGCGAGTCGAATCAAGGCGTGCGCGCGCGCCGGGGACACCGCCGCGCGTCTCGGTGGCGACGAGTTCGCGCTGCTGCTCGAGAACGCGACCGCCGAGCAGGCGATGGCGCTCGCCGACAGGATCCTCGTCGCATTGCACGACACGCCGGTCGAGTTCAGCGCCGGTACCGTCGTCGTCGGAGCCAGCGTGGGCATCGCTGCCGCCGTGCAGGGGGAGACGACCGAGACCCTGCTGCGAAATGCCGATCTAGCGATGTATCAGGGAAAACTGCGCGGTCGCGGGCGGCACGTCGTGTACGAACCGGGCATGCACAAGGGCGCGGTTGCCCAATTTCGGCTCGCTGCCGCACTACAGACGGCCGTCGCGGCTGGGGAGATCACTCTCGCCTACCAACCCATTGCCGACCTGCACACGGGGACCGTCGTCGGGCTCGAGGCCCTGGCCCGCTGGTCCGACCAGAAGCTCGGCGTCGTCTCGCCCGCGGCGTTCATTCCGGTGGCCGAGCAGACGGGCCTGATCCAGGAACTTGGCCGGCAGGTGATCGTGCGGGCGTGCGGCGACGTGGCGCGCTGGCGGGTCGCGACCGGGAGCGACGCGTATGTGAGCGTCAACGTGTCACCACTTCAGCTCGACGACGACGAGTTCCTAGGCTTCGTCCTCAACGCGGTGCGCGAACAGGACCTTGAACCCGCGAGCCTCGTGCTCGAGGTCACCGAGGGGCTGCTCCTTCAAGAGCGCAGCCGCGAGACGCTGCGTGAACTGCGCTCGCACGGGGTCCGGGTCGCCATCGACGACTTTGGCACCGGATACTCCTCGCTGAGCTATCTGCGCGAGTTGCCGGTCGACATGGTCAAAATCGATCAGTCGTTCGTCAGCTCGGTCGAGTCAGGGGTCGCCGACCTCGCGTTCCTGCAGGCGATCATCCGGCTCGCCGAAACCTTGCACCTGGCGACGATCGCGGAGGGGATCGAGACCACGACCCAGCTTGGCGTGCTGCAGAAGACGGGATGCGTGTACGGCCAGGGCTACCTCCTCGCGCGGCCGGGACCGATCAAGCGCATTCCCGCAGTCCTCCCCGTGATCCATGGCGCGCACGGGCCTCTACCTGGAGAGCCTCACAGCGGAAAACTCCCACCGGACTGAAGGCATCCTGGAACCAGGCATTTTCGTGCGCCAAAGTTCAAAGTGGAGCGTGCGACGCCCCGCAGCATGTGTTGGGGTCACACGCGGTACGGCGGTAGCCTGACCGCAGGGGCGGCGCTCTTGTCTAGGCGGCCCCGGCCTCCCGCCGGCTTGCGGCTCCGCGGTCGACGTCGAGAGAGTGGGAGGGTTCCACACATGGGCGACGCACACACGGTCAGGGCGCGGTCCGCGAGCCGTCAGGCCCGGACTGCCACGGGTGAGCGTAAGCGTGAGCAGATCCTCGACGCGTCGGTACAGGTGTTCGGAACCGGGGGCGCTGTTGCCGTGACTCACCGCGCCGTCGCGAAGGTCGCTAAGGTACCGCTTGGCTCGACGACGTACTACTTTACCGACCGGGATGACCTCCTGCTACAGACCATGGCCCACGCCCGCCAGGCCGAGTCCACCCGTTTGCATGCGATTGTCGATGCGCTCGAAGGGGCCCTCGCGGTGGACCACGCGGTCGAGGTCCTCACCGAGATGTTCTTCGACAAAACGGTGGCGGATCCGCTGTACGACCTCGCCCTGTTCGAGATGTTCCTGGAGGCGACGCGGAACATTACGGTGCGCGATGAGGCCCGCGAGTGGTCGACCATGATCGGTATGCTGGTTGATCGCGTGCTGCCTCCGAGCGACCCTGCCCTGCCCCGGGCTACCGTCGTGCAAATCGTCGCGTGTCTGGTGGATGGCCTCATGCTTGAGGCGGTATCAAACGGCGAGCTGACCGTGGCCGACCTTGCGGAGCGGCTCGAGGTCGTCGTCGAACGGCTCTGCCCTCCGCGGCGGTAGGCCCGACGTCCGCCGGTTGAAAGACCACCGCACTGGCCTACGAGGCGGGCCCTGTCAGCCGACGAAAAAAGTCACCCGCACCGACGGGACGTTGGTCCCCGCGCAACCCTTGCGGCGGATGTACTTTTAAGCAACATCGAAAGTTGTACGTTTGTACAGGTTCGGGAACGCCTAGCCCCTGAAACGAGTACGGCATCCGATGCACTTTCTCAGCGACACGCCAAGCAAGGGAGCTCTAGCGATGACCGTTCAGACCGACAGGCCACCAACAGACGAGGGGACGACGGGCCGTCCGGCGTTCCGGATGTTCAACATGGTCCTTTTCTCCGTGGCCGCAATGTTGCTGTTGTCGCAGATCACGCTGACCGCCTCCGTCGGACCGACTGCGGTGTTCTGGACCGTCGCCATCATCATCGTGTTCTTCATCCCGTACGGCCTGGTCACCAGCGAGCTCGGCTCCGCCTACCCCGACGCCGGCGGCATCTACGCCTGGGTGGTGCGCGCGTTCGGCAACCGGTGGGGTAGCCGCGTGTCCTGGTGGTACTGGATCAACGTCGCCCTGTGGGTGCCGAGCGTCTACCTCATGTTCTCAGGCGCGATCTCCTCGATGTTCTTTGATGGAGAACTGAACTTCTGGGTCCAAGTGGCGATCACCGTCACCCTGATCTGGATTAACTTCTGGGTGAACGCCCGCAGTCTGAAGACTGGTACCTGGGTCTCTAGCCTCGGAGCAGGCATCACCTTTGCGGTCATCATTGCGCTGGCCATTGCGGGCGTGATTTACGCCTCGGCGAACGGCTCCGCTACCGAGTGGACGCTCGATGCCATGCTTCCGACCAACGCGGCGCCGGCGTTTGCGATCGCGCTGCCGATCATCATTTACAACTTCCTTGGATTCGAGTTGATGAGTTCCGCGTCGACTCAGATGGAAAACCCGAAGCGCGACGTGCCCAGGACGATTGGCATCGCGGGGCTCCTCATCGGTGGCTTCTACCTCATCGCCACCATTGGCATGCAGGTGATCATCCCGGCCGGAGACATCTCAGAGACCACCGGGCTCCTCGACGGCCTGAGCCTAGGCTTTGGTGACTCTGGTGTTGCCAATGCGGTGGTGACGGTCATCGGCATCGGCGTACTTTTCGCCTTCTTCGCGAGCCTCATTCCGTGGACCATCGGCGCGAATATCGCGGCTGCGGAGTCGGCTCAGCAAGGCGACCTGCCCAAGGTGTTCGCCCGCACCCACGCAACACGCGGCACCCCTGTCGGGGCGGCCATGCTGTGCTCCATCGTCGGGACAGTCTTCACCGTCGGCTACGCGGCGTTGTTCTCGCTGACGGACGGCGCCATTGACGATCTGTTCTGGAACATGTTCGCGTTCTCCTCGGTGATCTTCCTGCTGCCGTACATCGTGATGATGCTGGCGTTCGTCAAGCTGCGCCGTATCGACCCGAACCGACCGCGTCCCTACCGCGTCCCTGGAGGCGCCACCATGACGCTGCTGATTTCCTGGATCCCGGCATTCCTGCTCGCCGTAGCCGCGGTGTTCTTCGTCTGGAACCCGTGGGACTACTCCCTCGCCGTCACAGGCTCACTTCTGGTCGGCCTCGCGGCGACCGTCATCTTCCAGGAGTACTTCTGCGCGAAGTCTCCCCAATGGACCCGCGCGCGGGCCCTGGAACGCGGCGACGACCCCGACAGCGTGAGCCAGTTCGCTGACGCCCCGTCTGATTCGAAAGGCTGATCTTCATGGCTGACACTCTCGATTCCACACCAGCGGCCGACGGCTACCGCATGCCGGCGGAGTGGGCTCACCACAGCGGCTGCTGGTTGATCTGGCCGGAACGCCCGGACAACTGGCGCCAAGGTGGCAAGCCCGCACAGGCCGCGTTCACCGCCGTTGCGACGGCGATCGCGACCACCGAGCCGGTGACCGTCGCGGTCTCCGCACGGCAGTTCGACAACGCTCGCAGCGAGCTTCCCCAGCACATCCGGGTGGTCGAAATGTGCAACGACGACGCGTGGATCCGCGACTGCGGCCCCACCTTCGTGGTGAACGACGCCGGCGACGTGCGCGGGGTCGACTGGGACTTCAACGCCTGGGGTGGCCTCGTCGACGGGCTGTACTTCCCGTGGGCGGCCGACGACGCCGTGGCCCGGAAGGTCCTCGAGATCGAGGGCGCCGCCCGCTACAAGGCGCCCTTTGTGCTCGAGGGTGGATCGATCGACGTCGACGGCGAGGGAACGCTGCTGGTGACAGAGGAATGCCTTCTCTCCGCCGGTCGCAACCCCGACCTGACCCGTGAGGAAATCGAGGCCCTGTTGCGCGACCACCTCGGGGTGGAGGTCATCGTCTGGTTGCCGTTCGGGGTCTACCTCGATGAGACGAACGGGCACGTGGACAACTTCTGCCGGTTCGTCGAACCAGGCAAGGTCATGCTCACCTGGACCAACGATACTGAAGACCCGCAGTACGCGCGCTCCGCGGCCGCCCTGGAGGTTCTCGAGAACACCGTCGACGCCAAGGGTCGCGCGTTCCAGGTGGTCAAGCTCGCGCAGCCCGGACCGATCTTCATCACCTCCGAGGAATCCCAAGGGGTCGACTCGATCGCAGGCACCCTGCCGCGCGAGACGGGAGACCGACTGGCCGGCTCGTACGTGAACTCCTACATCGGAAACGACGTGGTGGTCTTACCGATCTTCGACGACGCGCACGACGACGCGGCCGTCGCGGCATACACCGAGATGTTCGCGCCGCGCCGGATTCTTACCGTCCCCGGCCGGGAGATCCTGCTCGGGGGCGGCAATGTCCACTGCATCACGCAGCAGGTGCCCTCCGGCAACTAGTCCGGCCGTCCCCCGCCGCACAAAAACTCACCGGTCCTCGTCGCCGCGACATTGGGCGACCGACCGTGGCTCGCCATACCCCCAGACGCCCGAAACTCCAGCGTCGACGCTCGAAGGAGACGATCATGACCGTTCGCAATTTCATCGACACGCAAGACTTCACCAAGGACGAGATTCTCGACATCGTCCACCTCGGGTTCACCCTCAAGCAATGCGTCGAGGTCGGCTACTTCCCGCCGCTGCTGCAGGGCCGGACGCTCGGGATGATCTTCGAGCAGTCCTCGACCCGCACCCGCGTCTCGTTCGAGACCGCGATGTCGCAGCTCGGCGGGCACGCGCAGTACCTCGCCCCTGGACAGATCCAACTCGGTGGTCACGAGTCGCTCGAGGACACCGCGCGGGTGCTGTCACGGTTGGTCGATGTCATTATGGCCCGCGTCGCACGCCACGATACGATCGTCGGCCTCGCGAAGTATGCGACGGTCCCCGTCCTGAACGGCATGTCGGACTACAACCACCCGACGCAAGAGATCGGTGACCTGATCACGATGGTCGAGAATCTGCCCACGGGCAAGCGGCTTGAGGACTGCAAGGTCGTCTTCGTTGGCGACGCCACTCAGGTGTGCGCCTCGTTGATGATGATCACCACGAAGATGGGCATGAAGTTCGTGCAGTTCGGCCCGGAGGCCTTCCAACTCCGCCAGCAGATGCAGGACATCGGCCGCGCGAACTGCGTGGTGTCGGGCGGAAGCATGTTGGTGACCGACGACGCCCACAAGGCGCTCGAAGGGGCGGACTTCATCTATACCGACGTCTGGTACGGCGACTACGAGGCCGAGCTGGGTGAGGCGGAGCGCCTCGAGGCGTTCATGCCGAAGTACCAGGTCAACACCGACCTCATGGCCATGGCCGCGCCGGGCGCGAAGTTCATGCACTGCCTGCCGGCCTCCCGTGGCGAGGAGGTGACCGATGAGGTCCTCGACTCGTGCAACTCGGTCGCGTTCGACGAAGCAGGCAACCGCCTCACGGCGCAGCGCGCGCTGCTCGCGTACTTTCTGCGCCCCGAGGTCGCCAACCCGATTAAGGTCGAAGCGATCAAGGCCGAGCTGACCACCCTGCTCGCCGGAATCCTGTAGAGGAGCCCGATGTCCCGCATCGTCATCGCCCTGGGCGGCAATGCCCTGGGCAACAATGCCGAGGAGCAACACGCGGCCATCGACGCGGCCGCGCCCTCCCTCGTGGGCCTGATCGCCCAGGGGCACGAGATCATCGTGTCCCACGGCAATGGCCCGCAGGTGGGCGCCATCAGCCTCGCGTTCGAGATCGCGTCGAACCATACGGACCGCGTGGTCCCGTTGGACTTGCCCGAGTGCACTGCCATGAGCCAGGGCTATATCGGTTACCACCTCCAGCAGGGCATCGCGAAGGAGCTGCGGCGGGTAGGCATGCCCTGGCACGTCGCCACTGTGATCACCCAGGTCGAGGTAGCGGCAGACGACCCGGCGTTCACCCACCCCACCAAGCCCATTGGCGGCTTCTACGACGAGGCCACCGCGCGGGACCTGATGGCCCGCCGACCCGGCCTCGCCATGGTCGAGGATTCCGGGCGCGGATGGCGAACGGTCGTCGCCTCGCCCCGCCCGGTGGGCATCGTGGAGCGCGATTCGATCCTCAACCTGCTCGACCACGAATTCATCGTGGTCGCGTGCGGAGGGGGCGGCATCCCTGTGGTGCGGGACGAGGCGGGTGATCTCCATGGCGTGTCAGCCGTGATCGACAAGGACTTCGCCTCGGCGAAGCTCGCTGAGGTGGTCGGGGCGGACTTTCTGTTCATCCTCACCGCGGTCGACAGGGTCGCCATCGACTTCGGCACTCCCGAGCAGCGCGACCTGGACAGCCTCGACCTGATCAGCGCCCAGCGTTACATCGACGCCGGGCAGTTCGGCGTCGGATCGATGCTCCCGAAGGTCCAGGCAGCGATGGGCTTCGTCGCCAGCGGCCCCGGGCGGAAGGCGGTGATCTGTTCGCTCGCGAAAGCGCCGCTCGCGATGGTGGGTCAAAGCGGCACCGTGATCCACGGCTGAGGCGCGAAGCGGATGGGGCCCAGGCTCGAATCACACGCTGGCCCTTACGGGCCGCCCAGAGGGAGGGCACGTGCATGAGCCGGACACCACCAGAACCGCAGGGGCCACAGGAACAGCAGTTGCCACCTCCGCCGGGTTATGCGCAACCACCCGCGTACTGCCAGCCCTCATACGGCCAGCCCTCTGGCTACCCGATGCCCGCGCCGATGCTCTATGGCCCGGCGGCCGACTCGCGGAACGTTCTGGGAATCCTCGCGCTTGTTGCGCCCTTCATAGGTTTCTCAGCAGTTGGCATTGTGCTGGGGCACCTCGGCCTCAGCGCTGTGAAAAGGGGCCTTGCCAACAACAGGGGAATCGCGCTCGCGGGGACGATCGTTTCGTGGGTGTTCACCGTCTTCGGGTTGCTAGGAATCGTGTTGTCAATCCTGATTCCCGTGTTCCTCAACCAGAATGTGCAGGCGAACGACGCGCCGGTCAAGATGAATCTCCTCGATGTCGAGCTCGAGGTGTGGAACCACTATGGAGCCACGGGGGAGATTCCGGAGGTGACCTTTGATAGCGGGCACTTCAATGTGGCTGGCCAGGAGATCCCCGCGGATTCCTCTATCCACGACGGCCGACTCGTGGTGCTGGGCGCCAGCGCATTTTGCATAGAAGCCCACTACAACATTGATCAGGTGCTGTCGGTCAATGACGCCAGCGAGTTTGGTGATGGCCGCTAGTTGGCGCCTGCCTCCCCGGGGCGCGTTTCACCGCGTCGCGCCCAGGTTTTGCGTGTCATCGACGGCGGGCAGACGTGTCAACGACTCGTCTCCTGGATGCTTGGCGGGCAAGACCGTAGTGAGGACCAGGGCGAGCCACACGCCGCCCAAGACCGCTCCGAACAGGACATCGACAGGGTGATGCATTCCCCGGTAGATGCGCGCTACGCCGACCACGATCGGCACCAGGAATAATAAAGTCGATATCGCGACCGCGAGCCAACGCGGTCGAAGCTGGCGCAACATGACGACCGCGATGCACCCGTAGAAGGCGACCGCGGCTCCCGTGTGACCGGATGGGAAACTCGAGGTTGGTGGGGCGGCGTCTAGCAGCGCCACGTCCGGCCGTGGCCGAGCGACAACCGCGGTCACGGCAACGAATATCAGCAGTTCGCCGGCGATAGCGGCAAAGAGTGCAGCTGACTCGCGCCACCGACCGAGCCACAGGCGAAAGGCCACGGCCATCACCAAGAGCAAAGCAAAAACCGTTCTTGAGTTGGCGATGCTACTTGCGACATGGCTCCCTGAGTCCAAAGATGGCGTCCGGTGCACGACGAACCACTGGTTGACCCCGTTCTCCCACACGGTCATGGCCGATGGTGTCGCGAGGTTCACGATGGCCCACCCCACGAGGGTGAGCACGAGCGCGAGAAGCAAACCGCCGCCAAGAAGACGTGCTGCGACTTGACCACCCGACAGGTGTGTGGGCCGCATGGCAACCGTGCCGTCGATCAAGACCGCGACCCGTCGATCACGCGGCGCCATGCCGCCTCTGTGAGCCCGTACACGCCGAAGAGTAAGAGTCCCGCTCCCAGCAGGACGACGAGAGTGGTCCCGAATGGCTGCTCCAAGAGGGTGCGGAATGCCTGATCGACACCCCCGGCCTTCGCGGGGTCGGCCGTCCAGGCGGCGACGATCGCGAGTAGTCCCGAGACCGCAAATACGACGCCGCGGGCGATGGTGCCCACTCGCCCGAGCCACACGACAACCTTGCGCCGCGTTGCAGGCAGGGCTTCGAAGTAGCGGATGAATTCGGTTTTCCATCCCTCGCGCACCAGCACCAGCCCGACCACCACCACGATGAGGCCGATGATCCCAATGAGCAAACGGCCGCCTGGTTTTTGCATGATGGCGCCGGCAAGGTCGCCCTGTTGTCCTGCCTGCGTAGCGCGCGCCCCCTGCAGCAGTGACCATGCGGTGAAGGCCATGGCAATGTAGGCAATCCCGCGGGCGAGGGACCTCAGTCGCGGACCCTTCTTCTTGCCCTCTCCTGTGGCGCCGAAGGCGGCCTCCGACAGGCGCCACAGGGCGTATGCCGCGAACCCGATCGTGAGGAGCCAGACCATCGCCGCGCCGTAGGGCTTGGTGAGTATCTCGGTCAGTGCGCCACGTTGGTCGATGTTGGCTCGGCCGCCAAGTCCGAGGAGGACCGCGAGCCAACCGATCACGATGTAGACCAGGCCGCGTGCCGTGAGTCCCGCTCGGGCGAGCCATCCCATGAGTCTGCTGTCGGCGGCGGAGTCGGCGACGCCGCTTGCCCCTGACGCGTTCATGATTGCGCCTTGTCACCGGAGGAGTCGGCCACGGGAACGCACACCGTAATCGACTTGGGCCGGATCTTGACGCGCAGTTTCTTTGTTGCCTTGCGCACTCCGCCGTCGAGCTCGTAGACGGTGGGTCTGTCAAAGGTCGCTTTCATCCGCGTTCCGCGCATCGTGACCACGAATGGCGAGTTTTCGGTGCGACCCAGCACGACCGTGCCGATGGTGCGGACCCACTGGCCGAGGCTCTTCGCGGTGACGACTCCAAACTCGAGGAGCCCGTCGTCGGGCTGTGAACCGTCGAACACCTCGATTCCGCCGAAGACGTCCTTGACGTTGCCCACCAGCACGCAGGTGACGTTTCCCTTGTGAAACTTCCGGCCGTCGATTTCAACTCTCGCCTTTACGGGACTTTCCGCGAGGTTCCTGGAGCCGGTCCAGAGGTAGGCGGCGCGCCCGAAGCGGTCCTTCAGCCCGGCGTCGGCGTCCCTGATCATCAGGGCGTCCAAGCCCGCGCCCGCCATCACCGAGAAGTGTTCGCCATTCACGGTGCCGGTATCCAGGGACCGGCGGTCGCCGTGGAGACCGATCCCCACCGCCTCGGAGATGTCCTGGGGTATTCCGAGATTGGTGGCGAGCAAGTTGGCTGTCCCAGCGGGCAGGATCGCCACTACGGCATCGGTTCCGGCGACCGTGTCGATGCAGCGTTGGACCGTTCCGTCGCCGCCCCAGACGAAGAGCACGTCGGCGCCCTTGGACATCGCCTTTTTGGCACACTTCGGCACCTGACGGCTCTTGGCGACCTCGTACCAGAGGGGCTTGGGAAACCCCGCGGCGGCGAGGACGCTGCGTAATTCACCGAGACCCCCTCCGAACGACTTCTGCGAGTGGGCGATGACGGCAACTTTGGTCATGGTGTGTCCTCTCTCGCGCCACCGGGGCGGAGGTCTAGCGAATGAGCGGCGGTGATCGACAACCCGCTTCGCGGTAGTCGTTGAGGTGGAGCCTGGGTAAACGGAGGGTGTGCGGCGGTCTGGAAGATGCCGCGCGCAATTGCGCGTCGCACCGCGTTGTTACAGGAGGGGCGTTCCGGAAGCATCGTCGTTGGTCACTGTTGACTGTCCCACGATCGCGCCGAAGCTGCGGACCCCACCCGCCCCGGGCACATTGCGGCGGCGTCGCGGAGCGGACCTGGCCAGTTTGAGGACGTGGCCAGCGACGCCGACCACAAACACGATCGTCCCGACCGCCATGACGATGACACCCGCCTCCTTGATGTCCAATCCTGTGACCGTCGCCCCGACGGCGCTCACGAGTAGTGCTCCTCCTGCAATCAGGTAGGTATTGACGACGGTTCCCATGGTGTTCCTTTCGTGGGGTAGCCGAACGCTGGGTGACACAGGGGGGTGAGGACCGGGTGCCTCGATCCGGGAATCCCGGAGAGCGGCACCATCAGGGTCTGGAGGCTAGAGCTGGCGCGGGCGTGCGGCGGTCTGGCAGATGCCCAGAACCACCGCACGTCGCACGGCGTTCTCACAGCATTGACGGCCCAGTGACCTCATCGGTGGTCGTTACTGGCGATGAAGCGTTCGGCGCGATGACCTCGGGCCTCGTGCTCTGGGTAACCGTGCGGCGGCGTCGCGGAGCGAACACGGCGAGCGTCAGAATGAGGCCGACGGCGCCGGCGATCATCAGGATGACCCCGACAACCTTGATGTCCAATCCGGCGACAGTCGCGTCGACTGCAAACGTGAGGACTGCTCCGAGTGCAATCAAGAAGATGTTGATACCGATACCCATGATGTTCCTTTTCTTCGGGGGAGAGGCACTCCCCTGTGCACGTACCTTGCTGGATCAGGTGCGCCAGTCCGGGAAACCCGGACCGGCACACCATCACTGTGGGCAGATGAGATCTTGAGGGGTCACCAGTAGTGACGGCGACCACCGACAGAACGGCCAACTCCACCGAGGATCGCCAGGATGACTCCGATCACGAGGAGGATCACTCCGATGGTTACGAGGATGGGGATCGCCGCGATAAGTCCGACGACGATCAGGATGATGCCGAGGATGATCATGTTTCTCCTTGATGTTGTGGCACCCGAGGGGTGCCGGTGTGGTGGAGGTGCTACGCAATGGCGAAGTGCACACCAAATAGGACCAGAGGCCAAAGCACGATTGCGAGGAACGCCGATAGGATCGCGCCCGCCGACTTCAGTTGGGTGAGGTACCCGTCGTTGGCGGCTACCACGAGCCCGATGACCAAATAGATCAATGGGAGGATTCGTCGGATCATGGTGTGGCCTCCTTCCGTTGAGTGAACTACTCTCCATTATTTCCATCGGCCTTTGTCGAGGCCGATAGGTTTACTCGCCGTGTAGTACTAGCGAGATTCTGACCGTGTAGTACTACGGCGTAGTTCCAAGTAGACTCCCCGAATCAGTTCCTGTCAAGCCGTAGCGCTACAGGATAGGTATACACTGTATTCAAAGACCGTCGGCATTAGGTCATCCTCAGGGTTGGAGGCACACCACATGACACACCGAACCGATCGAAAGACCCGCGAGTCCTCAAGCCCGAGCCGCGCCGCGACGGTACGTGCCGCCCTGGAGATCGTCGACACTGACGGGGTCGAAGGCCTGTCCATGCGTAGGCTTGGACGCGCGCTTGGGCGCGATCCGATGTCGCTCTACCGCCACGCGGCAACTAAGGCCGACCTCCTCGACGCGGTCACCGAAGCCGTGCTCGCGGAGTTGTCAGTGGACGCCACTGACAGCGATTGGTCGGGCCAGCTCCGCATCGTCGCCCGCCAATACCGCGCCCTGGCACTCGCCCACCCGAACGTGGTTCCGCTGCTGGTCACCAGGCCATTGGCGACTCCGATCGCCATGCGGCCGTTGGGAACTTTGCGGCCGCTCGAGGCCATCTTGGAGCTACTCATCAGTGCAGGTTTCTCCAAGGCCGACGCCCTGCACATCTATCGCCTGTTTTACGGCTTCGTCCAAGGCCACGTCCTGAACGAACTCCAGGAGATCGTGGCGAACCAAGAGGAGACCGACGACCTGCTGCGCCTAGGCCTGCACCGGTTGCCGTTGCGCGAGTTCCCACGGCTTCGCAGCCTCGCGTCGATGCTGGGCGCCTACGACGGAGCCGACGAACTCGAGCGAGGCCTGGACATCCTGCTCACCGGCCTGCACATTCAGCCGCATCTCATCGGTCCGATTCCGGCCTGAAATATCGCCGCCGCCAACGCGCGCGGCGCCTGGGTGACTCAAATCTCCGCAGTTCTTGAACTGGCCGGTACGGGAACTGACTCTACACAAGGGGTCTTTCCCATTCGGTGTCGAGTCCCGCGTACGTGAACCCGTCATGCCACACGGGCTCGCCGACTGAGTCGATGGCGAAGTTCGCCGCGGCAAGCAGGTGTGCCCCTTGCCGTAGCGAGCCGATGCCCCTCGCGATGGCACC
>JBBRWX010000029.1:0-28850 GCA_038248935.1 Actinomycetales bacterium
CTTCGATGTCGTCGATGTCGTCGATGGTGATGGCGGCTAATCCTCCGGGTCTGGGGCGCCGCATGGGGTCGATGGTGGGTGGTGGGATGAAGTCCACGCGTCCCCTTTGGACCAGAATTTGCCAGCCTTGGCGGTGGATGTCGTGGTGGCAGCGGGTGCAGAGCATCACACCGTTGGAAAGGTCTGTGCGACCGCCCTTGTCCCACCAGTGGATGTGGTGGGCTTCGCAGTGTTCGGGTGGGGCGTGGCATTTGGCGCAACCCCCGTCACGTTCCACAAGGGCGAGTCTTTGGGCGCGGGTGAACATTCGCACCTTACGACCCAGGTCGAGGACTTCACTGTCACCGCTCAGGACAGCGGGAATGATGCCTGCGTCCCCTGCGAGGCGCCGCAGTTGCCCGATGGACACCGGCACCGTGGTGCCGTCGATGCTACCCAGGCCGCTGCCCGTGTCGCTGCCCAAACCGCTGCCAGTGTCGATGTCGCGCTTGTTCATTCGCACCACGATGGTGGTGCGAATCCCTGACTGGTCGGTCTCACGGCAACCCAACGCGTGACGGCAGAGCTCGAACAGGGCGTCGGCACGCATTTGACCCACCGTGCGCTGGTCTGGTTCGGTGGGGTCTTGGTCGGCAACGTCTTGGTCGGCAACGTCTTGGTCGGCAACGTCTTGGTCGCGGCGTGCACGGAACTTATGGGTCACCATTTGTTCGATCACGGTGCGGATGGGTGCCGCGGTCACGGCGTCGAGTTTGGCGCTGAACGTGACCGTCCCGGTGTGGTCTTCTTTCCAGGCGAGGTAACGGTCCGAGTATTGGCGTCGTTCACGTTCCTTATGGCCTGGCAGGTCTGCCCGTGCGATAGCGGTGGCGACCAGGCGCCGCACCTCATGCACCGCCAAATGAATGGCCTTGTCAACCAGGCGCCGTTCCAGGGCATGCAGCCGGTCGCTGGGGACACGGTCAGCAATGGTTTCAAGTCCGGCCACAATGAGCCCCGCGGCATCAACGGAAAGGTCACCAGCCAGGGACGCCTCCGCCACCGCAGGATAGCGCGGCGTGGGTGGGCTGTCGGCAAGATCCGGCCCGGTGGGCCCGGTGGGCCCGGTGGCCTCGGCGGGCTCGACTGCTGGCATCAACGCCAAACCTGCCTCGATCGACCGCATGGCACCCGCCTGCGAGCCACCAGTGACCCGCGACACCATCATCCCCGCGTTACCAAAGCCCTGCTGGCGGGCCAGGCCACCACCGGGAAGGTCGGGTGTCGAGCGTCGGGCAATTTCCCCCGCGAAGCGCGCCTGCAACGTGCCAGCCAAACGCCAAAGCCGCGCCACAGCGTCGTGCGCCTCCATGAGGTGGGCCGGCGAAAAATTCGAGACGTCGCGGCGCGCAAGGTCGCTCATGAGGGAGCTCACCTGCGCTGTCTTTGCCGCATAGACTGCCTGCGCCTCGATTTCCATAACCCCATTTAAACACCCGGGTCTGACATCCGAGCGGCAACCTCCACAACCCGTGGACTCGCCCAAAATGCCCGTCTTGGGGACGACAGAACCGCCTAGAAATCGCCAGGCGCCACCTGCAGGCAAACTAGCCCAAGCCCGCGCCACATGCGCACCACTTGGTCACGGTCGTCGAGCACGCAAAGCACGTCAAAACGCGGGCCGATCTCCTTGTCGTAGATCTCGCGCTTGATCACGGCGTCGGCGCGATCATCGTGCGCTGCACGCATGAACGGCCCCTCGAATGGCAGGCACGACCACACGGGGCGCCTGGTGCAACGTTTCGCTGCCGATCTCGTGGTGCTCGACGAGTACCGCGGGCGTCAGGCCGAAGGCGAGCGAGCCGTTGACGCGCGTCGCGCGCGAATCAGCGCCCACAACGCAAGCATCGGCAGGATGAGTGGGATCCAGCCGTAACCAGAACCGAAACCCGTCCAGACGGTGTGGTCCGGCCACCAGCTCGACTCGATGTATCCCAGGGCGCCCACGGTGAGAACGCCCACCAGCTCGATAGAGGAGCCGATGAGCGCAACCCGGTTTTTGCCGCGCCACAGCGCGAAGGCGATGACCGCGTACAGCACCGCGGAGACCGCGGAGACGGAGTAGGCCAGCGGGGCGTCGCCGAACTTGGTGGAGATTTCGAACGACGACCGGCCAAGGGCGGCCAGGCCAAGTACCGCGTACGCGAGGATGAGCGAAATGCGTGCGAGCGGGTTCATGTGGTCGGCTTTCATGCAACAGCTCCGAGGATGGTGGCGAGGCGCCAGGCGACCACGGCGGCAGCAATGGCGATGATCATGGCTGCCGCGCCGTCGACGCGCGCGATTTGGTCCGGCTGCAGTATCGGCCTGTTCGGGTCCTTGTCGTCGGAGTCGGGCGCGCCGAGGCGGGCGATACCAAGCAACGGCAGCAGCGCTATGGCGGCGAGGAGGTAGCCGACGGTGATGACGACTGGCGCTCCTCCCTGGAACAGCACGACGATGAGGGTCAGGACCTCGACTGCCGTGACGACGTAGAAGCCCGAGACTATCCAGGTAAGGAATCGATGAGCGCGAATGACGGCCATCGTCACTCCTCCCGCAAGAAACAACACCGCGGAGGCGACGAGAACAGCAGGGTAGACGGCGTCGATATGTGCGGACACGGCTAGGCGGCGAGCTGAACGCGCATCGGCAAGCGCGCGGATTCGGCGCCGTCGATCGAGATGACCCAAGCGAACTTCGTCGGATCTGTGAAGCGCATCCCGTCGACCGCGAACGCGAAGCACGCGACCTGCTCGTCACCGTCGACGAGCTGCGGAGGGCGGCCGAGCGTGAACTCTCCGCCGAGGGCCTGGATGGCCTCCGGCTTTCCGTCCTCACCCACGCGCATCCCGACGGGATAGGGCTTTCCGTCCTCGGTCTCGAGCCGCAACTCGAAGCGATGGGAGACGTTGGTGTCCGTGAAACTCACGTGCACGACCGCCGCGACGGTGAGCCGGCGATGGACCGCGGGGAACGAGCGCACAAAGACGGTGTTCCATCCGGCCCCTAGGGCGTAGATCTTGTTGCCAACCACTTCCGCCGAATCGGCGAGAAACGCATCTACCCTCACGCGCCAGTCCTTTCGTTGCTGCTCTTAGCCTACAGATGATGGGCGGGGCGAACCGGACGGGATCGCAAGCCCAGAGCGTGAGCCTAGAGTGTGACCTGTGGCAGGCACGATCAATCGGGACGACATCGCTTCCGTTCGCGAGCGCGCCCCCATCGAGGCGATCGTCAGTGAGCACGTCGCACTCAAGCCCGCAGGCATGGGCTCGGTCAAGGGATTGTGTCCCTTTCACGACGAGAGATCGCCCTCCTTCCACGTGCGTCCCTCCGTGGGCCGGTATCACTGCTTCGGTTGCGGCGAGGGCGGCGACGTCATCACTTTTGTGATGAAGCTCGACGGAATGACGTTTGTCGAGGCGGTCGAATACTTGGCGCCCAAGGCCGGCGTGACCCTGCGCTACGAGTCAGGGGGGCCCCGCGCCGAGGCGACTGGAACGCCTCGTTCTCGACTCATCGACGCGCATCGGCTCGCTGGAGAATTCTTCGTCGAGCAACTCGACTCGTCTGAGGCGCAGACGGGCCGCGACTTCCTCAAGGAGCGCGGCTTTGGCAAGGAGGCCGCAGAGCACTTCGGCGTCGGCTACGCGCCCCAGGGTTGGTCCGCGCTGCTTGACCACCTGCGCGCCCGGAACTTCACGGAGGCCGAGTTGCGGTCAACCGGAATGTTATCGGAGGGAAACCGCGGCCTATACGACCGGTTCAGGGGCCGCCTCGTGTGGCCCATACGGGACGTGACGGGCGACGTCATCGGCTTTGGCGCGCGCAAGCTCTACGAGGACGACCAAGGCCCCAAGTACCTCAACACCCCCGAGACGTCTTTGTATAAGAAGGGCACGGTGCTCTACGGCATCGACCTGGCAAAAGGTGGGATCAGGACGGAGCGCTCCGCGGTCATTGTCGAGGGCTACACCGACGTGATGGCGTGCCACCTCGCGGGAGTCACCAACGCGGTCGCGACGTGCGGCACCGCATTTGGTGAGGACCACGTCAAGGTCATCAGGCGCCTCATGGGCGACACGGGTAGCGCTCAAATCAAGGTGGGGTCGACGGGCGCCAAGGTGATCTTCACTTTTGATGGCGACGAGGCGGGCCAGAACGCGGCGCTCAAGTCGTTCGCGCTCGACCAACAGTTCCTCGCGCAGACGTTTGTGGCCGTCGATCCGTCCGGTCAAGATCCGTGCGAGTTGAGGCAGCACGGCGGGGACGCCGCGGTGCGAGCGCTGCTCGAGTCCCGCGTGCCCCTGTACGAATTCGTCATCAAGACCACGCTGGCGGGGCATGACCTCGACACACCGGAGGGTCGCGTCGCCGCGTTAAGGTCCGCGGCACCCGTGGTTGCGCGGCTGAGGGACACGGCGCTTCGCCCCGAATACGGCCGACGCTTGGCTGGCTGGCTTGGCATGGAGACCGACGTCGTCATTGCTGCCGTCACTCAATCGGGAGGCGGGCGTGCGGGTGGGGCGGGGGGTCCTGGAGGAAGTGGCGGTGGCGCTGGCGGCGCCGCGCAACGTCCCCAGGGCGCCGACGCTCCCGACGGCAGGCCCGCCATCGAGCGACCAAACAGGAGAGACCCCGTGGTGCGCGCGGAGGCGCTGTCGCTCGGGGTACTCCTGCAGGCCGCCGAGGCGATTCGCGATGATAAGGCCGCACTCGCGGTCGCCGACGAGCTCCCGGCCGACGCGTTCGGTGTGGGTCTCTATCGGGCGATCTACTCCGCGATTCAGGCCGCAGGGGGCGTTCGCACGGCCGGGCCGGACTGGGTGGCACGCGTGGCCGAAGAGGCAGGGGAGGATCTCGCAGGTTCGGTCAACGAACTCGCAGTGACTCCGTTGCCGCACGATCGACCGGATACCATTGCCGCTTACGCGGGTTCCCTCATGAGCAAGGTGCTCGATGGCCACCTCACCAGGCGCATCGGCGAACTGCGTGGCGCCATGAAGCGCGCGGGCGAGGGGACCGACGAGGCGACGGTCATCTTTGGGGAGATCATCGCGCTCGAGACCAAGAGGCGGAGCCTGAGGGCGGAGTAAGGTGCGTCTCGCGTGCGGCGCTAGTCGGCGCGGCGTTCAAGGCTGTGGCATTAATGTCCGCGGCGCTCGAGTCTTCGGATGCTGAAACCGAGGCTCACGACCACGACAGGGGGCAGTAGCCACCACGCGGCGATGCCTGCTTGGGTGAGAGCCCACGTGGCCGCAATAGCCACGGCGACGGCCGCAGCGACGGTCCAGTCGTCGCCGACGATGAATTCGTACCAGAACCTCCCGAAGGCCCGCAGCGATGATCCGATCATTCTCATCGTGAATCCTCCTGTTGCGGCGAGGGCATTGCGTTCCCTTGGCTCTTCGTTGCAGGCGTGAGGTCTGGCGCCGATGCTCCTGCGCCAAGCTGGCCATGGTGCAGGGCCCTGATGAACCAGACCGCGATGAGGAAGTAGAGGGCGATCAGCGCCAGCAGTGCCCAATCTTCACCGGGCCAGGACGCTCCTGCCCCTTGCGTGGCCCAGAAGGTTCCGAACGCGGCCAGCATCGTGCCTACCAGCAGTTGTAGGGCGCTACGCGGGATGCGCTGCACCGTTCCGCGAGCGGCGGCTCCCGCCACGCCCAGCAGGACGACCGCGGATGCGGCGCCGATCACGGCCGCATTCAGGTGGCCCGAGGTGGCCCCAAACGACACCACGATGAACGCGATCTCCAACCCTTCCAGCACCACGCCCTTGAAGGCGAGCACGAAGGACGTCCAGTCGATACCGTCCGAACCTGCCGGCCGTTCCTCGACGTCCTCGTCGGCCGAGCCCGCGAAGCCGTTTGCCGCAACACGGCGGATTCCCTTGCGCAGCCACTGCAGCCCGAAAACGAGGAGGAGGGCTCCCACGAACAGTCGCAGGGTGTCGATCGGAAGCGAATTCAATGCGGGCCCCGCGATGGCAAGGATGCCGACGAGCAGGAGCAAACCGGCCCCAGTGCCGATCAGCGTCGAACGCCACCCGCGCACCGATCCGACGCCCACCACGATGAGCACCATCTCAATCACTTCGACCGCCGCCGCGAGCCCTGTGGTAGTGACCGTCGTCCAGAAATTCATCAGCGATCCTTTTCAGCGGTGGCACCGTGAGCCAGGAGTCCGTGAGCCAGGAGTCCGTGAGCCAGGAGTCCGTGAGCCAGGAGACCCTGAGCCAGGAAAACCCCGGCGAGGACTGGGAGCGACGTGACGAAGAGCCTGTGCCCTCCACGAGCCTGTGCCCTCAACGAGCCGGCGCCCTCCACGTCAGGCTCCCCCGAGTGGACTCGAACCACTAACCTGCCGATTAACAGTCGGCTGCTCTGCCAATTGAGCTACAGGGGATCTGCGACAACGCCGTCGTCGCGAACCGTCAAAACATTACACGATCTGTGGTCCCGTCGCGCGCACGGTAACCTGGCTCCGCACTGCGACGAAGGGGAAGCCATGGCGCCCATGTATGACACAGGTGACACCGCGTGGATGATCGTCAGCACAGCGCTTGTGCTGCTGATGATCCCCGGCCTCGCCATCTTCTACGCGGGCATGGTTCGGTCCAAGCACGCTCTTGGCATGATCATGTACACGATGTCGGCACTGGTGGCCGTCTCTGTGACCTGGGTGCTCGTGGGCTTCACTCTCGCGTTCGGGCCCGACACTGGCAGCGGCCTCGTCGGGAACCTCGACCACGCCGGTCTCGAGGGGCTTGCCGCTAGCCCCGTCTTCTCCCATCTCACGTTCCCGCCCATCGCCTTCGCGATGTTCCAGATGATGTTTGCGATCGTGACGGGCGCCCTCATCACGGGCGCCGCCGCCGATCGCATGAAGTTTGGCGCGATGCTTTCCTTCCTGGCTCTGTGGTCAATTGGTGTCTATCCCGTGATCGCGCACTGGGCGTGGGGCCAAGGCGGATGGATGAAGGAGTGGGGCGTGCTCGACTTCGCGGGCGGCACCGTCGTCGAGATCTGCGCGGGGGCCTCCGCCCTCGCTCTCGCGCTCGTTCTTGGCCCTCGGCGCGAGTGGCCGCAGACGCCGATGTTGCCCCACAACCTGCCGCTGACGATTCTGGGAGCGGGCCTGCTGTGGTTCGGCTGGATTGGCTTCAATGCCGGATCGGCCCTGTCCGCAGACGGCGTGGCCGCGTCGGCCGCGCTCGCGACGCATCTGTCTGGCGTCGGCGGAATTGCGGGCTGGCTTCTACTTGAGAAGCGGCTCACGGGAAAGCCCACCGCGCTAGGGGCCGCGACCGGTGCCGTCGCAGGGCTCGTGGCGATCACGCCAGCCGCGGCCTATCTTGACCCGTTTGCGTCGCTGCTCCTCGGCTTCATCGCAGGAGGCGCCGCTTACTTTGCGATCAAGCTCAAGTTCCGCTTCAAGTACGACGACTCCCTCGACGTGGTCGCCGTCCACTACGTGGGCGGTGTGGTTGGGATGCTGTTCCTCGGCTTCTTCGCACGACTCATCGTGGGTACTGGCACCCAAGCGGCAGGCCTGGTCAACTCGGGAGACGCCACTCAATTGGGCAAGCAAGCCGTGGCCGTGGTGGCCACATCGGCCTTCGCATTTGTGGCCAGCTGGATCATCGCGATGGCCTTGCGCGCCATCATTGGACTCCGTGTCACCCCCGAAGGCGAAGAGCAAGGCATCGACTACCACCAGCACGGGGAGACGGCGTACGAGATACGCCACTAGTGTGGGGCGTTCTAGGGCCAGTAGCTCAGCCGGTTAGAGCAGCGGACTCATAATCCGTCGGTCGTGGGTTCAAGCCCCACCTGGCCTACTCATTGTTAACGATGCGCGATACCGTCGGGGCATGACCTACGCCTTCACCGCCGACCTCTATCTCTGGGCCGCACGCACCGACTCGTGGGTGTTTGTGAACCTTCCCGAAGACGTGGCCGACGAGATCGAGGACGTCGCTCCCGAACCGCGACGCGGATTCGGGGCAATCAAGGTCGAGGTCACGGTGGGCGCGAGCACCTGGCGCACGTCGGTGTTTCCTTCGAAGGCAGACGCCACGTTCGTGCTCCCCGTCAAGCGTGCGATCCTCAAGGCAGAGAAGTTCGCGGTGGGGGAGACCGTCGCGGTGAGCCTGCGGACGGTCTAGTCGCGCACGGTCTCGTCGCGCCCCGTACCGGCAACGCCGCGGGTTACGACGACCCGAGCAACAGGTCGGCAATGACCGCGGGCAGCGCGTCCGCGACGTCCAGGGCGAGGATCGGTCCACCTCCCGACGCGGCCTTGGCCGCTCGCGCGTGGACCCACGACGCAGCCGCGCCAGCATCGGCCGCAGACAAACCTGCCGCGAGAAGGGCCCCAGCGATTCCAGCGAGAACATCTCCCGCACCCGCGGTGGCGAGCCACGCGGGCGCCTCCTCGAGCTCGACCACCCCACCACCCGGAGCGGCGATGATTGTCCGAGACCCCTTGAGCAGCACCGTCGCGCGGGCGGTCTCCGCGAGAAGCCGCGCGTGGCCCGGCCTGTCGCGCTCCACATCGGCCAGGGTGACGTCGTGCCGAATCGCGGCGAGCGCGCGCACGAGTTCGCGCGAGTGAGGTGTGAGGAGCACGCGGTCAGGCGGCGTCTGTCTCGCGCCCGCCGCCCGCGACCGCACGCAGGCCTCCAGGGCTCCTGCATCGGCCACCAGGGGAGTCCCTGACGCGAGAGCCGCGCCGATGACAGCGTCCTGACCGGGGTGGTCTGCGACGCCGCTGCCCACGATCCACGCCGACGCGGACGGCAAGCGGTCGGACGCGTCGGCTGGGTCGTGCACGACCACCTCGGGCCGACGCGCGAGAACCAGGTCTTGAGCGCGGCGCGGGCCAACATAGCGGACCATGCCGATGCCCGCTCGAGCGGCGCCGCACGCCACCAAGACGGCCGCCCCCGGATACGCTTCGGAACCAGCGACGATGCCGACGACGCCGCGCGAATACTTGTCATCTTGAGCCTGCGGGCGCGGCCACACGGCGGCCACCCAGGAGCGATCTACGGAATCCATGCCCCTAGCGTGGCACGAGCGCCCGTGGTCGGCATCAATGGACGGCCTTAAGCCGCGCCGCGACGTGAAAGAATGCGTCCATGGCCACGCGAGAAATCCGAGTGGTGGGCGACCCCGTGCTGCGCACCCCCTGCGAACCGATCACCGAGATCACCGAGAGCGTGCGCGCCTTGGTTGAGGACCTGCTCGAGACCGTCGATCACGACGGCAGGGCGGGCCTTGCAGCCAACCAGATCGGCGTGAGCCTCAGAGCCTTCTCATGGAACATCGACGGCGACATCGGCTACGTGCTGAACCCCCAAATCGTCGAGAACTCGTCGGAGCTTCAGGAGCTCGCGGACGAGGGCTGCCTGTCGGTTCCAGGTCTCTGGTTCTCATGTGAGCGCCCGCTGTACGCGAAGGCGATCGGAACCGACCTCGACGGCAATCAGGTGGTGGTCGATGGCGAGGGCATTTGGGCCCGACTCGTCAACCATGAGGTCGACCATCTGGGCGGCAAGCTCTACATCGACCGCTTGGCGAAGGAAGAGCGGCGCAGGGCGATGAAGGAACTTCGCGCGCAGATCGAGGTTTAGGGCGCAGGTCTACAGAGGCGGTCTGGAGCAACCCGGTCGAGAGCGACCCCTTCTAGACGACGTCGACTCCCACGTCGGCGACGATAATGCGTCCCGCGGCTCGTGAGGCAGGCGCGGTCACCAGGCACCACGACGGAGCGGTGAACGCCACCGTCACATTGGCCTTCACGTGTGTGCCCGTCACCTCTCCGCTATCCGCGTTGAGCCCGCTAGGCAGGTCCACTGCAACGACCACGGCGCTGGGCGGAATCAAGCCGACCAAATGATCGGCGGGGGCCCTCAAGCCTGCCGTGCCGCCCAGACCCGCGATGCCATCGATCACCAGGTCCGCTGTCTTGACCTCGGCGTCCGCCGCGCGGAGTCCAGACTCGGCGATCGCATTGAGGAGGACGCCTCCCGCGGCTTTGAATAGCTCCCTGCCGCGAGCGTGAGCCGACGTCGACACCTCCACGGCGGTGACATCGGCGCCGTCGTTGGCGAGAAGAGCACCCGCGAGGAGCGCGTCACCTCCGTTTCGTCCTGAGCCCGCGAGTATGACGATGTGCGCGTTGGGGACGAGCTGTCCAGCGACGACGAGCTCTTCCCTGACGACCCTGGCAACGGCGCGCGCCGCGCGATCCATCAGGACGTCTTCGGGCGCGCGGGACAGCGCCACCAATTCTGCGTCCTTGATCTGGGCAACGGTCATGGGAGCAGGGAGAGCCGTGCTGGGCATGGGGACTTCGGTGTCGTCGGTCACGACTTCAGGGTGCCACGTTCGGACATCGGCTGCTCGCTCGTCGAGTAACCTCCATGGGGCAAGACGTCGGACATGGGCACGTGCGGCGACGCCACACCGGCGCGTGACTGGCGTTTTTGGCGTTGCTGAGGCACGATAGTCGTACACCCGGCTCGCCGGACGCCTCGATAGGTCGTAGGGGAAGACGCACCTATCAGAAGGAGGGGTCATGGCCGCCATCACCCGCGGTGTTCTTTTTGTGCACTCGGCATCCCGAGCAATGTGCCCCCACGTGGAGTGGGCGGCACAATCCGTGCTTGGCTCGCGTGCCACGTTTGATTGGATCGACCAGCCGGCAGGTACCCACCTTTACCGCACCGAAGTGGCGTGGCAGGGGCAGCAGGGCACCGGTGCGCGGCTTGCGTCCGCGCTACGTGGTTGGGAGCACTTGCGTTACGAGGTCACCGAGGACCCGTCATTTGGTTGCGACGGCGCCCGCTGGTCCCACACGCCTTCGCTTGGTATCTTCCACGCGGTTACCGACGTCCACGGCAACATCTTGGTGCCCGAGGACCGTATCCGTGCCGCGATCGAGGACGGCGGATCGATCACCGAGGTGAAGCGAGCCATGGACCTCGCGCTCGGTACGGCATGGGACGACGAGCTCGAGCCGTTCCGCTACGCGGGCCAGGGTGCACCCGTGCGGTGGCTCCACCGAGTCGGCTAAGACGACGTTTGGGAGCCGCCCAATCACTGGACGGTCACAATGGACGTCTGTCGTCGTCCGCCAACAGGCGCCGTGTGCCGACGGTCCGAACCAAATTGGCGCTCGCCGCGCCGTTGAGGTGCGCTGTGAGAATCGACGACCGGGTTATCCCGCTCGAAATTGGTTCGGAGCGTCGGAGCGTCGAAAGATGGGCGGGCGGTGAGGGGCGCTCGAACAGAGTGCAGAGGTCGTGCACGCCGTCGCGTGCGCGGTTAAGGGGCTCCTTACGGAGTCGCGAACACCAGCGCGACGTTATGGCCACCGAAGCCGAACGAGTTGTTGATGGCCGCGAGGTCGCCGGCGGCAGGCATCGCCCGCGGCGTATTGCGGACCAGGTCCACCTGCAGCTCGGGCTCAGGGCTGTCGACGTTGATCGTGGGTGGTGCCAGGCGGTCGCGCAGAGCGAGAATCGTGAACACCGATTCGAGCGCTCCGGCACCTCCCAGCAGGTGACCAGTCATTGACTTGGTGGCGCTCAGGAGCACGTTGTCGCCGTGAGAGCCCATGAGGGCGCGGATTCCGCGTGCCTCGACCATGTCGCCGGCAAGGGTCGATGTCGCGTGAGCGTTGACGTGCACGATGTCAGTGGGGGCGAGTCCCGCACGCTCAAGAGCAAGCTTCATGGCGCGGGTTTGTCCGGTACCCTCCGGGTCCGGAGCGGCGATGTGGTACGCGTCGGACGTCATGCCTAAGCCGACTACGCGAGCGTAGATGCGTGCGCCGCGGGCACGAGCGTGCTCCTCGGATTCGAGCACCAGGATGCCCGAGCCTTCTCCAAGAACGAATCCGTCCCTGCCCGTGTCGTATGGGCGGGAGGCGCGCGCCGGGTCATCGTTTCGCTTGGAAAGTGCCTGCATCGCGGCAAACGCGGAGATGGGCAGTGGGTGAATCGCCGCCTCCGTGCCACCGGCGACGACCACGTCGGCGCGACCGGATTCGATCATCTCGAAGGCCATGCCGATCGCTTCGGCGCCCGATGCGCACGCGGAAACGGGGGCGTGGGCCCCAGCACGGGCGCCCACTTCCAGCTCGACGTAGGCGGCGGGGGAGTTGGGCATCAGCATGGGCACCGTCATGGGAAGGACGCGTGACGCGCCCTTCTCCTTGACGGTGTCCCATGCCGTCAGCAATGTCCACACCCCGCCGATTCCCGAAGACACCACGGCGCCAAGCCGCTCGGGGTTTACCTCAGGCGCGCCCGCATCGGCCCATGCCTCGCGCGTGGCGACAATCGCCATTTGCGCGGAAGGGTCCATGCGCTTGGTCTCGGGACGGCTCAGCACCTGGTCCGTTGGCACGGCAAGCTGGCCCGCGAAGTTCACGGGCATGCCGTACTTCTCGGCCCAGTCGTTGTCCAGTGTCCGCACACCCGAACGTCCCGCAAGGGCACCTTCCCAGGTGCTAGGAACGTCCCCGCCGAGCGGGGACGTGGCGCCAAGGCCTGTGACGACGACTGCCATGGTGATCCTTAAGGGTTGAGGGAACGTGCGGACAGGCGGCTGGTTAGGCCTGGGCGGACGTGATGTACGAGACGGCGTCGCCAACGGTGACGAGGTTCTTGACCTCTTCGTCGGGGATGCGCACGTCGAACTTCTCTTCGGCAAGCGTCACGATGGTCATCATCGACAGCGAGTCGATGTCCAGGTCGTCCGTGAACGACTTGTCGAGCTGCACGTCGGCCGCGTCGACACCGGTTTCTTCGACCACGATTTCCGCGAGGCCTGCGAGGACTTCCTGCTCCGAGAGGGCCATCTGTTTTTCTCCTTGGGTTATGTGATGCCGTTGTGGCACCGGGACTAAGGGCGAACGTCTACCGAGGGTAGCGCCGCAAGCCTGCCACTAGGGCAGGACGATCACTTGCGCGGCGTATACGAGACCCGCGCCAAATCCGATTTGAAGGGCAATATCGCCCGATTTCACCGCGCCATCACGATACAGACGCTCCGTTGCCAGGGGAATCGATGCGGCCGATGTGTTCCCAGAGTCCACGATGTCACGGGCCACGGCGACGCTCGGGGGGAGGCCGATCTGCTTCACCATCTGGTCGATGATGCGCATGTTGGCCTGGTGGGGGATGAACGCATCGATGTCGTCGGGGGTGAGGCCCGCCGCCGCGATTGCCTTGAGCGCGATCGGCGCCATGTCGAACGCGGCCCACTTGAAGACGCTCGGTCCCTCTTGGCGAAGGGTGGGGAAGGATGCCCCATCGCGAACCTCGGTCCACGAGTGGTTTTGGCCGACGAGGCCGGCTCCTGCACCATCCGAGCCCCAAATGGTGGGCCCGATGCCTGCCGTCTGGGACGGGCCGATCACCACGGCGCCCGCACCGTCGCCGAGCAAGAATGAGATCGACCGGTCTGTCGGGTCGATGTAGTCCGACATCTTCTCCGCACCGACGACGAGGACGTAGGTGCTCTGGCCTGAGCGCACCAGGGCGTCTGCCTGGCCGATGCCGTAGCAGTAGCCAGCGCACGCGGCCGAGATGTCGAAGGCCGCGGCGGGCGTTGCGCCCAAGCGGTCGGTGAGCACGGGGGCGGCACCTGGGGTGATGTGCGGGAAGGTGATGGTCGACACAATCACCGTGTCGATCTGTGAGGGCTCGATCCCCGCGTTGGCGATCGCGTCACGCGCGGCGCGTTCGGCGAGGTCGATCATCTCGGTGCCATCGGCCGCGCGGACTCGAGTCGCGATGCCTGTCATCTTGCGAATCCACTCGTCGGACGAGTCGATCGGGCCCACGATGTCGGCGTTGGGCACCACGTTCTCGCCCCTGGCGACGCCGAGGCCCATGACCCGTGAGAACTCGGGCCCCTTGGTGATGCTGATCGTGCCGGTCATGCCACGCTCCTTGAGATCTCTAGGGCGGCCTCAAGGTCGTCCGGGGTCTTAAGCGCCACTGAGGGGACGCCCTTCATGGCTCGTTTGGCGAGCCCGGTGAGGACGCCCCCAGGCGCAAGTTCGATGATGCCGGTGACGCCCATCTGGAGCATCGTGTCCATGCACAGGTCCCATCTCACTGGGCGCGCGATTTGGGCGATGAGTCCCGCGACCAGGTCGCCGCCCGTTGCGACCTCGCTGCCGTCGGCATTCGTGAGAATCGCGACGGCGGGGTCGTGTCGGTCAACGGTCCATGCCGCGTCGGCGAGGGCGGGGACGGCTGGGGCCATGAAGCGGGTGTGGAACGCGCCTGCGACCTGGAGTTGGATCACCCGGGCCCGGGCGGGCGGGTTTGCGACGAGCGAGGCAATCGCGCTGGCGGTGCCTGCTGCGACAACCTGCCCGCCGCCGTTCATGTTTGCGGGCGTGAGGTCAAGGCGCGCGAGTGCCTGGGCGACCTCCGCCTCGTCTCCTCCAAGAATCGCGGCCATTGACGTCGGCTCGGAGGCCGCCGCGGCCGCCGCCATTGCCACCCCACGCGCACGCACGAGGCGCACGGCGTCCGCGGGGGAGAGCACCCCCGCGACGGCAGCGGCCGAGAACTCGCCGACGGAGTGCCCGGCGACGACGCCTGGCACGATTCCGTCAGATGCGGCGCCCTCAAGCGCGGCCAAGGACGCGAGTGCGGTGGCGACGAGGAGCGGTTGTGCGATGGACGTGTCCCTGATCGTGTCGGCGTCCGCAGTAGTTCCCAGAGCTACGAGGTCAAGGCCGGAGGCTTCGGAGGATGCGTCAATGGAGGCGCGCACGGCGGCGAGCTCAAGCCATGGGGACAGCATTCCCTGACTCTGCGCGCCCTGGCCGGGACAGACGATGGCAAGCATGTGTCAAGACTGCCTTATGTGCGGCGGGGGGCCGCGAGTTAGGGGTACCGACTTGAGGCGTCGATATTGGAGGAAACCTACAAAAGGGCGCGGCCCGCGTCTCTTAAGCGACCCAGCGCGAACGCCGTCTCGAGCACGTGGGCGTCCCTGGTCGACAACACATCCCAACCGGTGAGGTCCGATACCTTCTTGAGGCGATAGCGAACTGTGTTTGCGTGAACGAACATCGTACGCGCGGAGAGCTCAAGGGAGCGGCCACAATCGAGGAACGTCGCGACCGTCTCTTGTAGAGAACCTCCAGCACGAACGATTGGGTCGTACGCGATGGCGATGAGGCGATCCCTCGCGCCGCTGTCTCCGACGAGGACCCGCTCGGGGAGCAGGTCGTCCGCGAGCACTGGCCGCGGTGAGAGCGACCACGCTGGAGCGGCTACGACTCCTGCGAAGGCGGCTCGCGTGGAGCGCGCGACCTCGAGAAGGGTGACCGCAGGCGGGCCGACGACGACGGGGCCTGGGCCAAAGCTCTCCATGATGTTCGATGCGAGTTCGCGCAGGTCCTGGTCCGAACGGGCGATGACGATGAGGTCTTCGCCGTGGATACCGACCATGGCTCCGGTCGCGGCCCTGCGCATCGAGCGCCTGAGTTCGGCGGACTGCGTCTCACCAAGCGGGCCGTCCGTGCGGCCGACCACCACGAGGGTCGGTCCGGGCTTCCAGCCAAGCGCCGCGGCGCGTGACGGCAGGTCGTCATCCACCTCGCCGCGCACGAGCGCGTCGACGACGAGGGCCTCGAGTCGCGCATCCCACGCGCCCCTGGTCTCCGCGGCGCGCGCGTAGACCTCGGCCGCGCTAAAAGCGACCTCGCGTGAATAGCGAAGGATTGCCTCACGCAAGTGAGCCTCTCCGCCGACCGCCGCGAGCTCGTCCGCGTTGTCCTCGACGACCTTGACGACTGTGCGCACGATGCTCAGCGTGTGTTGCAGGGACACCGATCTGGTGAGTTCTGGGGGAGCCGCGGCGAAGATCTCGAGGGCGCCCCGATATGTTCCGCTCGGGTTCGCATACCAAGACACGAATGAGGTGATGCCTGCTTGAGCCACGGTGCCGACCCACGAGCGCTCTTGAGCGGGAAGTTCGCCAAACCACCGGTAGTCGGCGTCCAGTTCTCGCAACGCGGCGGTCGCCAACTTTCCCGTGCCGGCCTTGAGCCTACGGAGGGTTTCGTGGCGAACGTCAACCGTGGCGACCATGGCGCAAGCATAGGACCGGATTGTGAACGTCACACAATCTGGTGCCCCCACATTGGGGGGCAGTAAACCAGACAAACCGGTTCAAAGGGTATCTGGCGACCCGCTGAACGTTTGTTGGATCACTAGATTTGTGCGAAAAGCCACCATATTGGCGGCAAGGATGACCAGGTGAACGGACCACAAGCGAAAGGCGTGCCTCCGGGCTGGACCCAGTGACACGCCCTTCGAGATCGTCGCCCTCTTAAGAGTCGCCACCTGAGTTGCCGGAGGTTCCCTTGGTGACGTCGTGCAACTCGTAGCGCTCAATCGCCCTGGCGGTAGTACCAGCCGGCACCTCGCCCCCCCGTTCAAGGAGCTGAAGGACTCGCGCGGCCGTCGAGGGACCGTCGATGTTGAAGTACCTGCGAGCAGCCTGGCGGGTGTCAGAGAAACCGAAGCCGTCCGCGCCAAGCGTCGCATAGTCGCCGGGAATCCAGGCGCGTACCTGATCGGGAACGAGGTGATCGAAGTCGGTCGTGGCGACGAATGGACCCTGCGCGCCCGCGAGCCTCTGCGTGAGGAACGGGGTGCGTGCGGGCTTCTCGGGGTACAAGAACTGATCCCGCTCGCAGTCGAGAGCCTCGCGGCGAAGCTCCGTCCACGACGTGACCGACCACACGGTTGCGTGGACGTTCCAGTGAGCCTCAAGCAACTCCTGTGCCTCAAGTGCCCACGGCACCGCAACGCCTGAAGCGAGAATCTGCGCTTGCGGTCCCTCGCCTGGAGCGGGGTCGGCGACCTTGTGGATGCCCTTGATAATGCCCTCGATGTCCACGTCCTCGGGCTCAACCGGCTGCTGGATGGGCTCGTTGTAGACCGTGAGATAGAACATGACGTTCTGGTCGCGCCCGTCGCCGGGCCCGTACATGCGCTCGATGCCATCGCGCACGATGTGGCGAATCTCGTAGCCAAACGCGGGGTCATAGGTGACGACCGCCCTGTTGGTGCCCGCAATCAACGGGGAGTGGCCGTCGGCGTGCTGAAGGCCCTCCCCCGTGAGAGTCGTACGGCCCGCGGTAGCGCCGATGATGAAACCACGGGTGAGCTGGTCTCCCGCCGCCCAGAACTGGTCACCCGTGCGCTGGAACCCGAACATCGAGTAGAAGATATAGACGGGAACCAAGGGAAAACCGTGCGTCGCATACGACGTGCCGACGGCCTGGAACGCGGCCGCAGAGCCCGCCTCGTTGATCCCCGTGTGCATGATCTTGCCGGTCTCTGACTCCTTGTAGCTGAGCATGAGTTCGCGGTCAACGGGCAGATAGTTCTGGCCCTGAGTGTTGAAGATCTTGGCGGTGGGGAAGATCGCGTCGAGGCCGAATGTGCGCGCCTCGTCGGGGATGATCGGGACGATCCGATGGCCGAAGTTTGTGTCCTTGATCAGGTCCTTGAGCAAGCGGACGAACGCCATCGTGGTGGCTGCCTCTTGCTTGCCTGAGCCCTTCGCCAAGAGGTCGTAGACGGCGGGGTCAGGCAACTCGATGGGCTCCTGAGACACTCGCCTTTCGGGCACGAAGCCGCCCAGTTCCCTGCGGCGGCCAAGCATGTACTCGATCGCGGGGTCGTCCATGCCGGGGTGGTAGTACGGCGGGTTGTATGGATCGTCATCGATCTGCTCGTCTGTCACGGGGATGCTGAACGTGTCGCGCAACACCTTGAGGTCCGCGGCGGCAAGCTTCTTCATCTGGTGAGTCGAGTTGCGGGCCGCGAAGTTGGTGCCAAGGCCGTAACCCTTGATGGTCTTCGCGAGGATGACCGTCGGCTTGCCGTTCTTCTCTGCCGTGGCCTTGGCGTACGCCGCATACAGCTTTTGGTAGTCGTGGCCACCGCGCTTGAGCGCCCAGATCTCGTCATCGGTCATGTCGGCGACGAGTTCCTTGGCGCGCGGGTCGCCGCCGAAGAACTGGTCACGAATGAACGCGCCCGACTCGGCGCGGAACGTCTGAAAGTCGCCGTCCGGGACGGTGTTCATGAGGTTGACGAGCGCACCCTCGTCGTCTCGAGCAAGCAGCGGGTCCCAGCTGCGGCCCCAGATGACCTTGATGACGTTCCAGCCGGCGCCACGGAAGAACGCCTCGAGCTCTTGAATGATCTTGCCGTTACCTCGCACGGGCCCGTCGAGGCGCTGCAGGTTGCAGTTGACGACGAACGTGAGGTTGTCGAGCTTCTGGTTGGCCGCATGTTGCAGCATCCCGCGGCTCTCCGGCTCGTCCATCTCGCCATCGCCAAGGAACGCCCAGACGTGCTGCTCGGAGGTGTCCTTGAGTCCACGCAATTGCAAATACCTGTTGGTCCATGCCTGGTAGATCGCCGATGCCGGGCCAAGACCCATCGATACGGTGGGGAATTCCCACAGATCGGGCATGAGGCGTGGGTGCGGGTAGGACGACAGTCCGCGCCCTGGACCCGACTTTTCTTGCCTGAACGAGTCGAGGTCATCCTCGGTGAAACGTCCCTCGACCAGCCCGCGCGCATACACGCCAGGCGCCGCGTGGCCCTGGAAGTAGATGTGGTCGCCGCCCCCAGGATGGTCCTTGCCCCTGAAGAAGTGATTGAGGCCCACTTCGTACAGGGTCGCCACGGACGCGTATGACGAGATGTGTCCACCCACGCCCTTTCCAGGCGCCTGGGCGCGCGTCACCATGACCGCGGCGTTCCAACGAATCCACCCGCGGTAGCGTCGCTCGAATGGTTCGTTTCCGGGGTACTCGGGCTCGTCGTCCTTGTGAATCGTGTTGACGTACGGCGTATTCAGGCTGAGCGGAACGGACAGCTGCTTGGACGCGGCGTGCTCGACCATCCTGTCGATGACGTACTCGGCGCGCGTCGCGCCGCTGTCTTCAATCATCCCGTCGAGCGACTCGAGCCATTCGTTGGTCTCTGCCGGGTCCTTATCGAGCGAGCCGTGTTGTGCCACAGGGGACCTTTCGTAGGGGCGCAGGGTGTCGCGCCACGTCATGCGGATTCGTGGTTGCGGGGATGCCGCGTACCCCAACATTCTTGCCACATACAGCCACAATGTCACGCCAGTGTGGGCCCGACGCCCCAGGAAAGTGCCGCAAAGTCCCCGCATAGGTTGCTCTGGGCCGTTGCGACCGCCCGTGGTCGCCCCGTACTGTGGTGCAAACGAGCGCTGATCATGCGCTGCTCCCCAACGAAAGAGGTACGCAGGCCGTGGCCACCACAGAGGGCTCGGAGACGCTTGACGTTTCCGCAGTGTCACGACTTGGGATCACCCCCGGCATGGTCGTGCAGGAATTCGGTTATGACACCGACGTGTGCGAGGCGTTGAGGATGGGCATTGAGGCCGCCTCAGGCGAGAAACTCGTCGACGAGGATTTCGGGGACGTCACAGACTCCGCGATCGTGTGGTTCCGTGAGGGCGATGACGACCTCGCCGATCTGCTCATGGACGTTCAGTCTCTGCTCGACTCCGGAGGCCAGGTCGTGCTCTTCACGCCCAAGTCGGGCCGCGCAGGCCACGTGCAGGCGCGCGAGGTCGAAGAGGGCTCGTCGCTTGCAGGCTTGCACGCCACCTCGACCTTCGTGGTCGACGCAGATTGGGCAGCGACGGTGCTTGTGGAAAAGGGTCACTCGAAGTGACCCACCCCCTCGTGGGTCAACCGGCCCCCGATTTCACACTTTTCGATCAGGACGGCGTTCCCGTTTCCCTCGCAAGTCTTGCTGGTTCCGACGCGCTGATCGTCTTTGTTCCCTTCGCGTTTTCACCCGTGTGCACGTATGAGCTCGAACAACTGCGAGATGCGAGCGATCTCACTGCAGGGGGCGCCCGCATCGTGATCGTCAATTGCGATTCGACATACGTCAACCAAGAGTGGGCGTACCAAAACAAGTTCGAGGGCACGCTGCTCAGCGACTTCTGGCCGCACGGCGCGATGAGCGAGAGCTTCGGGGTCTTCGACGCGGAACTTGGGCGCGCCAAGCGCGGCACGTTCCACATCGACGCGAACGGCATCGTCGATTGGGTCCTTGTGAGCCCGACGGGCGACGCGCGCGACCTCGCCGAATATCGCAAGGTCTTGGGAGTTCTCGCGTAGTACTCGGGCGGGTGTTTGGTGGTGCGCTCCCTGGCACGCCTCCCGATGGTGAAGAATGGTCCGGGGCCCTTAGCTCAGTTGGTTAGAGCACTGCGCTTACACCGCAGGTGTCATCGGTTCGAGTCCGGTAGGGCCCACTCGCGTGCATCAAGGCGGCTGCGCCTCGAGCCGTCCCGGTCAGGAGGGTTGCATGGCTACCGTCGCCGATGTGGTTGCTTGGGCCGAAGGCCGGTACCCGCCTCACCTTGCCGAGGATTGGGACGCTCCAGGACTGTCGGTAGGGGATCCCCGCAGGGTAGTGCGGCATGTTCGGTTCGCGGTCGACCCCACGATCGCGGTGGTGCGTGAGGCGATCGCCGCGGGCGCTCAAATGCTCATCACTCACCACCCCCTCATGCTTCGCGGCGTCACCACGGTTGCGGCCAACACCTCCCACGGTGCTGTGGTCCATGCGCTCATCTCCAATGGATGTGCGCTTTTTGCCGCCCACACGAACGCCGATGCCGTCGACGGGGGAGTCGCCGAGGCCCTCGCGCTCGCGATCGGGATGCACGTCGAGGGCCCTCTTGTTCCCTCAGAGCTGGGCTCGGCCGACGGAACCGGTCGCATCGGGACCATCGCGCCGACGTCCCTGAGCGACTTCGCTGCTAAGATCGCCGCCGCCTTGCCCGTCACCGCAGGGGGAGTGCTCTACGCGGGCGATCCCGACGGAATGGTCCTGAGCGTCGCGGTTGTTGGCGGTTCAGGGGGGTCGTTCATCGGTCATGCGGTGACTGCTGGCGTCGATGCGTTTGTGACGGCTGACATGCGCCACCACCCCGCGACGGATGCCCGCGAGGCGGCGACACAGAACGACGGCAGGCCGTACCTGGTGAGCGTGTCTCACGCCGCATCCGAGGCCTTGTGGCTTGACGAGGCCGCAGCCGAACTCGCGCTTGCGCTCGGCGTGACCACCTCGGTGAGTACGCTAAGCACCGATCCATGGACAGGCCACGCGCCTTCCACCACGTAAGGAGACACCGTGCCCAAGGCCCCAGCAGCGGACCAACTGCGGTTGCTGACCGTTCAGGAGCTCGACACTCACGCGGCACAGGCCCGCCACCGCCTCGATTCGCTCGAGTCCAAGGTGGAGCTTGAGAAGCTTCTCGAGCGCGAAGGCGAGCTCACGGGGCGCCGCATCGAGGCAGACACCGCGATTTCGGATCTCAAGCGCGAGGTCACCAAGGCCGAAGACGATGTCGAGTCGGTGCGCGCCCGCGCCAAGCGTGACAACGACAGGCTACTGATAGGCGGCCAGACACCCCGCGACCTGCAGGGCCTGCAGTCCGAGCTCGAGGTCTTGGTCAAGAGGCAGGCCGCACTCGAGGAGATCGAGCTCGACGCGATGCAGCGCCTCGAGGATGCCGAATCCGTGGCCGACGGCGTCGTCGCGGAGGCCGCCGTGATCGCTGCGGCGCTCGCGGATGTTCGTGCACGCGTCGATTCCGAGTCCGCCGCAATTGAGGCAGAACTTGCCGATGTGGCAAGGGAACGGATCAACGCGACGTTTAACCTCGACGAGGCCCTCGTCGCGCTGTACGAAAAGTTGCGCGCCCAGTACGGGGATTCCGGTGCGGCCGCGCTCACGCGGGGAACGTGCCAGGGGTGTCACATGAGTCTCAACCCCGCGGACCTCGCCGCGATCGAGGCGACGCCAGTCGACGAGATCGTCAGGTGCGAGGAGTGCGGCAGGATCCTCGTACGAGGCACCGCGTGAGTGCTGTCGGCAGCGCACGGCGCGACGCGTCGGCTCATCCGGCGACGCTCGACTCGCCGGAAGCGGACCTTCTGTCGCCGCTCACGATCGTCTTTGTGAGGCACGGGGTGACCGATATGACGGTGACTCAACGGTTTTCGGGCGGAGAGGTCGCGGGCCCTGGACTGAATGCCGAAGGTCGGGTTCAGGCGGCCAAGGCCGCCGATGCCGTCTACGCCATCGGCCGCCGGTCGTGGAAGGTCCTGCCGAAGGTGTCGCGCGTGATCGCCTCGCCGCTGACCCGCACCCAAGAGACGGGCGCAGCGGTGGCGCGAAGGCTTGGCGTCGACGTCGAGACGGAACTCCAGCTGCGGGAAGTCGAGTTTGGGAAATGGAACGGACTCACTGGCGAGCAGATCGCGAGCGAGTACGGCGATGGGATCCACCGGTGGCGCTTTGGACAAGCGGCGCCACCTGGCGGAGAGTCCATGGCAGAGGTGGGCGTCCGACTCGACGAGGTGCTGCGGGGCTTTGGCTCAGAGCATGCCCGCCTCAGCGCATCAGGAAACGACGTCGAAAGGGCATGGGCCGCGGTTTCGCATGCGGTGGCCATCAAATGCGCCGTTGGCGTCTCTCTCGGGATCGATCGGAGATCCTGGGGCGCGATATGGCCGCAACCGGCATCGCTGACGATCGTGACGTTGCGGGTCACCCGTGACGGCGACATCGCCGAGAGACACCTCATGTGCCTCGGAGCCCCCACTCACTAGCTTGTGGTCCTCAGGAGGCAGTCAATGTCCGTTGCATGGATGGCACCAGTGCCACTCTGGAAAGAGCCCCTATGGGCGTCGATCCTGCGCGTGGGCGTCCGCCTGTTTCTCGCCCTTGCATGGGCGGTGGCCGCCTCCATCGCCCCCTGGCGAGGGCCTGCGTTGATCTTCGCCGTCTTTGCAGGTGTCGCCCTTGCCCATGCTGCGCTCGCGGTTGCCAACCGCGTGAAGAACGGCGGAATGATTTTGCAACTCATGGGCTCGGGCACCCTTGAGTGGCCGCAGTCGTTTCAAGAGGAGTGGCTACGCAAGCCGGTGGACTTCGTTGACGGAGTCGCCATCGAGGTATTCCCGATAGAGCCCCTTCCCGTGCGGGCCCCAGCGGCCCCCCACGTCACCCTGGTAGGCGACAGCCATCGCATCACCCACGTGCCGCTCTACCGGCGCACAATGGTCGAGTTCATGGACGAGGTCAACGCGATTCTCGCCCCGAGGGGCATCACGCTCATGGAGCAGGGAAAGGTACGCAAGCCAAGGGAGCGCAAGGGCGACTAAGAGCCGATCACGAGTGTGAGCTCGTCCGGACCCTTCGCGGTCGTCACGAGCGACAGGTCGATGAGGTGTGTGCCGATCATCGTCGCTGCCGCGTCGGCAACGTCTGATGGCGTCCGAGGGACGGTACCGAGGGTCAACAGGTGAGCCGTGAGCAGCCCTCGAGTCTGTTTCGCCATGTGGCTGACCACCGAGCGGGCGCCGTCACGGTCTCGCAACACCCTGACCGCCACCCATGGCGCATCGATCGCGGACCAGGCGGCCGTGTACGCGCTTGAACGGCAGTCGACCACGACGCCATCCCCGACGAGGGGGCGTAGCGCGGCGTCGAGGTGTCGCCTCCACAGGCCCGCAAGCCCGCCCAGCCGAGGCATCGGCGTCGCCATCGACAGGCGATATGCGGGGATCTTGTCGGTGGGGGAGATCGCCCCCCAGAGCGCCGAGATGATGCGGATGCGCTCATTGGCTCTCGCCTGCATGCGCGCGTCCCACGAGGCCGCCTGCGCCGCGCCGTACAGCACTCCCGTGTACACCGTGGCCGCAGGCGCGGATGGGTTGTCCCACAGGGTCGTGTTGTGTCGCACCTCGTCGGCGAGAGAAGCGCCGACGCCGAGCGTCGCTAAAGCGCCGCGCGTACCGCTGACCCGAACCAAGGCGTCGCCCACGCGGCGCCGGGTGTCGGACAGCTCAGGGTGGCTCAGGGAACTCAACGCGACGGGCGGGCCCGCGGCAGGGAATGACTTGCCTTCCGACGGAGGCAAGAGGATCAGCATGAGTCCAGGGTAGTGACGATGTGCCAGGGATTTTCGCAAGGATGACCGCCGCATGCTTTGACGGGGAGAGGCGGTGCTCGCCATCACCGCGTAAAGTGATCGCGGATGAGTTGGCCAGGCGGCCGCGTTGCGGGGAAACCCGTGCCGAGGAACGTCCGGGCTCCGTAGGGCAGGGTGATGGCTAACGGCCACCCGGGGTGACCCGCGGGAAAGTGCCACAGAAAGAAAACCGCCTCCGGCTTCGGCCGGCGGTAAGGGTGAAAGGGTGAGGTAAGAGCTCACCGCGTTCCTGGTGACAGGAATGGCAAGGTAAACCCCACCCGGAGCAAGGTCAGACAGGATGCGTTTGAGGGCTGCCCGCCCGAGCATCCGGGTAGGCCGCTAGAGGCGTATGGCAACGTGCGTCGTAGATGGATGGCCGCCCGTCGTGCCCCGTGCACGGCGACAGAACCCGGCGTATCGGCCAACTCATCCGCCTTTGGTCATTTAGCAGGTAGTATGCTATTTCAGATTGGCAAACTTCGCAGAAGTCTCGCAACGTGAGTGGCGCTCAGTGGCGTTTCTGGTAGTGCGGAGCGGCCAGGGGCTCTCCAATTGGGACGTGGGTTCCCCGCGAACCAATTTGGTTAGGCGCCTACGCGCAGGGTCGAGTCGCTATCGTCCCTATCGGGACCTGACCGCGCGGGTGCCACGCGCTCGTCGACCTGGGTATTACGACGACGCAACCTTTGGGGGTGGCGCGGGGTCCGCACGGTGATTGAATGCCGCATTGACCGCGTCGCGCACGCGAGCGTCTGAGCCGGGCCAAAGATGGCCGTAAGTGTCCAGAGTCTCCACGGCTGAAGCGTGTCCCAAAAGTGCCTGGACGGCCTTCACGGACTCACCCTGTTGAATGAGCAGGCTCGCAAAGTAATGCCTGAGTGCGTGTAGCGTCGGGCCCTCGATACCCGCCGCAGATCTGGCTTTTTTGAGCATTTCTCCACAGGTGGAACGCTGCAGCGGATCACCGTTCGTGTTGGTGAAGACAAGTCCATAGTCGGACGGTGGCCACTGGCTCAGGTGCTCCTCGAGCGCTTCGCGGACCACGGCTGCCAGAGGGATCGTGCGATAACTGGTGGCAGTCTTTAGTGGGCCAAAATTGGGCGTCCCCCCAGTGGCCGACGTGAGTTGCCGGTCCACCTCGAGAAACCCCTTGGCGAGGTCGAGGCGATCGACTGTCAGGCCGAACGATTCTCCCGGGCGTAGTCCCGTGCCCGCGTTGAGAATTATCAGAGCGCGAAAGCGCGGTGGGACAGTTTCTACTAGTTTCAGCAGGCTCTCAGTTGACGGCGGACGCACCCTCGTAGGCGGAACTTTTGGCGCGGGGACGTCGCGGAAGGGGCTTGCCGTGAGCAACCGGTCCTGCACTGCGGAATTGAAGATCGCCGCTGTGTAACGGTAAATGACAAGGACGGTACTCGCTGCGTAGCCTTCGAGTAGACGCGCAATGAAGCGCTTTGCGTCGGAAGGCTGGATCGCGTCGAGGCGTTTGTCCCCGAGGGCGGGGTAGATGTGAAGGCGAAGGTGCCTCTCAACCTGGTCGCGAGTGCTTTCTCTATGGGTCTGCATCTTCTTCCAGTCCGACTCGGTGTACTCGCGTAGCGACACGCGTCCCGATCCGGGGCGAACATATGTGTTGTTGACGAGGTCGGCGGTGACCTGATTTAGGAACTGTTGAGCGTCAGCCTTCTTATCGAACCGCTTCTGGACCTCTTGGCGCCGAGCGCTGTTGTCACGGTAAGTGACAAGCCAGTAATAGGAGCCGGCGCCGACCCGTATCGGGGAGCCTTCGGCGTCGAGGACGCGCTCTCCGTTGTTGTCGAGTGCCCAGCGCTTTCGCTCCGTGCGTGTGATGCTTGACATGTGGAGTTCTGGCCTTCTACCGCGGAGGCTCTTGAATTCGGATCCCAACTTCGTCGCTTGTGGGATCGGTGTGATACCGGTAGTTAGGGACACGGAGAACATTTGAGTTGATTGCGTCGTCGAACGGGCTCGCCGGTGACATTCCTGAAAGGAAGCGCAGTAGCCCTTTCTTGAGTTCGTCCTCGTTTTCGAAGCGACCTTTTGTGTAGCGTGCGTTTTCGATCCAGTCCGTCACAATGTCGTCAAGGTCGCTCTTGGGAACTTCATGAGCGGCTGCCAGGAGTTGCTTCGTGGACTCGGAGGCTTCCTGCCGCAACTCGACCATCTCTTCGGCGTCGCGCGCGTGGCGCGCGAAGAGCCGCTCTACGCGCTCCCGGTTGCGGACGGCGACTGGCTCGGCGAGTGCAAGCACGTCCATGTCGAAAACTCTCGCGAATGCAAATAGTTCGTCCACGCTGATCGGCCGCCGGGGTGTGCCGCGTTCAATCTTGTGTAGTGAACTCGCCGCGACTTTGCAGCCTGTCGCAGCAAGTTCCTTCGATAGGCGCTCGTACGACCAATCGCGCTTGGCGCGCTCCAAGCCGATTCGCTCGGCGAGTGCACCCTCGATGCTGGACGGTGTCCGTTCTTGGTTCTTACTCATCGCTGTTGTACCTCCTAGAGATGAGCATACACGTAGTGGTTGACAATGCGCCACTCAGCATTTACATTGTATCCATGAGAGAAACGAGAGTGTCGGACATGGATGCCCCGCAGGTGATTGAGTACCTGACGACCGAAGAGGTTGGTCGGCTGCTTCGCTGTAGCCCGAGCGCGCTGCGCACATGGCGCTTCAAGCGCGTTGGGCCACCGTGGATGACGACGGGGAGGAAGGTACTTTACAAGCGGTCTGACATCGACGGATGGATGGAGACGCAATACGTCCCTGACCAATTGCATGCGGTCGGGACAAGGGCCGGACGTTGAGCCACATGCGCAAGACGGCCTCTAGCAATGACCTCGCGCGGTACCGCGCGACGGACTGAGGGTTCCAATCCCGCCACGCCGGCCCCGGCGCCGGGGCATGAACTTCGGCGGCTTGACGCTCGCCCCTCGAGAAGCACATGCCGGGTTCAGCGCGCCCCAGTGCCGGGGTGAATGCCGGAGTCGATCACACCCGTCGCTGATTTGCGGCGTCTAGACCACTAGATCGATGCGGGCAACCACGCCCGCTTCAATACAAACTGACCAGGAGCAACATGAGCGCGAACCCCGTGAACCAGCCCACCATTGAACGTGACCAGAACGGCGCCATAGTCCGCGTGCGTTACACCGTGGACGAGATACTCCTTCGTGAGGATGGCCCAGCGGTTATCGAGTACTACGCGGAAGGTGGGCGGCGCTCCGAGACTTGGTATCTCGGCGGCGTGATCGGGCGTCTCGGCACACGCCCGTCACGTATGGAATATCGCTCGGATGGAACCGCGTCACGCGCCTACTGGCACCGACGGAACGGCCTGCTGCACCGCAAGGACGGACCGGCTTTGGTCACCTTTGCGGAAGACGGCCGAACCCCACTTGAGCGAGAGTGGTATCGCGCCGGACGTCCTTGGTGCCCCGTGTGCCGCATCGCCGTCGACCGAGGTTGCCGCTGCGGAGGTACCGCGTGATACGAGTCATCGACCTGCCCAATTCGTCGGCTGATGAGGCTGACGTTGATGCCGCTGTCCCAGTTCGGGACAACGTTGAGCGCCGCCGTGGGTCCGGCTTCGGCATCAATGGGATCGCCGCTGCTTCGAACGCGAGCGGGATGCAGGGTTGGAGCGAGCCGGAAGCCGTTGCGGCGAGCCAGGTCAACCCCCCCGTAGTAAAGGGGGGGTCAGGTGGGATGCTGAACGGGGTTTCCGAGCGGGACGTTGATGCTCACTTCGATTGGTACGCCGCGACCATCGACGCGAACCCGGCGCTGGTTGTGGATCGCCTCGCTGCGGCCCTCGGCGCAGATGCCCGCCCTGCCAAAGGGCGTTTTGGTTACACGGAGGCCGTGGAACTCGTGAAGGCGTCGGCGACGATCGCGACGGTGCTCGCGGGTGGAATCTACTCCAAGCCGTACGCGTGGGCATCGGGGCAGGACTCCGAAGAGTTCGCCGCGGTCCTTCGTCGCGAGTGGTCCGGCGCACACGCAGTCGCTCGGATGGACAGTCGAATCGATTTTGTCGGAGAGGGGACCGACTCGCACACCTGGGACATCCTGTTCAACGCCGTGGTGGAATTTGCCAAGAGTCGTGGCCTCACGACATCGATTCAAGGTGATTATCTTGATGGGGGCAAAGCCGGACGGACGCTCTACGTTGGATCGCGGAAGTCGATGGTGTTCTTGCGGCTCTACGAGAAGAGCCAGGAGATCCAGGCTCGTTCACGTACGCGGAGTGGTGCCGTTGCGCGCGATTGGGTGCGGGTCGAGATCGAATTGAAACCTCGGATGGTTGCGCGTGATCACGCGGCGACCGCGACGGCCAGGGACGCATGGGGGTATGCAAAGTGGACGCGGGACCTCCTGAGTGAGTTGACCGGGCTCGACGTGCCTCGTACCCAGATTGCAGAGTGGCGTCAATCGGACGACGAACGATCGTTTGAGTGGCTCGCGCAACAATATGGGCCCACATTGCAACGGATGGCCGCGGCGGAGGGTTGGGACTCCGTCCTGTCTCGTCTCGAGCGCGCGGTGTTCGCTGACGAGCCACATAAGCCTTGAACGGCAACAGGCCCCCTGTCTCCGCGAGGGAGTAGCGAGGCTCCGGTTCGACGAGGGGCGGCGCGCCCCAACAACCCCGCCCCCCCCCCCACGGCCAAGGCCCCCCGCGGGAGTATATAGTGGTTGGGGGC
>JBBRWX010000030.1:0-28691 GCA_038248935.1 Actinomycetales bacterium
GGACCACACTGCCGGTGTCGGTCGGGCAGTTGCGGCGCCTCGCCGGCGACGCAGGCATCATTCCCGCGGTCCTCAGCGACGAGAGTGAAGTACTCGACCTTGGTCGCACCGTCAGGATGTTCACCCGCGCACAACGGATTGCTCTGCTCGAGCGTGACGGCGGGTGCGCCAAGTGTCACGCCCCACCCGAACACTGCGAAACCCACCACATCCACTGGTGGGAAAGAGGCGGTCGCACAGACCTATCCAACGGCGTGATGCTGTGCACCCGCTGCCACCACGACATCCACCGCCAAGGCTGGGACATTGTGGTCCACCACGGACGGGTCAACTTCATCCCACCACTCGAGGTCGATCCGCTCCGGCGCGCGCGACCTGGGGGACTGGCCGCGATTGCGGTCAACGATGACCCGACCCCGAGCGAGCGTCGCGCGGCGTAGTTCGCGCGCGCATGGCTCATGCCGGACCCAAGCGGGAGTGCGCTCGCGCGGCGGCAAGGTCGCCGCTTAGCGGGCCCCGCGTGAGACGGCGCTCGCGCGGCGGCAAGGTCGCCGCTTAGCCAAACGACGCTACTCGCGCTCCCGCACGCCGCTCTTGCCGTCGACGCCCACCCCACCTAGGGGCCGCGTAGCGCCAAGACGCCCACGAGACGCAACACCTAGTTGGCGCCGATGCGCTCCATCACCCTCACGAGCAACGTTTGAAGTTGATCGCTTTCCGCGGCGGTTAGGCCGGCGAGCCACGAGGCCTCGGCTTCCACGTGCTCTTGCATCGCCCCGTCGACCACCGCGAACCCCGCCTCGGTCAGGGAAACGTCCGTCACCCTCGCATCGTCGGCATTGGTGGACCGCCTCACCCACCCGCGCTGCTCGAGCCGATTGAGCCGCTGAGCGACCGCCGCGGACGAGACCATTGCGGCGCCCTGCAGGTCGCGCGCGGTCAGGCAATATGGCTCGCCACTGCGCCGCAGGGTCACGAGCACGTCAAATGCGGAGGTGTCCATGCCGTGCCTGCCGAGGTACTCGCTCTGGAGGGCCTCGGCCGCGCGGCTCAGGCGCGACAGCCTGCCAAAGACCGCAATGGGCGACGGATCGAGGTCCGGACGCACGATTCGCCATTGTTCGAGGATGAGGTCGACATGATCCGCCATGACCTCATACTAGCCAATTGCTAAGCGGTGAGTTATTATCACTAAGTGCTTAGTAGTCGGCCTGCCCTCATCGCCACCACCGCGCTCGCTCCTCTTGCTTGGGGCACCACCTACGCGACCACCACACAACTGCTTCCCGCAGGCGCGCCGATGCTCACCTCCTTGCTTCGCGCCCTGCCGGCCGGCCTGTTGCTCTTGGCGATCACCCGCACCCTTCCGCACGGGCAATGGTGGTGGAAGGCCTCGGTTCTTGGCATCCTCAACGTCGGCGCGTTCTTTCCCTTGCTATTCATCGGCGCCTATCGCCTGCCGGGCGGCGTGGCCGCAACAGTTGGCGCGATCCAGCCGCTCATCATCGTCACGTTCGCGCACGTGTGGCTCGGGGAACGTGCCACGGTCGTCAAGGTTGCGGCGGGCGCCGCCGGAATCCTGGGCGTCGCCCTGCTGGTCCTCACGCCAGCGGCGCGGCTCGACGGCCTCGGTGTCGCCGCCGCGGTGGCAGGGGCCGTGCTCATGGCCACCGGCGTCGCGCTCACCAAGTTATGGCGGCCGCCAGTGCCCCCTCTCACCCTCACTGCGTGGCAACTCACCGCCGGTGGAATCTTCCTGGTGCCAATCGCGGCCCTCGAGGGGCTTCCCGATGCGGGATTCACGGGCACCAACGTGCTGGGCTACCTGTGGTTGGGGCTCGCCGGCACCGCGGTGGCGTATTCGTTGTGGTTCCGCGGCATCGGCCACCTTCCCGCCTCGGTGGTGACGTTCCTGTCGCTGGCCACCTCGATCTCTGCCGCCGCCATCGGCTGGATATGGCTAGGGCAGGGCCTCACTGCGCTCCAGCTCGCGGGTGGGGTTCTCGCGCTCGGCGCCATCGCCGCAGGGGTGCTCTTTTCAAGGCCCGCCGCCGTGGTCGCCGACGCCCCCACGCCCGTGCCCGCCGATCCCTTTCCCGCGATCCCCTCCCGCAGCGACTCGGCGGGCGTAGCGTCGGGCCCATGACGGATGACGTTCTTGTCGCGCGCTTGAGGGCGGCGGGCTGCGTCTTCGCGGAGGAAGAGGCCGCAGCGCTGCGGTCTGCGGCGAGTGGCGACAACGACCTCGAGCGCATAATCGCGAGGCGCATTGCGGGCGAGCCCCTTGAGGTCGTGGTCGGTTACGCCGAATTCGCGGGCCTGCGCATCCCCGTGGTGGCGGGAGTGTTCGTTCCGCGCGTCCGCACCGAACTCGTGGCAAGGCTAGCGGCGGACCTCGCGCCACCATCGTCGGTCGTTGTGGACCTGTGTTGTGGATCGGGCGCGATTGCCGCGGCCGTGGCGCACGCCCGGCCCGACCTCACGGTCTGGGCCGCCGACATCGACCCCTCGGCGATCGCCATCGCGTCCACCACGCTGGCCCGATTCGGGGCCCACGCCCTGGTATCCGACATGGACGCCGGCCTGCCTGCTTCACTGCGCGGCCGCGTTGCCGTGGTCGCCTCGTGTCCTCCCTATGTGCCCACCGAGGGGGTCGCACTCATGCCCCCCGAGGCACGCGACCACGAGCCGCGCGCCGCTCTCGACGGGGGAGCCGACGGCGCCTCGATGCAAGCACTCGTGTTCGCGGCGGCACGCCGGTTGCTCGCGCCCCACGGCGTGTGCATCGTCGAGACGAGCGATCACCTGAGCGACGCGACCCTCACGGCGGCGTTGGCCGCGGGTTTCACCGCCCAGGTTGAGACCGACGACGAGATCGACGCCGTTGTGGTGGTGGCACGGCGCTAGGCGCTCAACGCGAGGCGAGGGCCTCCGCCACTAGGGTCTCGATGATCATGGCGACGCCGTCATCGTCGACGGAAGCGGTCACGTGGCTCGCCACCGCCATGACGGCGTCGTGCGCGTTGCCCACCGCGTAGCCAGTGCCCGCCCACTCGAACATGGAAACGTCATTGGGCGCGTCCCCAAAGACGATGACGTCCGCAGCGTCAACACCGTGATGCGCGGCAAGGCGCGCGAGCCCTGTCGCCTTGCTGATGCCAAGCGGGGCGAGCTCGAGAAGCGGGTCGGTGACCGAACTGTGGGAAAGCTCAAGTAGGTGGCCCACCAGGGGCATCGCGATCTCGAGCATCTCGTCGGGATGACTACCCGGCAAGAGCGCCAGCAGCTTCACGCCCGTGAGATCGCGCACCGACTCCATGCGCTCGAACGGCGCGACCTCGCGGGGGTTCGTGTTGCTCTCGCGGGCTGGGAAGCCGGGCTCGATGGCCAGTCCAGTGATGGTCTCGAGGGCGAGGACCACTCCTGGGAGTGCGTCGCGCAATGCCGCGGCCACCTCAAGCAACGCTTCTTCCGGCAGGCCGATGTGGTCGACGACCGACCGCGTGGCCAGGTCATAGAACACGGCGCCGTTGGCGCAGACGGCCTCACCCTCGATGCCCAGTTGAGACGCGATCGCGTCTACCCAGCGAGGAGGCCTGGCGGTGGCGAGCACCAGCGGGACGCCCGCGCCTGCAAGCGAACCGAGCGCCGCGATCGTGCGCTGGGAGAACACTCCCGTGCGCGGAAGGATGGTGCCGTCGATGTCTGTGCCTACGAGTCTCACGCGCCTAGGCTACGTGCAGTCCCGCCTGGAGACCCGGCCCCTTCGACCCACCCGGCCCCTTCGACCCACCCGGCCCCTTCGACCCACCCGGCCCCTTCGACCCACCCGGCCGCAGTGGTAGTGGGTCATCACGTACCCGCTTTTGCCCTCGCGGCGCCGCAGTGGGTCATCACGTACCCGCTGCCACCCACCCGACGCTGGCCAAGCCCGGGTCTGGAGCGCCGAGGACCGCGGCCTCTCCCACTGAGTTCTGGACGAAGTGGTCCACGCGCATCGCGCGAATGGTCGCGTCACCCACGGCGTTCCCCCCCATTGGAGAGTAAGTCGGGGAGATCACGGCGATCCATACGGGAATCATGACGAAGTTGAGGGTCATCGCCCAGATCGAGGTCCTCCTGAGGGGCCGTTCGCCACCTTTCGACCTGGCGAGCGCGAACTGTGCGAGCACCACGCCCACCAACGCGGTGCCAATCGCGGCGGCCTGATTGCCCGTCGCGAACACCGCTGCAGGCGTGAGAAATATCACGACCCCGAGCGATGCGAGGGCAAACTAGTTTTGGAGAGCGGGCGAAGGCTCGTCCAACGGCGAAGGAGTCGGGGAGCCGACCGGTGGCTCGTCTGACATTTTCTTCGCCTTTTCTTTGACCACACGGTACCGCCCGCGCGCTCCGCGTGAAAGGCCCTGCGACCCCGTAGTGGGTCACCACGTACCCGTCGTCACCCACGCGACCGCGTAGTGGGTCACCACGTACCCGTCGTCACCCGAGTCACGGCCCTTGACACAACTTAACAGTGTTAACTAGGGTGACTGGCATGACCCCGTTTATCGCAAGCGACGCCCGCGCTTCCATCCTGGAAGCCGCGTCGGCGGTGTTTGCCGAAAAGGGCGTCGACGGCGTCTCAATGCGCCACATCGCCAAGGAGATCGGGGTATCGGCGACCGCGCTGTACCAGCACTACGACTCCAAGAACGCGCTACTCGCAGCCGCGTGCAAGGCGGGGTTTGCCGAGTTCGGCGCACAGCTCGAAGCGACCGCCCGCGCCGCAGCCAGCCCTCTCGATGCCTTGCGAGGCCTCGGCGGCGTCTACGTGGACTTCGCTCTCAGCCACCCGATGCACTACGACGTGATGATGATCCGGCCCCATCAATGGGCGCTTGGCCCCAACCCGGAACAAGACCCCGAGTCATTCGCAGGCCTGATTCATGTGATTGAGGCGTGCCAGACGGCAGGCCAACTGCGTCCAGGGGACCCCCGCGAAGCCGCACACCTGCTGTGGGCGGCGCTCCACGGTGTGGTGTCTCTCGCGATCGCTATGCCAGGCGAGATCCGCGGTCTCGAGGCCGAACCTGTGCGAGCGCGCGCAAACGCCTTGGTCGAGGCGGTGATTGCTTCGCTGCTGTAGGAACCACCTCTCTACCTCTCTTTTTTTGCCCGCCGCTTAACGCCGTTAACCACCTAAGGAGTACCCCATGACCACCCATCTCGTCCTCGGAACTGGCGCCGTCGGCGCCGCTCTTGCCAACCTCCTCGCCGAGCAGGGCCACACCGTGCGCGCCGTCAATCGCTCGGGCAAGCGCGGCGCCCTCGACCCCGCGATCCCCCTGAGCCAGGCCGACCTCACGGACCCCGCCGCCGCGGCATCGGCCCTCAAGGGCGCTGACGTCGTCTACCAGGTCACGCAGCCTGCCTACGATAGCTGGCCCACGGAGTTTCCCCCCCTCCAGCGGTCGATCCTCGCCGCGGCCGAGAAGTCCGGAGCCAGCGTCGTCCTGGCCGACAACCTGTACTGCTATCACCCGCAGCCTGGCGCCGTCATCACCGAGGCGACCCCGGAGCAGCCGGTCACGGTCAAGGGACGGGTCCGCAAAGAGATGGCCGACGAGGCTCTTGCGGCCCACGCCGCAGGCCGCGTCCGCGTAGCTCTCACCCGGCCATCGAACTACGTGGGAGGCGACTACGCGCTGTTTAGGGACCTCGCGATCGACCCGATCGCGAAGGGCAAGGCCGCCCGCGTGTTGGGCCGCACCGACAAGCCCCACTCCTTTAGCTATGCGCCCGATGCTGCCCGCGCCATGGCGTCGATAGGCACCTCGGACAACGGCTGGGGCCGCGCGTGGATCACGCCCGTGATGGCGCCCATCACCCAGGCGGAACTCGTTGCCCGACTGTGGGAGGCCTCCGGGCAGAAGGGAAAGCCCAAGGTCTCCGCGATCCGCGGCCCTGGCATGCGCGTGCTCGGCCTCTTCATACCCGCGCTGCGAGAGAGCATCGAGATGATGTACGAATTCGATAAACCTTTCGTCGCATCCTCTGCCGCATTTGAGGCGGGCTTCGGCTGGGGCGCCACGTCATGGGACGACGCGGTGGCGCAGATGGTGGCCTAGCTACCCCGCGGGTCGCCCCTGGTCCACACGGGCCGGGGGACTCCTGCGGTCGCTGTCGTTGCAACGGCCGTGTTCACGGTGCACGACTCATGCGCGGGACTGCCTGGATCACGCCGTCGGCGCGTTGACCGTGTGCCTCACATAGGCGACGGACCGCGCGACCCACTCGTCCAGCGCCTCTTCGCTCGCGATCACGTCGTGCGCCACGCGGAGCCAACCGCGCATGGGCCTGCCCCTCATGACCATGGGGGCCACACCATCGGCCTCGCACAATGCCGCGCCTTCCGCCGGATCCACGCGAGCGAGCAGGCCGCCATTACCGCTGGCGGCCACGGTCATGCTCCCTGCCAGCAGGAACGCCAGTCCACCGAACATCCGCTTCTCGATAAGGTCTCGCTCCGCGTATACGCGCTCGCGGATGCGCTCTGCCAACTCCTCGTCGTACGCCATGTCGCCATGATTCCACCTGAGCCCGACATCCGCTCCGGGAGAGCCATCAGCCATCATTGTTCACCCGAGCGCCACGTCCTCGAGACTGTCGCCGAACGTCCACCGTCGGGTGGGTGCGATCGTGTCGACAAAAGCCGCGTCGTGACTGACCACCAGGAGCGCCCCACCGAAACCCTCGAGCGCCTGCAACAACTGCTCTTGAGACGCGAAGTCGAGGTTGTTGGTCGGCTCGTCGAGTACCAATAGTTGAGGCGCCGGTCGGGCCAACAGCACGCACGCGAGCGCCGCACGGAACCGCTCGCCCGCGCCACGATCCGTCGCGTTGGCACCTCCGTCCCTGGCAGTGCGATGCGGATCGATCGGTCACGCTCCACGGCAGATTTCGCTTCGTCCAAGCGCGCGTCCGCCCCGGCCAAGCGGTCCTCATGCGTGTGGCGCGTCCGCGCCTCCGTGCGCGCGGCCTGGTCGGTCTTGACTTTCACGCCCGACCTTGTGACCTTGGCGTTCGCGCGGGCCGAGGCCCCTTGGCGCTGCCTCTTCCCTGCCGACTCGATGCGATCGAGCAGGTCGCGGCGCTCGTGAGCCGCGTGCGCCCTCGCCGTGGCGACCGCTTGGCGCACGCCCTCCCGCTCCGCAGCGATCGCCTCTTCGTAGGCCGCGAACGCGCTGCTCGATCCACCTTCGCCCGATCCACCTTCGCCCGACCCGCCTTCGCCCGACCCCGCCGCGCCGGACCAACCACCGCCAAACCAGCGCAGTTCCGTCGCTCGATCCGGCCGCTCCCGCAACTCGCCGATGCGTTCGACGCGGCCCAACAGCGTGCGGTCGTGCGTGACCACGGCGGTTGCGCCTGGCCTCGCCACCAAGATGTCCGCTAGCCGCGCCCGCGCATCGTGGTCCAGGTTGTTGGTTGGCTCGTCGAGCAGCAACACGTCCGGCCGCGCCAACAGCGCGGCGCCCACGGCGAGAAGCGTGGCCTCGCCCCCGCTCACATGGCCGACGGTGCGGTCCACCCCCATCGCGTCGAGCCTCCTCGTTTCGAGCCCCAGCCTTTCGAGCCCCAGCGAGGCGAGGACGGAACGGGCGAAGTCCTCCACAAGCCAATCGTCGCCGATGGCGTCGTAGTGGTCGGGGTGGGTCGAACCGCTCTCGATCGCACGCAACGCCACGAGCGTCGCCCCGATGCCGAGCACGTCAGCCACCGTGGCATTCACCGCGAGGGTCACGTCCTGCGGAACGTACGCGACGCGTTCGGGCCCGCCGATCCTGCCGGAATTGGGCGTGAGGGTTCCGGCTGCGAGCCGCAACAGCGTCGACTTGCCGATGCCGTTGCGGCCCACAATTCCGGACAGGCCGGGCGGCAGGGTCAGCGTGAGGTCGTTGAAGAGGATGCGCCCGTCGTCGAACGCGAGGGACACGTGAGAGAAGGTCAAGGAAGGCAAGAGGGACTCCTGAGGGTCTGGGGGGTCGGTGACCGTTACCAGACGCGAGGTCTGACGTCCCCTAGTTCTTCGACGGAGCCTCCTGCTCGGGTCGCTCGCGCGACGTGTGGTGTCAAGTTTGGGCGAACTCGGCCCGCGGGGACAGTGCGGCCTGGCATGCTGGGACCGGCCAGCAAAGACGACGCGACCGGGAGAACCCATGCACTCGACCATCCAGATCGCGGCCTCGTTGCTCATCCTCGTGCCGTTCATCCTGGCGCAGGTGGGGCGCCTCACGCCGTCGTCATTCGCCTACCTCGTGCTCAATCTCGCGGGCTCGACGGTGCTCGCGATCGACGCCCTGCTCGGCGAGCAATGGGGATTCCTCTTGCTCGAGGGCGTGTGGGCTATCGTCTCCGCGATCTCGCTGGTGCGCTGGGCGGGGGGCCGTCGGCGCCGTGGGTCCGGCCCCGCGGCCCAGGCCGGCTAGACGCGACACGGGACACGCGACACGGGACACGGGACACGGGACACCGTCGAATTCGCGCCACCCAAGGTCACGATGCCGTCAAGGATCCTGACTCTCAGGCTTGCGCCCCGTAGCCTGGGGGCATGGCCACTCCGCGCATTCGCCCCGCCACACCAGCTGACGAGCAGCAGATCGCACGCATTTGCCTTCTCACGGGGGCGGACGGCGGTAACGCCTCCGGCCACTTCGGGGACGACACGGCGCTCGCCGATGTCTTTGCCTTGCCCTATCTGCACGGGCCCTCGTGCTTCACGTGGGTAGTCGACATCGACGGAGAGGCGCGCGGCTACGTGGTGGCTGCCGCGGATACCCAAGCCTTTCAACAATGGTTCAGCGAGGACTGGTGGCCCGATCGCCGGCTGCTTCACACGCTCAGGACAGACGGCGACGCCTGGCTATTGCCGTCGGCCGCCGACCCCACGCGGTGCCTGTCCGATGCCGTCGCCGAGTATCCCGCGCACCTGCACATCGACCTGCTTCCCGAACTCCAAGGCGCGGGTTGGGGCAGGAGGCTCATCGACACCCTGGTGGCCCAGTTGGCCGAGCAGGGTGTCCACGGAGTGCACCTCGTGGCCCCCCGCGCCAACAGGCCCGCGCAAGAGTTCTATCCCAAGGTGGGATTCGTCCGCATCGGCGAGGACGACGAGAACGTCACGTACGCGCGATCGACTGCAGATTCCGCCAACGAGTCGTAGCATTTCCGCATGGAGAACAAGACCCTTCCGACGGAGCAGGATCCGCTGGATTTTCTTGCGACCGTAGAGCCCGAGCGGCGTCGGCTTGAAGGCGGCCAGTTGCTCCGCCTGATGGAGGAGGCCACCGGGCAGAAGGCCGTGATGTGGGGCACGAGCATCGTCGGTATCGGGACCTACACCTACCGCTACGCGAGCGGCCGCCAGGGCGACTGGATGCGAGTGGGCTTTTCCCCGCGCAAGGCCGCATTGTCGCTGTATGGACTCACGGACCACGCTGACGCAGGGTCGACTCTCGCGGAACTGGGGCCCCATACCGGCGGAGTCGGTTGCCTTTACGTGAAGCGCCTGGACGTGATCGACCTTGACGTGCTCAGCCGCCTGGTACGGCTCGCCTACGAACGGCCAAAGGAGGCCGAGGCCTGAAATAGCTGGCCCGCCGTGGCGCACGACAAGTCCTTGCGGTACCAGCGATCGGCGTGCGGCTCGCCATTGAAGTCGGGCACCTCGACGTAGCCGCGCGTGGCGTAGAGCCGCCCGGCTGCCGTGAGCCCGGAATTGGTGTCGAGCGTGACGGCGCGAGCGCCGGCCGCCACCGCGAGAGCCTCAAGCCGGTCGAGCAAAAGGGCCGCCACGCCAAGCCCCCTCGCGGACGGTGCGACCCACATGCGCTTGAGAAATGCCGGCTCGCCCTCAGGAAGCTTGACGCCTCCGCAGCCGACCGGCTGGCCGTGGAGGCGTGCCACCAGGAACGCGCCGTGGGGCAGTGTGAGGTCACCAGCGCCGACCACGACGGCCTTGGCTTGGTCGTAGCCGCTCGTAAACAGGGCGTCGATCTCGGCGAAGTACTGGCCGACGCACCACTGGGCGTCCGGCGACGCGGGATCCACGACGGTGATTGTCAGGTGTGGCCGGGTGAGGGCTCGGGTCAGGGTGCGGGCGGCGGCATCGATCTGGGCGAGCTGGTCCGCATCGAGGCCGTCAAACACTGACGCCACGGCCGCGTCGCTCAACGTGTCGAGCAGCGCCGACTCGGCCTCGCCCGCGGGTGTGCGCGAGGCGACCCTTGCCCTGGCATCGTCCGGGTTGGGGCTCACAGAGACCAGACCGTCGTCCGTGAGGATCGTCAGCAACCGCGATGCATAGCCCGCGTCCAGCCCCAGCCGGTCCCGCAGAGACGCGACCTCGACGGGCCCGTCGCCCATTTCCCACAACAAGCGGGAGGCGCCAGATGGGCGCCCACGGCCAAGGAAGTCGTCCTGAAGCGCGCCCACCTCGCGCGTCATCACGCGCCGGAACTGGCGGAAGGTCTCGACGTGTCGCGCCGGCATATCGTTGACTTTAGTCAACTACTTACCGGTTTTGCAGTCCGGGGCGGCGACAGCCAGGCGCGCGGGCAGCCCAGCCCCCACCCCGCTGCCCCCGTCCCGCGCTCCGAACCAATCGCGGTCGCGACGCGCCACGACCGCCCTCTGTCCCACGCGCCATCTCGGCGCGTCGTGGTGGGGAACGGTGCGCAACGCGGGGCCACCGCCCTCCCTGCCGCTGCGTGAAGAAATCACTACTGGGGCGACCAAGGCCGGATTCAATGAGCATCGGGGGCATGCGCGAGCGCAGCCAGTAGTGAGTTCTTCCCGAAACCAGCGATCCTTGCCTGCTATCGAGGCCCTCCTGACTGGCATTTCACAGGCGCCGCGGTCCTAGTCCCGGGTGCGATTCGCTGAGAAAAACGCCTGGTCTCGTGTGAAAATGCGCCACAGGTCCCGGGTCCCACGAAAGGTCCCGGTGTGGTCCCCGGGACCGAGGTCCGTGGAATCGGCCGCCCCCCTGGCCTACCTTGCAAATAGGTGCATTTGACGCATCTGGCCTCCCCCATAGGCCTTGGCTGAAAGTCCCGCGGCGAGAAGCCGTGCCAACCAAAACTGACAAGGCAGTCGGAGGTAGTCGTGGCAGACATGGTTAAACCGGAGCGCGTGACGGTAAAGGTCAACGATCGCGAGATCGAAGTTCTTAGCGGTCTGAACATTCTTCAAGCGCTCGGCAACGAGGGCATCAACATCCCCTCGTTGTGCAACGACGTGCGCCTCAAGCGCGCCAACGGCAGCTGCGGCATGTGCGTGGTCGAGGTGGGCTCCGACAACCCCCGCGACGTCAAGGCGTGCCTCACCCCCATCACTCCCGGCATGGAGATCAAGACCCACACCGACCGTCTCGAGGCCTACCGCAAGGTGCGCCTTGAGCAGCTCCTGTGTGACCACAATGCGGACTGCGTCGCCCCTTGTGTGCAGACCTGCCCCGCGAACATCGACATCCAGACGTACCTACAACTCGTGTCCGACGGCAACTTCGAGGCCGCCATCCGCGTGATCAAGGACCGCAATCCCTTCCCGTCCGCTTGCGGACGTGTGTGCCCTCACCCCTGTGAGGACGAGTGCCGCCGCAACCTCGCGGACGAGCCCGTCGCCATCAACGCGGTCAAGCGCTTTGCCGCCGACTGGGACATGGCCCGCAAGACGCCGTGGCGCCCCCGCCTTGCCGACGCCACAGGCAAGCGCATCGCCGTCATCGGCGCGGGCCCCTCGGGCCTTGCCGCGGCCAACTACCTCGCCATCGCAGGCCACGGCGTGACGGTGTTCGAGAACCAGCCCGAGCCCGGCGGCATGATGCGTTACGGCATCCCCGAGTACCGGCTGCCCAAGGCCACGCTCGACAAGGAAATCGACCTCATCGAGTCACTCGGCGTGAACATCGTGTGCAACAAGGCGCTGGGAACTCATATCCTGCTCGAGGACCTCAAGCGCGACTTCGACGCCGTGTATCTGGCGATCGGATCGTGGCGCGCCACCCCGCTCGGTGTCGACGGCGACAACGTCGAGGGTGTCGCGCTCGGCATCGACTACTTGCGCCACGTCACCAAGGGCACCGACGGAGAAATCGGCGACAACGTCATCGTGATCGGTGGCGGTAATACCGCGATCGACTGCGCCAGGGCCGCGCTGCGCAGGGGCGCCAAGAGCGTCAAGCTGGTCTACCGACGCACGCAAGACGAGATGCCCGCCCAGGCGATCGAGGTCCACGAGGCGCTGCGCGAGGGCGTGGAAATGGTCTTCCTCGCGGCTCCGCAGCGCATCACGGTCAACGACAACGGCATGAAGGGGCTCCACTGCATGCGAATGGAGCTCGGCGAGCCCGACCGTTCCGGCCGCCGCCGCCCCGTTCCCGTCGAGGGAAGCAACTTCGTCATCGAAGCCGACACGATCATCGGCGCCATCGGACAAAACACCGACACGGGCTTCCTCTACAACGACCTGCCCGTCCGCTTGAACAAGTGGGGCAACATCGACATCGACGGCTTCTCGATGCAGACGTCCGAGTCGAAGATCTTTTCTGGCGGCGACTGCGTGACGGGACCCGCCACCGTGATTGCCGCGATTGCTGCCGGCCGACGCGCCGCGAACGCCATCGGCGAGTTCCTCGCCAACGGCTACATCAAGCCCAGCCACGAGGACTACTCGTGCAGCAGGGGATCGCTTGAGGACCTGCCCGAGGCGGAGTTCGAGAGCATCCCCGACCTGTCTCGCGCGGTGATGGCGGAACTCGACGTCGCGGACCGCTTTGGCGGATTCCCCGAGGTTGAGCTCGGTCTCACCGAGGCGCAGGCTCGCGCCGAGGCCGCCCGTTGCCTCACGTGTGGTTGCTCCGCGCAGACCACCTGCACACTGCGCAAGGAGGCGACCGCCCACGAGGTGCACTTCCAGCCCACGCTGCACGTGCGGCCGCGCTCCCCGATTGTGCGCGACCACCAGTTCATCATCCGCGACCAGAACAAGTGCATCTCTTGCGGGCTGTGCGTGGCCGCGTGCGCCGAGATCATGGGCCCTGGCGTGCTGGCATTCCAGTTCCGCGAGGGACAGATGCGGGTGTGCACGTCGACGGGCGAGCCGCTCAACATGACCGACTGCGTCTCTTGTGGTCAGTGCGTGCGCGCATGCCCCAATGGCGCCTTGGACTACGAGCGCGAACGCGGTGACGTCTTCACGGCCATCAACGACCCCACAAAGGTCGTCGTCGGCTTCGTCGCCCCCGCCGTCCGCGCACACATCGCCAAGGAGTACGGCCTCTCGCACATGGAGGTGGCTCCGTTTGTGGCCGGCATGATGAAGCAGATCGGCTTCGATAAGAGCTTCGACTTCGTGTTCGCGGCGGACCTCACGATCATGGAAGAGACCACCGAGTTCTTCGGCCGCCTCGCGGGCGGGGGCGAGATGCCTCTCTACACGTCGTGCTGCCCCGGCTGGGTCAACTACGCCGAGCGCCGCTACCCAGGGATCATTCCTCACCTTTCAAGCTGCAAGTCTCCTCAGCAGATGATGGGCGCGACGGTCAAGGCGCACTTCGCCAAGCGCGAAGGGATCAGCCTCGATGACCTCTACGTGGTCTCGATCGTTCCGTGCATGGCCAAGAAGGGCGAGGCCGCCAGGCCCGAATTCGCTCCCGAGGGCATTCGCGACGTCGACGCGGTGATCACCACCACGGAGTTCCTAGAGATGGTGCAGATGCTTCGCCTCGAGAAGGAAGACATCGTGCCAGGCGAGTTCGACGCGCCGTACAAGCAGGTCTCCGGCGCAGGCGTGCTCTTTGGCTCGTCAGGCGGCGTGGCCGAGGCCGCAACCCGTATGGCGGTCGAAAAGCTCACCGGAAGCCCGCTGCGCACCAGGCTCGACTTCGAGCCCGTCGAGAACTACCCAGGAGTCAAGGTGGCCACGGTCGAGGCGCCAGGACGGACTCTCCGCATCGCGGCGATCTCCGGTCTTGGCAATGCCGATGCCGTGATCAAGCGCCTGCTCAACGACGGCGACAGCATGGGATTCGACCTGGTCGAGATCATGGCGTGCCCAGGCGGCTGCATCAACGGCGCGGGTCACCCCAAGCCCAAGAGCCAGAGCGAGACCGGAATCAAGACGATGATCCTGTCGAACATCGACGAGGACATGGCCCTGAAGGATTCGCAGCAGAACCCCGACATCCTGCGCCTCTACGAAGACTTCTACGGCGAGCCCAACTCCCACCTCGCCCACGAACTGCTTCACACAACGTACGCCCCGTTCCGCGGCGACGCTTTGCCCCAATAACCCCACGAAGGAAACCTCCCCCATGAAGAAGACCCTGACCGCGTCGGGCGCCCTGCTCGCCGCGTTGATCCTCACCGCGTGCTCGTCCGGCACGGCCGATGTGGCAACGTCCTCGTCCCCCACCGCTCCCGCGGTCGTGGCGACGTCGGCCGCGCCGCTCGTCCCCGTCACCATCAACATCGCGTCCCTCAAGGGCCCCACCACCATGGGTCTCGTAGGACTCATGGATGAGGCGGCCAAGGGAACGGCAGCGGAGGACTACCAGGTCACGATGTACGCGTCGCCCGACGAGGTTGTCCCTCTCGTCGCTCAGGGCAGCGTCGACATGGCCCTGGTTCCCTCGAACCTCGCGGCCGTGCTGTACGCGAAGACCAAGGGAACCGACGCGCAGATCTCGGTGATGGCGATCAACACGCTGGGCGTGCTCAACGTCGTCGAGGCAGGCGACACGGTCAAGTCGATCGCTGACCTGAAGGGCAAGACGGTCTACCTGACGGGCAAGGGCGCCTCGCCCGAGTACGTCATGAACTATCTGCTGACGCAAGCGGGCCTCACGCCCGGTGTCGATGTCGACCTTCAGTTCCTCACGGAGCACACCGAGGTCGTAGCCAAGCTCGCCTCGACCCCCGGTGCGATTGGCGTCCTTCCGCAGCCGTTCGTGACGATCGCCGAGGCGAAGAGCCCCGACCTTCGCACTGCGCTTGACCTCACCAAGGAGTGGGCCGCGGTGTCCCCCGACTCGCAGCTCATCACCGGCGTCGTGGTCGTTCGCAACAGCTTCGCCACCGAGCACCCCGACGCGGTGGCACAGTTCATGAAGGACTACGCGGCCTCGACGGAGTGGGTAAACGCCAAGCCTGCCGATGCCGCACCGCTGATCGTCGCCGCCGGCATCGTGCCCGACGCGACGCTTGCCGAGAAGGCCATCCCGCTGTGCTACATCACCTTTGTGGATGGTGCGCAGATGAAGTCGTCGCTCAGCGGCTACCTGCAGGTGCTGTTCACTGCGGACCCGAAGTCAGTCGGTGGCAGTATGCCTGGAGATGACTTCTACTTCGCCGGATAAGACCGGCACAGTGTCGCGGGCGGTCGCCCGCCGCATCGGCGCGGCTGTTTTCTGGCTGGCGGTGTGGCAGGCGGCCGCCTTGGCCGTTCAGAGGGACTTCCTGCTCGCCTCGCCGATGCAGGTGGCGCGCACGCTCATCACGCTCGTGCCGACGGGCGACTTCTGGGGCACGATCGGCTGGTCCCTGGGGCGAATCGCCTTGGGCTTCACCGGGGCGGCGGTCCTTGGTGCGGTGCTCGCGATCTCGTCGGCCGCCTGGCCGGTGGCGAGGACGCTATGGGAACCCGCGATCGCGGCGATTAGGTCGGCTCCGGTCGTGAGCTTCATCATCCTGTTGCTCTTGTGGACCGACAGCTCGCACCTGCCCGTCTTCACCAGCCTGCTCATGGTGCTTCCCGTGATGTATGCCAACGTGCTTCAAGGGATCGCTCAGCGCGACAAGGCGATGCTGGAGGCCGCTGCGGTGTTCCGCGTGCCCTTCCGTCGCCGAATCGTGGCGATCGACATCCCCGCCGCCCTGCCGTTTCTGGCCGCCGCGACCCGCGTTGGCGTTGGCCTCGCGTGGAAGAGCGGGGTCGCTGCAGAGGTCATCGGCGTCGCGACGGGGTCCATCGGCGAGCGGCTCTACGAGGCCAAGATCTTCCTCAGCTCGGCCGACCTCTTCGCGTGGACCATCGTGATCGTGGTGCTGAGCGTCGCTTGCGAGCGCCTGCTGCTGAGGGCGCTGCGCTCCGTTCCCGGCGCACCTGTGAGGGCAACATGACCCCACCTCCCAACACCGCGCAGCCCACCAACGCACCCAAGGCCGCCAGCCCGATCACACTGCGCGCCGTCTCCAAGAGGTTTGGCGATCACGTGGTGCTCTCCGGGCTCGGCCTGGTTCTCGAACCTGGGAGCGTGACAGCGCTCACGGGGCCAAACGGCGTGGGCAAGACGACGGTGGCTCGGCTTTTGCTCGGGCTCGAGTCGGCCGACGCGGGCACCATCGACGGCCTGCACGGACTGCGCCGCTCGGCGGTCTTCCAAGAGGACAGGCTGTGCGCGCACCTCGACGCCGTCGCTAACGTCCGGCTGGTTCTCGACCGCGAGCGCCGTGACACGGCGGAGCAAGAGCTCGCGCTGGTGGGGCTCGAGGGCGACGACACGTGCAAGCCAGTTCGCGACTTGTCTGGCGGTCAGCGTCGGCGAGTCGCTATCGCGCGCGCGATGGCGGCCGCCTCGGATCTGGTGGTGCTCGACGAGCCCTTCACGGGACTCGATGTCGAGACCAAGCCCGCCGTGATGGCCTACGTGCGCGAGCGCATCGCTGGGCGCATCGCGGTGCTCATCACCCACGACCCGTCCGAGGTGGAGTTTCTCGGGGCGCGCATCGTGCGGTTGCGGCAGGGGCCAGGGCTCGTCGTGTGAGGAAGCCGTCCGCGAAAGAGAAGTCTCGTGTAAAGAATATTTGACATGATGTCAAACCTGCCTTACCTTGGTGGTGTCAAAGATTCTTGACACGAAGGAGGGGCCGTGAACTTCCAACTCCGGCACCAAGCGTGGGGGCTTGCCGCATCAACGGTCGTCTTCGTTGCCTACTGGGTGGTCATCATCGTCCGCGCGGCGAGCGACGACGTGCCGTTCACCCAGATCGCGTGGCAGCACCCCCTGCTGTGGCTGCTCGGCGCGGGCGCTGCCGTGTACCTCGTCATCTACGGTGCCTCCTACTGGAGCACTCGCGGCACCATCAGGACCGACGAGCGCGACGCGGAGATTGGGCGCAGGGCCGACGCCGCCGGCTCGGGAATGACCGCCCTTGGCGCGCTCGCAGCGATGATCATGCTCGCCCTCGGCCTCGACGCCTTCTGGGTGGCCCACACGATCTTTGTCGCAAGCTTTCTAGGAACGCTCGCCTCTGTCGGAATGTCCATGTCGGCATACACGGAAGGACTCGACTCATGACGCACGAAATGCGCTCGCCTGGCGACGACGACCCCGTCATCATGACCGCCGAGGAGCGCTCCGTGTGGGTGTACCTCGCGGTGGTCATCATCACCTCGACCGCCTACTACGCCGTGATCATTCCGCGCGTGCTGAGCCAACCCATCGAGGACGTCTCGTGGATTACGCCGATGCTGTGGACGCTCGGCTTCTCGATTGTGGGCACCATCGTGGGTTCCATCGTGGGAGCCATCGGCGGAGCCATCGGGCTCGCGATTCGCGGCATCGACCCCAAGGGACAACTCGAGGGCGACATGCGCGACAAGGACATCAAGAGGCTGGGCGACCGCCGCGGCGCGATGATTGCGAGCACCGCCATGTTCGGGGTGCTCGTGCTCGCCATGATCGGCGCCGACCTCTTCTGGATCGGCAACCTCGTGTTCCTCGCGGGGACCATCGGCGCGTTCGTCGAGACCATGACCAAGATCGTCGCCTACCGCAGGGGCATGTGAGATGCCTCCCAAGCCCACCAAGGTCACCAACCGGATTCGCGCCTTGAGGTTCGAGTCGGGGGAGATGACTCAGGCCGACATGGCGGAACGCCTTGGCGTCACTCGCCAGACGGTCATCGCCATCGAGCAAGGGAAGTACTCCCCTTCGCTCGAGATGGCCTTCGAGATCGCGAGGCTCTTCAAACGGCCCCTCGATGACGTGTTCCACTACGCGGGCCCGTTCCAGCAAGCGGAGGGAGGCTCCGACGACCAGCCTTCCTCGTGAGGCCTAGGGCTCCGGCCCGGCGCCACCGCCACTCCCCAGAGAGCAACCGAGCCGCGAGGCACCTGACCCTCTCTTCGCTCACCCAAAAACGACAAACCGACCCGGCAAATCAGGGTGCGCATGGGGGGAATCCCCGATGCGAAACCCCTGCGGTCCCCGGCACAGTGACAACAAAACTTCCCCCACCTTCTCAGGAGAACTCTCATGACCGACACCATCCGAACGGCTCGCGCGGCAGGCGCGTGGTACCTCGGGCTCGCCGTCACAGGCATGCTCGGCTTCCTCGCGCTACGCCCCCAACTGATCGACGCAGACGACCCCGCCGCCACATTGGCCAACCTCGTGGCGCACTCCGGCCAGGCGCACCTGCTTGTGTTGCTTGAGATGGCGATTGTCGTCACGCAGGCGCTTGCCGCCGTGTACTTCTACAAGCTGTTCCGCCCGATCAACCCGGCCGCAGCCTTCGCGACCGCCGCGTTCGGGATGGTGAACTCCGTCGCGATCATGGCATCGGGCGCCTTCATCGCCACCGCCAACTCGCTCGCAGCGGGTTCTAATAGCGCTGGCTCGACCCTCGCCCCCGGCGGCGACGCGGCCGGCACCGTGGGCCTCATGTACGAGCTCTCCGCGAACTCATGGGGAATGGGCAACCTCTTCTTTGGCCTGTGGCTCATCCCGATGGGCTGGCTGGCGGTCACGTCGGGCCGGTTTCCGCGCCCGCTCGGCTGGGCGCTCGTGGTCGGCGGCGTCGGCTACTTCCTGAGCGGCCTGGTCGACTACGGCGTCGCCGATGCCCCCGCCGGGCTTGTCACCGGCCTCGCCTTTCCCGCCAGCATCGGCGAGTTCTGGATGGTCGGCTACCTGGTCATCAAGGGCATTCGCCCCGCCACGCGGGCCGCCGCATCGGACCGCCCCCGGGAGGTGGCCGCTGCCTGAACACCCTGACCTGATCCCCTAGCCGCGGGCGCGGCGCTCACTACACCGCTCACCACAGCGCTCACCAAAGCGCGGCGCCCGCGTCACCTCACCGCTCACCACCCCACCTGTATTCAGCACACCCAAAAACCTGCGCGCCGCCACTGACGCGCCACCAGAAAGGCACCTCAATGAACGTTCCACTGACAGGGCGTCTTGCCCGCATGGCCGCCAAGCGGCCCTGGCTCACCGTTGGCCTGTGGGTCCTCTCGATCGCCGCCGCAGGCGTCTCCGCGGGGTCGCTCGACTCGTACGTCTCCCCCGTCCAAACCAACCTGGTCACGACGGACGCCGATCGCGAATCCGCTCTCGAGCAGCAGTTCCGTGTCGGCTCCGCGGACGGCGAGCGGTTCGCCGAGCAGTTGATCATCGCGTCCGATACGCAGCCCTCGGGTTCGGCCGCCTTCGAAGCGGTCCTTGCCGATGCCGTGGCGGCGCTCGGCGGAATCGATGGCGTGAGTTCGGTCTCTGCGGCCGATGCCGCGATCGCGCCAAACGGCGGCGCGGCGATTCTCGACTTCACCGTCGTGAATGACCACGCGGTCTTGAGCAAGGTCATGGACGCGGTCGACGCGGTCGGCATGGACGGCATCGACGCCTTCGTGAGCGGCCCCGAGTCAACGCAACTGGCAATCAACAAGGTTGCGACCACCGACCTCGCGAGAGGAGAGGGCATCGGCGTCGCCGTGGCTCTCGTGGTGCTCGTGTTCGTCTTCGGCGCCGTCGTTGCCGCGGGCCTGCCCATTCTGGTCGCGCTCGGCTCGATCGTCATTGCCACAGGCATCGGCGCCATTGCGGCGCGCATCCTCGCCTCGTCGGGGACGGAAGTGTCGGATAGCCTGACCATCTTTGTGGGGATGATGGGCCTTGCGCTCGGCATCGACTACTCACTCCTGACGGTCCAACGCTTCCGGGAAGAACTCGCGCGCGGTCACAGCGTCATCGACGCGGTCACCATCACTGGCGCGACGGCCAACCGGGCAGTCTTCACGTCGGGACTCACGGTGGTCGCGGCAATCGGCGGCCTGATGCTCTTGCCGCAAAACACGTTCCTCGGCATCGGCATCGCGATCATCGCCGTCGCCGCGTCGGCCGTGTCCGTCGCGCTGTTCCTCCTCCCGGCCGTGTTGCGGCTTCTTGGCGACAGGGTCAACGCGTGGCGCTTGCCGATGCGCCACCCCGGCGAGACGTCGCGCGGCTGGGATCGCCTCGCGCATTGGGTGGCCCACCGTCCAGGTCGCGCGGGAATGGCGGGCATTGCGGTCCTGGGGGTGTTGATGGTGCCTTTGCTATCGATCAGGTTCGCGATGCCAAGCCCCGACTCATGGCCCGCGGACTTCGTGCTCAACAAGGCAAACGTGGTCTACACCGAGGACTTCGGTTTCACCGAGGCCATTACCACCGTGGCGGTCACGGGCGCCTCGCAAGCCGAAATCGCGGCGCTCGCCGACGCCATCGAGGCCGATGCCGGATTCGCGGGCACCACCGTCGACGTCCGCAATGGCGCTGGCGTGACCGAGGCCGCGGTCTTCATCGACACTCACGACGCCTTCGACGTGGCCGACTCCAGGTCTGGAAAGGCGATCGAGCGACTGCGAGACGTGATCATCCCCCACGCTCTCTCTGGGGCAGACGCCACCGCGGTGGTTGGCGGCGCTCGCGCCGCCGAGTACGACAACTTTGGCCTCATCTCGCGCGCGGCGCCGTGGGCGATCGCGTTCATCCTGGGCGTCACCTTCGTGCTGCTGCTGGTGATGTTCCGCTCGATCGTGGTGCCGATCAAGGCGATCATCATGAATGTCATCGGTACCGCCGCGACGTTTGGCGTCCTTGTCGCCACATACCAGTGGGGATGGGGCGACGCGCTCGGGTTGCCGTCAGTTGAGGGCATCTCGCCATACATGCCGGTAATGATCTTCGCCCTGGTATTTGGCCTATCGATGGACTATCACGTGTTTCTGCTCAGCCGCATACGCGAGCGCTACGAGGCGACAGGCGACACCAAGGCATCTGTCATCGAGGGCGTCTCCAAGACGGGGCCGCTCATCACGGGAGCGGCGCTCATCATGATCGGCGTGTTTGGCGGCTTCGCGTCGGCGTCGATCCCGGAGCTGTCCCAATGGGGCTTCGGCCTCGCCGTGGGAGTGCTTCTCGACGCGACCATCATCCGCATCCTGCTGGTGCCCGCAGCCATGACGTGGCTCGACAAGGCGAACTGGTACCTGCCGTCGTGGCTCGAGTGGTTGCCCCGCGTCGAGCACCACACGCCCGCACCGCCCGCACCGCCCGCACCGCCCGCACCGCCCGCACCGCCGCTACGAACCACTCCCGCTCCGACACCCCGCGAGGAGGTCCCGTCCGATGGGCTTGGCCGGCGCGTCGGCGCCCGCACTGGTTCGTAGCGTCGGCGGTTCGTAGCGTCGGCGGTTCGTAGCGTCGCCAGATCCGCGCTCGTGTCACCCCCGCCGCCGTCGGCGTCGCACCAGCGCCGGCGCCGTCGGCGCCCCCACTACCCATCGCACCGTCCCTTGGAGGGAATCATGACCACCACAACAACCACCACCATGACCGCCGTGACTCACCACCGCTACGGCGAAGCGCACGTGCTGTCGCACGGCACCGTGCCCATCCCCACTCCTGGCCCCAGTGACGTGTTGCTTCGGGTCAAGGCTGCGGCGCTCAACCCTGCCGATGTCTTTCTCATGCGGGGAAGGCCCGCCGCGGTGCGCCTCGGCTTAGGGCTGCGCCGCCCACGCCACCCCATCCGTGGGAGCGACGTCGCGGGCATCGTCGAGGCCGTGGGTGCCGATGCCACCGAATGGAAGGTGGGCGACGAGGTGTTTGGCGCGGGGCGTGGCACACTCGCCGAATACGCTCTGGCCGCCGAGGACCGCCTGGCCAGAATCCCGTCAGGCACCACTTTCGAGGAGGCGGCGGGGACGACGATGGCGGGGCTAGCGGCCCTTCACGGACTCAGGCTCCGCCCCGTCGGGCCTGGCGACCACGTCCTCGTGGTTGGCGCGTCTGGCGGCATCGGCTCGTTTGCCGTGCAGATGGCCGTCGCCGCCGGCGCCACCGTCACGGGCGTGTGCTCGGCGCGCAATGTGCAGACCGTGCTGGGCCTCGGGGCCAGCCGCGTCATCGACTATACGAGCGAAAGCGTCGTGGACACCGACCAGCGCTTCGACTTCATCTTCGACAATGCGGGCGCGGACCCGATGCTCGCGCTCGAGAAGCTCACGACCCCCACGGGGATCGTGGTGCCCAACAGCGGAGAATCAGGCCCCGACGGCGGCGCGCTTGCCCGCGTCATCAAGGCGATGTGGCGAGGAAGAGTGCTGCGCAAACGCATCGGCACGTTCTACTCCACGCCCAATCGGGAGGACCTGCGCGCGTTGGCGGACATGCTGGCCGATGGCACCATCGCCCCGCTCGTCGACACGATGTTCACCCTGTCTCACGGTCCCGAAGCGATGGAGCGAGTGGCGTCGCGCCATGCCCGCGGAAAGGTCATCGTCTCGATGCCTTGATCCGGGGACGGAGCGCAAACAAGGGACATTCGCGGCCGGGAACATATGCCCAGGGGCGTAACGTTTCTGTACACGCATGAGAAACACATTCAGCTCCCTCGCCATCTTCAACTACCGCCTGTGGTTCATCGGCGCTCTGGTGTCGAATGTTGGCACCTGGATGCAGCGCGTCGCCCAAGACTGGCTGGTCCTCACGGTCCTCACGCACGAGTCGGGCGTTGCCGTTGGCATCACGACAGGGCTCCAGTTCCTGCCCTTCCTCCTGTTGGGCCCCTTCACCGGAGTCATCGCCGACCGCGTCGACCACCGCAAGTTGCTGATCCTGACTCAAGCGGGCGGCGGCGTCCTGGGTGTGGGGCTCGGCGCTCTGGTGCTCACCGGAAACGCGCAACTGTTCCACGTGTATGGCTTCGCCTTGGCACTGGGCGTCGTGAGCGCGTTCGACGCTCCCGCGCGGCAGATCTTCGTGGGCGACCTGGTCCCACGCGCCAAGCTCTCCAACGCGGTGGGCCTCAACTCGGCGTCGTTCAACGCGGCGAGGCTCATCGGGCCAGGTTTCGCGGGCCTTCTGATCGCCGCGATCGGCACCGGTTGGGTGTTCATCCTCAACGGCGCGACGTTCGCCGCCACCATCGTGGCTCTCCTGCTGATGCGGGCGAGCGAGTTCCACCCGCAAGAGCGCGCTGCCCGGTCCGCGGGCCAAATCGTCGACGGCTTTCGCTATGTACGCGACCGCAGGGACCTCGTGATCATCTTCGTGGTCGTGTCCGTCGTGTCCACGTTCGGTCTCAATTTTCAGCTCACGAGCGCACTCATGGCGCGCGTGGAGTTTGGCAGGGGTCCTCAGGACTACGGGATCCTTGGCTCGATCCTCGCGATCGGTTCGCTTGGAGGGGCGGTTTTGGCTGCGCGACGAAAGGAACCCTCCGTCCGGCTCGTGTTGATCTCGGCGGCGGGCTTTGGAATGGCCGAAGCAGCGATGGCGTTGATGCCCACGTATTGGGCGTATGCGCTGGCAGGGATACCTGTCGGCTTCGCCGCCTTGACCATGCTCACCTCGGCGAACGCGACCGTCCAGACCACCACGCCCCCCAACATGCGCGGCCGTGTCATGGCGCTGTACATGATGGTTTTCGTGGGGGCCACACCGATCGGATCGCCGCTGGTGGGGTGGATCGGCGAACAGTTCGGGCCGCGCCTCGCAGTGGGCGTGGGCGCCTTCGCCTCACTTGCCGTGGTGGCCGCGGTGCTGGTGCGGGCGGTGGTGCGGGGTCGACTCGACGTGGCGTTCTCCCCGCATCGGCCGTTCTTCACGGTCACGACCGTCGCGGAGATTCACTACCCGGAGGATTGAGCCGCCGCGAAGTCAACGCACCTCCTACATCTCGTCGCGCGAGTAGGGCGAGGCCTCGCGAATCTCGCGGTGCGTGGTGCGAGTGGCCTGGGAATGGACCCCGAGCGAGATGACGATGGCCGCGGCGCCGGCGATCATGCAGATCCACCCGACGGCGTCGAGGTTGACGACTTCGATCGACGTATTGAGGGCAAAGGTGAGGATCGCACCCACCACCATGAGGAAGATTCCCGTGCCGATTGCCATGACTTTCTCCTGTCTCTCGGACGTGCCGGGGGCCATCGGCGGATCTTGCCACGACCCCGCTGTTTCAAGTACAGCACCAAGTGCAATGATCCGTCACCTCAGGGTCGTTCAGTGACGGGCCGCAAGGCCTCTGTATCAGGGATGACAAACCAACGTCGGGCGCCCCGGGGCGCCTGAGGGTGGCACAGACCCCCTTCGACTAGCGTTGTAGCCATGAGCCAAAACAACTTCCTCGTACGCCAGCGCTTCACCGCGATGATCAACCGTTACGAGATCTGGGCGGTGGACGCCGAGTGGAACCAGACCACGCTCATGGGCTTCGCCGAGCAGAAGCGCATGAAGCTGCGTGAGGAGATCGTGTTCTTCACGGACGACACCAAGAAGCACGTGCTGTTCCGCTTCAAGGCGCGCAATATCGTGGACATCAAGTCGATCGTCGACGTGTTCGACGGTCCAGGCCAGGTCATCGGGACGTTCCGCAAGGACTGGGCCGCATCGCTCCTCAGCTCCACGTGGTACCTCGAGCAGCCGGGGCTCCCCACGCTCAAGGGCACCGAAAGCTCGATGGTCTACGCAATCATCCGCCGCTTCACCGACTTTGGGTTCATCCCCTACAGCTTCGAATACAAGACCGCCGATGGCCGCCTCGCCCTCGACATCACCCGCAAGTTCGGGCTGCGGGACACGTACCGCTGCACTGTTCAAGCGCCCGAATACGACACCAGGGTGCTGCAGGCGGTTGCGGTCGCAATGGACACGCTCCAGAACCGCTAGACGGGTCCGTGACGTAGACAGCTCCTCAACCAGGCAGTTACCCCACTACGAAGGTCCGCAACGCCGGGTTGTGCTCACGCGCCCCCGGGGTTTGCGCGTCCGCCCCCTCGCCGCACGCGTCAAAGGCCGCTTGCAGGGCGTCCTCGAGCGCGGCGTCGGGCCGCAGCTCGACGTAGCGTTCGGGTCCACCGTCGATCGAGAGCCAGACCGCAAAGACGAAGGTCTTCTTGGATTCCGCAAAAACGTGCGGGTCGCAACGCGTGGCGACGATGTCGACCGGCACGGCGAGCGATCTGTCGCCCACCGCGAGGAGCGTGGGCAACTGGAAGCCTCCCCTGGGACTCATGTCGAACACGACAGAGCCCCTCATGCCTGTCAGAGACACCTCGGCGCCGTCCCCTGCCTCGCCACGAGTCAGTGTCAGCGTCGTCTCAACCGTGGTGCCCAGGGTCGCCTCCGGGGCGCCTAGCGACGGGGAGGCCGCGTCCGTCACCGCGCGCGTTGCGCATTCGTCGGCGTTGATCCCGGCGAGCACCTCTGGCGGCAGGTTCACGGTCACCTCGGTGTCGGTCGCCTTGCCGTCGGTGACCGTGCCGTCGATGCCGGCGCCGCCGTCGTTCTTGAGCGTGAGGTGAGCGATGGCCTCGCCAGTCCCTGCCGAACAGATTGCCTCTCCCAAGGGCACCCTGACTCTCGCCACATAACCGCCGAACAGCCGGACATTGCTCGGCGTCGGCGTCACGGGCGAAAACATCGTCGATTCGAGGGCCGCCGAGGTCACCAGCCAACCGTCGCCCGCTGCGCCCGTGAGTTGTACCTCGACAAACCGATCCGCTTGCAACGTCCGCGGGAAGGCGACATCCGCAGACAGCACCGGCCGGATCTCCCGGTCTGTTGTTTCAGCACCGACGCTCGCGAAGTCGGATCTCGCCGACGGCGTGGCGGGGGGCGGCACGGGTCCCGAGCACGCGGCGACAGCCGCAAGCACCGCGGCCGTCGCGATCGACACGAAACCCTTGGGCACAAGGTCGGAGGCGCGGCGCGTCACATCAGCCACAATGTCCTCATGGCCGACATCGTCACCCTTGAGAACGACCACTGGCAAGTAGGACTCATCCCCGCCACGGGAGGCTCCGTCGCGTTCGGTCGCGTCCGCATCGCCGGTGAGTGGGTCGACGTGCTGCGCCCCACTCCCGAGCACAAGCTGGGCGAATGGGGCCAGACCGCGTCGTTCCCCTTGGTCCCGTGGTCAAACCGCATCGCGAACGCCCGCTTTGCATGGGCAGGTCGCGACTACCAACTGCGGGTCAATTTTCCCGATGGCACCGCGATTCACGGAACTGCGTGGGAGTTTCCGTGGCAAGTGGTCGAGTCCACTCCCACATCGGTCGTCCTCGAGTTTGTGTCGCGCGACGTCTTCGGCGTGAACTTCCCGTGGCCCTTCACCGCGCGCTTCGGCTATGAACTCGACGGGGAACGCTTCGAGTGGCACATGGATATCACCAACGACGCTCACGAGACGTTCCCTGCGGGCATTGGCCACCACCCCTACTTCATGCGTGCGCTCACGGGCGATGATGGCGAGGCAATTGGCGGTGGCGCCCAACTCCAACTCAACTGCAACGTGTCCTATCCGGTAGTGGACTGCCTGCCGACCGGTGCGCCCGTGCCGGTCTCGGGTCGCCTCGACTTCAGGGACATGAAGCCGCTTGGCGACGACTTCATGGACGCCTGCTACACGGAGCGCACCTCGTCAACGATCGCCACGATCGAGTTCCCTGGCGCGCTGACCCTCGACATCGAGGCTGGCGCCTTGCTCGAGCACGCAATCGTGTATCTCCCGGAGCATGTGCCCTTCTGGGCCTTGGAACCGGTCTCCAACGCGAACAACGGCTTCAATCTCGAGTCCGCTGGAAGCCGGGGCACCGGCGTGTTCTTGGTGCAGCCGGGCGAGACGCGGTCGAGCAGTTTCACCTTGGTGGCTCAAGCACACATCTAGCCGCACGAGGCGACCGCCACCGATTGCGGGCGGCGGTCTCGGCGCGCGTTGGCCTAAGATGGAGACGCGCCGATGGCGCGCGCGGGTGTAGTTCAATGGCAGAACTTCAGCTTCCCAAGCTGATAGCGCGGGTTCGATTCCCGTCACCCGCTCCATAGTTTGCGCAGGTCAGAGGCGTTTCGTGCCGCCGCCACGGGCCTAGACTTCCGCGACCTCGATCAGCACCTCATTGTGGCGAAGGAACCAAGGCGTAGAGGGCGGGTTGAAGCGCGCGAACCATGGTTCGCCCACGGTGGTGAGCCCGGCATCCGCAACTGCGGAGAGCAACTCGGCGCGGTGCTTCTCGTAGGCGGACTGGCTCCAGCGGCCCGTGAATCGCACCGCTACCACGAACCTCGCGGGCACAGTGCGCAGCGATACCTCCCTGCGCAGCGGCAGCGGTGCCGAAGCCTCGTCGAGGGATGACGGGAGCACAAAGGCAACCGTGTACCGGCTGCCGGACCCAGTTTGAACAACGGGCGCGGTCATGGCGATGCGCTCCGACCGGGCCTGAACCACAGGGGCCGTCATACCGATTGACTGCCTTGCGGTGTTCTGGCCGGTGATGTAGCCGAAGAGGTAGCGGAACGCGCGGTTTCCCGCATCCTGGAAATCAGCCGACACCTCGGTCTCGGCAACGAGATGCTCGGGGTAGCGTCGCACCTCGACCGCACCCTCCGTGCGAAGCAGGTCGTAGGGCTGCTGCTCTGTCATTCACCGATCGTACGTTCGGTTTCGGTTCAGCGCGCCGAGAGCTTCGCTGCGGCGTCGTCCGCAGTGCTCGCGGGCATCAACGCCAAGGACGCGTTCACACCGATTGAGTGGACCACACAATTGGTCGAGGCCGGGCGAGATGTGACCGCAACCTGACTCGCGTCAAAGACGTGAAAGCCCTCGCGGAACGCGACCACAACGTACGCGCCCACCGGATTTGCCACGATGGAGGCAATGGGTGACGCGCCGATTCCGCGCGCGGGCGTAGTGAAATAGGCATCACCTCGGTTTTCGAAGCCGGACGCGGCTGTGTCAGCGATCCACCCGCAGCCGCGCCGGCCCCCAGCCGAGCACGAGAACCAAGGAATGCGCAGTGTGGTGGCATGCCGGCGGAGCGCACTAGGCGTATGACGCTTGGGACTTCACGGCTACTGCTGCGCCGCTTCACACCGGACGATGGCCCCGGACTGTATGGCTATCTTTCCCAGGAGCGCGCGGTGCACTACGAGCCTTACGGCGTGCAGGACAGGCGGCAGGCCGCGCGGGCGGCGTTCGAACGGGCTGGCGACGATGCCTTCTGGGCGGTGTGCCTGACTGAAGGCGGCGAACTGATCGGAAACCTCCACCTGGCGCCGAGCGAGCCACCACAGTGGCGCACCTGGGAACTCGGCTACGTGTTCGACCCGGGGCGTTGGGGTAAGGGGTTCGCGACGGAGGCGTGTCACGGCCTGCTCGACCGCGTGTTCACGGACCTCAGTGCCCACCGGATGATCGGGAACTGCAACTCCCAGAAAACTCGCTCCTGGTCCTTGCTCGAACGGCTCGGGTGCCATCGCGAGGGGCATCGGCTCGCTACGGCAAGGGGCACACCTGCTTGCCGCGGCGAACTTCGCCATCGACTCAGTCGGCGAGCCCGTGTGGCATGACGGGTTCACGTACGCGGGACTCGACACCGAATGGGAA
>JBBRWX010000031.1:0-28253 GCA_038248935.1 Actinomycetales bacterium
ACGAGAACGACGCGCCGCGCCGCAGTGGGGCCGCCGGGGAGCACCGTGACCGAGCCGAGCTTTCCGCTCGCCTCGAGGGCCACCGCCGTTTCCGTGAGCGCCGCGCGGGTCTGTTCGTCGAGCTGGGCGTGTGCCGCGACGGAGCCTTCGGCGTCGACGCCGAGGATCAGGGCGTCGCAAGCAAGGGTGGAAACGGCATCGGAAGTGGCTTCAAGGGTGGTCATGGTGTCCCAGCCTAGACCTGTAGTTTGGCCGTGTGTACGGCCTTGTCTTTCGCCACGTGATCCTCCGCATGAGCACCGAACGCGCTCACCATGTGGCCATTGCAGCCTTCCGGTACGGATGGCCGCTCGTGGCCGTCGCGCGCTGGTTACGGCTCATGCCGCCCCCTCCGAGGTCGGGCGTTGTCGAGGCGATGGGACTCACTTTCGCGGCGCCAGTTGGGCTCGCGGCGGGACTCGACAAGGAAGCTGTGGCGGTCAAGGGACTGTGGCTCGCGGGCTTCTCGCACGTTGAGATCGGCACCATCACTCCCAAGGCCCAGCCAGGCAACGAGCAGCCGCGCGCGTGGCGTGAACTCGACGTGCGCGGTCTGCGCAATCGCATGGGATTCAACAACGATGGCGCCGATGCTGCCGCAAGACACCTGTCGCGGTTGAGATCTTCGCGTGTGGGTAGGCGCGCCGTGGTGGGCGTCAACATCGGCAAGAACAAGATGACGGCGGCCGAGGACGCCGCCCTCGACTACGCGTACTGCGCACGGGTGCTCGCGCCCTATGCGGACTACCTCGTCGTCAACGTGTCATCACCGAACACCCCTGGTCTTCGCGACTTGCAGTCGGTCGATGCCTTGCGGCCCATCTTGGAGCACGCGCGAGCGGGCGCGGATGAGGGTTCGCCAGTCCGTCACGTGCCACTCCTGGTCAAGATAGCGCCTGACCTTGCGGACGCGGACGTGGATGCGGTCGCTGACCTTGCGGTCGAACTTGGCCTCGACGGCATCGTCGCGACAAACACCACGATCGGACACGAGCGCGGTCCCGGAGGGCTCTCTGGTCCACTTCTGCTCTCGCGCTCGCTCGACGTGATCGCGCGCCTGAGAGTGCGAGTAGGCGCCCAGATGTGCCTGATCGGCGTGGGCGGAGTCACCACGGCCGCCGACGCCCGCGCGATGATCCATGCGGGTGCCACCTTGGTTCAGGCCTATACCGCCCTTGTCTACGAGGGTCCGTTCTGGCCGTCTCGAGTCAATCGGGATCTCCGCCGGCAATAGCCGCTGTCGCGAGGGCCGCATCGTCGGCTCGCGACACAAGCCGTGACGTGACCAAGCGGCGTGCCAGCATGCGAGCGGTCCCTCCCGCGGCGAGGCTCCACCCCGTGAATAGGAGCACGTAGAGCATGCCGGCAAGCGCCGTGAGCGCGGGCGACCCTGTGTGTGCGGCGAGCACGGTCGCCCCGGTCACGCACGTGCCGATCGGGAACGTGAATGCCCACCACCCGAGATTGAAGGGCAAGCCCTTGCGTGCCGCATCGATGACGATTGCCATTGCAATGGCGAGCCACACCAGGGCAAAACCCATCGTGGGCACCCCGTAGAGCACCGAGAACGCCACACGTGCGCCGTGAGAGACGCCCATCGTGTCGGGGGCGCGATCGGCGAGCAGGCCCGCAGCCGTGACCGACTGGCCCAACGGTCCAAGCATGATGAAGAGCGCCGGGGCCGTGGCGGCGTTTCGGTGTTGGTGGTGTGCCAATCGGTTCCATACCGAGGCGATCACCGCGAGCGAGGCCATCGCTGTGGCGCCAAACATCGCGTAGCAAGCGAGCGCGAGCGTCCTCTTGGCGTCGCCGCTCACGTGATCGATGAGCAGCGCTCCTGCGGCCGCCGAGACCATTGGCGCGACGACCGGAAGCAACCACACGGGAGTCGCGCCGTCGTTGGGAACGCGGTGGTGAGTGAACGCGATTGCGGGAACAAGGGTGGCGGATGCGAGGCCGATCGCGGTGCCGACCAGCCACAGCGCCAGGTCGATGTCCGCCGCGGCTCGCATGCCGATCACAGTCGAGCCGACGACGAGAGTCGACGTGCCCACTGTGAGAATTCCCATCGCCATCGCGCCATAGAACGGGGCCGATGCCGGATCAAAAAGGTATCGACGTAGCGCCGTCCGGTCCGTCATGTAGTGCGCGGCGGTGATCGCTCCCACCACGAGGAAGATCGCGATGTCGAGAATCCATGCGACGTGGGCGATCCCCGTGAGCAAGGGGAAGTGCACGGGAAGGGTGTGCGCTGCGGTCGCGACGATTCCCGTGCCCATGACGGCGGTGAAGTAGGCGGGTGTGATCGCTGGAGTTCTCATGATCCGATTCCACCGGAAGCCTCGTGGTGTCGGTAGAGTGACTTCGAGGGCGATCCACAAGCCCTGCTTGTACCTGAGGGAGAGACATGCGGCCCACATCAATCGAGGAACTGCGCATGATCGCGGCAGTGGAGGCCCAAGGCAGCCTGACCGCGGCCGCGGAGGCGCTCGGGGTTTCACAACAGGCCGTGTCGCAACGAATGCGCGCGATCGAGAGGCGCTGGGCGTTGCCGCTCTTTGAACGCACGGCCCGCGGTACGTCACTCACCGGTCAAGGTGCGCTCGTCGCCGAATGGGCAGGCGCGCTCGTCGCCCAGGTCGCGGCCTTCGATCACGCCGTGATAGCCCTGCGTACCGACAGGGAGGCGCACGTGCGGATCGCCGCGAGCCTCACGATCGCGGAGCACCTTGTTCCAGGCTGGCTCGTGACGTATGGAGCGGAGGAGGGCGCCGCCATGGTCGAACTCAGCGCCGTCAATAGCGCCACCGTGATCGAAAGGGTGCGTTCGGGTCACGATGCACTCGGCTTTGTCGAGACACCCGACGTTCCGCGTGACCTCACTGTGAGAGTCATCGGTCACGACGAGATCGGCATCGTCGTCGCGCCTGGGCACCCGTGGGCGAAGCGCTCGATGGTCTCGGCCGCGGAAGTGGCAGCGACGCGGCTCGTCGGCAGGGAACCCGGTAGCGGCACTCGCCTCACCTTGGAAAAGGCGCTGAGTGCCGTCGTGGGCGCGCACGCCGTCGCGGAACCTGCGGCCGAACTCGCGAGTACGGCGGGTATCAGGGCGATGATCATGGCGGGGTCTGGGGTGGGGGCGTTGAGCCTTCGGGCCGTGCGCGACGATCTTGAGGCGGGCCGTCTGGTGAGAGTGCCCGTCGATATTGCGCCCATGAGCAGGCCGCTCGCCGTGGTGGTGCGGCCAGATAGGCCGCTCAGTGCCGCGGCCGCCCGGCTGTTGGAGATCGCGTCGTCGGCGCGACTCACTTCGTGAAAAATGCCACAACAAAACGGGAACTAGTGAAGGCAAAAAGCCGTTGAAAAGTGTGTACGCACCTGCCAGGCGTATGAAGTTCATTGTTTTCTCCTTTGAAGCACGAAACCCCCGGGGCTCCTTAGCCTCCGGGGGTTTCGGGTTTCTGGAGATCTCCAGCTTCGATGCGGCGACTACGTGGGCCGGTTGGCCGGTGCACGCTTGACCGTCATGGCGGGATCACTTTCGACGGCGTCGCCGAGCGCATCGTCGATCTTGGCCATGAGCTCTGCCGGGATCGTGACGCCTGCCGCCTTCGCGTTCTCGTGAACCTGCTCGGGACGCGACGCGCCAATGAGCGCGGCGGACACGTTGTCGTTCTGCAGCACCCAAGCGACGGCGAGCTGAGCCATCGTCAGGTCGAGCTCGGCGGCAATTGGGGCGAGCTTCTGCACTCGGGTCAAGAGGTCCTGATTCGACAGCCAGCCGGAAATGAAGTTTGCGCCACCGTGTTCATCGGTCGCACGCGAGCCCGGGGGCGGGGCCTGGCCGGGCAGGTACTTGCCGCTGAGCACGCCTTGCGCCACGGGGGACCAGACGATCTGGCTGACCCCCACCTCCTTGGATGCGGGAACGACCTCTGTCTCGATCACGCGCCACAGCATCGAATACTGAGGCTGCGAAGAGATGAGCTGGAAGCCCAGATCCTTGGCCATGGCGGCGCCCGCGCGAATCTGATCGGCGGTCCACTCGCTCACGCCGATGTAGAGGGCCTTGCCCTGACGCACGACATCGGCGAACGCCTGCATCGTCTCCACGAGCGGCGTTTCAGTATCGAAGCGGTGAGCCTGGTAGAGGTCGACGTAGTCCGTCTGCAGCCGCGTCAGCGAGCCGTTGATGGACTCCATGATGTGCTTGCGTGACAGGCCCGAGTCGTTGGGGCCGCCAGGACCGGTAGTCCAGTAGACCTTGGTGAAGATCTCGAGGCTTTCCCTGCGTTCGCCCTTGAGCAGACTGCCAAGGACCGTCTCGGCCTTGGTGTTTGCGTAGGTGTCCGCGGTGTCGAATGAGCTGATGCCCACGTCGAGCGCCGCCTTGACGCACGCCGCGGCAGCGTCGTTTTCCACCTGCGAACCGTGTGTGATCCAGTTGCCGTAGGTGAGTTCGGTGATCTTGAGGCCTGAATTGCCGAGATAGCGAGAAGGAATCATGTCTTCACCCTAACGCCTCAGCACAATTCGTCGAATCGTTTCGAGTCGCGCCGTACGAACGAGCGACCGTCGACGCGCCGATGCGTCGCTTAGACGGGAAATTCTCCGCGCTTGACGAGCGCGCGAGGGACGCGCAGCCTGCGCAGGTTGAGCATGCGCCCCGCCGCGTACAGGCGCCACCCGCGTGGCATCGGCGTGCCCGAGAACTTGATGGCCATCATCCCGCGAAGGCTGCGCATCGCCCAAAACGTCTCGCCGAGCGTCACGAACACCAGCACGTAGAACCCCAGGATGATCCAGCCGCCCAAGGTGGGATTGTTGTTGGTGACCAGCGAAGCCAAGACAAACAGGATCGACGCTGGCATGAGGTATTCGCCAAGGCCCCTGCGGGCGTCAATGAAGTCACGCATGAAGCGCTTTTGCGGGCCGCGGTGCTCAAGAGGCATGTTGCGCTCGTCGCCCGTCAGAAGCGCTTGCTGCTCCTTCGCGCGCCTGGCCCTGACCTTCTCCCGCTTTTCCTTGGAACTCGCCTTGGGGTCGAGCACAAGGGCGCGCTGGTGAGCAGCCTCTTGGTCGCGGCGCTTGGGCGTTGCCTTGCCCTTGCCTGCGGCGCGGGCCTCGTCGGCGAGCTCTTCGTTGATGTCCTTGTGTGCCATGGTGTCCTCTCGAAAGCGCGGGGCGCCTCGACTAGTCCTTCTCGGGCTGCCGCGCGGGAAGCGCAAGCATTCGGTCAAGTGCAATGCGAGCCTGTGCCGCAGTCACGGGGTCCACGACGATGCGGTTGGGCACCTCTCCCGCGACCAGCGATTCGAGTACCCACACCAGGTGGGGTAGGTCGATGCGGTTCATGGTCGAGCAGAAGCACACCGTGTCCTCGAGGAAGTGCACCTGCTTGTCGGGATGGGCGTCGGCAAGGCGGCGCACCAAGTTGAGCTCCGTGCCTATTCCCCACGCGCTCCCAGGCTCGGCGGCGTCGAGCGCGTTGATGATGTACTCCGTCGAGCCCACATAGTCGGCGCTCGTCACGACCTCGTGTGTGCACTCTGGGTGAACGAGGATGTTGATTCCCGGCACGTTCTCACGAAGCACGTCGACGTTTTCCTTGCGGAATCGACCGTGCACCGAGCAATGGCCCTTCCACAGGATCACGCGTGCCGCTTCGAGTTGCTCGGGGGTATTGCCGCCCAGGGGCTTGCGGGGGTCCCATACGACGCAGTCATCCAAGCTGAGGCCAAGTTGCAGCACGGCGGTGTTGCGGCCCAAGTGCTGGTCGGGCATGAACAGCACCTTGCCGTCACCGTCGACCCCGCCCACCTGATCGAAGGCCCAGCGCATCGCCACCTCGGCGTTGGAGGAGGTGCACACCGCGCCGTCGTGGCGCCCGCAGAAGGCCTTGATTGCCGCCGTCGAGTTCATGTAGGTAAGCGGAACGGTGCGCGACGCGACCCCCGCCTCTTCCAATTGGGCCCAGGCGTCCTCGACCTGACTGATTCCTGCCATGTCCGCCATGGAGCAACCGGCGGCCATGTCGGGAAGGATCACGGCTTGGTTGTCAGCAGTGAGGATGTCGGCACTCTCGGCCATGAAGTGCACGCCGCAAAACACGATGAACTCGGCTCCTGGCCGGTTCGCCGCGTCACGTGCCAACTTAAATGAGTCGCCCGTCACGTCCGCAAACTGAATGACCTCGTCGCGTTGATAGTGGTGTCCCAACACGAAGACGCGATCCCCGAGGGCGTCCTTTGCCGCGCGAGCGCGCTCGACGAGCCCTGGATCGGAGGCCGCGGGCAGGTCGCCTGGGCAATCGACGCCTCGCTCGGACATCGGGTCGGTACGCCTGCCGAGTAGCAGCAGCGCGGGTGAAGCGGCGGGCTCGTCGAAGGTGTGCGTCATTCGACCATTGTTCCACGGTCGCGGGGGGCCACCCCGTCAGTTCAGCCACCCGCGAGAAGGCACACTTGACCGCATGCGAGTGGTGGCGGCGGTACAGGGATGGCCAGCGAAGTATCGAATCGACGCCAAGGAGTCCTTGACGATCGCGACGCGGGCCTGGGAGGAAGCGGCACCGGGCGTCGAGTTGGTGGCGCTCCCGATGGGCGGCGGAGGCCCGCGATCTGCCGATGTGTGGCGCGGCGCACGTGGTTTCGTTGACGGAGCCGAGACCATCGATCACGCTGGCGCGACGTGGCTTGCGCCCACCGGCGGCTCATCCCGCTGGAACCCGGTAGATGTCGCCGCTGCGCTCTTGGGGCTCGCGAAGGACGGACGCACCGTCGTGATTCCCGTGGGCGACGACGCGATCGCGGGGGAGGCCGTCGAATTGTGGTCGGGCTCGCTTGCCGCGACCAAGAAGTTTCTCGCAGGGCTCGACATCGTCGTGCTCGTCTCTTCGCGGCGTCCCTTGCTCGGTTTTGATGGCATGAGTGCGGCCCTGTTGGACGGCAAGGAAGGGGACGCCGCGGTCGCCGCCGCGTCTCAGGCCCAAGAGGAGCGCTGGCAAGGCCTCGCTGCACATGGTGACCAGGTGGGGAACCGGAAGGCGCTCATGGGTCCGACTCGCCTCTCAGACGAGCCAGGCACTGGAGCGGCCGCAGGCCTTGCCTACGCACTCGCGGCAGTGGGCGCGCGACTCGTGCCAGCGAGTACCTATATCGCCGACGCTGCCGGGCTGAGTGCCGAGGTGGCACGCGGCGCGGATCTGGTGTGGGGCATTGCCGCGGAACTCACGCCGCGAACGCTCGATCACGGCATCGCGGTACCGGTCGCGGCGGCCGCCGCCGCCCACGGCGTGCCTGCAGCGCTCCTCGCACCGGGAGTGCGGGTAGGTAAGCGCGACCTGATGGCCGCAGGCATCACGTCGGCGCACGAGGCCGAAGAAGGCCCAGAAGGCCTCGCCGACGGTGTGCGCAGGCTCGCTCAGACGTGGGCTCGCTGAGCCAATGTGACGGCGCTGTGGCGTTGCAGGGGCACAAAATCGACGCTGAAGGCGTTGATGGGTGTACCAAGTCACCGGTCCGTCGTACCCTTGATTGACCCGTTCTCGTAAGGAGGCGCTATGACCGACATTGCCACCGAGCCCACCACCCACGGTGTGATCATTACCGACGCCGCAGCGGCCAAGGTGAAGAGCCTGCTCGCCCAAGAGGGCCGCGACGACCTTCGTCTGCGCCTCGCCGTTCAGCCAGGCGGTTGCTCCGGCCTGATCTACCAGCTCTATTTCGACGAGCGCAACCTCGATGGCGACGCTGTGAAGAGCTTCGACGGCGTCGAGGTGATCGTCGACAAGATGTCGGTGCCGTACCTCTCCGGCGCGACGATCGACTTCGCGGACACGATTGAGAAGCAGGGCTTCACGGTCGACAATCCCAACGCGCAGAGCTCGTGCGCTTGCGGTGACTCGTTCAGCTAAGCCGGTTCTGACACACCGCTAGACCAAGCGCAGACGGACGGTGAGGGCAATTGCCCCACCGTCCGTTTCGCTTTCCCCCACAAAGTCGTTTCCCGTCATTCGCGCCCACGCGGGAACGTCGTACCGTGCCGCCACGTCGGTCGCGAGCACGGTGAGCTCCGCTCCGGGTGCCTGGTCGCGGGCCGCCTTGGCAAGCATGATGATCGGGATCGGGCAGGATTTGCCGCGCGCATCGACATCGAAGGGCGCTGCCGCACGGACTGCCACGGCGTCGGGCGCACCGTCGGGCGTGCCACCAGGCGCGCCATCCGCCACGGCGTCCGTCACGGCGTCCGTCACGATGTGCGGGGTGCGCCCAAGCGGGAGCGCACGCGGTCGAGGACGTGGGGGAGCGCGGCTACGAAGCGGTCAACATCGTCGTCAGTCACGGCGGGATGGAGCGCAACCCGCACGTTTCCGTGAGTGAGCGCGCCGATCGACGCAAGGACGCGGGAGGGCTCGAGGCTTCCGCTCGTGCACGCGGAGCCGGACCCCACAGCGAATCCCTCCCTGTCGAGTTCGCTCAGCAGGGATTCGCCGTCGACGTAGAGGCACGAGAACGTGACGACATGGGGCAATCGCTCGTAGGGGTCGCCCAGTACCTCGACGCCGTCGAGTCGACGCACGCTGGCCCTGATCTTTTCGACGAGCGCGCCGAGCCGCCCTGCGGTCTCGCGCCGTTCCTGTTCGCGCTCTTGAAGCGCCACGGCCGATGCGAGGGCGAGCGGCACGCTGACGCCACCCGGTGCCCAGTCGTCGCCTTCCGGCCACGTGGGCAGCCATCGCGTCTGGGGGTCGAGCGCGAGAACAGCGATTCCCGCAGGTCCTCCCCAGTCGGCAGGGTGCGCAACGAGCGCGTCCCAGTGCTTGGGAGCGTCCCTATGGCCGATGCTCGACGAGGCGTCCACAAGGAAGGGAACGCCAGCTTCGACGCAAGCGCGCGCCACGGGGTCGAGGCGCTGGACGGTGCCAATTTCTTGGTTCGCATGCTGAATCGCCGCAAGTGCGATGCCGTCGGCGGCAACGGCGGCCGCGAATGCTTCGATGTCGAGGTGACCCATCGCGTCAACGCCTATCGACTCGACGCCGTGAGGTCGCGTGTGGTTTGCCGCGTGAATGAGCGCGTCGCGTTCGATCGCGCTCACAAGAATGCGGGGTTGGGCGCGTCGCATCTGGGCGATGCCGGCGATCACACGCTCGAACGCAAAGTGAATCGAGGGTGCGAAGTGCACGTAGTCCGCGTTGGCACCCAAGACCTCCGCAATGGCCTCGCGAGAGCCATCGATGAGGCTTCTCGCCTTGCGCGACTCGGTCACAAGCCGCGCGGGGTCGGCCCAACCATCGGCGAAACCCGCCTGAAGTGCGTCGAAAACTCGGGACGAAAGGGGCGCTGAGCCACCCGCGTCAAGAAAGACCCGGGACCTTTGCATGCCTTAACGGTATCGCGCGATAGTATGCACGCGTGGCTACTTTGTCCCCCGTAGCGCTCCGAAGGCTCGGTACACTCGCGTTGCTAGCAGGATCATCGTTCCTGCTCGCGGGCTGTGCCGGTCAAGCTGGAGCCAATGGTCTTCCCAGTTCACCCGGTATCACGAATCACACGGGTCGCGTCATCGACCTCTGGAACTATTCGTGGTTGGCGGCCCTCATCGTCGGCGTGATCACGTGGGCCCTCATCATGTGGACCGTCGCGGTGTATCGCAAGCGCAAGGGCGACGACAAGCTGCCCCTGCAGACGCGCGCCAATGTGCCGCTCGAACTCATGTACACGATCATCCCGCTTATCATGATCGCTGTGCTTTTCAGGTGGACTGTGACGGACGTGGCAATCATCAAGGATGTGTCCGGCCCCGCCGATGTGCACATCCAGGCGATCGGCAAACAGTGGGCGTGGGACTTCAACTACCTCGACGACGAGGTCTACTCGGTGGGCGTTCAGGCGAAGCTCACCGGACAGCCTGGCGTCGAAGAGACCCTTCCCACCCTGTACCTGCCCGTGGGTGAGAACGTCGACATCACGCTGAACTCACGCGACGTGATCCACTCGTTCTGGATTCCCGCGTTCCTTTTCAAGCAAGATTTGATCCCTGGTCGAACCTCGCACGTCCAATTCATACCGGAGACAGAGGGCACCTACCAGGGTAAATGCGCCGAGTTGTGCGGTGAGTACCACTCCGCGATGCTCTTCAACGTGAAGGTCGTCTCCCGCGCGGAGTACGACGCCTATATGCAGTCTCTGCGTGACGCGGGCCAGACCGGTTCACTTGGCCTCGAATACAACCGCCTGCAGGACCCCGCGGTCCAGCCGGCCGGCGGGAAGGGCTAAACCATGGCGACCTTGGCATACGACGCCGCTGGCGGCATGGACTATGCCCCGACGCTGATCCGCAAACGTTCCGGGTCCGTCGTGGTGCGCTGGATCACCTCGACCGACCACAAGGTGATCGGGTACATGTACCTGGGCACGTCGTTCGCATGGTTCATCGTTGGCGGCATCCTGGCGCTGTTCATTAGGGCCGAGCTGTTCCAGCCGGGGCTCCAGGTGGTGCAGTCACCCGAGCAGTACAACCAGTTGTTCACGATGCACGGCACCATCATGCTGTTGCTCTTCGCCACCCCATTGTTTGCGGGCTTCGCGAACGTCATCATGCCTCTGCAGATTGGAGCGCCCGACGTGGCGTTCCCTCGCCTGAACATGCTTGCGTATTGGTTCTTCTTTTTTGGCGGGATCATCGCGGTGTCAGGGTTCTTCACCCCCGGAGGCGCGGCGGCCTTCGGTTGGACCGCGTACGCGCCGCTGTCCAACGCGGCCTACTCTCCTGGCATCGGCGGGAATCTGTGGGTGTTTGGCCTTGCCCTCGGTGGCTTTGGCACCATCCTCGGCGCGGTGAACTTCATCACGACCATCGTCACGATGCGTGCGCCCGGCATGACCATGTTCAGGATGCCGATCTTCACGTGGAACACCTTGGTGACGTCGATCCTCATCCTGGTCGCGTTCCCGCCACTCGCCTCCGCACTGTTCGCGCTCGGCGCGGACCGCGTGCTCGGGGCTCAGGTCTTCAACCCCGACTTCGGTGGAGCCATTCTGTGGCAACACCTGTTCTGGTTCTTTGGCCACCCAGAGGTGTACATCATCGCCTTGCCGTTCTTCGGCATCGTCACGGAGGTCATCCCTGTCTTCGCGCGCAAGCCGCTGTTTGGCTACCACGGCATGGTCTACGCGACCGTCGCCATCGCGGCGCTCTCGGTGTCCGTGTGGGCCCACCACATGTACGTGACGGGTGCTGTACTTTTGCCGTTCTTCGCGTTCATGACGATGCTCATCGCGGTGCCGACTGGCGTGAAGTTCTTCAACTGGATTGGCACGATGTGGCGAGGCAAGATCGTCATGGCCACGCCGATGCTGTGGTCGGTAGGCTTCCTCGTCACGTTCCTCTTTGGTGGCCTCACGGGCGTCATTCTGAGTACGCCTGTGCTCGATATACCGGTTTCCGACACGTACTTTGTGGTCGCGCACTTCCACTATGTCGTCTTCGGCACGGTGGTATTCGCGATGTTCGCGGGCTTCTACTTCTGGTGGCCGAAGTTCACGGGCAAGATGCTCAACGAGCGCTTGGGCAAGCTCCACTTCTGGATGCTGTTCATCGGGTTCCACACCACGTTCTTTGTGCAGCACATGCTCGGCGCGGGGGGCATGCCGCGTAGATACGCGGACTACCTGCCCGACGAAGGCTTCACGTTGCTCAACCAGATCTCGACATTTGGCGCGTTCTTCTTGGCCCTTTCCACGTTGCCGTTCCTGTGGAACGTGTACCGGACGGCAAAGAACGCACCCAAGGTCACGGTCGATGACCCGTGGGGCTACGCAGGCTCGCTCGAATGGGCCACCAGTTGCCCGCCTCCCCGTCACAACTTCGTGTCGATCCCGCGCATCCGCTCGGAGCGCCCCGCGTTCGACCTGCACTATCCAGAGGTGGCAGCACTCGACCACCACGACGACGTCCACGCGAAATAGGGGGGCATAGCCATGAAGACCGAGAAGATGATCTTCTTCGTCCCCGGAGCTTTCTTCTTGCTAGTGGCGATCGTGTATGGCTTCCTTACGCACTTCAAGGAGCTCGTGGGCTTCCCAGCCATGCTGCTCTCGGCTGGCCTCGCGTTGATGATCGCGTTCTACTTCAGGATGCTAGAGAAGCGCCACGGCGTGCGTCCCGAGGACCGCGCAGATGGCGTGGTATTCGACCAGGCTGGCGACCAGGGCCTCTATGCCCCGTGGTCGTGGTGGCCGCTCGTGCTCGCGTTCGGTTGCGCGCTCGGGTTTGTCGCGATGGCCGTTGGCTGGTGGGTCATGGTGCCTGCCGCGATCGTGGCGGTGATCGGCCTGATCGGCTGGGTTTTCGAGTTCTCGACCGGACGTTTCTCGCACTGACCGCGTGACAGATTGACCCGCTGGAGCCCCGGTTCACGATGACGTGGACCGGGGTTCTTGCTTCGAGTCGAGCCGGAAGGTGCGGCCGCGGTGATCGGGGCCAGCGCCGCACGGTCACGGCAGTTGAGTCGGCGCTGGTGCCCACTTACGTCCGCCCCGTGCACCTCAGTCGGCGCTGATGACCACTCTCCGCGCGCAAGGCAGGTTGGCGCGCGGCTAGAGCCAGTTCTTGACGTCCTCGGTGAGGACCAGGTCGTAAGGAAGCAGCGCGACCTCATCGGCGCACGTCTGGACGCGGCGGCGGCGAGCTAGCTGCACCAAACAGTCCCATGGGCGCTCGGGGTCGGCGGCGGATACCTCGGGCAGGACCACGTTGCGGATGGCGCGGATCAAGGAATCGGCATCGAGAGCGTCGTGCACGTCCTCGAACGGCGAGCCGATGGTGAATTCCAGGCCCTCTCGAAGCGGCACGCGGTTACCGTCTCCAAGAATCAGAAACTCGCGGACGGAAAAACTTTGGCAGTCCTTTGACGTAGAGGAACTGCGCACAAGGTCACATTCGGCAACAATGCCGACGGGGCGCGGCGAAACGACTCGACGGTCGGGGGGAATCGGCCCGGAGGTCGCCGAGGCGTACCTGCGCGGGTGGGTGCTCCACCGTACTGTCGTAGGCAACGTGTCTCCCTGTCGCTCGTCGCTGAGCGAATGCGCTGGTTATGGCCCGCATCGAGTGCAGATGGTCCCACGATCTCAACGAAAGGCCCACATAAGCCGGGACCTTGGGGCCGAATCGGCTCATTGGGCCCCGAAAAGCGGTGCCAGATGTTCCCTGCAGACCGAAAGTGATGCCATGGGTCCGCGCTCCAGCCCGACCAGTGCCGCCGAAGCCGGCGTGTGTCGGGGATCCGTGGGAGCGGAACTAGTGTGGGCGGGGCGGTGTGCGAGACGCCGAGATGCTCCGCACGCGTGACCGCCGATGAGCTCTCCAACCTTGCGCACCCTGCCATCGACGCCTGTCGGTCACGATCAACCCGCACGCCTCTGCCCTCCACTCAGCCGCCGGATTCTTTGAGGGAGATCCCGTCGCCGTGCCACGTGTCGAAGGCACGCGCATGCACCCGGATCTGGCTTGAGGCTCGCTCGACGCACTCGCCGCCGCGGCTGCGGCCAGGCTTTTCGCAAGGACTCAATCTCACACACAACGATCCTGGTAGGTGATCCGTTCATACAATGAGACGAGAAGCGCACTTTCGCCGGAAGGGAGCGTTCTCATGGCTGCGTGGCGCAGTCTCCTTGAGGAGCTGCTCCAAGAACGCCGACCCGCCCTCATTGGGTATGCGGCCCTGATGACGGGTGACCGCGTGGCGGCCGAGGACCTGGTGCACGACGCGATTGTGCGGACCTTCGGCAAGCCTCGGGTGTTCCCCAGCCTCAATGCTGCGGATGCCTACGTGCGGCGGGCTATCGCGAATGGCTTCATCGACAAAGCGCGCTCCAGGAGGAGCATGGTGGGCACGCTGTCGCGCATGGTGGTGGACGAGGCGTTGCCCGAGGACGCGATCGCCGATCGCATGGATGTCCGCGCCGCATTGCGGACGCTGCCGCCCCGTCAGCGCACGTGCGTCGTGATGCGTTTCTACGACGACATGCGAGTGGCCGATATCGCGCAGGCATTGGGGTTGAGCGACGGCGCTGTCAAGCGCTACCTGAGCGACGGAATCCATCACCTGAACGGGAAACTCTGCACAAGTGCGGAACCGGATGTAGTTGATGCGCCACTTGCCGAGGTGCGAGTTCGCGAAAGAAGGGCCGGGCGATGAGCATCGAAATAGCGGGCCTGTTGCGCGCGGCGGCGCGCGAAGAGGAGGCCGCGGCCGAGCGTGAGTACCCTCTGGGTGCGGACACCGTCCACCGCTACGTGGGCGCCGCTCGACGCCGCAGAGTGGCGCACCGGGCGCTCGTCGTCGCGGCAGGCGTGGCTGTCATGGGCGCGGCGGCGCTGGGAATCAACCAGTACTGGCGCGATGCGCCGATTGCGGCCACGCCCACGACGCCGACCATCACCCGGTCCACTTCCCAGGAGCCTTCGGAGACGCCCACGCCGACGCCCAGTTCCACGCCTTCGCCGAGCGCGACGGTGTCGCCGAGCGCCACACATGCCCCGCCAGCGCCGATCGAGACGCCGCCTCCTGCGCAGAACGAGAAGCCGGTGGCGGCGGTGCCGGGGCCGGTGACAGGGGTCAGCGCGGGCGCGGGCGGTGGTTCCGGCGAAATCCTGGTGAACTGGGACGCGGTGGCCGATGCGACCGGTTACAGGGTCTACCGGTCGTCGTCGGCAGAAGGGCCGTTCGTGGCGTCGGCATCGATCGCGGCCGCCACGGGCGTCACCTCCGTCGAGTTTGGCGGGAGTTACGAGAACATCCAGGTGTGGCAACCGACGTCCTTCTCCTTCCAGTACGTCGAATCAGTCGACAATGCGCGCGCCTATTTCCGGGTGGCGGCGTTCAACACCGCGGGCAGTGGCCCGCGATCGGGCGTCGTGTGTGGCAGCCCCGCGACAGGCACCGAGGGTTGCTGACGGCGCTACTGACCCACGTACTCGGTGAGGTGCTGCGCGGTCAGCGTTGTGGCTCCAGCAACCAGGTCGGCAGGGGTGCCCTCGAACACGACGAGCCCTCCGTCGTGCCCGGCCCCCGGCCCGAGGTCGATGATCCAGTCGGCGTGCGCCATGACGGCCTGGTGGTGCTCGATCACGATCACCGTGTTGCCGTCGTCGACCAGGCGGTCTAGGAGCGTGAGCAGGTTGTCTACGTCGGCAAGATGTAGGCCGGTCGTCGGCTCGTCGAGGACGTACGTGTTGCCAGCCTTCGCCATTTGGATCGCCAGCTTGAGGCGTTGGCGTTCGCCGCCCGACAGCGTGTTGAGCGCCTGTCCGAGGCCGATGTACCCCAGGCCAACGTCGGCCAGGCGCTCCAGGATTGCGGTGGCCGGCGGCTCGGTGAAGTACTCGAGCGCCTCCGCGGCAGACAGCGCGAGCACCTCGGCGATGTTCTTGCCCCGAAGGGTCAACTCCAGCACCTCGTCCTTGAACTGCTTGCCCTCGCACGCCTCGCATACGGTGCTCACTGTGGCCATCGGCCCCAGGTCGGTGAAGATGAGCCCGGCTCCCTTGCACTCGGTGCATGCGCCCTCTGAGTTGGCACTGAACAGCGAAGGCTTCACGCCGTTGGCCTTGGCAAACGCCGCCCTGATGGTGTCGAGCAGCCCAGTGTACGTAGCGGGGTTGCTGCGGCGGGAACCCTTGATGGAGCCCTGGTCCACCACCACGACGCCCTCGCGCCCGCCCAGGTTGCCGTGGATAAGGGAGCTCTTGCCGGAGCCCGCCACCCCGGTCACGACGGTGAGGATCCCTGTGGGAACGTCGACGTCCACCCCCCGCAGGTTGTGCTGGCTCGCTCCGCGAATCTCCATTGAGCCCGTGGCGGCACGCGGCGAGTCGCGCAGCACGGCACGGTGATCCAGATGACGTCCCGTGAGGGTGTCCGATACCCGAAGCTCCGCGACGGTTCCCGTGAACTCGACCCGCCCCCCGTCCTGGCCTGCTCCTGGCCCCAGGTCGACGACGTGATCGGCGATCGCGATGACTTCGGGCTTGTGCTCGACTACCAGCACGGTGTTGCCCTTGTCGCGCAGGTTCCGCAGCAGGGCATTCATGCGCTGGATGTCGTGCGGGTGCAGGCCCGCCGTCGGCTCGTCGAACACGTAGGTGACGTCAGTGAGTGCGGAACCCAGATGCCTGACCATCTTGACCCGCTGGGCCTCTCCACCCGAAAGGGTTCCGGAGGGGCGATCCAGGCTCAGGTAGCCAAGCCCGATCTCCACGAGGGCGTCGAGGTTGTCCTGAAGCCCGGCCAGCAGGGGAGCGATGGTCGGCTCGTTCACGCCCCGCACCCGCTCGGCCAGGCCGCTGATCTGCATCGCGCATGCATCGGCGATGTTGACGCCGCCGATCATGGATGACCGCGCGGGCGCTGCCAGGCGGGTGCCGCCACAGTCTGGACACGACGTGAAGGTGACGGCTCGCTCCACGAACGCTCGGATGTGCGGTTGCATCGCGTCCACGTCCTTGGACAGCATGGACTTCTGAATCTTGGGCACGAGGCCCTCGTAGGTCATGTTGATCGACTCGATCTTGACCTTGGTGGGCTCCTTGTAGAGGAAGTTGTCCGTCTCGCGCTTGCTGTAGTCGCGGATCGGCTTGGCGGGATCGAGGAAGCCGGACTCGGTGAAGATGCGCACGTACCAACCGTCGGCCGTGTAGCCGGGGATCGTCAGCGCACCTTCGGCCAGCGACTTCGAATCGTCGTACAACTGCGTGAGGTCGATGTCGTTGATCTGTCCCATACCCTCGCAGCGCGGGCACATGCCGCCAAGCACCTTGTACTCGCGCTTCTGCGCGCTCGTCGAGCCGCCCTTTTCCACCGTCACGGATCCCACGCCAGTGGCGGAGGGCACGTTGAAAGAGAAGGCCTGCGGAGGCCCAATGTGAGGCTGGCCCACCTTGCTGAACAGGATGCGCAACAGCGCGTTTGCGTCGGTCGCGGTCCCCACAGTGGACCGCGAGTTGGCGCCCATGCGCTCCTGATCGACGATGATCGCGGCGCTCACCCCACTCAGCGCGTCCACGTCTGGCCGAGCGAGCGACGGCATGAAGCCCTGCACAAAGGCGCTGTAGGTCTCGTTGATGAGGCGCTGCGACTCGGCGGCAATAGTCCCAAATACCAACGACGATTTGCCCGAACCCGAGACTCCCGTGAATACGGTGAGCCTGCGCTTTGGAATGGTGAGGGAGATATCTTTGAGGTTGTTCTCACGGGCGCCGTGCACCTCGATTTAGTCGTGCGAATCGGCGAGCTGGGCGCGGGCTGCGGGCACGGTCACTGAGTGCTCCTTGGATCCTGTGGGCGTTTGGGACCGGCGCTTGGGACGGGAGTCCGGGACACTGCGCTGGCCCAGTCTATTTCGTGGTGCGGACGCGAGGGGTGCCTGCCCGGGCCGAAGTCCCCACGCTGCGCCCAACCCCACCGATAGCCTTCCGGCATGACACTCAATCCGCGCGAACCCGCCACCATCGTCGCCTTCATCCGCCAGCAGGAGCGGGCCATCGTCGCGACCGTGACGTCCGCCGGTATGCCCGAGGCCGCGCTCGTGGGCATTGCCGCGCTCGACGATGGCACCCTGATCTTCAACGCACCCACCGCCGCGCGCAAAATCGCCAACCTGCGGGCGAACGGCAGGGTAGCGGTGGTGGTGGGCGCGGTGGGACCAGTGTCGGTCCAGATCGAGGGCGAAGCCGTGATCACAGACGGCGACGACAAGTCCCGCTACGCCGACCAGTTCGAAAGCCAGTTCCCTGGTTCCCGCTCGCGCTACCAGGGCTTTGAAGTCGTCGTCATCCGCCCCGATTGGGCGCGCGTGTACGACGTCTCGGAGAAGCCCGCACGGGTGGTCGAGGCCGCCTGGTAAGGAGCGGCGCGCGCTTTCACAATCTGGGTGGAGGCGCGAAAGTCGGCGCTGGTGACCACTCGCGGGCGTCCCGTGCGTCTCAGTCGGCGCTGGTGACCACTCGCGGTGTCGACGCCTCCTCGCAGCGAACCGCTCACCCTGACACAATCGGAGCGTGACGATTAGGGAGATGACCACCGCAGACGACCTCATGACCTTTGTGGTCGCCGCCATGAATTGGCGTGATGATCGGCGGTGGACGGCGCAGTCGGTTCCCGCCAACCCCGAAGTCGCGCACTATGTCACCGGATGGATGCGCGCGGGCGATGCCGGAGTCGTCGCGCATGCGAGCGCCGCTCACCTGAAGGACGTGCCCGCGGGGGCCGCGTGGTGGCGCACGTTTACGAGCGAGGATCCTGGCTACGGCTACGTCGCCGATGACATTCCCGAACTGGGACTCGCCGTCCTCAGCCCGTATGGCCGCAAGGGCCTTGCGAGGTCGCTGATGGCGGCACTTCTCGACCTTGCCAGGGCCGAAGGTATCGCCGCCTCAAGCCTCTCGGTTGAGGACGGCAACGAGGCGGCCCGCGCCCTCTACCACGGCCTCGGCTTCACGACAGTGGGTCGCGTGGGCGACTCGGACACGATGGTGTTGGCGCTCGCCTGAGACGCGGCGCGCCAAGGGCGGGCCTCCCGTTGCCGGAAGACCCGCCCCGCGTTGGTGAGTGTTACGGACGCTTCTTGGAGATCGCCCAGATGCCGTCAGCGAGGTCCTTGTCGGGGTGCTGAACGGTCACGTACATGACCTTGTTGTCCTTGCCGAAGTAGATGCCCGTGGTCTCGGCACCCTTGTCGGTGAGGGAGGCGAACAGGTCGACCGAATCGGCCGCACCGTCTCCGTTCAGGTCCTTCGACGCGTGGTAGATGTCGGAGAAGTCGTTGTCCTCCACCACCCAGAGCGTGCCGTCGGGGCCCTCGGCCAGGTTGTCGGGGCTGTTGAAGCCAGTGACAGAGCCTGCGATCTCGACGGGGAGGTTCACTCCTGCCTCGACGAACGATGACACGGTCATGCCACCCAGGTCGATCGCGATGACGCGGTCCTCGCTCGTGTTGGCCACGTAGAGGGTGTTGCCGATGATCTCGACGTCCTCGGGGCGGCCGAACTCGGTCGCGTTGACGGCGTTGGATGCTGTATCGCCGTCGACCCTTGCGACTGACTGGTCAAGGGCGATCCACTCGAACGCGCCCACCTTGGAATCGAACGTGTCCGAGCTCCACTTCTGGTCAGCGTCGCTCAGGCCCGTGAGCTTGAGCGCGTACAGAGTTCCGTCGCTCAAGTCGTTCTTCTTGGAAGGAACAAAGCGGAAAATCGAGCCGCCATTGAGCTCGTCGATCACGTACACCGAGCCGTCCTTGCCCACGTCAATGCCCTCGTGACGCAGGCTTCCCAGGGCGGTGCGCTGCACAACATTGGTCACCTTGGTGGGATCGTGCCTCTCTAAGAAGATCTCGTAGACGCGCCCACCGGGGGTCTCCTCGGTGACAAGCAGCGTGTTCCATGGCGTCCAACGGATGCCGTCCAGGCGGTTCCAGTCGAAGCCCCAGTCGCCGCCGCGAGCGAGCACCTTCGCCGTGCCGGTCTTGAGGTCCGTGACCGCAACGGCGCCGCCGGAGCCCACCTCGTACGTGTTGTACATGTACCGGCCGGACTGGTGGCCGCGCTCGTTCTGCGTGTTCATGTCGTGGAGGTCGTCAACGCCTGGGTAGACATCGAGAACCGACTCGTCCTGAACCATCCACTGGTTGTAACCATCAGGGACGATGTAGGGGACGGTCCAGTCCGTGGAGGCCTGGCCGTAGGCCGAGCCCGCGATGGACTCAAACTCCCATGGGCCGTTGAGGTTGTTGCCGAATGCGAGGCCGCCGAGGGCGACAGCGCCGAGGCCAACTGCTGCAAAAGGGGTATGCATGTGGGTGCGTCCTTCTATGTGGGGGAGGGGACAACCAGAAGGTAGCGAGCCGAACCCTCGACTCTGGCGAACGCACGGTGTCCGGTATGTGAAGGTTAGGGAAAGAACCAGGTGACACGCAGTTTGTGGGTCGGAGGACACGCCGATGCCGACGCGATCGTGCGGCGGACGGCTGAGTCGACAACGAGCGCCGATGTTGGCGCGGCGAGGGAAGGCCTCGCGCGGCTTTCGTGGCGCGAATGCCCAGTCAAGGACGCCACTGAGGTTTCCGTCGCGGCCGCCAGGACCGCACTGCCACGGTGAGGCCGCGCGACGCGGCGAGCAACGTCAGCTAGTAGACCGCGGGGTGCGGTGACGAGTAGGCAGGGCTGTTCCCTCCCCGGAGCCAATCGACGGCGTCGAGGTAGTTCGTGAAGAGGTGGGCGCCCCATGCGACGGCGCCCAGACATGCGATCGACTCGACGATGCGCGGTCATGCGCCCGCGCGGGGCACTCGCACGTTGCTCACACGTCACGTAGAGCACCGCGCCCGGCCCGCATGCCCTTGGTCTCTGCTGTGGCGTACGGCGACGGACGCGAGGTTGCGTTGTGGTTCCGGATCACGCCGGCTTCCTTCCGCGTGGCCACTCACATGGCTGCGCCCGTCGAGCACCAATTCGCCCCGTGATGTGATGCGTGGTGGCACGCCCTTGCCGACTTGCCGTCATGACAGACGGTGGGTTGGGCTGGATTCTTGCCTCGGTGGGCCGCCGATCTCATCCTTTGGCGTTGCACACTCGCGCCCACCGTCGACCCTCGAGTTTGATGTTCTTGGGGAAGGCCCACGCCGCACCTGCAGGTAGCCCCATGGGCGTCTGAGCGAGCGTTTTCCGTCCGCGCAGCCGAGCTTGGGCCCCCGCGATCTCAAGGATGGCCCTGGCCGATAGCCGAGGGAGTTCTTGGCATCTGGAACCGGTGAAGGTGGGTGCCGTCCGGCGTAGCCGCTGCCGCTTGAGGGTCGCACGCACACCGAGCACCGAATTCCACAACGGCGTCGAAATATTCTCAAATCGCCCACGGGTTATCGAGAGAAGTCGAGTAAGTCCGTGCCATTGACGGCTTAATTCCGCACGATGTGCCAGGGTGATGTCAAGGCGTGGAAGCAACGTTGCTGGTGTTGAGTAGTCGGGTGAAAGCTTCGCGTGGGGTGAGGTAGCCCAGGGAGCGGCGGGGTCGTTCGTTGAGTTCTTCGGCGATGGCGTCCAGGTAGGGCTGGTGGCCTGTGATGGTGTCACCCTTGGGTAGGTATTCGCGGATCAGCCGGTTGGTGTTCTCGTTCAGTCCTCGCTCCCATGGTGAGCGTGGGTGTGCGAAATATACGGGCATGTTGGTGGCCAGGGTCAGGGCCGCGTGAGCAGCCATCTCGACGCCTTGGTCCCAGGTGATGGATCCCCGCATCATGGCTGGCAGGGAGCCAGCATGGGTGATGATCGCTTGGGTCACTTCAGGGCTGGTGCGATTGCGGGGCAGCGCCAGGATCGTGGTGAACAGTGTGGTGCGCTCCACCAACGTCACGGCCGCGGTCTTGGAGTTCTTCCCGATGATCAGGTCGCCTTCCCAGTGCCCTGGAACACGACGCTGGGCGACCTCGACTGGGCGGTCGTCGATGGACACCATTCCCACGATCACACCGGGCCTGTTCCTCTTCACTACCGGTCGACGTTTGGTGCGTTTGGACTGCAAGAAGATTCCATGCTTGGCCAGGTCACCACGCGGCATGGCGTAAATGAACTGGTAAATCGCTTCATGGGACACGGTGCGCCCCTGGGCGTCTGGAGAGTTACTCACACACCCAAGGGTGGGGTCCCCAGCCTCCCGGCGCAACCGCCCCGCGATCTGGTTCGGTGTGCGCGAACGTCCCAGGTCGGCCATGACTCTCGCCCGCAGCACCGGATCGCGTGCGACCTTACGTTCCTGTGGGCGACACCGTCGACGCTGAGCCGCACACTGAGCATGAACCAACAAATACCCTCGGGTCTTCGTCGCGTTGCGGGCCACCTCACGCGAGATGACAGACACGTCCCTATCGACATGCTCAGCGATCCGCCGCAACGACCAACCCGCCTTCAACCCCGTCGCGATCTCCACCCGATCCGACACCGTCAACAACCGCCGCAACGCAACCTCCCAAAACTAGAATGTTGCTACGACGCTATGACACCACCCAGGGTCTCGGCGCAGCGACTCCAGCAATCGCAAATAACTCAGACGACGACGTGGGTAGGGTGGTGCGACGCCCGCATATGGGTGTTGACCAAGCCGCGATCATGGCTCTTTCTTTGGCATCCGCCGCGGAAAGAATGTGGTGGCTCCAACTTATAAAAACTACATATCACGATGCCCTCAATCGGAACGCAGACAGCGACGCAGCGTTCGGCTTGATTGGGGTGGCTCATCGTGAATTCGGGGTGTACGAAACCCTCGTGAGTCCCGCGGGCAACGCGAGTCAACCCCAGAGGTGGCGGCGGCCCTCGAAGGGTCTTATGGTTGAGAACTATCGAGGGACGACGGATTGTCTGCGTCATCGGCACCCACAGACAATGATCTGCGCCGTCGGATTTCCGCATATGGTGGAATCGCCTGGCCACGTCGTGAGCGAATGCGGGAGTCGTTCGGCTGCTGGTCACCCTACGTGGCACGGTCGCGCTCTTGGTTCACTTGTGCAGATCTAACAGCCAAAAGGCTTCTGTGATCGATGCTCAAGCCGTTACTTCGACGAATCGGCGCAAGCAGTCTCGCGTAGCCAAGCGCCATCCAATGAGGCATCGTGCCGCCTCTTTGCGAGAAAGAAGCAAGAAGGCAAGCCGCATTTCGGTAGACCGCCAAACCATTCGACTGGATTCACCTCAGAGTTTGGTCGCCAATACAGGTAATGGTGGCGTTTGCGAGTTCAGTCGTATACTGGCAGCGCCAACTCCAGACCCCGTGATCGCCGTCAAATTGCCGGACCTGTGGACGTGTATCTCGGGCGGAATCGTGGTGAGACCGAGCGCCATTGCGTTTGCGGGCTGCAACGTCACCGAGACCGAATTCCAGACGACCACGCGGGACACGATAGCGTTGGCCGCGATCATCTCTCAGAGGGGACCGTAGCTATTCGCACGGCTAATCAGTCGCGCGGCTTTCTCTATCGTGGTCAAAGTATCCAGTTGTTTTCTGTCGCCGAGTAGATCCAGCATCCCGGCGACCCATGCGGTTGCGACCCGACGTGACTGACAAGAATGGCCGACGTAACCCGCGAAGAGCGCGGGAAGATTCCCGTCCGCCGAATGGATCTGGTACAGGGTCGGTCGCGGAGAACCCTGTGCCGGGGCAGGCTAACTCAGTGCCGATGACGGATTCGTCTTCTCATCCGGTACGTCAGATGCTGTCGCCTCAGGGCGGAACCTGTCCGAACGCGTGAGTCAAGACGCGTCTCAAAAAGTTCTTCGCGTTCCTATGGACAGTTTTGCGGCGTTGGAGTAGTTTGTCGCAAATCCACCTGTCTTACCCCTGAGCCAGGTGAAGTCGGTATCACCGGGTTGCCCCGGCGAATGCACCGCAGGAGTTGGATCTCGATGACGAGAGCGACAAGGCAAGCCGGCAACGCCGTCCTTTCCGTGCTCGCTGCGTTGTCCATGTTGCTCCAAGCGATGAGCCCGGCTGCCGCGTTGACATCGGCCGGCAAGAGCACCGTCGAGGTCAGCGTTCCGGTCACACTCACGAACGAGCAACTTCTCACGCTCGTCAAGAATGGCGAGCACCAGGATGCGCCGGAAGTTGGCCCAGGAGCGGCGAGCGCTTCGATTTCTGACGCCGACCTGACCGCCGCCTCCGGTGCGGCCGCGGCCCAATGGCCGGGTTGGAATCTTGGTTCGGCCAGTCTGCACCTCGAAGATCTTCCCGGAGCGACTCTTGCCGTTACTCAGGGCAACGTCATCGCTGTGGACCCCGATGCTGCCGGATGGGGCTGGACGGCCAACGGCGGCCAGATGGACCTCGTCACGGTGCTCGCCCACGAGTACGGGCACGTTGCAGGATTCGGTGACATCGAGGGTGGCACTGACCTGATGTCGCGGGTACTCAACCCGGGGGAGCAGCGCTCGAACAGTGCCGATCGGATGAACCCGGCGCCGGCGCCGGCGCCAGCACCGGAGCCCGCGCCCACCGCGACTGCCACGGACGCGACGGCCACGGACGCGACGACGACAGACCCGACGACGACGGCCGCGACGACGACAGACCCGACGGCCACCGACATGACAGCCACGCCGGGGACGCCGAGCGGCCCGCCAGTGCCGGTCGAGACCACGACGGTCGATGCGTCGATCTGGTCGCTCTCGATGAGCAACGGCGCCGACACGCTCGTGTTCCATGCGGACGGCACTGGAAGCTTCGGTGACGAGACCCGCTCACTTGATGGGCTCACCCAGATTCTCGTGACCGGCACCACGGGAGACGATGTCTTCACCCTTGACCGCACCGCGGCCGACGCGGCGATCACGGTCGTCTTCGACGGCGGAGCGGGTTTCGACACACTCGCGACGCGGGGCGACGGCAACATTGTCTCGTTCCCCGCCGACGGTTCGTCAGGGAGGCTGCACATCGGCGCGACGACGGTGGTGTATTCGAACATTGAACCGATCACCGCGGGAGGAACCGCCAGCGATGTGACGTTCACCCTCAGCGGCAGCGACGACGAGGCCGTGCTGGAGTCGATCTCTGGCGGGCTCCGGTTGCGCAGCCTGAACAGCTCGTTCGAACAAACGGACTTCACAGGACCGACGGTCTCGCTGACGATCAACGGTGGTGACGGCAACGACAGCATCACGATCATCGGCACGATTGTCCTCGGCGCCGCGACGCTCACCATCAACGTCGAGAAGATCACGGTTCAGTCAGGCGCGGCGGTCACCGCGAAGGAGATCACCCTCAGCGCTTTGCAGTCGACCACCGGTGGGCCCGCGCTCGACCCAGGGTGCCTCCTCCGGCCCGCGACCCACTGCGCTGACGTCGAGATCACCGTCGACGGCGCGACCCTCACCGGGGAAAAGTTGACCCTCACCGCGGCCGCAACCGTCGACCCAGACGAGGCTGACGCGACCGCCTATGTCGTGATCGTCGACTCGAACGCGAAGGTGAACGTCACTGGGCCATCTTCCCTCAACGCGACGGCGGGCGACGCCGTGATCACGGCAAGTTCGACGGTTGGGCCGGTCGCGCTGAACAAGAAGTACGGGGACGCCGCGATCGTCTCGTCGGCTGCGTCCGTGACCATCGGCGGCTTGGCGGTGGTGACGGCAAGCGGAAACGTGACTCTGTCGTCCACATCGACGGTCGACGTGGGATCGAATCCCGGATCGGACGCCGCGAAGGACGAAGGAACCGCAGGGTCCGATGGCAGCACCGCGAGCTTCGATGCGGCTGTGGCCGTTCTCACCGTCACCGCGAGCTCGATCAGCAAGGTCACGCACACGAGCAGAATCGCAGCGGTCGGGAACCTCGCGGTGACCGCAGCCAACCACGCGACACTGAGCGGCATCGCCGACGCGAAGAATGCGGCAGCCGGAGCAGGCATCTCAATCGCGCACCTCAACCAGACGACCGAGGCCGCGATCGACTCGGCGAGCATCGCACCCACCACCGCCGCCACGCTCGCGATTCTGGCCGAACAGGAAGCCACCATCACCGCAACCGCGAACGCGGGCAAGGGTGGAGCCACGCAGAACAACGAGAGCGCAAACTCATCGGATCGCGCCGCCGGCCAGTCATCCACTTCAGACGGCGCCATCGATGTCGCAGGGGCACTCGCGGTGGCCGTGCTCGGCACAGTTACGAAGGCGCACATCACGGGCGCAATGGTCACGACGACCGGAGCACAGACCATCACGGCAACCGCGAAGAACACCGTGACGACTACCGCCGACGCAGGCACCACGGACGGCAGCGGGGGCGGATCCGGATTCGGCCTCGCGATCGGTGTTGCAGTTAACGTCATCGACCTCCTCACCGAGGCCTTCATCGGTGGCGGCACGACACTCGGGGCGACCGGCGTCACCGTAGCCGTACAGGGACCGTCGGCCGGCAACTCGAGCTTCAGCGCAACGTCGGTCTCCGGCAAGAAGAGCTCAGGTTCCGTCTCCATCGCCGGCTCCGTCGCGGTGAACGCGGTCACCGCCACCACCGCCGCTGAGGTGCGGGATATCGGCAATTCTCTCAACAACGCAGATTTGGCACTGACCGCGAAGGCGAACCACAAGAACGCCGCAAAGGCGAGCTCGAAGCAAGACGGCGGCTCGGTCGGAGTTGGTGCATCCGTCGCGATCAGCCTCATCAACGTCGCGGTCCGAGCCGGTCTTGCGGCAACGTCCGCAATGACGGGCATCAAGGCGTTAAACATCCAGGCGACGAGCACCGACGACACAACGACGGAGACCGAAGGAGGTGCTGGCGGCGGATCGTCCGCTTCCTTGACAGGTGTCGCGAGCATCGCGATTTCGAATGTGCACACAACCGCCTCGATCCTCGCCGGACCTGCCCTGTCGACGAGCGGGGCGATCACCGCGAAGGCCGACCAGACCGCAAAGGCAACGACATCGGCAAAGGGTGCGACGACGGCGGGCAGCGGCGGCTCCCTCGCGGCGACGATCTCCTTCGCGCTCACCTCGGCAGACCACGAGGTCGACTCCTCGATTTATCGTGACGTGACCTCGGGGGCGGGTGTGAATATGGCAGCAGACGCCATCTCAAGCACGTCGACGACTGCGAGCGCAAGCGCGGCGGGTGCGCCAGACGAGAGCGGTGACTCGACAGGCAAGAGTGCGAACCAGAAGTCCGATTCGCAGTTATCAAGTGCCGCCGGTCGCTCGTCAGGCGGGGCGAAGGATTCCAGCACGCCTGCGGCGCAGAACGAGGACGGCACGTCGGTGACCGTCGCCGCCGCAATCGCGTTCAACATGGTCACCTCGACGTCCACCGTGTTGCTTGCTGCGGGCAAGAACCTCACAGCCACGGGCGGGGTGGTGTTCACGACTCGCAACAACACCGACGCCATGGCATCGGCTGACGGTACTTCGACAGGCGCCACCTCCGTCGGCATCGGCGCAGGACTCGCCGTGAACAAGGTCACGCTCTTGAATGAGGCCAGCATCGGTGTCGGCGCCAGAGTCATCGCGAACAGCCTCACCCTGAACGCCATCGTGTTGACGGTCGGCAGCGACGACACCCACGCGTTCGAAGCAACCGCCAAGGCGGGCGCATCCGACGGCAGCGGCACCCTCGGGGTGGCTGGCGCCTTCGCGCTCAACCTCGTCGATGCCGACACCCTCGCAGTCATTCACGGCGACCAGACACCCGGCCCCGACCCGACGCCAGACCCAGGGGTCGCAATTCTTGGGGCAGGCACGGTCAGCTTCTCGGCCGGATCGAAGAGCACGAACATGGCGTCGGCGCATGCGAGCCAGTCGGGCACGGGCACGGTGGGAATCGGCGCCGCATTTGGTCTTAACCTTGTCGACTTCACCGTGTACGCAGGCATCGATCAGGTGAGCGACCCGAGCCGCGGACCACCGCTGACAGGCGCCGGCACCATCACCATCACCGCTACCGAGAGCACGACGTTCACCACGGAAGCGGAAGCCGGCGGGGGATCAGGGAGCGTCACGATCGTCCCTGCCATTGCAATCACCTTGGCCACCATTCGCACCAGCGCTTCACTCGGCGCAAGCACCACCACACTCACCGCCTCGAGCGTCACCGCACAGGCCACGCAGAGTGTGAAGGCCGGCACCACCGCAAAGGGCGACACCCAGGCGGGAAGCACCGCTGGCATCGGCATCTCGCTCGCACTGACCGTCATCGACAACGTCGTCGTTGACTCCGGCAGTGCACGCAGCATCACCGCATCAGGTCCTGTGAACTTCCAGGCCACTCAGGCCGTCGATGTCACCACTGTGGCCGAGGCATCCGCGAAGGGCGCATCGCCATCCGAGGGCAAGGACGGCGGCGGCAAGGACGTCAACAAGAAGGCCGACGACAACCTCGGGAAGGCGAACGAGTCCCGCAACACCAACGGTGGAACGACCTCGACGTCTTCCACGCCGAAGGCGGCATCGAACGAAGACAGCGGCAACTCCGTCTCGATCGCGGGCGCGATCGCCATCAACGTCGTCACGAGCACCTCGCGGGCGTGGTTCGGTGACGGTGTGGTCATCAACTCGGGCGGCATCGTCACGCTGAAGTCGCTCGCCAACACGGATGTCTCGGCGAACGCGAAGGGTGACTCCGCGACCGATGGCTCCGTCGGCGTCGGAGCAGGTGTTGCCGTCAACGCCGT
>JBBRWX010000032.1:0-28023 GCA_038248935.1 Actinomycetales bacterium
GACGGTGGGCTCGTCGAGCACGAGGAGTTCGGGGTCGCCCACTAAAGCGGCGCCAAGCGAGACCCTCGACTCCTGGCCACCCGAGAGCGTCGAGACTGGACGGTCGGCGGCATCGTCCAGGCCGATGTGATGAAGCGTCCGTGCGACGTCCTCGGCGCCAACCCCCACGGTCTTGGCGAAGTAGGCGAGGTTTTCGCGCGCGGTGAGGTCGGGGTAGATAGACGCGGCCTGGGTGACGTAGCCGATGCGGCGGCGAAGCGCCGGGCTGCCAGCCTCCATGCCGAGCACCTCCACCGAGCCGCCTGCGATGATCTGGGCGCCAACGATCGCGCGCATGAGAGTCGTCTTGCCGCCGCCCGATGGGCCTAGAAGCCCCACGATCTGACCGCGCGGAATGTCCAGGTCGATGTGGGGGAGGACGAGGTTGCCCCCGCGGATCACGCGGAGGCCGCGAATCGAGACCGCGGCTCCATTTTCTATGTTATTCCTCATGCGGGGAATTATCACCCTGTCGGTCGTGGGCTGTCAAGCGAAACACGCTGATCGGCCATGTATCAGGCATTGTGTTGAGTCCGGCCCGGCTCGCTCGTGTCCGTCAGGAGTCGCGTAAGGATGGGGCCGAACCGAGCGATGAGTTCATCCCCCGGCTCGGAAGCCAGCGGCTCGATGTGTGCCGCATGGCGCAGCATCGCCAAACCGACGACCTGGCTCGCGGCAGTCGCGGCCGCCCGCGCAGGGTTCTGGGCACCCACCGCGGCCGCCAGGCGCTGGATCACACCCTCGACAATCAGGGTCCGCACAAACTCGGCCACATCGGGATGATCCAGAGCGGCACGCATGAGTTGGATGATTCTGGGGCCGCGAACAGGATCGTCCCACACCTCGACAAAGAACGTCATGACGCGGTGACCCACCAGCTGGGGGTCGCCCTCCGTCATGCGCGTGACTTGCTCGGTGAGATCGAAGGGTGGCCGCAGTGCCTCGACGAATAGTTCGCTCTTGGACGCGAAGTAGTGTCGTACAAGTGCGGGGTCGACGCCTGCCTCACGCGCGATTCCCCTCACGGACCCCCGCTGGTAGCCGTCTTGCGAGAAAACGGTGGCGGCGGCAGCGAGGATCTGCGCCCTAGTGTCCGTTCCTCCTGGTCGAGGTCCCCTGCGTATCGCCGGTTGAGCCATCGGCTAGATGCCGAAGTGCTCGTAGAAGCTCAGAACCTCGCCAGCGGGACCGGTCAAGTCGAAGACGGCGGTGCCATTGCGCCACACGACGGTTCCCGCCGAGCCCTCAGTGAAGTGGGCGCGCTTGCCAACGGTGGTGCCGTTGACCGTCACGTCCTTGACGTCGGTGGACCCCGTCGCGTACGAGTCATAGGCGGTCTGCGCGTCGGCCTCGTTATAGTGCTGGTACGCCTCGACGGTGAAGACCTCTGACGTCGATCCCGGGCCGTACTTCAGGGTGACGTGTTCGGCGGCGCGTGCAGGGAGCGTCGAATCCCCGGCGGTGTCTGTCACCGTGTAGTCGACCAGAACGTTGGTGCCGACGGTGGCGGGCATGGCCATCACGAAGTCGCTGGAGTCAGTGACCTTCATCGGCTCGGCGGTGGGGGCGGGGGCGGCGGCGGTGATGGTTGGCACCGGCAGGATGATGGGGTCTGGCAAGAAGAACTGGAGGTACACCAGGGCTCCGGCGGCGCCCGCGACGAGGGCGCCCAGAACGATCCACAGCACGAGCCGCCAAGGCTTGCTGATCTTCTTGTCTTTGACATCTGACATCGCGCTCTCCTGTGTTGCAGTGTCGACTGATGATGCCGCGGCGGCTGCCGCAGCGACAGTCACGTTGAACTCGGCAATGTCGCTAATCTGCGCCATTCCGTCCTGCTCGGTCACAGCATCGGACGGTGTGAAGGTCGGCCGCGCCCATTCGCCAGTGGATGGCGTGTACGGGGTTGCCGTGGTGCTGACCGACTCCGTGCGAAGGGGTCCCGTGGGAGCGGTCTCGGGGGCCGATGCCTCTCGAGGGTCCGTGTCGCCTGGAGGCGTCGCTTGTGTGGCGCTCTCAGGGTCATCGGCACGAGCGGCACTGCGACCGGCCGTCGCCGCAAAGAAGGATGCGACAGGGGTCATGGGGGGGATTGGAGGTGTGTCGAGAACCACCGGAGGAGCGGCAGCGAACTCGGCATCCGCGTCGTCAGCGGCAGCGAACTCGGCATCCGCGTCGTCAGCGGCAGCGAACTCGGCATCCGCGTCGTCAGCGGCAGCGAACTCGGCATCCGCGTCGTCAGCCACAGCGAACTCGGCATCGGCATCTGCCGAAAAATCAGGGGGTTCCTGGACAAAATCGTCCCCCGCCTGCGCGGCGGGAGATGGAGGCGTCTCGACCTCGCCCACGAGGATGCCGTCCCACGAAGGTGCCGGTGTGAAGTAGTGGCGCAGTGCGCCCTCGTTAAGGCCGTCGACGGATTCGGGCGGCTCGGAGCCAAACGCGCCGGCCTCGACGGCGATCTGCTCGCCGCGCGCGAATTCGACCTCCGTCGGATCGACCGCCGGCCACCGACGCGCGGGCGGGGCTGTCGCTTCAGCCACCGTCTGGTCGGCGTCCTTCACCTCACCGTTGATGGAAGGAAGCTCCGTTTCGACGATAAGCTCCTTGGGCATGTAGGCGGGCTCGTCAGACTCGGGAACAGCGACGTCGGACAGCGGTGACACGGGCTGTGGCGTCGGCATGGGGGTCGTGAAACTCACGGTGGGGACCGCCGCAGGGACCACCCCGCCGAACGGTTCAAAGCGAGGAACGAAGGGCTCTTCTTCGCCAAACGATGGCATGCCATGACGCTCGGAGCCGATCAGAGGAACTCCGCCCCGCGGAGTGGGGGCGCCCGCAGCCTCGAGACTTGCCATAGACAGCGCCGATGCCCCAAGTTGCCTGACCGCGTCGGTGCCGTCCGGGACGTCATCCTGTGCTGGGCGTTGCGGCGGGGTGGGTGTAGCAGCGTCCGAAGCCTCGGGGCTCGCGAAGTCGCGCAAGGGGTCCGAGCCACGTGGCTGGATCTCCGCGGCGTCGGGGGGTAGCACAGGCGCGACGAGGTCGCCGTCCTCTGCCTCGATGGGTGTCGGCATGAGCCCGCGCACCAGGACGGGCGCATCAACTTGATAGGCGGGCGCAAGGAGTGGCTCGGGGTCCGGCTCGGGGTCCGGCTCGGGCTGCGCGGTCGGCGTTGGCTCTGGAGCAGACTCCGGTTCTGGTTCTGGTTCTGGTTCTGGTTCTGACTCAACGACCGCAGTTGGCACGGTTTCCGTCGTCGGGACCGGGAACTGTACCTGCGGGATCGCACCCGTCCACGGCGCGTACATGATGGGCGGTTGCGATTCAGGCGTTGGTGCTTCAAACCCCGCGGGGCTCGCCTGTTCGGATGATGCGTCCACGACCGCTGAAGTGTCGATCGGCGTGGTGCTGATGGGACCAGTCGCTGGTGAGCCGGCTCGGCGGTCGGGCATCCAAGATTCGTCGGCGTTTGGTGTCGGAGCTGGCGCGGGCGCCAACTCAGGCGTAGCGGGCTGAAAGACGCCCTCGGTAGAGGGTTCGAACGAATAGCGGGGAGCGACCGGCCGCTCCGCGTTCAGGTAAGGGCTGAGCACGGGGGCCTTCGGAGTCGAATCCTGCGCGGAAGAGTCCCGCGCGGTGACCTCTTGCGGAGTCGAATCCTGCGCGGAAGAGTCCTGCGCGGTGACCTCTTGCGGAGTCGAATCCTGCGCGGTGACGTGGGCTATAGGTGCCGTGGCAGGGCGCGTCACGGAGGGGCGTGACGGAGTCAGTTCGAACGGGTGGTCGTTTTTGATCGCCCCTGAGTGTGGCGTCGGCGAGGGGGCCATCACATCATCGAAAGAGGGCATGGCGGTAGGAGGTGCGGTGGTGGGTGCCGGCAGTGGAGTTGGCTCATCCGTCACGTCGGCGGGAGTGGGTGCGTCCTCAAACGGCTGCCGCTCCGGCTCGACGGGAAACCATGCTGATCTGTGTTCGTCGCTGGCCATGGACCAAGGTTATGTCCTGGAGTCCCTCTGCGGGCGGGCGACGGCGCCGCGCGTGTCAGATTGCGGCGCTACGGTGGCCCAATGGCGATCACCAAGAAGGCCTCGACCGGCTACCGATGCAGTGAATGCGGGTGGACCGCGGTCAAGTGGGTGGGGCGTTGCGGGGAATGTCAGGCTTGGGGGACCGTCGTCGAGGTGGGGGCCGCGTCCGGACCCGCCACCAAGGCGAGCGTGGTGACGACCCCTGCACGGCCCATCGGCGATGTGCCCGTCTCGGAATCGGCCCGTCACCCCACTCACGTCGCGGAGTTTGATCGAGTCCTGGGCGGAGGGCTCGTGGCGGGCGCCGCAGTGCTGCTCGCTGGAGAGCCAGGAGTAGGCAAGTCAACGCTGTTGCTCGAGGTTGCGGCTCGTGCCGCGCGCGAGGGACGCAACGTCCTCTACGTGAGCGGCGAGGAGTCGGCGGGTCAGGTGCGCCTCCGAGCGCAGCGAATGGGTGCTCTCGAGCCACGCCTCAAGCTGGCCGCCGAGACGGACCTTGGAGTGGTGCTCGCCCACCTCGCGGCCGAGAAGCCCGACCTCGTGGTCGTTGACTCGATCCAGACGATCTCCTCGGGTGCGATTGAGGGCTCGGCGGGAGGAGTGGCTCAGGTTCGCGAGGTCGCAGGCGCGCTGATTCAGGCGGCCAAGGCCACCGGTGCGCCGATGGTCCTTGTTGGCCACGTCACCAAGGACGGATCGGTCGCAGGGCCGCGGATCGTGGAGCACCTCGTGGACGTCGTGTGCCAGTTCGAGGGCGACCCGTACTCGCCCTTGCGCCTGTTGCGCGCGCTCAAGAACCGCTTCGGCTCGGTGGACGAGGTGGGGTGCTTCCAGTTGGTCGAGGCAGGCATCGAGGAGGTGCCCGACCCCTCGGGCCTGTTCCTCACCCGCACCGATGAGGCCATCGCGGGCACGTGTCCCACGATCACTCTCGATGGTCGTAGGGCGCTGCCCGCCGAGATCCAGGCGCTCGTCGCGCCATCGGCGCTCGCGAACCCACGTAGGGCAACGTCGGGAATGGACTCGGCGCGGGTGGCCATGATCCTGGCCGTGCTTCACCGTCGGGTGGGCGTCGCTCTCGCCGCAGACGACGTCTATGTGGCGACAGTAGGCGGCGCTCGGGTGGCGGAACCTGCGGCCGACCTCGCGCTCGCGCTTGCCCTCGCATCGGCTCGAATGGACAGGCCCGTGCGAAAGGGGCTCGTCGCCATTGGCGAGGTGGCGCTCTCAGGAGCGGTACGTCCCATCAGCGCGATCGGCACTCGACTTTCGGAAGCCGCTCGCCTTGGATTCACGCACGCGATCGTGCCCGCTGGCGTTGCCGGTGCCGCTCGCGAGGCGGCGGGCGGCAAGGTCATCGTGCTGGGAGTTGAGACCCTCGCCGATGCCGTGCGGGCAGGGATACAACCCGAGTAGACGCTGTGTCCTTAAACGCGCCGCGCAACTCGCATGGTGCCGATAGCGTCGTGCGGTGCAGTCATAGTCGCACCTTGCAGGCTTAATCGGTCAGAGTGAATGAAGCGTCGTTTGATTGGATCCCCTGGACCGTGAGGATCGCGTGGTAGGTGCCCGCTCCCGGCGCGGCCGAAACCGTGGTGCATTCCGGCACGGTGCGCTGGCGGTTCCAGGTGGCCTGGAAGGTCTCGCTCGCACCCGCCTGCAGCAGGAATTGACGGGCGCTGATGGTCGCATCTGTGGGGCAGTCGAGGGACGAGAACACCCTGTCGGCTCCGGACGTGATCTTGAGTTCGGTGCCGTCAGCTGCGGTGTCAAGGCTGCAGGCCGTGGAGCCAGACTGCTTGATGTCGACATTGAAGACGGGAAGTGCGGTCCCTGCGAAGTCACGAGGATTGGTCGTGAGTGTCAGTTGTACGTCCGCCGATGTGCACGGGCGCGACACGTCGCCGGAGGGCAATGCGTTCGGATCCGCGCTCGAATTTGGACTCACGGCAGGCGCAGGAGAGTTGGACTTCGAAGCGCCATCCGTCTTGCCGCCTGGTGAGGACGCGAGGAAGTAGATCACCACGAGGACGAGCACCACACCAATCGCCGCCACGATGCGCCGACGCCAGTAAATCTCGGGCGGCTTGCCGCCCACGGGATCACGAAGACCGTCCATGTCCAGACTCCTTCCGACGCTCCCACCGTAGTCGCGGATCGTGCTGGAACAATGAATGCCATGCCGACGTCTGAGAAACCCGATTCCGGCCTCGACGCGCGTCGAGTGGGCCTGGTAGTGCGCTGGTTCGGGGCGTCGGCGCGCGATCTGCCCTGGCGCAGGCCGCAATGCACGGCCTGGGGAATGCTTGTGAGCGAGGTCATGCTCCAGCAGACGCCGGTCGCTCGCGTGTTGCCCGTGTGGGCGGAGTGGATGGAAAGGTGGCCGACGCCAGCGCACCTCGCCGCGGGCACCCAGGCCGATGCCGTGCGTGCGTGGGGAACGCTCGGCTACCCGCGCAGGGCCAAGAGGTTGTGGGAGTGCGCGCGCGTGGTGGTCGAACGCCATGGCGGCCGGGTGCCCTCCGACGCCGAGGCCCTGCTCGCCCTCCCTGGCGTGGGCGACTACACGGCGTCGGCCGTGCGAGCCTTCGCATTCGGCGAGCGCGCGGTGGTGCTCGATACGAATGTGCGGCGCGTGGTGGTCAGGGTGTGGAACGGCGAGCCGCTACCGCCCGCGTCCGTGCGCGCCGCGGAGAGGGAACTCGCCGATCGCATTGCCCCCACCAACCCCGCGAGTGCCGCCGCATGGGCCGCCGCGTCGATGGAGTTGGGTGCGCTGGTCTGTACAGCGAGATCTCCGCACTGCGACGAATGCCCCGTGGTGGCGGCCTGTGCCTGGTTCGCTGGGGGTCGCGTCGGCCTCGAGGAGGCGCCGCGGAGGACTCAGGCGTGGCACGGCACGGACCGCCAGGTGCGCGGCCGCATCCTCGCGTTGCTGCGGGAGGCCGAGCGACCGGTGGTGGTCGAGGGCCGCGCCGCCTTGGCCGACGTCGAGCCGGGCCAAGTCGATAGGTGCCTCGAATCGCTCCTGGTGGATGGCTTGGTGGCGCTTGTTGATGCGGATCGCGGGTTGTGTGAACTCGCCTAGTTTTTTAACTGGCCTAGCGGTGACTGGCCTAGTTGTTAACTAGCGCAGCTGTGAACTGGCCTAGATCCACTCGGTGCCGTGAACCGCGTACGGCTCGATGGCGGCGATCTCGGCGTCGGTGAGCGGGTCAAATCTCAGTGCGGCGACGTTGTCCTTCAGTTGCTCGACGGACGATGCGCCCACGAGCGCCGACGTCACGCGATCGTCGCGAAGCACCCACTGGATCGCCATCTGGGCGAGCGACTGGCCTCGGTTGGTCGCGATGTCATGGAGCGCGCTCGCCCGCTCGAGGTAGACCGAGTTCTGTGCCTGGCCCTCGCTCAGGAACTGGGAGTGCGTGATGCGGGAGCCGGCAGGGATGCCCTTGAGGTAGCGGTTGGTGAGCAGTCCCTGTGCGAGCGGGGAGAACACGATCGAGCCGACGCCCTCCTCGCCGATGACGTCCAGCAAGCCATCTTCGGGGCGGCGGTCGAACATGCTGTAGCGCGGCTGGTGGATCAGCATCGGCGTCCCGAGGCCCCGCAGGATGCGAATGGCCTCCTCGGTCGTGGCCGCGTCGTAGTTGCTGACGCCCGCATAGAGGGCCTTTCCGGACCGCACGATCTGGTCGAGAGCACCCATCGTCTCTTCGAGAGGCGTCTCGGGGTCCGGGCGGTGGTGGTAGAAGATGTCCACGTACTCGAGGCCCATGCGTTGCAGCGACTGGTCGAGCGAGCTGACCAGGTACTTGCGCGAGCCGAAGTCGCCGTACGGCCCCTCCCACATGCCGTAGCCGGCCTTGGAGGAGATGAGGATCTCGTCGCGGTACGGCTTGAGGTCGCGGGCGAAGATGTCGCCGAAGTTCCGCTCGGCGCTGCCCGCGGGCGGGCCGTAGTTGTTGGCCAGGTCGTAGTGGGTGATGCCCATGTCAAACGCAGCGAGGATGATGTCGCGCTGGCGAGCGAGTGGGGTCTCGTCGCCGAAGTTCTGCCACAGGCCCAGCGAGACGCCTGGAAGCTGGATGCCAGAGCGCCCGCATCGGCGATACGTCATCGACTCGTAGCGGTCTTCGGCGGCGGCGTGCGGGGTGTGGGTGCTCATGAAGTGAGCCTAATGCCGCTCCCGGGCGTCGTCGAAACCTTTCGAGCGCACGGTGACGCCTGCTTTGGGGTCCTGCGCGGTCACTGCAAAGGCACCGGTGAGCCACCCGGCAGCGCTCACGGGGTGTGAATTCGTAAGTACGCCGGGGGGCATCGACACGCGTCCGCTGCTACCGATACGTTTCGCGTCATGGCAGACACAGCAGCAGCACCCAAGTCCAAGCTCGTCGCAGGCCTCCTCGGAATCTTCCTTGGCAGCATCGGCGTGCACAAGTTCTACCTCGGTGACTCGAAGGCGGGCATCATCCGCATCGTCGTCACGGTCGTCACGCTCGGTATCGGTGGCATCTGGGGCTTCATTGAGGGCATCATGCTCCTCGTGAACGGCGGCACGGACGTCGACGGAGTCGAGCTCGTCTAGTTCCACACAAGATTGAACGAGGGGCCCCGGCAACCATGCCGGGGCCCCTCGTCTTGTCCAGGGGCTGGCCGGTCGTGTCCTGGTGCCGGCCGCCGCGGGAATGGGGCCCCCTCGCGCTACCTTGCACACACCGAAAAGGTTGACGCAACAACAAAGTGTGGGCGCCTCGGCGCCCAGAAAGAGTTTCCATGAACGTAGTCCTGTGGATCGTAGCCATCGGTCGGATCTGGCTGGCGCCGTTCGGCGGCTAGCCGCCGCGCCGACGAAGCAAAAGGCACCGATCCCCTCACTTGGGGAGCCGGGGCCTTCTTGCGTTGCGCCTCTAGGCCTCGGAAGCGGCCGGCGGCGCCAGCAGTTCGCCCGTCCAGGAACTCCTGCCGCGCGCGAGTTTGTCCCGCGGAGCCCATGCCCGGAGCACTCGGTGGCCGCGAATGTCGACGATTCCAGAGGGAGACTCGCTCAGCCGCTGCCTCGTCCCGCTAGGAACGTGAAATAACTCGCTGACCGACACGTTCTTGGTGAGGGCGTCCACGGGGTTGAAGACACGGCCGGCGCACCATTCGCCGTCACTGAAGATGTCGCTGGCGCTGGCGCTTGTGCCGACGCCGAACGTCACCCACACCCCGCCTGGCAGTTGCACAGCCCTCACCGCGGACCAATACCCCACCACCGCTCCGTTGCACACGGAGGCACCGGGATGTGCTCCCGCCCTGAGGATTCTGACGGCGGGAACGGGGCCATTCAGGTCGACCTCGGCGACCTGCCCGAGGCTCACCATTTCGCCTTCGGCGAGGTTGAAGGCCACCACACCTCGGCCCTCTCGCTCCGCGCCGCGATCCCTGTGGAGAGTCACGAATCGCGTCGTCCCCAGGTGATACGTGTGGCCGTCCATGGCCGTCGCGACAATGGCGCCTGGGCGCTTGGGATCGCGTGTGAGCAACGTCCACACCACCCAATCGCCGGCCACGACCACCCAGCCGTACGGCTCCCACGGGCGAGGTTTCCCGTGTGGGAGAGGCTCGATTCGGAGCGCGCGCGGTGGGGATCCTCGCCGCGCCACCCAGATCGTCGCGCTCTTCCCGTCCAACGCGGTCTGCCACCACGCGATCGTGCCGTTGTCGATGCTGGGTCTTGGCGTCGTGGTGCTTTCTACGCCGTCGGGACCCGTCACTGCGTGGAGGGAGCCGTCCGGCGTGGGGACGCCGATGTCCGACGTGGTGTCGTCGCGATAGCGCACCACGACGACGCTGCCGTCAGTGTCGAGCGAGACTGCTTCTTGGTTCGACTCGATCGTTGTCACATTGCGGGCGTTGGCGATCAGTGTGTCGACGCGTTGCCACTGCTCGTAGGGAACGGTTCGCACCGGACCGTCGGGGAGTCGAAACGCCGCCTCGCCCGGCGTTCGCGGCTTCGGAGGGGTGTTTCGCCGCCCAAAGACGGCACCAAGCACGATCCTTGAGGCTTTCGCACGATGCCCTCGTGGAGCATTCCGAATCGTGTGAGCAACAAAGCGCACGATCGGCGCACGTCGCAGCAGCAAGGACGTGAGGAACACCGTGAGCAGGACAATCGCCGCCGCGCCCGTCATGGACTCACTCATGATGGCCTGCTTGCCGCGGCCTTCGCCGCGCCCCTCGTTCGCATGGGCCCAGGCTACAAGGGTCTTGTGGCGACCCCTGGCGCCGTGGGGCGTCGCGTATGCAGAAGGCCCCGGCCCCCCAAAAAGGGGAGCCGGGGCCTTCTTACGTGATGGGAGTCTAGGACTCGGTCGCAGTCACCTCGTCGGGGGCGCTCGCACCGGGGCCGCTCGCGGCGCCCGTCACTGCGCCGGCCTTATCGGCCGATGCGGGCACGGGGTCCTTGGTAAGAGGCTCGCCCATCATTTCGTCCCTGCTGACGCCCTCGAACGTGAACTCGCCGAGTACTCCTTCGCCGTGCGCATCCACGCGGATGATCTGGCCGGCCATGATCTCGCCGAACAGGATCTTCTCCGACAATGGGTCCTCGATCTCGCGCTGGAGCGCCCTACGCAGGGGCCTTGCACCAAGGACTGGGTCGTAGCCGCGCTCGGCCAACATCTTCTTGGCCGTGTCGGTGAGCTCGATGCCCATGTCCTTGTCCTTCATGCGCAGGTCCAGGCGGGCCACCATGAGGTCCACGATCTGGATGATCTCGTCCTGAGTGAGTTGCGGGAACACCACGACGTTGTCGACGCGGTTGAGGAACTCGGGCTTGAAGTGCTCCTTCAACTTGGTGTTCACCAACTTGACCATCTCGTCGTACGACTGGCTTCCGGCGGTGATCATCGAGAAGCCCGTGGCCTGACGCTTGGAGATCGCGTCGGCGCCCAAGTTGGTGGTCATGATGATGACGGTGTTCTTGAAGTTGATCTCGCGGCCCTGAGCATCGGTCAACTTGCCGTCTTCCAGGATCTGGAGCAACGAGTTGAAGATGTCGGGGTGGGCCTTCTCGACCTCATCGAACAGGACCACGGAGAACGGCTTGCGACGCACCTTCTCGGTGAGCTGTCCGCCTTCTTCGAAGCCGACGTAGCCGGGAGGCGCACCAAACAGGCGGGCCACGGTGTGCTTCTCGCCGTACTCCGACATGTCGAGGCTGATGAGAGCGTCCTCGTCGCCGAACAGGAACTCGGCAAGCGCCTTGGCGAGCTCGGTCTTTCCGACGCCCGTAGGGCCGGCGAAGATGAACGAACCACCCGGACGCTTGGGGTCCTTGAGGCCCGCGCGCGTGCGGCGGATGGCTTGGGACAGCACCTTGATCGCGGCCTCTTGGCCCACGATGCGCTTGTGCAGTTCCTTCTCCATCGACAGCAGTCGCGTGGACTCGTCGGAGCTGACGCGAGCGACCGGCACGCCGGTCGACATCGCCAGCACCTCGGCGATCAGGTCCTCGTCGACAACCGCGGCCACATCGAGGTCGCCCGACTTCCAGGCCTGCTCCTTGGTGGAGCGCTCCTCGGTGAGCTTGCGCTCCACGTCGCGAAGAGAGGCGGCCTTCTCGAAGTCCTGCTCGTCGATCGCGCCTTCCTTGTCGCGGCGCACGTTGGCGATTCTCTCGTCAAGGTCGCGCAGCTCGGGAGGGCTGGTCATGCGGCGGATGCGCAGTCGCGCTCCCGCCTCGTCGATGAGGTCGATCGCCTTGTCTGGCAGGAACCTGTCGCTGATGTAGCGGTCGGCCATCTGCGCGGCGGCCACAATCGCGCCGTCGGTGATGGTGACGCGGTGGAATGCCTCGTAGCGGTCGCGCAGGCCCTTGAGGATCTCGATGGTCTGGCCCAACTCCGGCTCAGGCACCTGAATGGGCTGGAAGCGGCGCTCGAGCGCAGGGTCCTTCTCGACGTGCTTGCGGTACTCGTCGAGCGTGGTCGCGCCGATGGTCTGGAGCTCGCCTCGCGCCAGCATGGGCTTGAGGATCGATGCGGCGTCGATCGCGCCCTCGGCGGCACCCGCACCCACCAGGGTGTGGATCTCGTCGATGAACAGGATGATGTCGCCGCGCGTACGGATCTCCTTGAGCACCTTCTTGAGGCGCTCCTCGAAGTCACCGCGGTAGCGGCTACCCGCAACGAGCGAGCCAAGGTCGAGCGTGTAGAGCTGCTTACCCTTGAGGGTCTCGGGCACGTCTCCGCGCACGATCGCCTGGGCAAGGCCCTCGACGACGGCGGTCTTGCCGACGCCTGGCTCGCCGATCAGCACCGGGTTGTTCTTGGTGCGGCGGCTGAGCACCTGCATGACGCGCTCCATGATGAGCTCGCGGCCGATGACGGGGTCGAGCTTGCCTTCGCGTGCGGCCTGCGTGTAGTTACGGCCGAACTGGTCGAGCACGGTCGAGCCCGCAGGGGTGCCCTCTTGGGGCCCGCCCTGAGCGGTGCCCTGCGCGTTGGGCGTGTCCTTGCCCTCGTAGCCGGAGAGCAACTGGATGACCTGCTGGCGCACTCCACCGAGGTCGGCGCCAAGCTTGCCGAGGACCTGAGCTGCGACACCCTCGCCCTCGCGGATCAGGCCAAGCAGGATGTGCTCGGTGCCGATGTAGTTGTGGCCAAGCTGCAGTGCCTCGCGCAGCGAGAGTTCGAGGACCTTCTTGGCGCGCGGAGTGAAGGGGATGTGGCCTGACGGGGCGTGCGAGCCCTCGCCGATGATCTCCTGCACCTGCTCCCGGACGCCGTTGAGGCTGATGTCCATCGCCTCAAGCGCCTTGGCGGCGACACCTTCACCCTCGCGCACGAGGCCGAGGAGGATGTGCTCGGTGCCGATGTAGTTGTGGTTGAGCATGCGTGCCTCTTCTTGGGCAAGCACTACCACGCGGCGAGCGCGGTCTGTGAACCGTTCGAACATCGTGACCTCCTTGGCCATGCATGGGGACGCAGGGCGTGCACCCAGGCTAACCACGCACCCCACTCGCGCATTGCCATGTTCGCGGTGGGCGTGAGAACTGTGACGTAGTAGAAACATCACGTAGAGGCGCTTAGGCCTCCAGGAGGATCGTCATCGGCCCATCGTTGGTGAGCATTACGTCCATGTGCGCCCCAAAGATGCCCGTCCCAACGGCGAGCCCTGCCTCGCGCAGGGCGGCCACCACGGCGTCGACCAGCGGCTCCGCCACGGGCCCAGGTGCCGCCTGGTTCCACGTGGGGCGCCGCCCCTTGCGCGTGTCGGCGTACAGGGTGAACTGGCTGACAACAATGACGGGTGCGCCGGCCTCGAGCGCCGATGCTTCGCCGTCGAGGATGCGCAGGTCGTGGATCTTGCGGGCGATCAGCGCGGCCTCGGCGGGGCCGTCCTCGTGGGTCACGCCCACGAACGCCACGATGCCCTGGCGGTCGAAAACGGCAACCTCGACCCCATCGACAACCACAGATGCACGCGAGGCGCGCTGCAGGACGGCGCGCACGCGCTACCAGCCGCCCTTGGTGTTGCGCCCGCCGCCCTTCGGTCCCCTGGGGCGCGATCCGAGCGCCGGCTTGACGCCCACGTGGTACACGATGACGGCGGCCGCGGCGATGAGGCCGATGAAATTCAACGGTCCGCTTCCCCCCCCGAACGGGTAGGGGAGCGCCAGGAAGAGAATGGCGGTTGCGACGATCACGATGACGAGCCACAGGATCTTGGTCTGCTTGCCCGCGCTGGTGAACGCCTCGGGCCTACGGCGCGCGATGTCGACGATCGCCCACACCCCGGCCACGAAGGCGGCGTAAGAGATCACCGTGAGAACGATGAATTGAAGAAAAGCGAACATGAGGGCCTCCGGGGGCCACGCTAGCGGACGCGTGCGGGGATCGAAATCCTCGACGAAGCGTGGCTACCGCTACTCAATGCCCTTTACTGAATGCCCTTTACTCGATGTCCCCGCCGTCGGCGGCGCAGCCTTTGCCCATGAGCAGTCCCTTGGTGGTGGGACCTGGCTTGGGCGGACGGTCGGCCGAGAAGCCGTCCGCGTTGACGATGATCTCTTGGGAGGCGTCGATGGGGCCGTCCTCGCCCACGACCATGAGCGTTGCGGACGGATCGGTCGAGCGCTTGAGCACGGCCAGTGCGATGGGCCCCAGCTCGTGGTGGCGGGATACCGATGTCACGCGGCCGACTGCGGCGTCGGACCCTGGCAGCGTCACGGCGGCCCCCAGCGCGGGAAGGTCCGCCCCCGAGCCGTCGAGGTGAAGCAGGGTGAGCCTGCGCGGTGGGCGGCCCACGTTGTGGACCTTGGCGACGGTCTCTTGACCCCGATAGCAGCCCTTATGCAGGTGGACAGCGGTACGCAACCAATCGAGCTCGTGCGGCAGCGAGGTCTCGTCGACCTCGGTCGCGGCGCGCGGCCGGTGCGCGGCGATCCGCAGCGCCTCGGTTGCCCAGGTACCCGCGAGTGTCGCGCCCGCTGCGATGCGGAACTCGACCTCGGCCGCCAAGTCGCCGCGAGGGACAAGCACGAGCCGCCATGGGCGGGCCTCTCCTGGTGCGGCACCTGCTGGCGCGTACGTGGTGCCTCCGGACCCGATGTGAGGCCACGGGTCGACCCAGGTCACGGCGGGGTGGGTGACCGTGGGGTGGGCGCCGGCAGCGCCGGCGGGCGCGGACGCCTGCGTCGGGGCGGGCGCGGACGCCTGCGTCGGGGCGGGCGCGGACGCCTGCGTCGGGGCGGGCGCGGACGCCTGCGTCGGGGCGGGCGCGGACGCCTGCGTCGGGGCGGAAGAGGGCTCGCCGATCGCCGCCCAGTCCGCAGTGGCATCGGCCACCTCGACGCGGAGCATGAAGCGCATGCGGTCAAGGTGCGCCGCAAGCCCCGCCGCGGTCTCGGTGATGAGCCAGGCGGTCTCGCCGTCGTCCACCGCCCCTGCCACGTGCTCGATGCGGCCCTGCGGGTTGAGGATCATGAGTTCGGTCGACACCCCTGGCGCGAGCGACGCGACCTCTTGGGAACTGAGTGAGTTGAGCCACGTGAGGCGATCGGGCCCCGTCACCGTCACCACCCCAAGGTGCGACTGATCGACGACGGCACTGCCGGACTCGAGCGCCCTTTGCTCCGCCGTCGGGTCGCCGTAGTGCCACGCGACCGACGCGTCGGGCCCCTCGGCGGGGACGGCGCCCGCGCGTGCGAGCAGGGGCGAGGCGGTCACGAGAAGCGATGTCATGACTAGTCAACGACCGGCGGGGTCGTCACGATTCCTCGACCCTCGACATCCGCCCGGACGCGTAGCTCTGCAACTCATTGCCAAAAGCTGCAATATCGAGCGCAAAGAGCAGGTCGCCAGCGACATGCCCGTACAGGCGAGAGCTCCCGCCAATGTCTGGCGCGCTCGCGGTCCTCGCCATGAGGTCGGTGGCAATCTCGATCTTCCCGTTGCCAACGACGCCCAAGTAGAGCGCGACGGAACCGGAGGCATCGGCGACAAGGAGCTCGACCGGATGCTGGTTCTCGGCGAGCTCGAAGCCGTCAGGCGCAACGGGTGGCACGCGCCAGTAGCCCTGCTCGCTCGACCACACGGCCGCGTCTTCGCCGTCGGGACCAATCGCCGTCAGGGTGGACCGGTAGATCAGGTACGGTCCGCCATCGTGGTCGAAGACCGCGTCCGCTCGAAACTCGGTGCGCGGGATGTCGGGGTACTCGATGAACCCGCGTCCAGACCACGTGCCCACAAGCCACGCGAGCGGGAAAACCTCGGGAGCGAGGTCCTCTGGAAAGGTAAAAGTCACCGCTTGGGGGCCCTCAGGACGCGCCACAAGACGATGCCCACCACCCAAGCGGTCGCGCCGAACGCGGCGGCGGCGAGGGCGACGAACGTGGCTTCGAGTCCTGTCATGGTGTCTCCATCATACGAATACGACGGCGCTTGGCGAGCACCTTCAGTACACAAGTGCGTTGAGGACGCGAGCCCAGCTAGTACACGAGAACCGTCGCGTCGGTCGCGAGCGATTCCTCCAGGAAGGTCGCGGCTCCCGCGATGCGCACGCCCCCGATGAGGTCGGAGGGCGCGATGTCGCGCCTTTGGGCGCACTGCGTGCACACGGTGAGCGTTCCCCCCGCCATCACGGCCTCGCGCAATTGCGACAGCGGTGCCGCATGGGCAAGCGCGACGTCCTCCGTGCCAGGCAGGGCGAAAAGGCTCGCCTCGCCGGTCAGCCACATGCTCACGTCGATCCCTGTCGCAGCGGCGGTTGCGGCCACGGTGAACGCCTGGATCAGAGTCTCCTCGCGCTCGACGCCCCACGTGCACTTGACGACGAGGCGGGTCATGTCAGGCCGCCTTGGTCGTGGCGCGCTTGAGGAGCAAGTAGATCTCGCAGCCTGCGCAAAAACCGAAGACGCCATTGAGGAACGACGCGACGGTCACGAGCGCGGCAAACACGAAGAAGCCGGCGGTGACGCCAGCGAGGCCAAGCACGAGCGCGGCGGCGGCCATCACGAGGCCCATCTGCTGCGCGAAGCGGGGAGGGCGAAAGCTCTCGGTCTCCGTCGGTGCGCCGATGCGCGGGCGAATGAACGTGCGGAAGAGAAAGGACTGCACGGTCACGTGCGGCCCGACCGTCGCGCCCGGCAGGAACATCGCCGTGAGCACGGCCATGAGAATGATCCCGGCGGCGTTGGGGCCCAAAATGAGCGCAGCGAGAGCGAACGCGAGAGTCACGAGCGCCCCGAAGCGGTAACCGCGGGGATCGATACGGATGTCGTCTGTGGGGGACACGGCACCTCCTAGGTGGTGGCCCAGTCTAGTTCGTGCGGAGGCCGTGCGGGGGGCGTGCGGACGCCGAGACGCGAGCCGCGGAAGGCGCCGCGTCGATTCAGATCGAGTATTCGGTCGGAGGAGGCACCTCGGCGAGCGCCGCGCGTGCTTGTGCCTCCGAGGGCGCACCGTTCATGCGCGAGACGACCACCCCTGCGGCGTCCAGCACGAGCGTCGTCGGCGTGCGCATGATGTCGAGCCTGCGTGCGAGGTCCAGGTGTTCCGATGCGTCGATCTCAATGTGGGTGACGTATGGGTCGTCGGCGGCGACACGCAAGAGCAGGTCCCGAGTGGGAGGGCACTTGGCGCACATGGGCGTCGAGAACTGCACAAGGGTCGCGCGCTGCCCGCGAGGAGCGCCAAGGTCGGCGGGCGTGAGGGCTCCGGCCACCACGACGTGTCGCACGCGTCCTTGTTGGCGCGACCACCACACATACGCGACGGAGGCGACGGCAAGCAAGGCGCCGATGGCGAGAAGCCTGAGGAGCATCAGCCCACCAGCAGGCGGCCGCCGAGGTACACGAGAACTCCCGCGGCCAGGACGGGCGTGATCCCGGAGGCGACCGACGCGAAGAAGTGGCGCGGCGCGGGCTCTCGGTTCGTGAGCTCCGTCACGATCAGCACCGCGGAGGCCGAGACGAATCCAACAAGCGCGCCGCCTGGCCATCCGATCGTGTGGAAGACGATGCCCATGCCCCCGCCTGCCGCGGCGCCAAGTGTCAACGCGATCGCCGCGTTGATGCCGGGATTCGCGGTGAGAACAGAGGCGATGCCCGTGATCGCAAGGGCAGACGCCCCTACCACCACAAGGTCGCTTGCGCCGGGGGTTCGCATGGCGGCGACCCACGCGCCAGCCGAAACGGCAACCATCGCCCCCGCCATCATCCCGGTTACCGAGGTGACGGCGCGTCCCGGCGGAGACGGGAAGAACAGCTCGGCCCCCAGCGCGAGCAGAACCGCGGCCCCCGCCGCGGCAACGCCGTAACGCAAATAAGGTTCGTCGCGTCCAAGACCAATGGCGAGGATGGAAAGGGCGCCCGAAGCGCCGATGATGATCGTGCTCACGCGGCGCCTATAGACGCGGAGCAAACGCGGCCAGCCGAAGGCCGCGAGGGCGATCAGGCCGCTCACGCCGATCGCCAGATATCGAGTTCCTAAGAAGCCCGTGACCGCGACCACCGCGGCCGCGCCGGTGGTGGCTGTGGCACGCGTCAAGGGGTTCACGCGCGTAAGTCTCGCATGAGTGCTACCGGTACAGTAAACCCAACCGGAGGTGCCATGGCCGACCTGCTCGTGCTGACGCCGTCTACTGACGGCGCCACGGCGGTGTTGCCCGCGCTCGCGCTCCTGAGTCACCGCACACGGGTCGTCGCCCCAGAACCCTCTGCGATGCTCGACGCGCTCGATGCCGACGTCTTGGTGATCGACGCGCGCAGTGACCTCGCGGAGGCCCGCAACAATTGCAAGCTCGTGCAGGTCACCGGTGTCAAGGTTCCCTTGCTCCTCGTGCTGCGCGAGGGCGGAATGTCGATCGTGACCGCCGAATGGGGCGCCGATGATGTGGTCCTCTCCGAGGCGCCTCCCGCCGAGGTCGAGGCGCGCATTCGCCTCCTGATTGGCAGGGCGTCGGCCGTCGACCCTCTCGACAAGGCAGCGGAGTATTCATCGGGAGAGCTCAACGTTGATGTGGGCGGCTACACGGCGCGGCTCAAGGGCAGGCCCCTTGACCTCACGTACAAGGAATTTGAGCTCCTCAAGTACTTAATGCAGCACCCCGGCCGCGTGTACACCCGTGATCAGCTTCTCCAAGAGGTGTGGGGCTTCGACTACTACGGCGGCACGCGCACGGTCGACGTCCACGTGCGACGCTTGCGCGCAAAGCTCGGCGCCGAGCATGAGCAACTCATCGGAACCGTCCGCAACGTCGGCTACCGTTTCGATCCATTGCCGGTCAAGACCGCCGCAGAACAAGTGTCCTCGCAGCGAGCCGACGCACAAGCCTGAGCACCTCCAGGCCACCGACGCGAAGGCCCTAGAACGCGCTTCTCGCACGGGAAGCGCATAGCACCCTTGGTGCGTTGAGGGTCGTGACGGCGTCTGCTCGCGCTCGGTAGGCTGAGTACACCGATCCTGTTTGTCCCACCAAGGAAGAGGCCACGATGGCGCGCACGCGTGCGGGAAGACTGTTTAGTCGACTGACGCCGTCGACCGAACAGACTCTCTCCGATGTGTTGCGCACCGAGCGTGCTGGCGGAATCCTGCTGCTCATCGGAACTATCGTCGCGCTTGTGTGGGCAAACAGCCCGTGGTCTGGTGCCTACGAGACGATGCAGAACACGGTGGTGGGCCCGCATGTCCTTCACCTGGATCTGACGCTTGCGACGTGGGCCAAGGACGGGCTCCTCGCCGTATTCTTCTTCGTTGTTGGGCTCGAACTCAAGAGAGAGATCGTCGCGGGCGAGCTTCGCAAGCCCGCAACCGCCATCGTGCCGATCGTCGCGGCCATCGGCGGAATGCTCGTCCCAGCGGCAATCTTCTTGGTCATCAACTTGACCCAGAGCGGCGGCGATACCGCGGGTTGGGCCGTGCCAGTGGCGACCGACATCGCGTTCGCGGTGGCCGTTCTCAGCATCGTCGGCAAGTGGCTCCCCAACGCGCTGCGTGCTTTCTTACTCACGCTCGCGGTGGTCGACGACTTGCTCGCGATCATCATCATCGCAATCTTCTTCAGCGACGGCCTTTCCTTTGGCTGGCTCGCCACCTCCGTCGTGTGCATCGCGCTGTTCTGGTTCCTCATCAAGAGGAACATCACGCACGCGTGGATACTCACGCCTCTGGCCCTCATGGCATGGGGCTTCATGCACGCGTCGGGCGTGCACGCCACGATCGCGGCGGTCGCTCTTGGGCTGGCCGTGCCCGCGATCCGTCGCCGTGGCCAGAGGCACAGCCTGGCCGAGCACTGGGAGCACTGGTGGAGGCCGTTGTCAGCGGGGGTGGCCGTGCCGATCTTCGCGCTCTTCGCGGCGGGAGTGGTGATCGACGCCGAGGCGCTACGCGTGGCCGCGACAGACCCGGTCGCGCAGGGCATCGTCGCGGGACTTGTGGTCGGCAAGCCCATCGGAATACTGCTCTTCACGTTTCTCGTCGCCACGTTCACAAGGGCCTCGCTCGATCGCGGCCTCAGCTGGTGGGATGTGCTCGGGATGGCGTGCCTCGCGGGCATCGGCTTCACCGTGTCGCTCCTGATCGGCGACCTCGCCTTTGCTGGCGATCGCGCTTCTGAGGTGAAGATGTCCGTGCTTGGCGCGTCGCTGCTCGCGGCGACCATCGGCTCCGCGCTGCTCATGTGGCGAGACCGCTTCTACCGCAGGGTCTACACGAGGCGCTCCACGCCCAATCCAGAGCGACGGCTTCTGCCAGCGCCCCCTGTTGATGAGGCAACTGAAAACCAGCCGGCCTAGAACGGACTGGCCCCGAACGGACTGGCCCCGAACGCACTACCCCAGAACCCACCGGACTAGACCTGCCCGGCGGACGGGCATAGACGTGCGATCTCGCAACCTCCGCAATCGGGCCTTCGTGCCGTGCATCGACGCCGCCCGTGAAAAATGATCCTGTGGGACCACAGGGTCCACTCGCGGCGCTCGATCAGCAGTGCCAGGTCCTTCTCGACGGCCACAGGATCGAAGTTCACCGTGAGACCCAACCGTCGGGAAAGCCTGCCCATGTGTGTGTCCACCGTGATCCCAGGGACGTCGAAGGCATTGCCGAGCACCACGTTCGCGGTCTTGCGGCCGACGCCGCGCAACGTGATCAAGTCCCCCAGACGCGCCGGCACGGTGCCGTCGAATCGCTCGACGACATCGCGTGACAGGGCGAGCAAGCTTGTTGACTTTGAGCGGAAGAAACCGGTCGATCGGATCAGATCCTCGAGTTCTTCGCGCGGCGCCGACGCCATCGCCTCCGCGTCGGGAAAGCGCGCAAAGAGGGAAGGGGTGACCTGATTGACGCGCACGTCCGTGCATTGCGCGCTCAGCACCGTCGCCACAAGCAATTGGAACGGACCGTCGTAGTCGAGCTCACAGCGAGCGTCGGGGTAGACCGCCGCGAGGTGGCGATTGATGGCGCGTGCCCGGCGCACCAACGCGGTGGTGGGGGCGCCGTCACGCTCGGTGGCGACGGCCATTCGCGAAGCCAAAGGCATGGCCACACTCTAGGCCGCACTCAAGGCGCGCGGCCGTCAAGCCGATACATCGTGCGAATGGTTACTGAGGCAAACGAACGGGGGGACGCACATGATGACAGGTCTCGACGCACGCTTGGCTCAGTTGCGTCACCAACGGCGAGAGATGCGCAGGGAGCTGGCAAGAATCCGCTGGTGGCTGCGTCTGCTTCACGCCAGGAGAGACCTTCTTATCGCACACATCGCCTTTCCCGGAGAGACGGGAGCGATCGACCTCGACGCCGCCTGGGAGGCCCTCGCGGCCGATGCCCCAACGTCGAGCGAACTCGCCGCGGCCATATGGACCGACGCGCCAGACGGTATTCCGGGTAGCATCGACCGCATCGACGCCCTTGTCGTGCGCTTGCATTCCTACGAGGCGCGCGTGAGTGAGAACTTGGAAACGGTGACATCGGACGTGGTGAAAGCAATGGGAGAGGCGCATCGTGCGTCCGTGGCGCATAAGGTGAACCATGCCTGAAAATCCTCGTGAAGAGCAGTTGTTGCGCTCCGCTCCGCTATTTGGCGGTATGGATGCGGAGAACGCTCGCTCGCTCATCGCGATGATGACGCGCCGCGAGGTGTCCAGGGGCGAGACGATCTTTCGCGAGGGAGACGACGGCCACGCGATGTACGTCCTCGTACGCGGCAAGGTGAAACTGGCGCGGACCGCGCGCGACGGCCGCGAGAATCTGCTCGCCTTGCTTGGTGTGGGCGACATGTTCGGCGAGCTGTCCGTCTTCGACCCAGGGCCGCGCATGTCTCGCGCCCACGCCGTTGAGGACACCGTGGTTTATGAGTTGCCCAAGCCCATCTTGGACACGTGGCTTGACGACCACCTCGACATGAGCAGGCACATGTTGCGCGCCTTGGCGCAGCGCATCCGGCGCACGTCAAACTCGATGGCCGACCTGATCTTCTCCGACGTTCCAGGCCGCGTGGCCAAGGCGATCCTCGACCTTGGACACCGTTTTGGTCGCATGGAGCGTGGACACGTGACCGTGCGCCACGGCCTGACTCAAGAGGAACTTGCCCAGTTGGTCGGCGCGTCGCGAGAGACAGTCAATAAGGCGCTCGCGGACTTCGCTTCCCGCGGCTGGATCGACGTCCACATCGGTGCCGTGGAGGTCTACGAGCCCGAACGTTTGCGTGCGCGCTCGCGTTAGACCGCGACCGACGCTCGCGTGAGACCGCTGAATTCTTCACGCAACGCTAGTGACGCACCGCCACCACAATCTCGACCTCGACGGGAGCGCCCATCGGGAGCGCTGCGACCCCAACGGCAGAGCGGGCGTGCTTGCCCGCGTCGCCAAAGACCTCGATCATGAGGTTGGATGCGCCGTTCATCACCGCCGGCTGTCCGCCGAAGTCGGGGGCGCTCGCGATGTACCCCACGACGCGCACTACCGACACGATGTTGTCAATACCGCCCGCCGCGTCGGCCGCGGCCGCGATGGCGTTAAGGGCCGCCGTGCGTGCGCACTCCGCAGCCACCTCGGGCGTCACGGTTGCTCCCACGATGCCGGCGGCCTGGAGGACACCAGCGACAAAGGGCAACTGGCCCGACGTGGATACGAGGTCTCCGTGGCGGATCGCGGGCACATAGGCCCCGACAGGGGCCGCGACAGCGGGCAGCGTGATCCCTGCCGCGGCGAGGCGTGCCGAGTGGCTCACTCCTTGGGCCGCTTCAGGTAAGCAACCAGTCCGCCCGTGGGACCGGTGATGACGGAGACGAGCTCCCAGCCGTCGGAACCCCATTGGTCGAGGATCTGCTTGGTGGCGTGCTCGATGAGCGGAATGGTGGCGTACTCCCAGGTGGTCATGCGAAGAGCCTAGACCCCGGCGCTCGGACCGCGCCAAGGAACGCGCCGCTGTCGCCGCTCGTTGTTTCGCGTAGCCGGCTGTCTCACCACGTAAGGTTCTCCCATGGGTCTGTTTACCTCTGAGCGCGCGCGCCGCGACGGCAGAGTCACCATCGTGCAACTGGTGACCTCTATTGCGGGCTTTCTCCTCTTCTCCGTGATGGGGGGTGTGCTGCTCGCGGGACTCGCTTTACCGGCTGTCACGATAGCGGGTCAGGCAACCAACGGGACGGCGAAGATCTTCCAGTCGCTGCCTCAGGCCTTTGACCAGACGGACTTGCCACAAGCGTCGAGCATCTACGCCTCAGACCGCACCACGTTGCTCGCGACGTTCTACACGGAGAACCGCATCGTTGTTCCCCTCGAGGAGATCTCGCCTTGGATGCAAATCGCCCAGGTGGACGTCGAGGACAAGCGTTTCTGGCTGCACAACGGCGTCGACGGCGAGGGCCTCGTGCGCGCTGGCTACAAGTACGTCGCGAACAGCGGTCAAGAGGGTGCGTCGACCATCACTCAACAGCTCGTCAAGAACACGCTGCTCGCCGCCGCCAACAACCTTTCGGACGAAGCCGACCAGCAAGTCGCGATCAAGGCCGCGACTGAGACGAGCATCACGCGCAAAGTACGCGAGTGGCGTCTCGCGCTCGCCTACGAAGAGAAGCTCAACCAGGATCTCGGCGTTAACTGCACGTCAGAACCCAAAGTTGACTGCGGCAAGGAGCGCGTCCTTGAGCAGTACCTCAACATCGCTCAGTACGGTCCCAGCGTCTACGGCGTGGAAACGGCCGCCCAGTTGTACTTCGGCATTCCTGCGAAGGACCTCAACGCGATCCAAGCAGCGACGATTGCAGGCATCACACAGAACCCCACCCAATGGGACCCGATCAGGCATCCCGAGAAGGCCAAGATCCGCCGCGATCACGTGCTTTCGACCATGCATGATCACATCGGCGCCAATGGCGAGAGGGATTTGAGTTCGACGGATTACTACGCGGCGATCAACACTCCCGTCGCTGCCACGCTCAACATCACGTACCCCAAGGCGTCGTGTGCGGCGTCCCAGTTGGCACCGTTCTTCTGTGACTATGTCACCAAGATTATTTCAAAGGACCCCGCGTTCCAGGGCGAGGGTAGAAAGCTTCTCTACCAGGGTGGTCTCAACATCGTGACCACTCTTGACGCGACCGCGCAGGCACAGGCCAACGCCTCGGTCACTGCTGGCGTGCCCGCTGATGATCCGTCGGGGCTTGAGGACGCGCTCGTGTCGATCGACAACGCCACAGGAAACATTCTCGCGATGGCACAAAATAGGCCCTTTGACCCCACGTCAAAGCAGCCGGGAACCACCGCCATCAACTACGCAGTCGACCGGCAGTTCGGCGGCTCGCGCGGGTTCTCGCCTGGCTCGTCCTTCAAGCCGCTCATCCTAGCCCAGTGGCTTGACAGCGGGCATGGGCTCAACCAGATCGTCCCTGGTCAGAAGAAGGAATTCGACATGACCAAGTGGAAGGCAGCGTGCCCGGAGGCGCTACCTTTCGTCGGCAAGTGGAAGGTGGGCAACGTCGAGGCGTCAGAGGCGCGGCAGATGTCCGTTCTCAAAGCGACGCAACTCTCGGTCAACACGGCGTATGCGGCGATTTCTTCCGAGTTGGACCTGTGTGACGTGAGGGACATGGCGCTCAAGCTCGGGTTCCACCGCGCAGACGGCGCCGATTTTGAGCTGTTTCCCTCGGTAACGCTCGGATCGCAAAACGCTTCGCCTTTGACGATGGCGTCGGCGTACCAGACCTTTGCCAATGGCGGCGTGCACTGCGAGCCGCGCGCCATCGAGTCGATGACCAAACTTGACGGATCCCCGGTCGCCTTCAAGGACGGCACCGAGGTGGTGCCGCCTCCCACGAAATGCTCTCAGGAGATCCGGCAGGAGGTTGCCGATGCCGTGACCTACGCACTCGAGACGGTGCTTGTGAAGCCAGGAACCGCCTACAAGTCAAGCCTCGACCGCCCCGCTGCGGGCAAGACTGGCACCTCTCAAGAGAACAAGCACATGTGGTTCATCGGCTACACGCCGCAGATCACCACGTCCGTGTGGGTGGGTAACGCCGAGGTCGACGTTCCCTTCCAGCGCGCCAAGGTCAATGGGCGGTGGCAGAAGTTCACGATCAACGGGGTGTCGAAGGACTACTGGTATGGCGGCGACATCGCCGCGCCGATCTGGCAGTCCTACATGATTCCCATGACCGCTGGGATGGAACCGACTCCGTTCCGCGACGTGACCGACCAGATGCTCAACGGAGTGAAGATGCCCGTTCCGGACGTTCGCAACATGGCGGAGAAGGACGCGCAGGACGCCATCAACCTGGCCGGATTCTCCTTCACATTAGGTGCCGAGTTGATCTTTGACTCAACCGTTCCCGCAGGCACGATCGTCAGGCAGTCGCCCAACGCGGGGTCGTCGATGCTTCCAGGTGGCACCGTGACGTACTACTTGTCCACCGATGCGTACCCCGCGTGGTGGTACAACTGGCCCGCAGGCTGGGACCAGAGCGTTCCGCCCGCGGATTGGTGGGGCGACGCGGGCAATTGGCCGCCTGCTGAGTTCGCGACGGCCCCGCCTGTGGGTTGGGTCGTGACTCCTGTCCCCGCACCTGGCGGCGGAAAAGACAAAGGCGCCGGCGCCGGAACTGGGCCGTAGGTAGCGGTGCCTCCCTTCCTGGGGGTAGCGGTTGGCGTGGCCGCGTTCGGCGCGGCATGCGTGGGCTGGGGTGTGGCGGAGGCGCACGCGTTCACCACGAGGCGCGTGAGCGTTCCCGTGTTGGAGCGCGGCGCCGCGCCCATCCGCGTGCTTCACGTGTCCGATCTCCACTTCACGCCGTCCCAGCGCGACAAGGTCACTTGGGCGTCGTCCCTTGCGAAAGAAGCTCCCGATCTTGTCGTCGTGACGGGCGACAATCTGGGCCACGTCGACGCCGTTCCGACGGTTGCCGAGGCGCTCGCGCCTCTCCTTGATTTACCTGGCCTGTTCGTGTTTGGCTCGAACGACTACGTGGGACCGCGCCCGATAAACCCCTTCGCCTATTTTGGCGGCCCGTCGCGAATGCACTCCGACCCCGCACCCCTTCCCACCGAGAAACTGCGGTCGGTCTTTACGGACGCAGGTTGGAGGGATCTCAACAATGCGCGCGCACGGATGAGCGTCGCGGGCGTGGAGCTGACGGCGGTGGGGATGGACGATCCCCACATCGGTAGGGATGCGATGCCTTCGCCACATGGCGAGCGCGGCACACTACACCTTGGCGTGGTGCACGCGCCGTACGCGAGGGCTCTGACGGCGCTCAAAGGCGATGCCGTTGACGTCATGTTCGCGGGCCACACTCATGGCGGGCAGGTGTGTGTTCCCGGTTATGGTGCGCTTGTCACGAATTGCGACCTGGATCGAGGCAGGGCCAAGGGGCTCTCCTCGTGGCCAGGACCCGACGGAGACGCTGCGTCGACGTGGCTGCATGTGAGTGCTGGGGCTGGAACTTCTCCCTACGCGCCCGTGCGATTCGCGTGCCGCCCCGAGGCGACGGTGCTCACGTTGGTCGCTAGGGACTGATTGCGGGGCAAGGATTTCGCGTGGAGGTGTGTGGGGAGATATCCTAAGCAGGCTTTTCACGGGGTGTGGCGCAGTTTGGTAGCGCGCGTCGTTCGGGACGACGAGGTCGCAGGTTCAAATCCTGTCACCCCGACTGATGTGATGTGTCGGGACATCGTTCACAGGTGTCTCGGGTCATCGTTCACAGAGGCCCCTCCTTCGGGAGGGGCTTTTGTGGTTTTTTGGGTTGGTAGTCGCGGTTGGGGTTCAGGGTGTGTTCGGCGATGATTTCGCTTGTGTCTGGGCGGATGACGAGGGTGTTGGCTCCTGCGACGAGGAGGATGACGCGGTGTCCGTTGTGGGCGCGTCCGATGCCTAGGTGGCGGAGTTTGCCTGCCCATCGCAGGGTGATGGCGCCTGCGGTGTCGACGATGTCGTGGCGGACCCTCCAGTGGCGCTCGAGTAGCTCCATGGTGGGCCCGGTTTTGGGTAGTGCGTTGTAGGCCTGGGCGGGGGTGCGTCTGCCTAGGGAGCGGTGGGGGCGTTCGTGGTTGTAGACGTGCTCGAAGGCGGCGAGTTGGGTGTTGAGCTCGGCCAGGGTCGCTGCGGGTGGGCGGGCTCCTAGCCATCGTTTGAGGGTTTGGTGGAAGCGCTCGATTTTGCCTTGGGTTTGGGGGTGGCCGGGGTGGCCGTTCTTTTGGATGATTCCGTGTTGGGAGATGACGTGTTCGAGGTGGTTGGGGCCGCCTTTGCCGCGGGCGAAGCGGGTGGTGAAGATCATGCCGTTGTCTGTCAGTGTTGATGCTGGTAGACCATGAATTTTCGCGGCGGACAGGAACGTGGTGGTGACGATCGGGCCGGTCACGGTGGTGTGGCTACTGATGTGGAGGACGTAGCGGGCGTGGTCGTCGAGCCAGGTGATGATCTCCACCGGGGCGCCGCCCGCGAGTGCCCAGTGGGTCATATCGGATTGCCAGGTCTCGTTGGGAACCGCAGCTTCGAAACGGATCCATGATGAGCGTGGCCGTTTGTGGGGTTGGGGTGTGATGGCGCCGTCGGCTTTGAGGGTCCGCCAGATTGTTGATACTGACGGCGGATTCGGATACTCGCGTGACAGCCGGTCATGGATGGACTCCGCACCGGCGTCAAGGCCTGCCCGTTGCAGTGTGGTACGCAACTCCAGCACTCTTGCCCGCAGCGCGGGTGGTGTGGCGTGGGGTGAGGACCTAGGGGCTCTGGATTGGGGGCTCAGGGCGCCTAGGCCGCCGGTGTGGTAGCGGGCCAGGAGGGTGTGGATCCAGCGCCGGGAGACGCCGAATCTGGTGGCAGCCTCGGTGACGGACATTCCACCTTCGATGACGGCTAGAACGATGACGTGGTTTCGATCGAGGTTTCCCATGTCCCATCGTCAAAGGGTGTGAACGATGTCGCGACACATGTGTGAACGATGTGTTGAAATCAGACACTGTCA